>MGWH01000006.1 GCA_001800905.1 Flavobacteria bacterium GWA2_35_26 | reverse complement strand
GTACTGCAGTTATGTGGGAGAGTATGTCGTCGCCTTTCTTTATGAAAACCCTGTTTCTAACGAAACGGGGTTTTTTGTTTTGGATACATCCTGGTTTACTTCAACTGAAATACACCACGACTTGTAATAGCCCCGTCCCGACACTTCGGGAGTAGCAAGCTACCGCGTAGCGCGGATAGCGGGACAATTAGTATTCAGGAAGTATAATGGTGCTACAAAAAAAATCCCCAAGTATAAATTGAGGATTTAGTATTAACGGTTTGACGACGGATATTGCCTTACCTGAAACAGGCTATCAATCTTTTATCGCTTCGGATATCATTTCGTATTTAGGAAAAGCGTATTTGAGTTTGGGATAGTAATTATGAGATTATTTTTTCTAACACCATAAATTCTAAAGGTTCCTTTGTTGTTGGATTAAAAACATCACTCACAGGGAAAGGCTCTCTAGCTCCTGTATCCACATATCCATTTCGTTTGTACCAAGCAATCAATTCTTCACGAACTGTAATTACTGTCATTACAATTTTTGGTAGACTCATTTCAGACGCAAAAATTTCCGCTTGTTGTAATAATTTTTTTCCGACACCACTATTTTGCAATTCTGGTGAAACGGTTAGCATTCCTAAATACAATTCGTTTGCTTTGGCTTTCAATAGGACACAACCAATAATTTTGCCGTTGCCCGAAAATTTAAGAATGGTGTTGGAAGCGTCTTGAATGATTTCAAGTAATTCTTCTTCGGTGGTTCTACTACCTTCTAAAATATTGGCTTCGGTAGTCCAGCCTTTTTTGGAAAACTCGCCACGATAAGCCGAGTTGATTAGTGTATTTAAAGATGAAATATCTTCTGCTACTGCTTTTGCAATCATACTAAAGTTTTTATTTTGAAACGATAATCTGCCAGAATTATAATGTATGGCGTGTAAATCTCGGAATTTTATCCCAAAAATGACTTTAACTCTTCGTAAGTTTTGATTTTCGTACTTACTTTTTCTTTTCCTAACACACTTTCAATTTGTGTTGGAATAGGCAATTTTAGGTTCAGTGCTGGTTCTACCACATCTAAAAATTTGATGGGATGAGCGGTTTCTAAAAATATTCCAATAGCGTCCGAATGGTTTTCTAATTCCTTTTTCAAACCTAAATACCCAACAGCGCCATGTGGTTCAGTAATATAACCATTGGTAGTGTAAATGGTTTTCATTGCTTCCAAAGTGGCTTCGTCTGAAAAAGTAGAGGAAGAAAAATCAGTTTTGAATTGCTCCAAATCATTGTGATACATTTCTTGGATACGGATGAAATTACTTGGGTTACCCACATCCATAGCGTTAGAAATGGTTGCAATAGATGGTTTTGGGTCGTAAACCCCGTTTTCTAAAAATCTTGGAACGGTATCGTTAACATTGGTCGAAGCTACAAAATGTGTAATAGGCAATCCCATTTTTTTGGCAATGATTCCTGCACAAATATTTCCAAAATTACCACTTGGGCAGGAAAATACAAGCGGTTTATTTTGGCTTTTCAATGCTTTGTAAGCAAAAAAGAAATAAAACATTTGGGGTAACCAACGAGCTATATTAATAGAATTCGCCGATGTTAAATTGTGATGTCTCAGACTTTCGTCCAAAAAGGCTTTTTTGACCATGTCTTGACAATCGTCGAAAACACCATCCACTTCAAGCGCTTTTATATTTTGTCCTAAGGTGGTTAATTGTCTTTCCTGAATGTCACTTACTTTTCCAGAAGGATAAAGTATAATAACATCAACACCTTCCACCCCTAGAAATCCACTGGCAACAGCACCTCCTGTATCACCAGAAGTGGCAACCAAAACTGTATTTTTTGATGTTTTATCATTGCGATTGAAATAGCCCAAACAACGTGACATGAATCGTGCACCCACATCTTTAAATGCCATGGTTGGTCCGTGAAATAATTCTAAGGAATAAATTCCTTTTTCTACTTCAACCACTGGAAAGTCAAAACACAAGGTTTCTTTAATAATAGCGCGAAGTTCATTTTCAGGAATTTCATTTCCTACAAATTGTTGGATCGCTTGGAAAGCAATTTCTTCGTTGCTTTTATTTTCGATTGTGTCAAAAAATGCAGCAGGTAAAGGAGTAATATTTTCTGGAAAATACAAACCTCTATCGGTTGCTAATCCTTGTATAACCGCTTCTTCAAAAGAAACTGTAGGCGCGTTATGGTTTAAACTGTAATATTTCATTGTATTGTAATTGCTTGTGAAAGCAAAATTTTTATTGTTGACTTAAAATTTTAACTCCTTCTGAATTCACTTTTGAAACGTGAATTTCATATGGTAGATTGATAGCTTCGTATACCTCGCACATGGCTTTGGCAATTTTTTCGGCAGTTGCTGCTCCTTTGCTTAAAGCAAAAATAGAAGGACCCGAACCGGATATTCCGGAACCTAACGCCCCATTTTCTAAAGCGGCTTGTTTGATTGAATCAAAACCAGGAATTAAAACGCTACGCAAAGGTTCTACAATTTCATCGTGTAAGGAACGACCAATCAAATCGTAATCTTGAGTGTATAATCCTGCTATTAATCCGCCGACATTTCCCCATTGCATGATGGCACTTTTTAAAGAAACGGTTTGTTTCAAAACTGAACGAGCATCTGAAGTTTTTAATTCGATTTGCGGATGCACTACTGTAGCATATAATTCGGAAGGACTTTCAATCTTAATAATGTCCAAAGGACTGTAACTTCTAACTAAGGTAAATCCACCCAAAAGGGCAGGGGCAACGTTATCAGCATGCGCATTACCACAGGCCAATTTTTCACCTTGCATGGCAAACTGGACTAAGTCTTTGGTCTCGTAAGGATATCCCAATAAAGCATTGATGCCAAAAACAGCACCAGCTGAACTAGCTGCACTACTTCCAATTCCGCTACCTGCTTTGATGTTTTTATAGATTTCGATCTCAAAACCAAAATCGGGGGTAACCGTTTCTAATAATGCTAATCCCGCAACACCAGACACATTATTTTCTGTTTCTAAAGGTAAATCAGCACCAACAATTTTAGTGATTCGAATCCCTTTTTGTGCAGATTTACGTATTACCATTTCGTCACCAACATTGTCTAGACAAAGTCCGAGAACATCGAATCCACAGGATAGGTTGGCAATGGTTGCTGGGCAAAATATTTTAATTTCATTCATTTTGTACTCTTTTAAAGCGATACAATTGTTTTTTATACGTTTCCTATTCGGATAACATCAGCAAATATTCCTGATGCCGTTACCGCTGCACCTGCACCCGCACCTTTAATTAATAAGGGTTGGTCTACATAACGATCGGTGTAAAATAAAACGATATTATCTTTTCCTTCCAAATTATAAAATGGATGATCTTTCGGAATGAATTGCAAACCAACACTCGCTTTGCCGTTTTCGAATTGGGCCACGTATTTCAAACGAGACTCTTTGTTTTTGGCTTCCTTGTACAGCGCATCAAAATGAGGAGCATGTTTGATTAATGAGGCAAAGAAGGCTTCGTTTGATTTGGTTTCCAAACATTCGGCAGGCATAAACGATTCGTTAGCAATTGCTTCTATATCCATTTGGTAGCCGCTTTCGCGAATTAAGATTAGGATTTTTCGAGCTACGTCTATTCCGCTCAAATCAATTTTTGGATCAGGCTCTGTAAATCCTTTAACTCCGGCTTCTTTCACTACATCGTGAAACGAATTATTTTCGTCAAAATTATTAAAAATAAAATTCAAACTTCCTGAAAGAACGGCTTGAATTTTATTTACTTTATCACCTGAAGCAATTAAGTTTTTTACGGTATCAATAATAGGTAAACCCGCTCCAACATTTGTTTCAAATAAGAAAGGAGCATTGTATTGTCGGGATAGATTTTTTAGATTTTTATAATTGTCATAGGCAGAAGAGCAAGCAATTTTGTTACAAGTCACTACGCCAACACTTTGTTTTAGGTACTGTTCGTAAGTTTTTGATACACTTTCGTTCGCTGTGATATCTACAAAAATGCTGTTTCGGAGATTCAATTCTTTTACTTTAGCGATGAATTGTTCTTGATTGGCAGCATCACCATTTTCTAAAACTGTTTTCCAATCTTTCAAAGAAATGCCATCTTCGTCAAAGTACATTTTTCTAGAATTTGATAGGGCAATCACTCGTAGATTAATTTTTAGATTTTCCTTTAAGAATTTCTTCTGTTGGTGAATTTGTTCAATGAATTTCTCCCCTACATTTCCAACTCCCATTACAAATAGGTTCAATTGTTTGGTATTTTCTTCAAAGAAATTTTCGTGAAGTGTATTTAATGCTTTTTTAACATCTCTCTCATTGATTACTGCTGAAATATTTCGTTCTGAAGCACCTTGAGCAATAGCGCGGATATTTACATTGTTTTTTCCTAAAGTGCTGAACATTCTACCACTCAAACCTTGATGGTTTTTCATGTTTTCACCCACTAAGGCAATTATGCATAAATTGTTTTCGACAATACAAGGGTCGATTTTATTTTGAGCGATTTCAACTTCGAATGCTTTGTTGATAGCAATTTCAGCTATTTCCGCATCTGAATTTAAAATCCCGATACAAATCGAGTGTTCTGAAGAAGCTTGAGTAATGAAGATGACATTAATACTCTCTTGTGAAAGAACTTCAAAAAGTCGTTTTGACGAACCTGATACTCCCACCATTCCAGGACCTTCTAATGTCAATAAAGCAATATTGTCTATATGACTAATTCCTTTTACAGGATTGGTTTGTACAACAACTTCATTTGAAATGTACGTTCCAATGGCTTCTGGTTCAAATGTATTTTTGATTAGAATTGGAATATTTTTTCTCAAAACAGGTTGAATCGTTGGCGGGTACAAAACTTTGGCACCAAAATGTGACAATTCCATCGCTTCTTGATACGAAATAGTAGCAATTGGTTGGGCTTGTTTTACAATTTTCGGATTGGCAGTATACATTCCGTTGACGTCAGTCCAAATTTCCAAATCAGTGGCATTCAAAGCAGCAGCAATGATAGCTGCTGTATAATCAGATCCACCACGTCCTAAAGTGGTTGGTATTTTGTCTAAAGTAGAAGCGATAAATCCTGGAAGTACAACTATTTGATTGTTGTTTGCATTGAAATAATCAGCAACTAATCGGTTAGTAGTGTCAAAGTCAACAATTGCTTTACCAAAATTCGCATTGGTTTTAATTAATTCGCGACTATCTACATAACTACTATTTTTTTCTTTTTGTTTTAAAGCTTCAGCAATAATGTAAGAAGATAGTAATTCGCCAAAACCTAAAATTGTATCTTCTGTTCTAGGAGAAAGTTCGCCCAAAAGAAAACATCCGTCTAATAAAGTTTCCAAATGGTTTACAATTCGTTTTAAATGGCTAAGCAAACTACTTTGTTCACTCACAGGAATTAATTCCTTTAAAGTATCCAAATGTTTTTTCTCAATCTCAGATACGATTTCTTTATAACTTTCGTCATTGGAAGCTGCTTTTTGAGAGGCCAATTGTAATAAGTCGGTTACTTTGCTTAAAGCAGAAACTACTATAATTAATTTTTCGTTTTTTGCTTTTTCGGTAACTATAGTAAGAACGCGTTTTATATTTTCTGCATTGGCTACTGAAGTGCCGCCAAATTTTAATACTTTCATTGTGTGTGTTTTATTTTAAAATGCAACTATTTTCTATACATCCAAGAACTTTCTCCCTTGAAGGAAAAGTAAAAGTATAGTAGGATTATATGTAAAATGTATACCCCTAAGGGGTAGTAGTTGTTGTAGTAGTAAAAGTAACAGTAACAGAAAATGCAACTTCAGTTGAAGTTGTGATAGAAGATAAATATGTGTTTCTGTTGCTTGTCATTTGATTGTTCAAAAGTACATTTTTTTATAAAAAAGAGAGCCTTAAAAACACTTTTTACGAATATTTTAAAAATGAGCTATTAATTTTATTGATATTCGTTAAATTAGAAATTATAGGCTGTGTTTATTGAGTGGTTTCGTATTTTAAGCTTAAATTTTGAGTCAATGAAGATGATGAACAGCGCTTATTTAGGGAATTAATTTATGTTTTTATTCGAGTTATCGTTCAACATTGGTAATTATATGTATTTTAGTATAGTAACAGATTGATTACTTTAACCTCTTTTTTGAAAAATATAGTACTATTTAAATTAAAATTCAATTTCAATTGTTAACAATAGCTTAACACCAGCGCTAAATAATCATTTAATTTTGCATATCTAAAATATACATCCATGTCATTAAACAGTATCTTTCAATTTTTAGTTCCTAAAGACAAAAAGTTTTTTCCTCTATTTGAGCAAGCAACAACAAATTTGGTTCAATTGGCCTCACATTTACATGAAGCTGTTAATTTACCCTTGAAAGAAAGAGAAGCTCTTTTTCAAAAAATAGATGAGTTAGAACAAAGAGGTGAAGAAATTACACGTGAAACCAATTTGGAATTAAGTAGAAATTTCATCACTCCATTTGATAGAGAAGACATTCACTCCTTGATTACCTCAATTGACAATGTTGCTGATAATCTTCAAGGAGCAGCAAGTAGAATGCGTTTGTATCATGTAGATAAAATTACCAAGTCAATTCGTAAGATGACAGAAATTAATTTAGAAGCTTGTTTGAAAATTGAGTCGGCAGTTAAAGATCTGAATAATTTGAATAATGTTAAAAACATTACAAGTGCTTGTTCTAAAATTAATAAATTAGAGAATAATTCCGATGTAGTGTATAACAAAGCTATTTTTGAAATTTTTGAAAGCGAAACTGACGCTATCAATATCATTAAATACAAAGAAGTATTATCTGTTTTAGAAACGGCTACTGATAAATGTAAAAGTGTAGCTAGTGTATTAGAAACTATTGCTGTAAAACACTCTTAATTTAATCAGTTTCTGAACCTCACTATGGATTTTACTTTACTCATCATAATTATACTGTTGTCATTGGCTTTTGATTATATCAATGGCTTTCACGATGCTGCCAATTCCATCGCTACTATTGTAGCGACCAAAGTTTTGACTCCTTTTCAAGCAGTTTTTTGGGCTGCCTTTTTTAACTTTTTAGCCTATTGGGTTTTTGGTTTTGGTGTAGCTGATACTGTTGCAAAAACAGCACATACTAGTAGTATTGATTTAACTGTGATTCTTGCGGGTGTTATAGCCGCCATTATGTGGAATTTGTTTACCTGGTGGAAAGGAATTCCTTCGTCTTCTTCTCATACTTTGATTGGTGGATTTGCTGGAGCAGCAATAGCTCATGGTTTTTCTGGAGCAGTTCAAGATCCAGAACATTATGGGTTAAAAATTGTGAGTTGGTTAAAAGCAGCTAAAGAAGGGGAATTGTTACCTTCAGGGGTTTTAATTGTAATAGTATTTATTGTTTTTGCACCACTGTTGGGAATGATTATTTCGTATTTTATTTCATTATGGTTAATGTACTCTTCTAAGAAAAACATATATCCTAAATTATTAACACTTGTATTAATGGGATTGGCAGTTTGGTTTTTATCTACTGTTTTGATTCCTTACGAAGAAATTGAAAAACCTAGATTTGAAAGTCCAATATGGAGCGTGTTGACCGAACCTCACAATATTAAATGGTTTTTGGTTTCAATTATCTTTTTTAGTTTGGCGGTATTTAATTTGTTTTTCAGTTCCTTTTCGGCTTCTAAAGCAGAAGCTGTTTTGAAAAAAATGCAATTATTATCCTCTGCTGCTTTTAGTTTAGGGCATGGAGGTAATGATTCTCAAAAAGTAATGGGTATTATTGCTGCTGCAGTTGCAGTGTATGTAAAAACTGCTGGAAATATTGATTTGCCAGACTGGTTAGATGTAGAATTGCCAAAAGAGGATGGTTCGTTCAAAATGCCTGCTTGGATTCCAATTACATGTTACTCAGTTATTGCCCTTGGAACATTGAGTGGAGGTTGGAAAATTGTAAAAACAATGGGTTCAAAAATCACTAAAGTAAATGCTTTTGAAGGAGTAGTTGCGGAGTCTGCTGGTGCTTTAACTTTATTTTTGACAGAGCATTTTAAAATACCGGTTTCCACAACTCACACTATTACAGGTTCTATTATTGGAGTAGGAGTTACCAAACGTGTTTCTGCGGTACGATGGGGAGTTACAGTTAGTCTTTTATGGGCTTGGGTTTTAACAATACCTGTTTCGGCTATTTTAGCTGCAGTAACCTATTATGTGATTAATTTATTTATCTAATAGTATATCAAAACACAATAAAAAACCCGCTATCGAGCGGGTTTTTTATTGTGTATCTATTTCCAAATTGAATTAACTGGTTGGTTTCTCAGCTTTATGAACTTGAACATTCAATTCTTGAGCGCCGTCTTCAATATCCATAAAAATTTCGTCACCGGATCCAATCTTTGAAGTTATAATTTCTTCAGCTAAGGAATCTTCTACATATTTCTGAATCGCTCTTTTTAATGGTCGAGCTCCAAATTGTTTGTCAAAACCTTTTTCAGCAATAAAGGACTTAGCTTTGTCGGATAGATTTAATGTATAACCTAAGTCAGCGATTCGAGCGGTAAGTTTTTTCAATTCGATTTCGATAATCAAATCAATATCGTGTTTCTCTAAAGCATTGAATACAATAACATCATCGATACGATTTAAGAATTCAGGAGCAAATGTCTTTTTCAAGGCATTCTCAATGACACTTTTTGAATTTTCATCAACTTGTGCCGTTCTTGCTGCAGTGCCAAAACCAACACCTTGTCCGAAATCTTTTAATTGCCTTGCTCCAACATTCGATGTCATAATGATGATTGTGTTTTTGAAATCAATCTTACGACCTAAGCTATCAGTTAAATACCCATCGTCCAATACTTGAAGCAACATATTAAATACATCGGGATGTGCTTTTTCTATTTCGTCCAATAGCACCACACAATACGGTTTTCTGCGTACTTTTTCAGTAAGTTGACCGCCTTCTTCATAGCCAACGTATCCTGGAGGCGCTCCCACTAATCTAGAGATAGCAAATTTTTCCATGTATTCGCTCATATCAATTCGAACTAAAGCATCTTCCGAATCGAATAATTCTCTAGCAATTACTTTAGCTAATTGAGTTTTTCCTACACCGGTTTGTCCTAAGAAAATAAAGGAACCAATCGGACGATTAGGGTCTTTTAACCCAGCACGATTTCGTTGAATAGAACGTGCAATTTTAATCACTGCTTCTTTTTGACCAATTACCTTACCTTCAATAAGTTCAGGAAGTTGGGCTAGTTTATTACTTTCAGTTTGAGCAATACGATTAACAGGAATTCCTGTCATCATTGAAACTACATCAGCAACATTGTCTTCAGTAACTTCAATACGGTTATTTTTAGCGTCTTCTTCCCATTGTTCTTGAGCGATGGCTAAATCTTTTTCAATGCGTTTCTCGTCATCGCGAAGTTTGGCTGCCTCCTCGTATTTTTGTTTTTTAACTACTTCGTTTTTCAAAACGCGGACATCTTCTAATTGACGTTCAAGATCTACAATCTGTTTTGGAACTTCAATGTTAGTAATGTGAACTCTTGAACCTGCTTCGTCTAAAGCATCGATCGCTTTGTCTGGTAAAAAACGCTCCGACATGTATCTGTCGGTTAATTTTACACAAGCTTCAATAGCTTCTTGAGTGTAGGTTACATTATGATGGTCTTCGTATTTATTTTTGATATTGTTCAAAATGGTAATTGTTTCAGGAACCGAAGTCGGTTCAACAATTATTTTTTGAAAACGTCTTTCTAAAGCACCATCTTTTTCAATATACTGACGGTATTCATCTAAAGTGGTAGCTCCGATACATTGAATTTCGCCACGCGCTAAGGCAGGTTTGAACATATTGGAAGCATCCAAAGAACCTGTCGCTCCACCAGCACCAACAATAGTGTGTATTTCGTCAATAAAAAGAATGATATCGTCATTTTTTTCTAGCTCGTTCATCACAGCTTTCATACGTTCTTCAAACTGACCACGGTATTTTGTCCCGGCAACTAAACTGGCTAAATCTAAAGTTACTACACGTTTGTTGAATAATATACGCGATACCTTTTTTTGGATAATTCGCAAAGCCAAACCTTCGGCAATTGCTGATTTACCTACACCAGGTTCTCCAATTAATAAAGGATTGTTCTTTTTTCTTCGACTCAGAATTTGGGAAACACGTTCAATTTCTTTTTCGCGTCCCACTACAGGGTCTAATTTTCCTTCTTCTGCCATTTCTGTTAAATCCCTTCCGAAATTATCTAAAACAGGTGTTTTAGACTTCTTGTTGGATTTATTGGTAGGATTGTTAAAGTTACTTTCTTTAAGGCTGTCATCTTGTCCTGATTCGTCATTATACGACTCGTTTTTTGGCAAGTTTTCCATGAAATCATCTTCTGCTGGAGTCATATTTACGTATTGTTCTTTCACTACATCATAATCGATTTTCATCTTGTTGAGTAGTTTGGTTGTAGGATCGTTTTCATTTCGCAATATGCATAAAAGCAAATGTGCGGTACTTATAGAAGGGCTTTGGAATACCTTGGCTTCCAAAAATGTAGTTTTTAAAGCTCTTTCAGCTTGTCGCGTAAGATGTAAATTTTTCTTTTCTACACTTACTTCTATGCTTGGATTGGCAGGACTTAAGATTTCTACTTTTCTACGCAAGTGATCTAAATCTACTGCAAGCGTATTCAAAATATGAATTGCTTTTCCGTTTCCATCTCTAAGAATTCCTAACATTAGGTGTTCGGTACCAATGAAATCATGTCCTAATCGTAAGGCTTCTTCCTTACTATAAGTGATTACATCTTTTACTCTTGGTGAAAAATTATCATCCATACATTTATTTTTGATAGTGTAAATTTAGTTAATTGGGTTTGGAAAACCAAATACCATACCCTTAACTACTGCTGTCAGCTAATTGACAAAAAAAATAATAAAATGACAGTATAAATCGGCTTATTTTATTAACCAAAACACATGGAAAAGTTGTTAATAAATCATTGAAATAAGTAGTTAAAAATACCATTAAAAATTTCAAATCTCCGTATATTGGCACGTTTTGAAACTAATATAATTTTTTAATATAATAACTTATGTCTGAAGGAGAAAAGTTAATTCCTATTAACATAGAAGATGAAATGAAATCAGCTTACATCGATTATTCGATGTCGGTAATTGTATCAAGAGCACTTCCAGATGTTAGAGATGGTTTGAAACCTGTGCATCGAAGAGTACTTTACGGAATGTATGATTTAGGAGTTTTTTCTAATAAAGCCCACAAAAAATCCGCTAGAATTGTAGGGGAGGTTTTAGGTAAGTACCACCCTCACGGTGATACTTCAGTTTATGATGCTATGGTGCGTATGGCGCAAGAGTGGAGTATGCGTTACTTATTAGTTGATGGACAAGGTAACTTTGGTTCTGTTGATGGTGATAGTCCTGCAGCGATGCGTTATACTGAGGCTAGAATGCGTAAGATTTCGGAAGAAATTATGGCTGACATCGAAAAAGAAACAGTTGATTTCCAATTGAACTTTGACGACACGTTGTACGAACCTAAAGTAATGCCAACCCGTGTTCCTACCTTATTAATTAATGGAGCTACAGGTATTGCAGTAGGTATGGCTACTAATATGCCGCCTCACAACTTGACAGAAGTTATTAATGGAACTATTGCCTACATTGACAATAATGACATTGAAATTGACGAGTTAATTACACATGTTAAAGCACCCGATTTTCCAACAGGAGGAATTATATACGGATACGAAGGAGTGCGTGAAGCGTTCAAAACGGGTCGTGGAAGAGTAGTCATTCGTGCTAAAGTAGGTTTTGAAGAAGTAGATGGTAGAGAATCTATCATTGTAACTGAAATTCCGTACCAAGTGAATAAAGCAGATATGATCAAACGTACTGCTGACTTAGTAAACGAAAAGAAAATTGAAGGTATTGCCAATATCCGTGATGAGTCGGATAGAAATGGTATGAGAATCGTATATATCTTGAAACGTGATGCTACACCAAATGTAGTGTTGAATACCTTATATAAGTATACTCAATTACAATCTTCATTCAGTGTAAACAATATTGCCTTAGTGAATGGTCGTCCAGAAACGTTGAATCTTAAAGATATGATTCATCATTTCGTTGAGCACCGTCACGATGTGGTTATTCGTAGAACACAATTTGAATTGCGTAAAGCAGAAGAAAGAGCGCATATTTTGGAAGGATTAATCATTGCTTCAGACAATATTGACGAAGTAATTGCTTTGATCAAAGCGTCTAAAAATACTGATGAAGCCAAAGAAAAATTAATCGAGAGATTCAAATTATCTGATATTCAAGCTCGTGCTATTGTTGAAATGCGTTTGCGTCAATTAACAGGATTAGAGCAAGATAAATTACGTGCTGAGTACGAAGAAATCATGAAGTTAATTGAGCACTTAAGAGCCTTATTAGCTGATGTGAATTTAAGAATCGCCTTGATCAAAGAAGAATTAGTTGAAATCAGAGATAAATATGGTGATGAGCGTCGTTCTCAAATCGAATATTCTGGTGGCGATGTAAGTATCGAAGATTTGATTGCTGATGAAAATGTAGTCATTACAATTTCACATGCAGGTTATATCAAACGTACGAACTTGTCAGAATACAAAACTCAAAATAGAGGTGGAGTAGGACAAAAAAGTGCAGGTACTCGTGACCAAGATTTCTTAGAGCATATGTTTGTGGCTACGAATCACCAGTACATGATGTTCTTTACGCAAAAAGGGAAATGTTTCTGGATGCGTGTGTACGAAATTCCAGAAGGAAGCAAAACTGCCAAAGGAAGAGCATTACAAAACTTAATCAATATCGAGTCGGATGATAAAGTGAAAGCATTCATTTGTACACAAGACTTGAAAGACAAAGAGTATGTAACGAGCCATAATTTAGTGATGGTGACTAAACAAGGACAGGTGAAGAAAACTTCTTTAGAGAAATATTCTAAACCTCGTGTAAATGGAGTTGCTGCTATTACTATTAAAGAAGGTGACGAATTATTAGCGGCTCAATTGACTAATGGTGAAAGTCAAATTATTTTGGCTGTTAAGTCGGGTAAATTAGTTCGTTTTGAAGAAACTAAAACCCGTCCAATGGGTAGAACAGCTTCGGGAGTTCGCGGAATTACTTTGAAAGACGATAAAGATGAAGTAATCGGAATGGTGACTGTGAACGATATGAGCAGCGAAATTTTAGTTGTTGCTGAAAATGGTTACGGTAAACGTTCTAGCTTAGATGAGTACAGAATCACGAATCGTGGTGGAAAAGGTGTGAAAACATTGAATATTACCGAAAAAACGGGTCAATTGATTTCGATCAATGCGGTGACTGATGCTGATGATTTGATGATTATCAACAAATCAGGTTTGACTATCCGTATGGCGGTGGAAGATCTTCGTGTTATGGGACGTGCAACTCAAGGAGTAAAATTAATCAACATCAAAGGAAATGATTCTATTGCGGCGGTTACTAAAGTAATGAAGGACGATCCGGCCGAGGTTGAATTAGATGAAGATGGAAATCCAATTGAAGTCGAAGTGATTGAAAGAGTAAAACCAGTTCTAGAAGTACTAGAAGATGATGGTGCTGCTGACGATGATGATGATGATGACGAGGAAATCGTGGACGACGAAGAAGGAGATGATGCTGACGAAGATGATTCTGACGAATAAATAAAAACTATAATTAAAACCAATCAAATTTAGAATACTATGAAAAGTAAATATGTACTACTAGCATCAGCTTTGCTGATATCGGTTGCCACTTTTGCTCAAAAAGACCAAATTAAAGCAGCTGAAAAAGCATTAAAAGCAGGAAATGCTCAAGAAGCAATAACTATTTTACAAGGAGCTGAAGCTGCGTCTGCAGCTGCGCCAGATGCTGAAAAAGCACAATTCCAATTTGTAAAAGCTAATGCTCACTTGGCTTTAGCTACAAAAAATGAAAATACAGATGCTAATCTTTCGGCTGCTGCCAAAGCCTACCAAGAAGTATTGACAATTGAGAAAACTTCTGGTAAAGCAAAGTTTTCAGCTCAAGCGTCAACTTCAATTATTGATGTTAAATACAAATTAATCAATGCGGCTATCGCTGATTCCAAAGCAGAAAAACATGCTGCTGGGGCTAAAAAATTATATGATGCCTATTTGTTGGATAAAAAAGATACCATCAATTTGTATTATGCAGCCTCTACTTATGTAAATGCAAAAGAATATGAAACAGCCTATAATGCGTATGATGAATTAAAAAAGTTAAACTATTCGGGTAAAGGAACTAATTTCTATGCAGTGAATAAAATCAATGGTGAAGAGCAATTTTTTCCAACTGCAAAAGAAAGAGACCAAATGGTGAAATTAGGTACCCACGAAAAACCAAGAACAGAAGATATTCCATCTAAAAGAGGCGAAATCTTCAAAAATATGGCTTTGATTTTGGTACAAAACGGAAAAGTGGCTGAAGCTAAAAAGGCAGTGGCTGAGGCTAGAGCGGCTAATCCAGATGATAAATCATTAATTCTTACTGAAGCAAATTTATATCTGGATACTAAAGATTACGACACCTACAAAAAATTAATCACGGAAGTTTTGGCACAAAGCCCAAACGATGCGGACTTAGTTTTTAACTTAGGGGTAATCAGTTATAATGCTAAAAATTTAGTAGAGGCTGAGAAATATTACAAAAGAGCGATCGAAATCAAACCTGACTACGTAAATGCGTATTTGAATTTGGCGATCTTAAAATTAGATGCTGATAAAAAATTATTTGAAGAAATTCAAAAATTAGGTAACTCTGAAAAAGACAACAAACGTTACGAAGTGTTGAAAAAACAAAGAGAAGCTGTATTTACATCTGCTTTGCCTTATTTAGAAAAAGCATCTGAATTGGATGGTACAAACGAAGAAGTAAAAGGAACTTTGTTAAGTGTTTACAGAGCGTTAGAAATGACTGAAAAAGCAAAAGCATTGAAAGCTAAAATGAAAAAATAATTTTCATTCTTTGAACCAATAAAAAAGCCGAATTGAAAAATTCGGCTTTTTTATTTATATAATTTTTTTGATGACTCTTAGTTTGTGGGTGTGTTTTTGTGTTTCGGGATTAAAAATTCCTAAATGATCCAGACGATCAATCCGAACTTTTCCGCTAGCATGAATAATGTAATTGTTTTCCATTATAATACCCACATGGATAATGTTTCCTTCTTCATTATCAAAAAAAGCTAGATCTCCTGGTTCGCTTTCTTCAATAAAACTCAAGGCTTCACCCTGTGTTGCTTGTTGCGAAGCATCTCTAAACAAATGATAACCATTTAATTTGTACACCATTTGAGTAAAACCAGAACAGTCAATTCCGAAAGGTGTTTTTCCTCCCCATAAATAGGGCGCATTCAAATACATAAATGCAGTAGAGATGAGTTGGTTTTTATCCTGAATTCCGCTGGTTTTAGTTCCTTCAAATTCAAATTGAGCTGTATTGATATCGCTATGTTGTAAAAATGACAGCGAGGCTCCTATAGGAATTGGTAATAAAGTGTTGTTAGGAGCAGAGATGTAATCAATCAAATCGGCATTTAAAACAATTGGTTCTTTTGAGAGGGTGTTATAAGCTGCTTCAGAAATAATTTGGAATTGTTTGGAATCAACCCAACCTTCATAATCGTCATACTGTAATTTGATTCGTCGCCATTGTTTTAACTCTTCTACCACTTCAAAATGTTCGCCAAACAAAACTTGAGAAACTATTTCGCTTCTGTCGCTAGGCTCCGCTCGAACTGGGATAATGGCTAGATTACAAATTCCAAACATTGATGACTCTTTATAGTTATGATTTAGGCTCTTTCAATTAGTATTGCAGAAGCTCCACCGCCACCATTACAGATTGCTGCTGCTCCAATTTTTCCGTTATTTTGTTCCAATACATTCAATAATGTCACGATGATTCGTGCTCCAGAACATCCCAGCGGATGTCCTAATGAAACAGCACCACCGTTTACGTTTACTTTATTTATATCTAGATTTAATATTTTGGCATTGGCCAAACCTACTACTGAAAAAGCTTCGTTAAACTCAAAATAGTCAACGTCTTCCATGGTGAGGTTGGCTTTTTTCAAGGCTTTCGGAAGTGCTAGTGCTGGACTTGTAGTAAACCATTTTGGTTCTTGTGCTGCATCAGCATACGAAAGGACATACGCCAAAGGAGATATACCCAATGCGATTGCTTTTTCTTCACTCATGAGTACCAAAGCAGCTGCTCCATCATTAATGGTAGAAGCATTGGCAGCTGTAACCGTTCCGTCTTTGGTAAAAGCAGGGTTTAAGCTACTAACTCTATCCAATTTTACATTGGTGTACTCTTCATCTTTTGAAACGATTACAGGCTCTCCCTTGCGCTGAGGCACTGCTACGGGAACAATTTCGTTATCAAATTTTCCAGCTTCCCAAGCTTTGGAACTTCGCTCATAGGATTGAATGGCAAATTGGTCTTGCTCATCTCTAGAAATTTTATACTCGCTAGCACAAAGATCGGCACTTACTCCCATAGCAGTATTGTCATAGGCATCGGTAAGTCCGTCTTTTTGCATTCCGTCTAATAGGGTAGTGGGACCAAATTTAGTTCCCGCTCTAAGGTGAGTATAGTGTGGAATCAAACTCATGTTTTCCATTCCGCCAGCAATGACAACTTCAGCATCGCCAGATTGAATGGCTTGAGCGGCAAACATTACGGCTTTCATTCCGGAGGCACATACTTTATTTACTGTAGTACAAGCAACCGAATTAGGTAAGCCAGCAAAAAGTGCGGCTTGTCTTGCAGGAGCTTGTCCTACACCAGCTTGTACCACATTTCCCATGAACACTTCATCAACTAAAGCAGGATCGAGATGGATTTTCTCTAGTGCACCTTTGATAGCAATGGCTCCTAATTGTGGCGCAGGAGTGGTTGATAATCCTCCCATAAAACTTCCAATGGGAGTTCGGGCAGCGGCTACAATAACGACTCTTTTGTTCATAGTACTTTAATTAGTTGGTGTAGCAAATTTACTCTTTTTTATGCAAATTCAAATTTTGATTTCAGTATTCTGTTTTGGTATTTATAAAGAGGCGGTTGATTGTAGCTACTCGCTTGATTGTGAACTGATTTAACGAATTTCTAAAAATAAAAGTAAAAAAAGGCATAAAATAGTTGTGATTAATACAATGAAGTGCTACATTTGCCACCGCAAAATAGGACACGTTCTTTGAGCTTGGAGAGGTGCCAGAGTGGTAATGGAGCAGATTGCTAATCTGTCGACGAGCAATCGTCGCCAGGGTTCGAGTCCCTGTCTCTCCGCTTTTTTATTTTGCTTTTTCGGGGTGTAGCGTAGCCCGGTTATCGCGCCTGCTTTGGGAGCAGGAGGCCGCAGGTTCGAATCCTGCCACCCCGACTACAACAACACTGGTCGCATAGCTCAGCTGGATAGAGCACCTGCCTTCTAAGCAGGCGGTCGAAGGTTCGAATCCTTCTGCGATCACATTATAAACCTACTGGAAACAGTAGGTTTTTTTGTTTTTGGATTATACTTAATTGAATTATAATTCAATCTCCACTACTTCTTTGATATTGGTAGTATAGCGTTGGGATAGTTTTTCTTGTTTCATTTTCCATTGCCTACCAAAAGATTGGCTTGCAAAACGCACTACGGTTTTTCCTATGGAATGATTGAGTCGGTCTACCACGCGCATTAAAGGTTGGTGTTTTGGATTGGCAGTGGTAAACAAGGACAATTGCACCGTTGCATTAGGGGTTAAGCCCATGCAAATTACTCCTGCTTTTTTGTACTGATATCCTTCTTTAAAAATGGCTTTCAAACCTATTTGCGCATAGCGGTTTAAATCGATGGTGGAATCGGTTGGGTAATCTGTTTTAATGACAATACTTCGGGAATATTGTGGTGCATTTGGACTGAATCCGTTAGTTTTCACAAAGACCATGACTAGGTTGCACTGACTTTGTTGTTTTCGTATTTTTTCGGCACAATGGGCTGTAAAAGTGGCTACTCGTTCTGAAACTTGATCCAAACTAGTATAGGTTTTTTCGAAAGAACGCGTGGTAGCAATGGCTTTTTTATTGGAAGCTTCTTCTAAATCTAAGGTCGGCTTTCCTTCCAATTCACGCTTTAATCGTAAACCTACCACCGACATTTCTTTGCGTACCCAATCATCGGATAATTGGGTAAAAGCATAAGCTGTTTTGATATGGAGTGATTCTAGACGTTTGGCATAGCGTCGTCCAATGCCCCAAACATCCGCGATTTTAGTCCATTTCAACGCTTTGATTCTCTTTTCTTCCGAATCAATTACATAGACGCTTTGAGTTCGCTCCGGGAATTTTTTAGCGATCTTATTGGCCACTTTTGCCAGTGCTTTAGTGGGTGCAAAACCAATACTTACTGGAATTCCGGTGCCTTTAGTAACGGTGCGTTGCATTTTAATTCCGTATTCTTCCAAGTCAAACAATTCAAATCCTTTGAATTTTAAAAAGGCTTCGTCAATACTGTATACTTCAATTTCAGGCGTGAAGGTAGTTAAGAGATTCATCACCCGGCTACTCATGTCGCCGTAGAGTGCATAATTGGAAGAATAGACATGCACTTGATTTTTTTTAAATAACGCCTCAAATTGAAAAGCGGGTGCTCCCATGGGAATGCCTAATGCTTTGGCCTCATTGGAACGCGCAATAACACAACCGTCATTATTGGAAAGGATCACTACTGGTTTTCCAATTAAATGCGGTTCAAATACCCTTTGACAAGAGGCATAGAAATTATTACAATCTACGAGTGCAAACATTAGAATTTTTTGATGGATGCGGTTACAATTCCCCAAATAATCAATTCGTTTTCGGGAGTGACTTTGATGGGTTCAAAATCTTCATTTTCGGCAATTAACCACACTATATTGTGTTCAATTTTGATGCGTTTTACCGTAAAGTTGCCATCGATTTGGCAGACCGCAATTTTATCGTTTTGAGGTTCTAAACTTTTGTCTATGATGAGTAAATCGCCATCATAAATTCCGGCATTCTTCATGGAATGACCTTTTACCTTAGCAAAGAAAGTACAATCTCTGTTTTTGATGTATTCTTTATTAATGTCAATAGATAATTCAATAAAATCATCAGCGGGTGATGGAAAACCAGCGCGTAAACCAGCGTCAACATAGGGTAGTCGCGCCTCTGTTGAAAAATCAGGAGTGTAAAACTCAAGGGTAGTAGTGGTATGTAACGGTTTTAATTTCATCGAAACAAATGTAACAAACAGAAAGTTCAGATTACTTTCAATAGAAAAATAGTTATTAACCTTACGAGAGATAATTTTATTTTTTCTTCTCCAATTGCTCTATGATTTTAGTGTAGTTTTCGGGACCTACTTTTTTAGCGATGATTTTTTTGTCTTGGTCCAAAAGGTAGATCACCGGAGTTTGTCTTACATTGTACAATGTTTGGAAATCGACATCTTCTTTGGTGTAATTTCCGGTAACTACAGGAGCCGGATATACATTAGTCCAATCGGATAGTTTTTCTTTTTCAATAAACTCTTTCCATTTTACCATTTCATTGGTGTTGTTGTTTATGGCAAAAACGACAACGCCTTTTTGTTTCCATTCTGTTTCATACAATTGGTGCATTTTCGGAATTTCGGTAGCGCAATGCCCACAAGTAGGATCCCAAAAAGCGATTACGGTGTATTTGGCTTTGATATCGTACAAATCAATTCGTTTTTGATCTTGGGTCAACATGAATAAATTACGTCCTTTATCACCTACTAAATTGTCTTTGATACTCGCTACTTTGAATTTAAAGAATTCTTTTTGTTTGAGCTGTAGCCAAGGGTATTCTTTGTTTTTGAAATAAGTATTGTAAATGTTAATGAACACACGATCCATTCCCATGATTTTTGGCTCGGCATACAAATCAACAAAATGTAAACTAAGGTATTTGAAAACATCTCCGTTAGGAAGATCGGTTTGATTTAAAATTTGGTTGATTTCAGCAGTAACCGCTTCAGGTGTTACAGGAACGAAAGAGTTGAAGTAGGTAGTAATTCGGTTTTCTAAAAATGGATTTCGCAATAAGCGATTGTCTTTAAAATCGATGCCGTCAAAAAAATGCTTCTTCAAATAGGCAATAGAATCTGTTTTAGTGGCTAGTTTTTCTTCGGCCGGTTTGTTTGAGAAGTTGTCAATAGGCTGACTCATTCGAAACAACAACGCTAAGGTATTCGCCGGATTGGTTTGGATATAATTATTCTTATATAGATTGATTTCGCCTTGAATTCTCTTCAAATCTTGAATTACAATAGCACTGTCTTGTTGGGTCTTTGTATCGGCTAGGTTTTTTTCTAAAGCTTTGATTCCTTCCATTTTGGTTTTGAAAAAGGAATTGAACGCGTTGAAATCTTGGTTCAAAGGTGAGTTTTGTATAGAAATTGTTTTCTCAGTAGGATTGGTTAGTTGAATTGCGAATTTTTGGTCGTTATCCATCATGAATTCCAATTCTATTTTCTTGTCGGGAGTAACTAACATATAAATCCCTTCCACATATTTTTGACCTTTTTTAAAGACTAATTTGCCTTCGGAAGTTCCTTTTACAGAATCCAATAACGTTTGGTATTTGCCATAGTGACTGGCTAAATAGTACATTTTATTTGCGTATTCAGGTGACTGAAATTCAATTTGACTAGCCGGAATTGTTTTTTTGGCTTGAGCCAATGCCAAATTACTGTTTACAAAAACGAAAAATAATACGAGTAGCGATTGGATTTTCATAGCGAATTAATTTTAGTCAAAAATAATATTTTCTATTGGGTTACAATTTAACGAATTCAAATTTAATTGCAGAGTTTTAAAAGAGTCAAAAAAAAGAAATACTTTTAAGCCATAATTGATCAAAATAATGCGATGCGATTGAATTACTCTTTTTTACTATTGGTTTTATTTTTATGTACTTCATCAGTCTATTCACAGCAAAAAGAAGCAATTGCTGACACGACTTTTGTGAAACTGAAAGACTATAGTACTGACTTTGTCTATGATATGAAATATGCTACAGAAGACAATTTCTTGAAAGCAAAAGTATACGATTGTGCCGAATGTTTTTTGCGCTTACAAACAGTCAAAGCCTTGGTTAAAGCCAATACTAAGTTCATGAGAAAAGGATATCGTATTCAACTATTTGATTGTTACCGTCCTTTGGATATCCAAAAAAGAATGTGGAAAATCGTTTCCAATCCCGAGTATGTTGCCGATCCTGCCAAAGGATCTATTCATAACAGAGGGGGTGCGGTCGATATTACTATAGTCGATGCTGATGGAAAAGAACTAGATATGGGTACTTCATTTGATTTTTTCGGTCCCGAAGCAGGTCATTATTTTGACAATCTTCCAGATGAAGTGAAGGAAAATAGATTACTTCTCAAAAGAATCATGCAAAAAAGCGGCTTTGTTTCCTTTGATTCCGAGTGGTGGCATTACAACTTAAAAAATGCGTCTAAAGAGAAAGTTTCCAATGCCAAATGGCTATGTGAATAGTTGACTTTAGAATGGATTATTTGGCACAGTCAATATTCTGAATAAAGTAGGTTTCAGGTTCGTATACTTCATTATTCAATTCCGATGTGAATTGTTTTTTTAGCACATAATCCTCTGTATCGGTTAAGTATTTGATTCGCATCATAGAAACCGGAGATTTTTTCAATTCGTCAAAGCTATCTTTCATAAACATAAAAGTTCCGGGTGTTAATCGGTTGTCAAATCCTTTGTCATCGCGAAGCATCGACCCACAGTTTTCCTGATCAATATGGATTAACGTTACTACTTTCCCATTGTTTAATTGTAAAAATAATTTAGAATTTTTGTCAAAACAATTGGCTTTCATAAATCCTTTACTTTTTTGAATCAACTGAACGTTTAATAAAGGCATTCCATCGGCAACTGCTAATGAAAAGAAAATATAGCTAGCAGTTTCTCCAAAGTTTTTCTCAGCAATCATGTATTCTTTGGTCGATTTATAAGTGCCAATAGAATCGGTTACGTTAGTGGTGTATTCACATGGTTTTTGTGCCAATGTGACAAAACTGATCAAAAAGAAAGCGATTGCAACTGCGTTTTTCATGGTTATTTTATTTTGGTGCAAAGTAAAACTATTTTATCATTTTTCATATCGGTTGTACAAAAACAATAGGAATTTCCTCCTTCTTTAATTTTCCATTTTTTACGAATAACTTCAACCGTTTCGGGAAAGTTACGTGTGGTAATATTGTGTTTAGTGTTTTCAAGATGTGTTTTGATTTCTTTTTTTGAGTAGGGTATGTTGTGTAGTATTTCAAACACACGTCCTGGAAAATCAATTAAATCATTCGAAGTGTACAAATGCGAATGCTTGTGTAATTTATCCAATTGGTAAAAAACGCCCACTTCGTTGAATCCGCCTGATTTCATAATGGCACTATTAGGCTCGTATAAATAGCGTTTTGGTAACGAATAACTCGCTTCGACACCTTCTTCGTTAAGATTAAATTCAAAAGTAGCATTCGCTTCTTTACTGATATTAACGGTTTTGATAATGATCTCGTCAGAGTAATTTTTGTGCAATTCCCAAAGTAATTCTTTCACTTCGTTTTCCAAAGCCACAATATGAATTGCTTTTACATTTTGCAATTCTGAAAGTCCAGCTGCAAGATCTAATAAGGGTGCAGTCTTAATTAAAATGGCTTTTGATTTATTAAAATAGAAATCTAAATTCTCAGGGACATTGGGTAGGCAGTCCGCAAGCATGAATACTTTGCCTTTAGCATCGTTGCGCCTAGACGGATCGATGTACATCCAATCCCATTTTGTTGAAAGTGTTGAAAGAGTCGCTTGGCTATCTCCTGGGATACAGTCAATATTGGTAACGCCTAATTGCTCAAAATTATGCTTTACAATTGCTGACAAATCCGAATTGATTTCGCAATGGGTTAGGGTTTCAAATTGTTTGGCAAAGTAATAATCGTCCACGCCAAATCCGCCCGATAAGTCAATGAGACTTTTACCGGCTATCAGACCTGATTTGTATTGGGCGGTACTTTCCGAAGAAGTTTGCTCCACCGAAATCTTCGAGGGATAGATAATATTAGTCGTGTTAAACCAAGTGGGTAATTTATCTTTTGCTTTTGTTTTGGCTTCAATTTGGTTCAAAATAGCAATCCATTCAACTTCTGGAAACGGATTTTTTTGTAACGCTAATGCCGCTACCGATGCTCCGATTTGCTTTTGAATGAATTCCTGAACACTAGGATTTAAAATAGCTAAATCCAAGTCTAAATGTTTTTAGTTAATAATTGGATTACCACATTATTTGGAAAAAATTCTTTTCCAATCACTTTCAAAATAGTGTACAAAGGCACGGCGATTACCATTCCTACTATGCCAGAAAGAAATCCAGCAATTAAGATTACTAAGAAAATTTCTAAAGGATGCGAGCTCACACTTTTCGAAAAAATAATCGGTTGGGAAAGATTGTTATCAATAAGTTGTACGATCCAAAATCCGATCAGAATATAAATAGTAATGGGCAAGGTTTCGGTTTGGAAGTCATTTCCTAAATGGCTGATCATGGTTAAAACAGCTGCTATTATTGAAGCAATCAGCGGTCCGATATAAGGGATGATATTGAGAACCGCACACAAAAAAGCAATGATGAAGGCATTTGAAATTCCAAAAATGGACAATACAATTAGGTACAAAATAAACACGATTCCCAGTTGTAGTAACAAACCAATAAAGTAGCGCGACAGTAAGTGATTAATTTTATCCAATGAATTAATGATAGGAGCTTCGTGTGAGTCGGGGATTAGGAGTTTTAAGTTTTCAATAAAGTATGCCTTATCTTTCAAAAAGAAAAAAGTGATAAAAAACACAGAGGCTAATCCAACGCCAAAACTGCTAATGGTATTGAGAATAGTATTCAATAATTGCGGTACAAAATTGAAGTCAATTTTCGAACTGATATTGGTTTCTTTTAAAAAACGCGCAGAATCTACATTGTGATTGTCTAAGAACACTGCAATTTGATGAATTAGCTGATTGATGTTTTGTTCAATTTCGGCGGTGTTGAGTAGAGACAAACTTTCGCTTTGTGATAAAATCAAAGGGATAAACAACGAAATAAACCCTATGATTAGTAGAAAAAAGAAAATTAATGTAGTTATGGTAGCTAATGTATTAGGAAATCGCAATCTGGTTTTTAAAAAACTCATGATTGGTTTGCCAATAAGCGTGAGAATTAATGAAACAATTAAGTACACAATTACAGCCTGAATTTGGTATATGAAAAAGAGCGATATTCCAATAAGTATCAAGAAACCAATCGATCTTAGAATTCCGCTTGCAATTGTTTTAGATGTAATCATTTATGAATTGGATTTAATAAACTGACATTATGTTATAAAGATAGGAAAAGATTCAAAAAAATCAATTCAATTAAGGTATTTCATTCATTTGATTACTAATTTCATACAGTGCAATACTAGTGGCTTGAACCACATTCATACTGCTGTTGTTGCCATACATGGTAATATGTGAAATTTGGTTGGCAATAGCCAATAGAGAGGCACTAACACCCTCAATTTCATTACCAATTATCAATGCAATTTTTTTGTTTTTAGGAACCATCAATTGTTGAATAGGACTACTTGTACTTGTAATTTCTAATGCAATAATGTGGTATTCTTCTTTTTGTAATAATGAGATAGCTTCAGTCGTTTCTTCTACTATACTGTGTGGAATTTGTAAATGAGTACTTCGAGAAGTTTTATTGATTTTTCTTGGAGTCAATGGAATGTCCTTACCAATGAAAATAATTTTCTCAATTCCAAAAGCTTCTCCAATTCGGAACAATGAGCCTAAGTTTTGTTGAAAATAGATATGATCACACACCAAGGTGATTGGGAAACATCTTTTTTCAAACTGAGTATTTTCGTGAGTAAGTTGCATTTAGTTTAATTCTCATTAAAGAATACCACGCTATGACAGGCTACAACAGCTGCAGTTTCAGTGCGAAGTCTTGTATTACCTAAGGTAACAGGAATGTAATTTTGTTCCATTGCTAATGCGATTTCTTTTTCAGAAAAATCACCTTCCGGACCGATTAATAAGGTAACATCAGTATTAGGTTCTAAAACAGCTTTTAATGTTTTCTTACCGGTTTCTTCGCAATGAGCAATAAGCTGAAGACCTCCTTTTTTTTGTTTTACAAATTCTTTGAATGAAATTGCTGGATTCAGTTTGGGCAAATACAAAGCGTTCGATTGTTTCATTGCTGAAAGAATAATTTTTTCAAAACGATCGGTATTAACTACTTTTCTTTCTGAACGATCACACAGAATAGGTGTGATTTCTTGAATGCCAATTTCAGTTGCTTTTTCCAAAAACCATTCGTAACGGTCGTTCATTTTGGTTGGCGCGACAGCTAAATGTAATTGGAAAGGTGCTGGCGTAGCTTTTTCAAATGATACAATTTGTACGGTGCATTTTGAATCGGAAGCCAAGATAATTTTTGTTGTAAATAAAAAACCTAAACCATTAGTTACAAATAATATATCTTCATCCTTTTTACGCAACACTTTAATAATATGTTTACTTTCTTCTCTATCAAAAGTAAAGGTTTCTGTAGCTTCGTTTATTGTGGCATTATAGAATAATTGCATAATTTTAAAATTGAATTCGTGCTTTCGAAACTACAGATGCCGTTTCGAAATGTTCAGATAAAAACTTTTGATAACCTACAATTCCAATCATTGCAGCATTATCGGTGGTGTATTCAAACTTAGGAATGAAAGTTTTCCATCCGTATTTTTTTTCTGCCTCTTTTAAAGTGGCGCGTATTCCGGAATTAGCAGAAACACCTCCGCCAATGGCAATTTGTTTGATTCCAGTCTCTTTGACAGCCAGTTTCAATTTATCCATCAAAATTTCAATGATGGTATGTTGAATGGAAGCGCAAATATCGTTGGTGTTTTCTTCGATAAAATTCGGGTTTTCCAATTGTTTCTTTTGGATAAAATACAAAATAGCAGTTTTTAATCCTGAGAAACTAAAATCCAATCCGGGTACTTTAGGTTTGGTAAACGCAAAGGCTTTTGGATTTCCTAATTGCGCATATTTGTCTACCAAAGGTCCGCCAGGATAGGGAAGACCAAGTATTTTAGCACTTTTGTCAAAAGCCTCGCCGACAGCATCATCTGTGGTTTCTCCAATAATCGTCATATTAAAAAAACCATCGACACGAACAATTTGGGTGTGCCCACCGCTAATGGTTAATGCCAGGAAAGGAAACTCCGGTTTGTCAAATCCTTCTTCGTCAATAAAATGAGCTAAAATATGAGCGTGCATATGATTCACTGCGATTAATGGAATTTGCAAAGCCATGGCTAGTGATTTTGCAAAAGAACTTCCCACTAACAACGAACCCATTAGTCCAGGACCTTGAGTGAAAGCAATTGCCGACAGTTGTTCTTTTTGTATATTTGCTTTTCGCAGTGCAGCATCGATAACAGGAACAATATTTTGTTGGTGTGCTCTTGAAGCAAGTTCAGGAACAACACCGCCATATTGATTGTGAATCAACTGATTGGCAACAACATTTGACAGTACTTTGTCGTTATGTAAAACGGCAGCTGCTGTATCGTCGCACGAACTTTCGATGGCAAGAATAAAAACCTCGGAATTTTGCATAAAAAAGCGCGAATTTTAAATTATATTTGGCGTTCTATATCTGTTTAAGAAAGTAGCCAAAATTAAAGAATTTTTATTTAAAGCATCCCCTTTGCGAAGGCAAATTAGAGTTTCAAAAAATTAAATTAGTAGCCGTATCAAAAACGTCAAAAAAATAGTATCGTATTCGCTAATAGGATTCCTCCTGTTTTTGCTGATTCTAGGCATTGCACTTAGCTTGCCTGTGGTGCAAACTAGCATTGCGAAATACGTGATGACTTCGATTAATGACGACTTCGGAACTGATATTAGCATAGACGAGGTGGCGATTTCTCCTTTTGGCGGAGTAAAATTCAAAAATGTATTGATCAGAGATCATCATCAAGATACTTTAATTTACAGTAATCGGATCAAGACTTCCATTTTAGATGGAAAGAAATTGCTGGATGGTGATTTGATTTTTAGTGAATTGCATTTGGATGGTGTATTATTCAATCTTAAAACCTACAAAAAAGAAAAGCTAACCAATTTAGATGTTTTTATTAATGCCTTTGGGCAAGATACTACGGCTACGGATAAACATTTTTTATTGACTGCCAAAGAAGCTAAAATTACCAAAGGACATTTTATTTTGACCGATGAAAATCGAGTAGTACCCAAAGACGTCGATTTTACTAAACTGAATATTCAGCTTACTGATTTTAAATTGTATGGTCCTGATGTGACTACTTCGATTCTGAAAATGTCATTTTTAGATCATCGTGGTGTATATGTAAAAAAACTAAGTGGATTATTGAGTTATACCAAAAAACAACTAAAACTAACTAAGTTAGACGCACAAACTAAAGAAAACTCCCAAATCAAGGCCAATGTTGCATTAAATTATGCGATCGAAGACTTTTCCGATTTCAATAATAAAGTGCAATTTGATGTACAATTATCCTCTTCCAGCTTGGCCTCAAATGACATTCGTTGTTTTTACAAAGAATTGGGTAAAAACCATTTTTTTTATTTGAAAGCCAATGCACTAGGGCCGTTAAATAATTTAAAGGTCAGCCAAATCAATTTAGTAAGTTCGAATAAAAGCAAAATGATTGGCGCTATCCGATTTAAAAATTTGTTTCCCGATACAGGAAAGGAATTTTATATGAAAGGAAAGTTTAGTACTCTTTCGTCTAGCTATAATGATCTTGTACGTTTATTGCCAAATGTGTTGGGCAAGACATTGCCTTTGAATTTGAAAAAATTAGGCCAATTCAATTTGGCAGGAAAAACGGAATTGACTACTAAATTTATCGATGCTGATTTTACAATGCGCACCGCTTTAGGAAATGTGAAATCTAATTTTGTAATGCAATCCATTGATTTTATTGATAAAGCCTCTTATGTTGGTAACGTAATTTTAGATCAATTTGATTTAGGAACCTTTGTGTCTGAAAAAGATTTAGGTAAGGTAAGTTTAGATATTGCAATTGATGGAATCGGATTTACCGAGAAATTTTTGAATACTAAAATTAATGGGAAGGTTTCTAAACTAGATTTTAACGCCTATCCCTATTCCAATATTGAGGTAAATGGAAATTTTAAAATGCCAATTTACCAAGGAAAAGTTTCGGTTGCTGATCCTAATTTAAATATGATTTTTTATGGATTGATGGATTGGTCTAAAAAAGAGAATCACTTTGATTTTAATATCGCTATTGATAACGCTAATTTAAATAAGTTACATTTCACTAATGATTCGATATCTATCCTGAAAGGGGATATCGTAGTTCAAGCTAGCGGTAATTCAGCAGATAATTTATCAGGGAATGTTTTTGTTAATCGGACGACCTACACTAATTCTAAATCAACCTATTACTTTGATGATTTTGCTATCAATTCAAGTTTTGACTCGGCAAATAAACGAACGATTACAGTAAATTCGCCAGATATTGTAGAAGGTAAAATTGAAGGGAAATACAAGTTCAACCAGTTACAGCAATTGATAGAAAATTCGTTAGGAAGTTTGTATGCCAATTACAAACCTAATAAGGTGGAAAAAGGACAATTTTTAAATTTTGATTTTTCAATTAATAATAAAATTGTTGAAGTACTTTTTCCAAAAGTGTCAATTGGATCCAATACAAAGTTAAGTGGTACTATCAATTCTGATAAAAATGAATTTAAATTAAATTTCAATTCCCCACAAATCGTTGCTTCTGAAAATACATTAGATAATGTTCGAGTTAATGTGGATAATAAAAATCCATTGTACAATGCCTTTATTGAAATGGATTCGATTAAATGTAAATATTATAAAATCCGAGATTTCAGTTTGATAAATGTGACAATGAAAGATTCACTGTTTGTTAGAACTGAATTTAAGGGCGGCAATAAAGGAGAAGATTTTTTCAATTTGAACTTGTATCATACCATAAACAAGGAAAATAAGAATGTGGTTGGTATAAGTAAATCAGAAATAAAGTTTAAAGATTATTTGTGGTTTTTGAACGAAAATGATACTCAAGATAATCGAATTGTGTTTGATAAAGATTTAAAAGAGTTTACCATCGAGGATATTGTTCTTTCGCATGAAAACCAACGTATTGAATTATTGGGTAAACTTCGAGGTTCAAAGTATAAAGATTTAAAATTGAGCTTTAAAGATGTCAATCTAAATAAAATTACACCAGAGGATGATTTATTTGTTTTTGATGGAAATATTAATGGAGCAGTTAATTTTAAGCAAGACAATGCGATATATAGACCAACAGCTTCTTTAGCTATTGATCAGTTGCAATTGAACAAAACAAACCTTGGTGTGCTTCAGTTTGATATCGAAGGGGATCAGAGTTTGTCCAATTTTGCAATTAGCTCGACAATAAATAATAACGGTTTTGAATCGTTCAATGCTGGAGGAAATCTTGCTATTCAAAATAATGAAACACTGCTTGATTTGCGTGTTAAATTTGATGAGTTTAAGTTGGCTACACTTAGCTCGGTAGGTGGAGAGATTCTGACTAATATTCGTGGTTTAGTATCAGGAAATGCTACGATTCAGGGCAATGTCAATTCGCCAGAAATTAACGGACGCTTGTATCTTGATAAAGCAGGAATGAGTATTCCGTACATTGGCGTTGATTATGAGTTGGCTCCCAGAACCATTGTGGATGTAACAGATGAGAAATTTCTATTTAGAAATAATTCATTAACAGATATCAAGTACGGGACTAAAGGTTTGCTTAATGGAAATATTGAACACAAGAATTTTTCCAATTGGAAATTAGATTTGGCCGTTGCTTCGAAACGTTTTTTGGCATTAGATACAAAAGACAAAGATGACGCTGCTTACTTTGGTACTGCATTTATTAATGGTTCAGCAACAATAAATGGATTAACTAATAACCTTAAAATTGTTGTAGATGCGAAGTCTGAAAAAGGGACTTCTATAAAAATTCCAATAAATAATTCAGAGAGTGTAAGTGAGAATTCGTTTTTGCATTTTGTAACAGCAAAAGAAAAATTCAATTTGCAAAAAGGAATAATTGAAAAGGTTCGAGATTACAATGGATTGGAACTAGAGTTTGATTTTAATATCACACCTGACGCTGAGGTTGAAGTGATATTGGATAGAAATTCTGGACACGGAATGAAGGGTAAAGGGAATGGGTCGCTTTTGTTTAAAATTAATACTTTAGGAAAATTCAATATGTGGGGCGATTTCCAAGCCTATGAAGGAACCTATAATTTTAGAACAACAGGTATCAATAAACGCTTTACTGTAAAAAAGGGAGGATCTATTTCTTGGGATGGGAATCCATTAAAAGCACAATTGAATTTAGAGGCGGTATACAAAACTACTGCCAATCCATCGTTGTTAATTGATAATTCATCCTTTAACAAGAAAGTACCTGTAGAAGTGGTTATTGGAATTAGAGGAGATTTGATGAGTCCTGATCCCGATTTTAATATAGAATTCCCTACTGTAAGTTCGGTTTTGAAATCAGAAATCCAAACCAAATTATATGACAAAGAAGTTCGTCAAACACAGGCTCTATATTTGCTTTCCACGGGAAGCTTCTTGAGTTCTGAAGGAATGAGTCAAAGTGATTTGTCGGGTAGTTTGTTTGAAACAGCAACAGGCTTATTAGGTAATGTCATCAAGTCTGAAGATGAAAAATTTAATGTCGGAATTAATGTTGTAGGAGCAGATAGGCGCTTAGGAAAAGAAACAGACGGTCGTTTTGAAGCATCCATTTCCTCAAAAATTAATGAAAGAATTACAATTAATGGAAAGTTCGGTGTTCCTTTTGGCGGCATCAACCAAACAGCGTTTATTGGAAATGTAGAATTGCTTTGGAGATTGAATGAAGAGGGCACTTTGAATGGGCGGATATTCAATAAGGAGAATGATATTAATTATATTGGACAAGGGATTGGTTATACCCAAGGATTAGGATTTACGTATGAAGTTGATTTTGATACTTTTAAGGAATTAATCCAAAAAATGTTCAAGAAAAAAAGAGTAATACTAACGATTCCTGCAGAGTATTTGGACCAGGATTCGGATATGACTCCGGAATTCATTCAATTTTCGACCTCTAAAAAATCAACTAAGGAACAACCTAAACAAAATAGAGAAGGAAGGGTGCCAGAGGAGGACTAATTAGGGCACAATTGATTTATCATCAAAATATAACTGTTTAATTACATTTTCTTAAAAAAATACTATTTTTAATTCGCTAATTTAAAACTTATTAACGAAAACGTTTGAATTTTAAATAGTTCTATAATTTATTAAAAACATCGCTTTGAAACTAATGAGCGTTTACTAATTTAGCGCCAAATACAAACAATAATGTCAAACAAAATAAGAAAAATAGGTGTTCTTACTTCTGGTGGTGATTCACCAGGAATGAATGCTGCTATCCGTTCAGTTGTAAGAACTTGTGCATTTCATAATATTGGATGTGTGGGTATTTACAGAGGTTACCAAGGAATGATTGAAGGTGACTTTAAAGAAATGGGTCCTCGTAGCGTTAACAACATTATTAATAAAGGGGGGACGATTTTAAAATCGGCTCGTTCTATGGAATTTAAAACTCCAGAAGGAAGAAAAAAAGCATACGATAATTTGGTAAAAGCTGAAATCGATGCTTTTGTTGTTATTGGTGGAGACGGAAGTTTTACCGGAGCGTTATTATTCAATTCAGAATACAACTTTCCTGTAATTGGAATTCCAGGTACGATTGATAATGATATTTTTGGCACTAGCCATACTCTAGGATATGATACCGCTTTAAATACTGTTGTTGAAGTAATTGATAAAATTCGCGATACAGCAAGTTCTCACAACCGTTTGTTCTTAGTTGAGGTGATGGGAAGAGATGCGGGACATATTGCATTAAATGCAGGTATTGGAGCAGGAGCAGAAGAGATTCTTATTCCTGAAGAAGATATGGGATTAGACCGTTTGTTAGATTCACTTAAAAAGAGTAAAGCAGCAGGAAAATCATCAAGTATTGTGGTTATTGCTGAAGGGGATAAAATTGGGAAAAGCGTTTTTGAATTAAAAGATTACGTAGAATCTAATCTACCGGAATACGATGTAAGAGTTTCTGTTTTGGGTCATATGCAAAGAGGTGGTTCTCCATCTTGTTTTGATAGAGTGTTAGCGAGTAGACTTGGGGTGAAAGCTGTTGAGTCTTTGCTAGAAGGAAAATCAAACTTTATGGCAGGAATCAATCAAGATAAAATTACACTGACTCCTTTAGAACAAGCGATTAAAGGGCATTCAGAAATTGATGCCGAATTATTACGCGTATCTGATATTGTATCCATCTAAAAAATAAATTAATTTTTGGTTGGAAAGCCAAATCAAAAATAACAATCACACTAAATAAACTAAAATTAAAATTAAATTAAAATGTCAAAAGTAAAATTAGGAATAAACGGTTTCGGTAGAATTGGAAGAATCGTTTTTAGAGAGTCTTTCAACAGAGATAATGTTGAGGTAGTTGCTATCAATGATTTATTAGATGTTGATCACTTGGCTTACTTATTAAAATATGATTCAGTTCACGGTCGTTTCAATGGAACTGTTGAAGTTAAAGAAGGTAAATTATATGTAAACGGAAGACACATTCGTATTACTGCTGAAAGAAATCCAGCTGATTTGAAATGGAATGAAGTTGATGTTGATGTAGTTGCTGAATGTACTGGTTTCTTTACAACTGTTGAAACTGCAAGCGAGCACATCAAAGGTGGTGCAAAAAAAGTAATTATTTCTGCTCCTTCTGCTGATGCTCCAATGTTTGTAATGGGTGTGAACCACGAAACTGCTAAAGCATCTGACTTAGTTGTTTCTAACGCATCTTGTACTACTAACTGTTTAGCTCCAATGGCTAAAGTAATCCATGATAACTTCGAAATTGTTGAAGGTTTAATGACTACTGTTCACGCTACTACTTCAACTCAAATGACAAACGATGGTCCATCTAGAAAAGATTTTAGAGGTGGTCGTTCTGCATTAGTAAATATGATTCCATCTTCTACAGGTGCTGCTAAAGCAGTAGGAGTTGTAATTCCTTCATTAAACGGAAAATTAACTGGTATGTCAATGCGTGTTCCAACTGTTGACGTTTCTGCAGTGGATTTAACTGTAAAATTAGCTAAAGAAACTTCTTATGCTGAGATTATGGCGGTATTGAAAAAAGCATCTGAAACTACAATGAAAGGAATCTTAGGATTTACTGAAGATGATGTAGTATCTAATGACTTCGTATCTGATTCTAGAACTTCTATTATTGATGCTAAAGCTGGAATTGGATTGAATTCTACTTTCTTCAAAATTATTTCTTGGTACGATAACGAATACGGTTATTCAAGTAAATTAATTGATTTATCTGTACATATTTCAGGTTTGAAATAATACGATTTTTTTCAATAAAATCCCGTTATTGTTATTGTAACGGGATTTTATTTTTTACTATTTTTCTTATTTCCAAAACGTTATTAAAAGTTTAATTTTTTAGCTTTGGAAATTGAAATCCAAAACCAAAACAAACCCAAAAAACCAAAAGATGAAATTAATAGTTGATAGTGGTTCTACCAAAGCCGATTGGATTGCCATAGACGATAGTGGTAAAATTTTGTTCACAACACAAACCTTAGGTCTTAATCCAGAAATATTGGATGAAGCTGAAGTGATAGAACGTTTGAACGATCGTTTTGATATTTTGCAAAATAAAAATGAGGCGACTCATTTGTTCTTCTATGGTGCTGGTTGTGGAACTCAAAGAATGAAATTATTTCTTTCTCAAGTTTTTCAAGCCTATTTCCCTAATGCTATTGTTGTAGTTGAAGAAGATACCTATGCTGCGGTTTTTGCGACAACTCCAAAAGGAGAAAAAGCGATTGTTAGTATTTTGGGTACGGGTTCTAATTGCAGTTATTTTGACGGCAAAGAATTACATCAAAAAGTACAATCATTAGGATACATTATCATGGATGATTGTAGTGGTAATGTTTTCGGAAAAGAATTAATCAGAAAGTATTATTTCAATAAAATGCCTCAACATTTGGCAGTTGAATTTGAAAAAGAATACGATATGACTCCTGATTTTATTAAGAGCAAATTGTACAAAGAAGCTAATCCAAATGCGTATTTAGCGACTTTTGCCAAATTCTTAATCCAACACAAAGAAGATCCTTTCTGTAAAAAAATCATCTACAAAGGGATGAAATCTTTTGTTAAAAATTACATCAGACAATACGATAATTACCAAGAAGTTCCTGTTCATTTTGTAGGTTCGATTGCTTTTTACCTAAAAGAAGAATTAGAAGTAACTTTTGAAAAATACCAAATTAAATTAGGCAACGTGTTAAGACGACCAATCGACGGATTGATTGCGTATCACGTAGCTAATAAATAAATTTAATTGTAGTTAATTTTAGTTTGCAACCGCAATCATAGAGATTTCTACATTTACATTTTTTGGCAAACAAGCCACTTGAACCGTTTCACGAGCTGGAGCGGTTTTTTCGATAAAATAACTGCCGTAAACGCTGTTTATTGAGGCAAAGTCATTCATGTTTGAAATGAATATGGTTGACTTAACTACATTTTCAAAAGTCATCCCAGCAGATTCCAATACCGCTTTCATGTTTTCCATTACTTGCTTAGTTTCAATTTCTATAGAATCTAAAACTAGATCTCCAGTTGCTGGGTCAATAGCAATTTGACCGGATGTATATAAGGTATTTCCTGAAAGTACGGCTTGATTATAAGGACCAATAGGAGCAGGCGCTTTGTCTGTAAAGAGTATTTTTTTCATAATTATTTATTTATCGAATGATTGTACTTCGTTTATCCCATTTGATGTCGCTTAACACCCCAGATTTAATTCCGATGAAGAAACCCCAATTCGCATAGGTTCCAAAGGGAGACCAATTGAAATCCATTCTCCAACTTAATAAATCTCTTTCAAATCGAATTTGGGTAAAGGTAACTCCTTTCTGAACGAAATCGTATCCAGTTGAAATTCCAGTTTTCCATTTTGGAGTTAAATCAGCATTAATTGAAATCATTATAGAGTTTCCAATTATTTTCTTTTCACGATTGTTGTTACCATAGGTTAAAGAGTAGGCAAAGGTCATGTCCCAAGGTAATTTAGAGTGGAAAAATTCTGAAATAGTATCTTCCCCTTTTTCTTCAGTATCGTCAAACAAACTTTTTTGGTCGTTTCCTAAATTGGGTTTACCAAATAAATCGTCTTCACGACCACCATTTCGTTTGGTCTGATCCGTATCAATTTTCTTAGCTTTATCTGAACTGGATAGCGAATAATTCAACGTCATATTGGCACTTGTCATACGAAATAAACTTCCCCCATTATCAATATTAAACACATTGATTCGTTGCCCAGAATTGTCAATCGCATAAGGATCTAAAGTAGCTCCAAAATTGACATTCATTTTATCGTTAAAAAATTGTGTACCACCACTCACTCGAACAGGTGACCAGGCTAAAGTTTTTACTCCGTCTGCATTTAAATCATAACTAGTAGATAAATTTAAATTGTTTAGTAACATCACTTTTTTAGCTTCTGTTTTGGTGCTATCCCTATCGGTTACCTTAGCTTCAATGGTATTGCTTAAATCAAATCCTAAACTATTGGAATTAGAACTACTTGGTGAACCAAAAATCCCGCCTTCAAATCGGGAGTACTCTTTCAACATCGTTCCACTTCCATCGGCTGCATAAGTATCGTAATATTTTTCAAAACTAGGTGTATACCCATAAGAAATAGAAGGACGCATTACATGTCGAATGGCTTGAATTTTTTTATTAGCGCCTCGATTAAATGTACCGTATATTGTTGTACCAAGACTGGATGAAAATGAATAGGTTCTAAAAGCATCAAAACCTTTTACTTCGGTATCAATTACTTTTCCTTGAGTGGCATCATAATTTTTATTGATGGTTTTAGTATACCAAACTTCCCTATAATTTAAAGAAGAAGAAGCACTGAAGTATTTAAATAATTTAAAATTCGTACTTAGGGGTATGCTGTGTTGGAATCCAACTTTGGCATTTTCAAACATTTGAGGTTTGAAAAACAATGAATCCGTTGTTGTAATACTGTTTTTCGCACTTAAATCGTATTGTAAATTGATGTTTTTGAAAAACCCTTTTTTCGTTCCATCTTTCTTTACAAAAGGATAAATTCGGTCAATACTATACTGCAGTGTTGGCAACGTCATATCAATTTGCTCTGTTTGTGTATTTTGAGAGTGCGTCGCAGTTACAGATAATCTAGATTGTGGACCTGATCCTACAAAATTTCTGGTATAGGATACAGAGGAACTCATCGTATTATTCAAATTAGAACCAATATTGACTTGATTAATAGACTGTTTGAAATATTTACTACTACCTAAATTGACCGATGCCGAAAAACTCGAATTTGGATTGGCTTTACTATCTCTTGAGTGAGACCATTGGATGTTGTAAATTTTTTGTTTGGAGTAATCTGGGTAACCTCGTTCACTTGAAATTAAATTTTCAAAACGTACATTCACATTCCCACGGTAATTATACCGTTTGGCATAATTGGATTCAAAACGCATTCCATAACTTCCATTAGTATAATAATCCCCTAAAATGGTCAAATCATATTGATCGCTCAATGCGAAATAATACCCTCCGTTTTGAAGGGAAAAACCCCTCGTGTTAGAGTCGTTGTAACTTGGCAAAAGAATTCCAGAAATACTAGTTTCTTTAGACATTGGAAAAAATGCAAAAGGCAACGCAATTGGGGTAGGAACATTGGCTATAACCATATTAGTAACCCCAGTAACTACTTTTTTTCCAGGAACAAATTTTACCTTATTGGTTTGGAAATAATATTCAGGATTATCGACATCTTTTGAAGTAGTAAATCGGGCACCTCTTAAAAAATAAACCGAATCATTTTCTTTCTTGGTAAATGCCGCTTTTATTTTGAACTCTCCTTGGTCTGAACGAGAATTCCAAATAATGGCTTTTTTTGTTTTGAAATTAAACCGAATCGAATCGGGTTCAACCACATTGCCGCCTTGTTTAAAGTTGGGAAATTGTGTGTAGTTGCCTGCGGAATCTTTAATTCTCCCAGCATACACTTCGTCTTTTTCATAATCCAATAGAATTATTCCTGACTTCAATTCGACGTCTTGATAATACAATTCGGCATTATCATACAGAATAATGTGCTTTTTCTTCTGATCAATCTTGGTATAATCCTTGGCTTTGTATTTTACTTTTCCGTCTAAAAAGGCTTGTTTCGTCGTAGTGCTATCTTTTTTAACTAATCTAGATTTACTATCAGTTGCTGATTCAAGGGATTTATCAGGATTCGTTTTGGTATTTTTTACAGTATTCGTAGGGGGTATTACAGTCGTTTTTTTATTGATATCTTGGGCATATACTTCACCTAATCCAATTGTTAGGAAAAAGCCTAGAAAAACGATATGAAATAAGTTTGTACGCAAAGGTTTAAATGCTATTTTTGTAAAAATATGGTTTGTTTTTTGATGTGCCAAACTTACATATTATTTTCGGCAAAAATAGTCAAATAAATATTTTAAAACCATCTAGATTTAATTAAAATTAACATTCCGATATATGTCTTTTAATACAAAAATAATAGGTGTTTATTCCTTTTTCTTATTGGTACTTTCCATGCCAATTGCAGCTCAAAATCCTAAATTTAAAGTTACATTAGATGCCGGTCATGGTGCTCATGACTACGGTGCTGTATATAGTGGTCGTATAGAAAAAAATATTGCTTTGGCAGTAGTGTTGAAAGTGGGTAAAATTTTGGAGCGTACCAATAAAATTGATATTGTTTATACACGAGATACCGATGTATTTATCGATTTAATTGAACGCGCTAATATTGCCAATCGTGCAAAGTCGGATATTTTTGTGTCTATCCATTGTAATGCCAATAAGAATACCGCAGCCGATGGAACGGAAACCTATGTAATGGGTTTGAACAAATTAGCGTCTAATTTGGAAGTGGCCAAAAAGGAAAACTCTGTAATTACAAAAGAGAAAGATTACAAGCAGAAGTATGATGGATTTGATCCCAATTCGCCAGAATCTCTTTTGGGATTAACTTTAATGCAAGAAGAGTTTTTAGATAATAGTATTTTTTTAGCAAGTAAAGTTGAAGAACAATTTGGGAAATTAGGAAAAAAATTACGTCATGGGGGAGTAAAACAAGCCCCTTTTATGGTGTTGCATAAAGCCTATATGCCCCGTGTTTTAATAGAAATGGGATTTGTATCCAATCCAGTGGAAGGAGATTTGTTGAATTCAGAAGAAGGACAGAATGAGATGGCAGAGGCAATTGCTAACGCCATTATTAGTTATAGGAATGAGTTTTTTGGGGATGGAATTTTACCAATTAAAGAATTGAAACCATCAAAGAGAATTGCACCAAAGCCTATTAAAGACACTTTGACTCAAGAAAAGCCAAAAGTAGTTGTTGAGACCAAAGACATCAAGAAAACAGAACCAATTAAAGAAAAGCAAACCTCCATAATTTATAAAGTTCAAATTGGAGTAAGTCCAAAAGAAGTAGCTTTGGAAGCGAAGAATTTTAAAGGTTTGGAGCCTATAAGTAAAGAAGATTTAAAAAAATCCTTTATCTATATGTATGGAGAAACAGCCGACTATGAAACAGCTAAGAATTTATTAAAAGAGGCCAAATCGAAAGGGTATAACTCTGCGTTTTTAGTAGCTTTTAATAATGGAACTAAAATTAGTATTCAAGAAGCGTTGAAATTATAGTCAAGTCAATTATTTAGTGTTAATTTTGTAAAAAAAATAAAATTTTGAAACTATCAAGAGAAATCAAAACAGCGGTTTTAGTCATTGCTTCTGTAGTATTGTTTATTTGGGGATACAGTTTTTTAAAAGGGAAAGCGCTGTTTGCTAACTATAAAACTTTTTATGTAACTTATACCAATGTGGAAGGACTTGTTAAATCAGCACCGGTTACTTTAAACGGTTTGGCTATTGGAAAAGTAAATGATATTAAAATCAATGAGACTGATGGTTCGGTAGTTGTTGAATTGCAAATCACTTCTGACTTTCCTATTTCAAGTACTAGTGCGGCGGTTTTATATGAGCCAGGTTTTATTGGAGGAAAACAAATTGCAATTGAACCGGATTTTAAAAACAAAACATTAGCTGAGGATGGACAGGAATTGCCGGGCGAATTGAAATTAAGTTTAACGGCATCTATTCAAGAAAAATTAGTGCCATTACAAGCAAAATTTGAAACTGTTTTAGTTGAAGTTGAAAAATTATTGCAAGGTGTTAATAGCGTTTTGGATAAAAAATCCCAAGACAATCTTAAGATTACTTTAGCTGAGTTGAGTAAAACAATGGTTGAAATCCATGCTGCTTCAGCCAACGTGAATTCCATTCTGACGGATAATAAATCCGATTTAAAAGGTGTTGTAACCAATTTCAAGAAAGTATCTACTGATTTTGCTAAAATTTCTGATTCGCTTTCTAAAGCCGATTTAGGAAAAACAGTAAAAAGTTTCAATACTTCACTGGCTAAAGTAGATGCCATTTTGTTGGATTTACAGGCAGGAAAAGGTTCGGCTGGTAAGTTGTTGAAAGATGAAGCCTTGTATTCTAATTTAAAATCAACAACCAAAGAAATGGAATTGTTACTACAAGACGTACGATTGTTTCCAACACGCTATATTAATGTCTCCGTTTTTGGAAAGAAAAATAAACCTTACGTAAGTCCTGTTCAAGATTCCGTTTTTGTAGGACCTGCAAAAGGAGTTAAGTCTAAAGTAAAAAAATAGTATTTATGAGCTATTTAGATAATATAGTATTTGCAATTTTATTGGGTTTAGGATTTGGTTATTTTTATTTAAACATAAAAAAACTAGTTCGAAATATCAATTTAGGTATTGCTGTTGATCGAAATGATAATCCAAAAGCTAGATGGTCCAATATGGCTATGATTGCTTTAGGACAATCCAAAATGGTGAAGCGTCCAGTAGCTGGATTCTTTCATATCATTGTGTATGTAGGGTTTGTGATTATTAATATTGAATTGCTTGAAATCATAATCGATGGGCTATTTGGTACGCATAGAATTTTTGCTTTTTTAGGAAGTATTTATGATCTTTTAATTGCTTCTTTCGAAATTTTAGCGGTATTGGTTTTAGTGGCGGTGTTTGTGTTTTGGACTCGAAGAAATATAATCCAATTGAAGCGTTTTACTAGTTCTGATTTAAATGGATCTCCAAAAAATGACGCCAATTATATTCTGTATTTCGAAGTGGTGTTAATGACTTTATTTTTATTGATGAATGCCTCTGATTTGCATTTGCAAAATGTACCTGGAGGTTTTTCTCATTTTATTAAAGCAGGTTCATTTCCAATAAGTCAGTTTATAGAACCTCTTTTTAATGGTTTGTCAAATGAACTGGTAATGTTATTATCGGAATTGTTTTGGTGGTTACACATTATAGGAATTTTGGTGTTTATGAATTATTTATATTTTTCTAAACATTTACATATTTTGTTGGCTTTTCCAAACACTTATTTTGCAAATTTAAATCCGGAAGGTCAATTTGACAATTTAGCTTCTGTAACCAATGAAGTAAAACTAATGATGGATCCCAACGCCGATCCTTTTGCGGCAGCTCCTGAAACAGCGGCTGCTCCAGTAAAATTTGGCGCTAGCGATGTGCAAGATTTGAATTGGGTTCAATTGTTGAACGCCTATACTTGTACAGAATGTGGACGTTGTACATCATCATGTCCAGCCAATCAAACCGGTAAGAAATTATCTCCACGAAAAATCATGATGGATACTCGTGATCGTTTGGAGGAAGTGGGTAAAAATATCGATGCTAACAAAGGTGTTTTTATTCCAGATAATAAGTCTTTATTAAACGATTATATTACTCCAGAAGAACTTTGGGCTTGTACTTCTTGTAATGCCTGTGTGGAAGAATGTCCGGTAAGCATCAGTCCATTATCAATCATTATGGATATGAGACGCTATTTGGTCATGGAGCAAAGTGCAGCGCCAATGGCATTGAATTCTATGATGTCTAACATAGAAAATAATGGTGCGCCATGGCAATATAGCCAACAAGACCGATTGAATTGGAAAAACGAATAAATAGTGATTTCTATTATTGTGTAGAATAACTTAATTATAAAATTGATACCATGTCCGAAAATTTAGTAGTACCTACAATGGCCGAAATGCTTGCTCAAGGAAAACAACCTGAAGTATTGTTTTGGGTAGGTTGTGCAGGTAGTTTTGACGATAGAGCTAAAAAAATAACGAAAGCATTTGTCCGAATTTTAAATCGTTCCAATGTGTCTTTTGCTGTTTTAGGAGCAGAAGAAAGTTGCACTGGTGACCCAGCTAAAAGAGCAGGGAATGAGTTTTTGTTCCAAATGCAAGCCATGATGAATATTGAGGTACTAAATGCATATGAAGCAAAAAAAATAGTTACTGCTTGTCCACATTGTTTTAATACCTTAAAAAATGAATACCCGGAATTAGGAGGAAAATATGAAGTGGTTCACCATACTGAATTTTTAAAATCATTATTGGATGATGGGCGTTTGACTATTGAAGGAGGGCAGTTTAAAGGAAAAAAAATTACATTTCACGATCCGTGTTATTTGGGCCGTGCTAATAAAATTTATGAAGCTCCTAGAGATTTAATTCAGAAGTTAGACGTGGAATTAGTTGAAATGAAACGTTCCAAAGCGAATGGTTTATGTTGTGGTGCTGGTGGAGCCCAAATGTTTAAGGATGCAGAAGCTGGTTCTAAAGAAATAAATATAGAACGAACTGAAGACGCTCTTGAAACACAGCCCGATATTATTGCAGCAGGTTGTCCTTTTTGCAATACCATGCTGACTGATGGAATTAAAAGTAAAGAAAAAGAAAGCGATGTGAAAGTACTCGACATTGCAGAACTGATTGCTAATGCGCAAGATTTATAAATTCAATATCATAATTAATTCAATACAATTATATCATGTACGTTCCATTTGAAAGTTTACCCGAAGAGTCTAAAATTTGGATTTATCAATCCAATAGAAAATTTTCAGATGATGAAATTACTGAAATAGAAACTGTATTACAAGCATTTCTTGAAAATTGGGCGGCCCATGGTACAAGTTTGGAATCCTCTTATCAATTAAAATACAATCGCTTTATTGTTTTAGCCGTAAACCAAGAGGTTCAAAATGCAACTGGTTGTTCAATTGACGCCTCTGTTGAGTTTATTCAAAGTTTGGAAAAAAAATACAGTGTTGATTTATTGGACAAGATGAATGTGACGTTCAAATTGGGCGAGCATATTGCACACAAACCATTGATTGATTTTAAAAAAATGGTGAAAGATAAAGCAGTTACTGAAAATACGATTGTTTTCAATAATTTGATTAATACTATCGAAGAATTTAATGATTCGTGGGAAGTTCCAGCTTTAGATAGTTGGCACAGTCGTTTTTTTTAATACTCAATTGATGAAAACGTTCTTTACTAAAGTTGTACTTTCTTTTTTGTTACTATTTATGGTTTCCAATTGTGGAACTATTCAAAGTACGTTTATTGCGCCTACACCAATTCTACTTAATAAACCTGAAATTTCTGATTTGGAAGAGGTATATATTCCTCAAGAAAAATCAGCAAGGAAAAACTTTTTTAAAGATTCTGATGCCGAAACACGTTGGGCTGATAGTATCTACAGCAAAATGAGCTTACAAGAAAAAGTAGGACAATTATACATGGTTGCCGCTTATTCCAATAGAGATAGCAACCATATAAATGCTATTGAAAAATTAATTAGAGACCAAAAAATTGGTGGTGTTATTTTTTTTCAAGGAGGTCCTATGCGTCAAGCGAATTTGACCAATCGCTACCAAGCGAAATCTAAAATTCCTTTGTTCGTTGGTATTGACGCCGAATGGGGTTTGAGTATGCGCTTGGATTCTACCTATCGTTATCCTTGGAACATGACATTGGGTGCTATAAAAGACCTAAAACTTATTGAAAATGTTGGGGAGTTAATGGGTAAGGAGAGTCGTAGAATGGGAGTTCATTTTAATTTCGCCCCTGTTTTAGACATTAATACCAATCCTAAAAATCCAATCATTGGCAACCGATCTTTTGGTGAAAATAAAGTCAACGTTACCGAAAAAGCGATTGCTCTAATGAAGGGTGTCCAAAACCAAGGTGTATTTTCAACAGGCAAACATTTTCCAGGTCATGGGGATACTTCTATTGATTCTCATTTAGGTTTACCTACACTTTCTTTTTCCAAAGAACATTTAGATAAAGTAGAACTGTATCCTTATAATAAAATTATAGATGAAGGATTAGTTTCTGTTATGGTAGCGCATTTGGATATTCCTAGTTTAGAATTTCGTCAAAATTATCCAACTTCAACTTCGTATAATGTAGTTACTAATTTGTTGCAAAAAGAGTTAAAATTTGACGGATTAATTTTTACAGATGCTCTGAATATGAAAGGGGTCAGCAAGTTTAAAAAACCAGGTGATGTTGATTTAGATGCCTTTCTTGCCGGAAATGATATTTTACTTTTTTCTGAAAACGTTCCAATTGGCATTGAAACTATTTTAAAAGCCTATGAAGATAAAATCGTCTCTGAAGAACGCTTGGAACAATCGGTAAAAAAGATTTTAAAATACAAATACAAAGCTGGTTTGAATACATTCAAACCAATTGCACTGACTAACTTAGTTAAAGATATTAATCCCGATGCCAACGAAGCATTGCAATACCAATTGTATGAAAATGCCATAACGGTTTTGAAAAACGAGAAAAATATTTTGCCAATTAAGGACTTGAATCTTCAAAAGATCGCCTATGTTAAATTGGGAGATGATTACAATACTAAATTTGTTTCAACACTAAAAAAATACACAGAAGTTACCGAAGTTTCAGCCACTTCAATTGATAGCTTGAATCTAAAGTTAAAAGAGTTTTCTACTGTAATTATTGGCTATCATAAAGCAGATAAACCATGGAAAAATAACGATTTCAACCCAACAGAACTAGTTTGGTTACAAGAACTCGCAAAAAACAACACTATTATTTTGGATGTTTTTGCAAAACCTTATTCATTATTGCCCATATCCAATTTTGATGATATTGAAGGACTTATAGTTTCGTATCAAAATAATGATGTGGCGCAAGAAGTTAGTGCTGAACTGGTATTTGGTGCAATTGAAGCCAAAGGGAAATTGCCTGTTTCTATAAATGATTCGTTTCAAGTTAATGAGGGACTTTCTACTATTAAAATGAATCGATTAGGTTTTACAACTCCCGAGAATGTGGAGATGAGTTCCGAAAAATTAGCTCAAATTGAAACCATTGCACAAAAAGCAATCCGCGAAAAAATGGCTCCTGGAATTCAAGTTTTGGTTGCCAGAAAAGGGAAAGTAATTTATCAAAAAGCGTTTGGCAAGTATACCTATGATTCGGATGTGAAAGTAACAAATGAAACTATTTTTGATATTGCCTCTGTAAGTAAAATTGCAGGAACCCTTCCCAATGTAATGCAACAATACGATCGAAAAAAGATTAATTTAACTACAACATTGGCAGAAATGTTACCCATTTTTGCTAATTCAGATAAGAAAGAGATTCGTTTCAAAGAATTGCTGACGCATTCTGCTGGTTTAGTTTCTTGGATTCCGTTTTACAAAGCTACATTGGATGCTAAGGAAAAACCTTTAGTAAAATATTATAGAAAAACAGCTGATTCACAATTCTCAAAACAAGTTGCAGATAGTTTATTTATTCGTAATGATTACCACGATACAATTATGAAAATGATTGTGGATAGTAAGTTGGCATTAAAAAAAGAATACAAATACAGTGATTTTACATTTATTATTTTGGGTAATTATCTAGAAAAAGCTACTGGAGTTTCCTTGGATGTTTTGGCAGCTGAACAATTCTTTAAACCAATAGGTGCAAATAATACTCTTTACAATCCATTGCGAAAAATGGATAAAAATCGGATAGCTCCTACAGAAGTGGATTCGTATTTTCGTTATCAAACAGTTCAAGGTTACGTACACGATATGGCAGCGGCAATTGAGGGTGGTGTAGCCGGGCATGCGGGAGTTTTTTCGAATGCAATGGATGTAGCCAAAATAATGCAAATGTATTTGCAAAAAGGAAATTATGGTAACCAACAATTTTTTTCTGAGAAAACCTTTGATGATTTTAATACCTGTTATTATTGTTCAGATGGAAATCGAAGAGGCTTAGGTTTTGACAAACCTCAATTGAGTGGAACTAGTCCCACTTGTGGTTGTGTTTCTACATCTAGCTTTGGTCATACAGGTTTTACAGGGACGATGGCTTGGGCCGATCCAGTTACTGAAATTGTGTATGTATTTCTTTCCAATAGAACCTATCCAACGAACCCAACGAATACATTATCCAAAGAACACATTCGAGAAGACATTCAGAAAATAATTAATGAAGCCATTATAAAATAGTTGAAATGAATAAAATAAGTTGTACTATTTTTTTCTTGCTGAATGTTTTTTTAGCTAGCTCCCAAAATATAGATATTGATATCTTACAAAAAATCAATGTCAATAGAAATACGGAATTTGATCCTGCTTTTAAAACAATTACAAATACTACCATCCCTATAAGTATTGCCACTCCTGTAATGATGTACACGATTGGTTTAATCCAAAAAGATTCATTAATAAAACAAAAAGCATTATTTATAGGTGAGACTTTTTTAGCCTCTGCTTTTGTTACGATTGCATCTAAATCAATTTTTAAAAGAGATAGACCGTATGTAACTCATCCATCAATTCAACCTTTATCGTTAGAAGGAAGTTATTCCATGCCTTCAGCACATACTTCTTCTGCATTTGCTACTGCCACCTCATTGTGTATGGCCTATCCTAAATGGTATGTAGTGGTACCTTCCTTTGTTTGGGCGAGTTCGGTTGGGTATTCTCGAATGCATTTGGGGGTTCATTATCCTTCGGATGTTCTCGTTGGTGCTTTGGTTGGAAGTGGTTCAGCTGTATTGATGTACAAAGCCAATCAATGGCTAAATAAAAAGCGAAAGAAGAATAAAATATAATTTCTTTCGACATTAAGTAGAAACAGCCTTTATTTCTGTAAATTCGTATTCTTAAATTATACCAATGAGAATTGCAATCGTATGTTATCCCACATTTGGAGGGAGTGGAGTTGTGGCTACCGAATTAGGTCTTGAATTAGCTCGACGTGGTCACGAAATTCATTTTATAACCTACAGTCAACCCGTACGTTTAGCACTATTAAACCCGAACGTTCATTATCACGAAGTCAACGTCCCAGAATATCCCTTATTTCATTACCAACCCTATGAATTGGCTTTGTCAAGTAAATTGGTAGATATGGTAAAACTTTATAAAATTGAGGTATTACACGTGCACTATGCCATTCCTCATGCTTATGCGGGCTATATGGCTAAGCAAATGTTGAAAGATGAAGGAATTGATATTCCCATGGTTACGACACTTCACGGAACCGATATTACATTGGTAGGGAATCACCCATTTTACAAACCAGCTGTTACTTTTAGTATCAACAAGTCTGATTTTGTAACTTCTGTTTCACAAAGTTTGAAAGAGGATACGCTCAAATTATTCAATATTAAAAAGGAAATTCAAGTTATTCCGAATTTTATTGAATTGGATAAAATCAAGAAAGAAGACAAATCTCCTTGTCAACGTTCGGTTATGGCCAATGACGAGGAACGAATTATAACGCACATTAGTAATTTTAGAAAAGTCAAAAGAATACCCGATATCATTGCAATTTTCAACAAGATTCAAAAGGAAATTCCTGCTAAATTAATGATGGTGGGTGAGGGCCCAGAAAAAGAAAAAGCGGAGCAATTATGTCGCGAATTAGGAATCCAGGATAAAGTAATTTTCTTTGGTAATAGTAATGAGATTGACACCATTTTATGTCAAACCGATTTATTTTTATTACCCTCAAAAACAGAAAGTTTCGGATTGGTAGCGCTAGAAGCTATGGCCTGTGGAGTGCCAGTTATATCAAGTAACGCAGGCGGTTTGCCCGAAGTTAATAAAGATGGTTTTTCAGGTTATTTAAGTGAAGTAGGAGATGTAGACGGTATGGCAAAAAATGCTTTGAAAATTTTAAAAAACCAAACGGACTTGGATCAGTTTAAAAAGAATGCCTTGATCACAGCTCTACAATTTGACATCAAGAAAATTTTACCGCTCTATGAAGATTTATACCAAAGAGCCATTGCTAAGTGTTTTTAAATAAAAAGCCACTTTTTCAAGTGGCTTTTTAAATTATTAGAATGACTATAAAGAATTATAAAAAGCTTTCAAATTTACTTTTTATGTGTTGTTGATAAGAAATTGAATTGGTTAGAGTAAATCTTTAAACCTTAAATTTTTAAACTTTAAACTAAAATGGTACTTTTGTTCAAAACTAATTACAATGGCAGGAAATAGCTACGGCACACTATTTAGAATTACTACTTTTGGAGAGTCACACGGAGAAGCTTTAGGCGGAATTATTGATGGATGCCCTCCAGGTGTTACCATAGATTTAGAAGCAGTTCAATTGGAAATGTCTCGAAGAAAACCAGGACAATCCGCTATTGTAACCCAGCGTAAAGAACCAGACGATGTGCAATTTCTTTCAGGTATTTTCGAAGGAAAAACAACAGGAACGCCAATTGGTTTTATCATACCAAATACCAATCAAAAATCAGACGATTATTCCCATATAAAAGACAATTACAGACCCAGTCATGCCGATTATGTGTACGACCAAAAATATGGTTTTAGAGATTATCGCGGAGGTGGAAGAAGTTCTGCACGTGAAACAGCCAGTAGAGTAGTCGCAGGTGCTATTGCGAAGCAAATGTTGCCTGAGATTAAAATCAATGCTTTTGTATCTTCAGTGGGACACATTCATTTGGATAAACCCTACAAAGAATTAGATTTCTCAAAAATTGAAAGCAATCCCGTTCGCTGTCCTGATGCCGATTCAGCAGCTAAAATGGAAGAATACATTCGTGAAATTCGCAAACAAGGCGATACCGTGGGTGGTGTCGTAACTTGTGTGATTCAAAATGTGCCAGTTGGATTGGGCGAACCTGTTTTTGATAAATTGCATGCTGAATTAGGTAAAGCCATGCTTTCAATCAATGCCGTAAAAGGATTTGAGTTTGGAAGTGGTTTTTGCGGAGCTGAAATGAAAGGTAGTGATCACAACGATTTATATCACGCTGACGGAACTACTAAAACGAATCTTTCTGGAGGAATCCAAGGAGGAATCAGTAACGGAATGGATATTTATTTTCGAGTAGCATTCAAACCGGTTGCAACGATTATGCAAAAACAAGAATCTCTAGATAATAAAGGTAATATTACTGAAATGACCGGAAAAGGGCGTCACGATCCTTGCGTAGTTCCTCGTGCGGTGCCTATCGTTGAAGCTATGGCAGCTATTGTTTTAGCTGATTTTCATTTGATTAACAAAACCTATTCTAAATAATTAGGAGCTATTTCCTGCTGTCCGCTATATCTTTATCAGCGAACCCCGCTGTTAAAGGATGTCGCTTGCATCAGGGCTAACCAAAAACCAAAACCAAAATGAAAGAAAATACCAATAAACCGTCCTTTTTATCAGGACTTACGGGACAAATTTTAATTGCCATGATAGTGGGTGCCGTTTTAGGAATTGCTATCCATACCAATTGTACGGATGAAATTGCCCAATCTTTCAGTAGCAAAATAAAAATGTTAGCTACCGTATTTATTCGTTTGGTACAGATGATCATTTCTCCATTGGTATTTACAACCCTAGTTGTAGGTATCGCAAAATTAGGAGACATCAAAGCTGTTGGTCGTATTGGAGGAAAAGCCTTAGGTTGGTTTTTTACAGCCTCTTTTATTTCCTTATTACTAGGAATGTTTTTTGTAAATATTTTGCAACCAGGAGTTGGATTGAACCTTTCTAATGTTGATTTGACCGCCGCTTCTGAAGTAACTGCAAAAACTATCACTCTCTCTTTTGAAAACTTCATTGAACATATCGTTCCAAAAAGTATTTTTGAGGCGATGGCAACAAATGAAATTTTGCAAATTGTAATTTTCTCTATCTTTTTTGGGTTAGCTGCAGCTGCTATTGGAGAGTCAGTTAAACCAGTTGTAAGTGCGCTTGATAAAACTTCGCATATAGTTTTAAAAATGGTAAACTATGTTATGAAGTTTGCGCCTATTGGTGTGTTTGGTGCTATCGCAGGTGTGTTTGCTGTCCGTGATTTTCAAGAATTAGCGATTACTTATTTTAAATATTTTGGATCATTTTTAATCGGAATTTCATCATTATGGGCCGTACTAATTCTAGTAGGTTATATCTTCTTAAAATCTAGAATGTCAACCCTATTAAAAAGAATTTCTAGTCCGTTAATTGTTGCCTTTGGCACCACAAGTAGCGAGGCTGTATTTCCAAAATTAACAGAAGAATTAGAGCGTTTTGGTGTAAAAGACAAAATTGTTTCGTTCATGTTGCCTTTGGGATATTCATTTAATCTAGACGGAAGTATGATGTACATGACTTTTGCTAGTATATTTATCGCGCAAGCCTATGGAATTGATTTAGATTTAGGAACACAATTCACTATGTTACTCGTTTTGATGTTAACCAGCAAAGGAATTGCAGGTGTGCCAAGAGCGAGTTTAGTAGTAGTAGCTGCTACTTGTGGTATGTTTGAAATCCCAGTTGAAGGTATTGCGCTGATTTTACCAATTGATCACTTTTGTGATATGTTTAGAACGGCAACCAATGTATTAGGAAATGCATTAGCTACATCTGTAGTTGGTCAATGGGAAGATAAAATTGAAGAAATAAGTTAGGCTAATGACTAAATTATAAATAAAAAAAACGTTGGTATTAGTACCAACGTTTTTTGTTTTGTTTGGAAGCGTTTGATTTTCTTGATTTATGTGCTCCACCACTTCGATTGGAATTGTTTGGTTTATCTGCAATAGCAGCAGGACTTCCTGAATGCCATGGATAAGGATGATCTGAAATAGTTCTTACATCTACTTTGATTAATTTTTGAATGTCTTTCCAGTACGGCTCTTCGTCTTTACTGCAAAATGAAATCGCAATTCCGCCATTTCCTGCACGCCCGGTTCGGCCAATACGGTGCACATAGGTTTCTGGAATATTAGGTAAGTCAAAATTGATTACAAAAGGTAATTGGTCAATATCGATTCCACGAGCAGCAATATCAGTTGCCACAAGCACACCAACTTCTTTATTTTTAAAAGCTTCTAAAACGCGTTGTCTAGCATTTTGTGATTTATCTCCGTGAATAGCTTCAGCAGCTATGTTGTTTTTTCGCAAAGCTTTCACGACATTATCCGCTCCGTGTTTAGTTCTCGAAAAAACTAAAACGTCTGACAAATTTTCATTTTTAATTAAATGATAGAGCAGGTTTCTTTTTTCTGTTTTTTCAACAAAATAGATACGTTGCTCCACTTTTTCTGCCGTTGACGAAACAGGTGAAACTTCCACTTTTGCAGGATCAATCAAAAACATTTCGGCTAATTCGCGAATCGCTATTGGCATTGTAGCCGAAAAAAGTAATGTTTGTCTGTTTTTAGGGGTTAGTTTAACAATCTTTTTAACATCATTGATAAAGCCCATATCTAACATTTGGTCGGCTTCGTCCAATACTAACGTATGTAGATGATCAAAATTGATAAAACCTTGTTTGTGTAAATCCAATAATCGACCTGGTGTTGCAATCACAACATCGACTCCTTTTTTCAAAGTATCTACTTGTGGAATTTGAGAGACACCACCAAAGAGAGTAATCTGAGTTAGATTGGTATATTTGGCATAAGTGTCAAAATTCTGACCTATTTGAACAGCTAATTCACGTGTTGGAGTCACAATTAAAGCTCGAATTTCTTTAGCTTTTTTTGATGAACCAACGATTCGGTGTAATTGATGAATAATTGGAATGGCAAATGCTGCTGTTTTTCCTGTTCCTGTTTGCGCACATCCAATTACATCTCTACCAGATAAAACTAATGGTATGGCTTGTTCTTGAATTGGAGTGGGATGGGTATAGCCTTCTTCATAGACGGCTTTTTGTATACTTTTGGAAAGTGATAAATCTTCGAATAACATATTTTGTGTATTAAACATACTGTAAGATGTACAGTACTACTCGGCAAAGATAGTGTTATTATTTTTGATGCATTAGATTTGCAGTTCTTCAACTTGAGGAATTACTTTTTCATAATTGGATTTAATAAAATCGGTAATTAAATGACCAATAATTTTACCAATTAGATGATCATTTTTTTCTTCACCTAATTCGGGAGCTCCTTCGCAAAGATGCAAGTATGCCACATTCTTAAATTTACCAAAATATGAAACAAAATGACGTAATTCTTCTACTGAAAATCCAGTAAGTGTCATAGTACTACTGGCTATATTGGGTATTGCTCCTAAATCTATTTCTAATCCAAAAGGTTCTTGCGTAATGAATTCTGAAGCCTGGACCATTTCTTCATCAAAATCTTTTTCTTTTCGAATGCGTATGCTATCATAAGTTACATAGTGCAAACGATCTTCTAGTTTTTTAAAGGAGTCCAAAACACTTTTGGTTACATGGTTTTCATGTAAGCCAAACACAAAATATTTTTTCAGAAATCCCTCTTCAAAGGCATATGAAAATGCATTTCCATTGTGACGTCCTTCTAAAATTCTAAAATCTGAATGCGCATCAAAATTAATGGCATTGATTGGTTTTCCTTTTGATAATGCGGTACCTTTTATATTACCATAGGCATTATTTTGGCCCCCTCCAATGATAATAGGTGTTTTTCCTAATTTTGTAATATGAAAAATGATGTGCGAAACCTCTTTGTCTATCTTCTCTACTAATTGGCTCAACTTAGAACGATCATCAATATCGTTAAAATCTAAGTGAGGTACTTCTGCCATTTCTTGATCTACATTAATAGTACCTAGAATCACTATTTGATTCCCTTTACAAAAACGATTATGTTGGATATTGGCTATACTTTTTATAGCACTTTTCCATGCTGAAGCTGCTCCTGGTCTGCCATAATTAGCTCTAATTCCTATATCTTCTGGGATTCCAAAGACAACATATTTTGCGTCACAAGTTGCAAGAAATTCTAATGGATCTTCTCCTTTTGGCACCGTAATCATTTTTTCGCCAAATTTAATTTCACCATTTCGATGATTTGTAATTTTGCCTAAATCAGTACTTGTAAAAGGAATTAGTTTATCCATTGTTTAAAAAAGTTTGATCAAAAATACTATAAATGTGTCAAAATACGTTGTGTAGTAGGGATATATTATTATTTTTGTCCAAACAATTAAACTATAAATTAAAAAAATGGAAAATCAAAAAGGCAATTCAAATTTGAAAGCAATTGTAATTGTATTATTACTATTGTTGTTGGGAAGTTTAGGATATATATTCAAAATGTCCACAGATGCTGAAATTGTTCGTACGGAGTTAAAAACTACATTGACTGAGAAAGAATCAGTAATGAAAGATTTGCAAGAGTTGAAAGCAACTTATGATGCTGCTATTGCTGAAAACACTTCTATGTCTGAAGAATTGATAAAAGAAAGAGATAAAGTTGTTGCTTTAATGGCTGATTTGAAAAAATCGAATGGAGATGTTTCTAAATTTAAATCTCAGTTGACTGCACTTCAAAATAACATGAAAGTTTTGATTGCTGAAAATGACAACTTGAAAAAACAAAACGTGACTTTAACTGTGCAACGTGATAGTACAAGAGTAGTTTTGGTAGAATCTAAAAAAGCGAATGAAGTATTGACTTCTCTAAATTCAGAATTATCTAAAACTGTTGAGAAAGGATCTGTTTTAACTGTATTGAATACTAAAGGTGCTGCATTTAAAGTAAGAAGTTCAGGTAAACAAATTGAAACAGATAAAGCAAGTAGAGCAGATATTTTAAAAGTTAGTTTTACTATTGCTGAGAATAAAATCGCTAAATCAGGAACTAAATTGTATTATGTACAAGTAATTGATAGTGAAAACAATGTGGTAGGAGAAAAGAAAGTAGAAAATTTTGGAACAAAATCATTGACTTACAGTTTTACTACAAATGTAAAATATGATAATAAAACAGTAAATGTTACAGAAGATTTGGCAGGAAGTAAATTTGCTAAAGGAACCTATACTGTTAATGTTTTTGATAAAGCAGAATTGGTTTCAAGAACAAGTTTTTCTTTGAGATAAATTGTTATTCAGATACAAAAAAAGGGAGCTAATTGCTCCCTTTTTTTTATGTCAAAATTATTGCGTTATTTTAATCTCAAACATCTTATTCCAATTTTTACCAGTTACAAAAATGGTTTTTGTTTTAGGATTGTAGGCAATTCCATTGAGTACATCGGTGTCAGGTAGTTGTGTAATTTTAGTTTTTAAATCAGCTAAATTTAAAATGCCTTCAACAGCCCCAGTTTGAGGATTAATTACCGCTATGGCATCTTTTTGATACACATTACCATAAATTTTACCATCAATCCATTCCAATTCATTTACGGCCTTCACTTTAGTTGCTAAAGAATAGACATTAATTGAACCTACCTCTGCAAAAGTAGCTGGATTCAATATATTAATGGTTTCAGAACTGTCGGTCATATACAAAGATTTACCATCTGTTGTCAATCCCCAACCTTCCATTTTTTTATAATAAGGAAGTGTTTTTTCTTTTTTGAAAGTATCGGCATTATAGACATAACCTTCATTATTTAACCAAGTTAGTTGGTATACTTTATTATTAAGTACGGTTATTCCTTCTCCAAAATATTGTTCAGATAATTCAATTTTTTTAAATACTTCTCCGGTTCTATAATTGGTCTTTCTCAAACTAGAAATTCCTTTATTTCCAGTTGGACCACTTCCATTTCCTGTTCCTTCATACAAAGTATCACGGTAAAATTCTAAACCTTGAGTATAAGCTGTAATATCGTGAGGATAAGTGTTTACAATACTATATTTTAGTAATTTAGGTTCTACATTTGATACTAATTCGACACGATCCGTTACTTCAGTTAGTTCGCCTTCATAGTAAACAATTGCTTTTAAGTTTTGGTATCCTAATTTTTGGTTTTTAAAATTAAATGCTAGTTTGTCTAAACCTTTTGTTGTTCCTATTTTAGTTTCGTTTACAAAATAGACAACACTATCGACGCTTAATGTATTCGGATTCAATAATGCCAATTCGATAGATTCTTCCGATTGGTACTGTTCTTTAAATTGAGAAGAATCGAAAGTAAAAAGGGAATTGTTTTCCTTTTTAGCACCTCCACAGTTAGTTAAAATTACTCCTAATAAAATGATAAATAAGAAGTTATACTTTTTCATGTTTTTAAATTTTAATATTCGAATATACAACCTTATTTTATTAGTAACAATGCTCTTGCAAAAATATAAAAAGGTTGTATATTTGCAGCGGCAAGTCCTACACGACCAGCTCCTGCAGACTCCCCCAGGATGGGAACATAGCAAGGGTACGTGGTTGAGCGGTGCGATGTAGGTCGCTTGCCATTTTTTATGAATCTTCCATTGGGAAGATTTTTTTGTTTATTGGGTATTCAAAACTGCTTTTTTGAGTATTTTTATACACTTAACAAGCGATAGTAAACATATTGAAATGAGTAAAGTAGTTTTAATTACAGGCGGTTCCTCGGGAATAGGAAAATCGATAGGAGAATTTTTGCATCATAAAGGATTTGCCGTATACGGAACAAGTAGAAATCCTGATAAAGTAGTTCACTCGATTTTTCCGTTAGTTGCTTTAGACGTAAGGGATGCCAAATCAATTCAACTGGCTGTTGCCAAAATTATTCAAGAAACAGGACGCTTAGATATCGTAATAAACAATGCTGGTGTAGGAATTACTGGGCCGTTGGAAGAAATTCCAATGGAGGAAATCAAAAATAATTTTGAAACTAATTTTTTTGGTCCTATTGAAGTAATGAAAGCAGTTTTACCTCAAATGCGTTCACAACAATCAGGATTGATTATTAATATTACGTCGATTGCAGGGTATATGGGATTGCCTTATCGAAGTGTGTATTCGGCTTCTAAAGGAGCATTAGAATTGATTACAGAAGCTTTACGAATGGAAGTGAAGCCTTTCGGAATCCAAATCACAAATGTAGCGCCAGGTGATTTTGCTACTAATATTGCAGCGGGTCGTTTTCATGCACCCGTTACAACGGGTTCAGCTTACGAAAAAGTATATGGTGACGTATTGACTACAATGGATCAACATGTTGATAGTGGGAGTAATCCTAACGAAATGGCAGAAGCCGTTTATCTAATTATTCAAGAAACAAATCCTAGAATCCATTATAAAGTGGGCGCTTTTATGCAAAAGTTCTCCATTGTGTTAAAAAGAATTTTACCCGATAAAGTCTACGAAAAAATGCTAATGAATCACTATAATTTGTAACCCTAATGTGATTTATTTTGAAACATAGTAAGAATTACAATACAGTGTGGAAATGTAATTGATGCTAAAAAAGCAAAAAACAGTGCATCAAATACCAACATATCTTTAGCAATATAATACAATCCAAAAATCCCAATCAAAGAAATAAACCAATACACAAAGGCTGTTTTAAAATATTTTTTAAAATTGGCCCAAGTGGCCTCGCCATATAAAAATGTGATTTGGTCGTTTAAAGAAGGAATGCTGTGCCAAAAAATAAAATAGATAGCAAACCCCCAAATCAAGCTTGAAGCTTTAAACACGATTGCTAGAACCAACAAATAAAACAACTGTTCGATTATATTCTTTCTGAAATCAGTTGAATCAACATACATCTTTGCCGTAATTCCTATAAATAGCAGTGAACAAATTATCAGTGCAATTTCGATTGATGCTTTGGGAATTGAAAACTGGGTGATTTCGAATATAATCGCAATTACCTCAATAGCATGAATGTAAAATAAAAGGAGCAAAATCAATAAGCCATAATTAAACCGAAAGAATACCAAAATGGAAGTATTTAAAGGCGATACAATTTCATTCCAATGTTGTTCTCCAAAATGATAACTACTAACTATTATAAATAATACTAAGGCTACAATTGGTATTGTGGTAAAAAGTAGCGCAGAAATACCTATCAAAAGCACATACATCAAAATTAACTTTCTGAAATTGAGTTTTTTATCTGATTTTAAGTTGTTGATAAGTACCAAATCATTGGCTCCATGTAGTACTCCAAAACTCAAAATTAGTAAAAATCCTACAATTATTTGATAATTATTTGATAAATAAGAAGTTAGCCAAAGTCCAACAAAGCTAGTAATAATAGATAGTTTCAAGGTTTTTGACATAAAATTTGATTTTTTGTTTAACATTTTATCAAAAAAAATAAACAATAAATTATGATTTGTGTTTTTTTTAAATGTAAATTTATATTATTAATTAACCTAAATTTTTATTTTATGTCAAATTTTATGTTTATTTCTGCGAATGTAGCAAAAATGCTACCTAACGACTATGTTGGATTTACATTCTTCATTGGAAGCATGGCCATGATGGCTGCTTCGGCTTTTTTCTTCTTATCGTTAAGTCAGTTCGATAAGAAATGGCGTACTTCAGTATTAGTATCTGGATTGATTACTTTTATTGCTGCAGTACACTACTTTTACATGCGTGATTATTGGAATGCATTCCAAGAGTCGCCAACGTTCTTTAGATACGTGGATTGGGTACTTACTGTGCCGTTGATGTGTCTTGAGTTTTATTTAATTCTTAAAGTTGCTGGTGCAAAACAGAGCTTGTTGTGGAAAATGATTTTCTACTCAATAGTAATGTTGGTAACAGGATACTTTGGAGAAACAATTTTTAGCGATCAAGCCGCTATGTGGGGATTCATCTCTGGTGTTGCTTATTTCTTGATTGTTTACGAAATTTGGTTTGGCGAAGCTTCAAAATTAGCAAAAGCTGCTGGTGGAGATGTATTGGCCTCACACAAAATCTTATGTTGGTTCGTACTTGTTGGATGGGCAATTTACCCATTAGGATACATGTTAGGAACTGATGGTTGGTACACAAGTTTCCTTGGAAAAGGAAGTGTAGATGTTGCATACAACATTGCAGATGCTATCAACAAAATCGGATTTGGATTGGTTGTTTACAACTTAGCTGTTAAATCTACTTCTGGTTCAAACTAGAAATTTAAGATATTGATTATTAAACCGCCTCTGTAAAGAGGCGGTTTTTTTATGTTTTTATTTTATTTTTTGTTCTCAATTCATTTCTTACTTTTGTTAGCGTATTCACAACTAAATATATTTGGAATGAAATTTTTTATAGACACAGCTAATTTAGCTCAGATTAAAGAAGCACAAGCTTTAGGCGTTTTGGATGGAGTAACTACTAATCCGTCATTGATGGCTAAAGAAGGCATCACTGGAAAAAACAATATTTTGAAACATTATGTTGATATTTGTAATTTAGTAGATGGAGATGTAAGTGCCGAAGTTAATGCTTTGGATTTTGAAGGTATGGTGAAAGAAGGTGAGGAATTGGCCGATCTACACGAGCAAATCGTGGTTAAATTACCTATGACTAAAGAAGGAGTAATGGCTGCCAAATATTTTTCTGATAAAGGAATTAGAACGAATGTTACCTTAGTATTCTCTGCAGGACAAGCCTTGTTAGCAGCTAAAGCAGGTGCTACTTATGTTTCGCCTTTTATTGGTCGTTTGGATGATGTTTCTACAGATGGTTTAGCTTTGATTGAAGAAATTAGACTAATATATGATAACTACGGATTTGAAACACAAATTTTAGCGGCTTCTGTGCGTCACACTATGCATATTATGAACTGTGCCAAAATCGGCGCCGATGTCATGACGGGTCCTCTTTCTGCTATCTACGGATTACTGAAACACCCATTAACAGATATTGGATTAGCACAATTTGTTGCTGATTTTGAAAAGGGAAATAAATAATATTTTCTTTTATAAATTAAAAAATCCCATCAATTGATGGGATTTTTTTAGTTTTGGTTAGTTGTCTATTTTTAGTGTCCACCACCCACTTCGATATCGTTTCCAATACCTTGTTTTTCTAAAATTCCGATTACTTTCCAGCCGTAAAATGCAATAAAGGCAAAACACAATACAGGAATGAAGTAGGAAGTATGAATTCCGATTACATCGGCTAGTTTACCTTGTAATGGTGGGATTATACCTCCACCTAAAATCATCATTACTAAGAAAGCGGCACCTTGTGAAGTATATTTTCCTAATCCAGCAATTCCCAAAGAGAAAATACAAGGCCACATAATACTCAAGAATAAACCACCACTCATAAAGGCAAAAATTGCAATTGTACCCGTTGTAGCTAAACCGATTAACATGGCAATAGCTCCTAATAAACCAAAAATTAATAAGGTTCTAGATGGTTGATCTTTTCCTAAGAAGAAACCAACAATTTGGAAAACAATTACAAATGCATACGCATACAAAGGAGTAATATCTTGACCAGAAATTGCATTAGCTGCTAAAACAACTCCAAATGCTACATAAGGAACTACAATAAGCAAAATCTTTCTCATTTGCGATGAAGGGTTAAAAACCGAAATCGCTCCAGCCCAACGACCAATCATTAAACTTCCCCAATACATAGACATAAAAGGAGCAAGTCCTGGACCTGTAATGGCCCCAAAATCGTCTGTTTTAAGTAACTCACCTAAATTACTACCAATACTTACTTCTACACCTACATAAGAGAACAAAGCAAGCATTCCAAGAACTAATTGCGGGTATTTCATCGCACCCCATCCTTCAGGATTTTTTTGTGCAGTAGTATTGGCAAATAACAACCCAATAACTACAACTAACAAAGTAGAAATAGTTAATCCTAATCCTAAGTAATCAACTTCTCTATTTTCGATAAATCGAGTGATGAATTCTGGATCTTCATATCTAGCAAAAATATATCCAAAAATAACAACTAATAATAACGTAATTATTACAAGTGTGTTTAAAGCTTTATTAGCAGTTTCAAACGTATCATCGCTTTTTCCAGCTGGTAATTTTTTTGAAAAATGAAATAAAGCTGCGGCTAATAAAAATAAACCACCAACTGCCATGTATAAAGTGATCATAGAATCTAACGAATCTGCTTTTTGAGCAAATTCTTCAATGCTTACTCCCGAAATTACTCCGAAAAGAGCAAAGGATACCACGATCGGTCCTATTGTGGTTCCTAACGAATTAATCCCACCTGCTAAATTCAATCGGCTAGAAGCAGTGTGTGGTTCTCCTAAAGAAGCAGCAAAAGGTTGTGCAGATGTTTGTTGTAAGGAGAATCCTAAAGCTACTATGAATAAAGCACCTAGTATGAATAAATAACTTCCTTGAATTACGGCTAAGATCATCAAAGTAGCACCAAAAGTACTAATTAACAATCCGTAAATAATTCCTTTTTTAAAGCCCCATCCGTTTAGAATGTCTCTTTTAGCAGTACTACTAAAAATAAAAAGTAATAAAGCGCCAATATAATACGCTCCATAAAAAGCGAAGTCAATTAGCTGACTTTGAAATTGATCTAATCCGAATTTAGCTTTACAAAAAGGGATGAAAACACCGTTTGATGCTCCAATAAATCCCCAAAAGAAAAAGACCGTAATTAAGGTCGATAGTGCCGAATTATTCGACTTCGTTTGTTCTGAATTCATTTTTTTTGGTTTTTTTAGTTTGTGATAATTAATTGCTGTAAAGATGTAAAAGTATTTGTTACAAAAATTAAAAAAAAATAATTTGGTGTAAATATTGTTAAAATTGTCGAATAAATAGTTTTTTATAACATTCACTGATTTTTTAGTACTACTTCGATTGTAACACTTATTTTTCTTAATTTTAAAGGACTGTATCTCAGCTTGAGAATTTAAAGATGATTCTATTTAGTTTTTTGCTACTTTTGCAAAAAAAATAAACACATGTTATCAGTTAATAACCTATCTGTTCAGTTTGGAAAGCGAATTTTATTCGATGAAGTAAATACCACTTTTACCCAAGGTAATATTTATGGTGTTATTGGAGCCAATGGTGCCGGAAAATCGACTTTCTTAAAGATTATCTCTGGCGAAATGGATCCAACTTCGGGTCACATTCATTTAGAGCCAGGAAAGCGTATGTCGGTTTTAAATCAAAACCACAATATGTTTGACGAATATACTGTTTTGGAAACGGTGATGATGGGGAACAAGGTTTTGTATGCCGTTAAAAAAGAAATGGACGAATTGTATTTAGATTACAATGATTCCAATGCAGATAGAATAGGTGAGTTGCAAGTTCAATTTGAAGAAATGAACGGTTGGAATGCCGATTCTGATGCGGCTTCCATGTTATCCAATTTAGGAATAACAGAAGATAATCATTACACGATGATGGGCGATTTGGAAGGGAAGATTAAAGTTCGTGTGCTTTTGGCACAAGCTCTTTTTGGAAATCCTGATGTGCTTATTATGGATGAGCCTACCAATGATTTGGATTTTGAAACCATTGCTTGGTTAGAAAATTTCTTAGCCAATTATGAAAATACAGTAATTGTGGTTTCGCACGACCGTCACTTTTTGGATGCGGTGTGTACGCATATTTCAGATATCGATTTTGGAAAAATCAACCATTATTCTGGAAACTATACTTTTTGGTACGAATCAAGCCAGTTAGCAGCGAAACAACGCGCGCAACAAAACAAAAAAGCAGAGGAAAAGAAACAAGAATTAGAGGAATTTATTCGTCGTTTTTCTGCGAATGTGGCCAAATCAAAGCAAGCAACCTCTCGTAAAAAAATGATTTCGAAATTGAACATTTCCGAAATTAAACCGTCAAGCCGTCGCTATCCTGCAATTATTTTTGATCAAGACCGTGAAGCGGGTGACCAAATTTTAAATGTAGAAAACCTTAGCGCTTCAATTGATGGAGAACTTTTGTTTAAAGGAGTAGATTTGAATATGGCAAAAGGGGATAAGATTGTTCTTTTCTCTAAAGATTCACGAGCTACAACTGCTTTTTACGAAATAGTAAACGGTAATCAAAAAGCCGATGCTGGTACCTTTGATTGGGGAATTACAACTAACCAGGCGTATTTGCCAGCTGAAAACCATTCGTATTTTGAAAATGATTTGACTTTAGTGGATTGGTTGCGTCAATGGGCAAAAACAGAAGAAGAAAGAGATGAAGTGTTTATTAGAGGATTTTTAGGGAAAATGATTTTCTCTGGAGAAGAAGCTTTAAAAACAAGCCGTGTATTATCTGGAGGAGAAAAAGTACGTTGTATGTTGTCACGCATGATGATGGAACGTGCTAATATTTTAATGTTAGACGAACCCACGAATCACTTGGATTTGGAGTCGATTACAGCATTTAATAATTCGTTGAAAAATTTCAAAGGTTCTGTTATATTTACTACTCATGACCACGAGTTTGCGCAAACTGTAGGTAATCGAGTGGTGGAATTAACGCCTAATGGAGCCATTGATCGTTACATGACCTTTGACGATTATCTAGATGATGATAAAGTACAGGAATTACGAACAAAAATGTACTCATAAATAGTTTTCTAAGCCTTGAATTTTCAAGGCTTTTTTTTGGATAATTATTTCTGTTGTTTTTAATTATCAATCATAAAACAGAATTTGTATATTTGCCCAACCAAACATTACACTTTACCATGAGTCAAAAAGTATTACTTACTGCAAAAGAAGTTACTATCATACTACATCGTTTGGCTTGTCAATTAATTGAAAAACACTTAGATTTCTCAGATACTATTCTTGTAGGTATTCAGCCTAGAGGCGTTTTCTTGGCAGAACGTTTGAAAGAAATTTTAGAAAAAGAGTACCAAACTCCTGCAATTACATTAGGTTATCTAGACATCACTTTCTTTAGAGATGATTTTAGAAGAACTGAAAAACCTTTGGAGGCGAATAAAACCAATATCAATTTTATTGTTGAAAATAAAAAAGTCATTTTTATTGATGACGTTTTGTTTACTGGACGTAGCATTCGCTCGGCTTTAACAGCGATTCAATCTTTTGGACGACCTTCTGAAATTGAATTGTTGGTCTTGATTGACAGACGTTTTAGTCGTAATTTACCGATACAACCTGATTATAGAGGAAGACAGGTCGATGCAATCAATAATGAAAAAGTAAAAGTGTGTTGGAAAGAAAATGATGGAGAAGATGGCGTTTATTTAATTACAAATTAAGAACAGCCATTCATTAATATATAATTGGAAAGAAAAATGAAAGAATTAAGCGTAAATCATTTATTAGGAATTAAATATATCAACAAAAATGATATTGACTTAATTTTTGAAACCGCTGATCATTTTAAGGAAGTTATCAATCGACCTATTAAGAAAGTTCCTTCTTTGCGAGACATTACCATTGCCAATATCTTTTTTGAAAACAGTACCCGAACCAAACTTTCATTTGAATTAGCCCAAAAACGATTGTCAGCTGATGTGATTAGTTTTTCGGCAGCACAGTCTTCGGTTAAAAAAGGAGAAACACTTATAGATACTGTAAATAACATACTTTCCATGAAAGTGGATATGGTAGTCATGCGACATGCAAATCCTGGAGCGGCTTATTTCTTATCTAAAAATGTAAAAGCAAGTATTGTCAACGCGGGGGATGGGGCTCATGAACATCCTACACAAGCTTTGCTAGATAGTTATTCGATTCGCGAAAAATTAGGAGATGTAGCGGGTAAAAAAGTAGTGATCGTCGGAGATATTTTGCACTCTCGAGTAGCCTTGTCTAATATTTATGCTTTGCAAATGCAAGGTTCCGAAGTCAAAGTATGCGGTCCTAAAACGTTAATTCCGAAGCACATTGAATCACTTGGAGTAACAGTAGAGCCAAATCTACGTAAAGCATTAGAATGGTGTGACGTAGCCAATATGTTGCGAGTTCAAAACGAACGTATGGATGTGAATTATTTTCCATCTACAAGAGAATATGCACAACAATATGGAGTGGATATAAACCTATTGGATTCACTTAATAAAGAAATTGTAATCATGCACCCGGGACCAATTAACCGTGGAGTTGAAATTACAAGCGATGTTGCCGACTCACAACAATCAGTTATCTTAGATCAAGTTGAAAATGGAGTGGCTATTCGAATGGCGGTGATCTATCTTTTAGCTTCTAAAATTCAATAGTTTTTTAAAACTTGTTTACTATACTAAAATAACTGTTCACAGTATTAATTTCCATTTATGAAAGTAGATCAAAAAGGACATACGATTACTATTAAAGATACTCAAGGAGATTTTGCTTCATTTTTGGATAAAGTGTCGCAATCCAATACTTCTTTTGACTCACACAATTTAATTATTGATTTATCTCATAATAAATCGATTACTCTCGAAGATTTAAAATTACTATTGCCTTTAGCTAAACAACATAAAAAACTAAAAAAATCTTTTGTTGTAGTTGCAGAAGGAGTTGATTTTAATGCGGTCCCTGCTCAATTAGTTGTGGTTCCTTCTAATTTGGAAGCACACGATATTATTGAGATGGAAGAAATAGAACGTGATTTAGGATTTTAATGAAACTGACTATTTTAGGCTGTTATGCCGCTACACCACGAACAATTACCAATCCGACTTCTCAAGTATTGGAAATTAAAAACCGTATGTTTTTGATTGATTGTGGCGAAGGAACTCAAGTACAACTTCGGAAAAATAAGATTAAGTTTTCCAAAATCAATCAGGTGTTTATTTCCCATTTGCATGGGGATCATTTTTTCGGATTGATTGGTTTAATTTCTACTTTTAGTTTGTTAGGAAGAACCACCGATCTTCACATTTATGGTCCAAAAGGAATCAAAGAAATCATTTTATTGCAATTGCGATTGTCAAATTCTTGGACCAATTACGATTTGTATTTTCACGAATTAGAGTCGGAGGTAAGTGAGACTATTTTTGAAGATGATAAAGTGGTAGTTACAACCATACCTTTAAAACACAGAGTATATACGAATGGATTTTTATTTCAAGAAAAACTGGGAGAGCGCAAGTTGAATATGGACGCTATCCTGAATCATGAAATTGAGAGCTGTTATTATCAAAAAATTAAAAACGGAAAAGATATTAGTTTAGAAGATGGTCGAATTATTTCCAATACAAGATTGACATTTGACCCCATTCAACCTAAAAGTTATGCCTTTTGTTCAGATACCGTTTATCACGAAGCTATACTTTCAATTATTGAGAACGTAGATGTTTTGTATCACGAATCGACTTTTTTAGAATCAGAAGATGCCTTGGCACTAAAGACCTTGCATTCCACGGCAAAACAAGCAGCACGAATTGCTTTGAAAGCCAATGTAAAACAGTTAATTTTAGGGCATTATTCTACGCGATACGATAGTATAACCGTATTTCAAGAAGAAGCAAAAACTATATTTCCTGAAGTGCTCTTGGCCGATGACGGAAAAACCTTTGAATTGTAAAACATAAAATTCATATGAAAGATTTAAGCGATTACAGAAAAACCTATGACAAAAGTGAATTGTTAGAAACTTCAATACCTGAGGATCCAATTAATTTATTCAATCGTTGGTTTCATGAAGTAGAAGATTTTGGCGGCACTGATGAAGTAAACGCTATGACTGTTGCTACGATTGGTTTGGATGGATTTCCAAAATCGAGAGTCGTTTTGTTAAAGAAATTCAATGAAGAAGGATTTGTTTTTTATACCAATTACAATTCCGAAAAAGGAAAAGCCATAACTGCTAATCCACATGTATGTTTGTCCTTCTTTTGGCACAGCCTGGAACGTCAAGTGATCATCAAAGGAATTGCTCAAAAAACTGCTGAAGTTATCTCAGACAATTATTTTGCTTCAAGACCCGACGGGAGTAAGTTAGGAGCTATTGTGTCAAATCAATCCGAAGTTGTGCCTTCTAGAGACTTTTTAGAAGATAACTTGAAACAATTAGAAGCTAATTTCGAAGGAATGGTAATTCCAAGACCCGAACATTGGGGCGGATTTTTAGTAACACCTCTTGAAGTGGAGTTCTGGCAGGGAAGACCCAATAGACTTCATGATCGAATTCGTTACCAAGCGCAGTCTGATTTTTCTTGGAAAATAGATCGCTTATCTCCATAAGATTGGATTTAGTAAGGATATTTATTTATCCATAGTAAATGTAATTAGTGTTTGAAACTTTTGTAAATTGTGGAGTAAAGAAATTTTTTCGGTTAGATAATAATCGTTGTAACTTTTAATTCTCACGCTATTTTGAAAAATGTAATCTTAGTAAGACACGCCAAATCCAGTTGGGAAGCACCACTTCAAGACGTTGACCGTCCGCTGTTGCATCGAGGAATTGTTGATGCACATTTGGTTTCTTCTGCTATTTCAAATTATATTCCTAAAACATTTTTGTTTTGGAGTAGTATTGCAAAAAGAGCCTCTGAAACGGCGCTGATTTTTGCTCAAAACATATCCTTTCCAATAGAGAATATTATTTACAGGGAGGATTTATACACTTTTGACGAATCTCAATTGGAAAAAGTTATTAAATCGTGCAATAATCTTTACGAAACTGTTATTCTTTTCGGCCATAATGAGGCTATTACAAATTTTGTTAATAAATTTGGAGATTACGTTCTGCCAAATGTTCCTACTTCTGGTTTTGTTTCCATTCAATTTGAAGAAGACCAATGGAATAGTATTAAAAAAGGGAGAATTTTAAAGACTGTATTTCCTAAAGATTTAAAATAATTTACGTGTTGCAACAAAGATATATTGATAGAGAGAAAAGCTGGTTGGCTTTTAATGCCCGAGTGCTACAAGAAGCGGGAGATGTGACGGTTCCCTTATTAGATCGAATGCGATTTTTGGGAATTTTTTCAAATAATTTGGATGAGTTTTTTAGAGTTCGTTTTGCTGCCATTCGACGATTGACGTTAACCGGAATTTCGGGAGAAAAATATTTTAACGGAATTTCATCAAGTCAGTTATTACATGATATTACGGAGATTGTAATTAATCAGCAAGCAGAGAGTTTGGAGATATTGAATGATATTGAAGCTCGATTAGAAAAAGAAAATATTTTTACCATCGATGAGAACGATGTGACTCCAGACCAAGAATTGTATTTAAAAGATTTTTTTGTACAAAAAGTAAGTCCTGAACTGGTTACTATCATCCTAAATGATTTGGATCATTTTCCTGTTTTAAAAGATACTTCGGGTTATTTGGCAGTTAAATTGGTGCTCAATGGTTTGTCAGATGAAATAGAAAAGAGTTCTTTCAATCTTCGTTCTTTATTGAAAAGAAGTTCCAAAGAAAAATCTCCAAAAAACAAGAAAGAAATTCTTTATGCTGTAATCGAAATCCCTAAAACAATAAACCGTTTTGTGGTTTTGCCTCCAGAGGGCGAAAAGCAATATGTTATAATGCTTGACGATGTTCTTCGTTTGAATCTCGATAAAATTTTTGACATTTTTGATTACGAAAGTGTGGATGCCCACATGATTAAAATTACTCGAGATGCGCAGTTGGATATAGATAGTGACTTGAGTAAAAGTATGCTTGAAAAAATTGCGTCAAGTGTAAAAGATCGAAGAATAGGTGAGCCAGTACGATTTATTTATGATCAAAACATTGACAAAGATACCTTAGATTTTTTCTTAACCAATATGAAAATTGATGCTACCGATAGTATCATTCCTGGAGGGAAATACCATAATCGAAGAGACTATATGGATTTTCCAAACCTGGGTAGATTTGACTTATTATACAAGACCAATACGCCTTTGCCATTGCCGGGTTTGAGTTTGGATGAAAATATAATGAAAAAAATTGCAGCCAAAGATTATTTGGTTAGCGCACCTTATCAATCGTATTCCTATGTGATTAAGTTTTTGAGAGAAGCTGCATTAGATCCAGCTGTGACTTCAATCAAAATTACCTTATACCGATTAGCCAAAAATTCACGAATTATTAGTTCGCTAATCAATGCAGCTAAAAACGGAAAAAAAGTAACTGTTCAAATCGAATTGCAAGCCCGTTTTGATGAAGCGAGTAATATCTTTTATTCAGAGCAAATGCAAATGGAAGGTATTGAGCTTATTTTTGGTGTGAAAGGCTTAAAAGTACACAGTAAAATATGTGTAATCGAAAGACAAGAAGGAAACAAAATTCATCGCTATGGTATTATTTCTACAGGAAATTTTAATGAATCTACTGCAAAAGTATATACTGATGTTACCTTGTTTACAGCACACCAAAAAATACTAAAAGACGTTTCTAAAGTTTTTGAATTTTTCGAAATCAATTATCGAATTTACAATTATCAGCACATTATTACTTCTCCGCATTTCACAAGAAATAAATTTAATAAGCTGATAAATAGGGAGATTTCTCATGCTAAAGAAGGCAGAACTACCTATATGAAATTGAAAATGAATAGTTTGTCTGATATCGAAATGATTGACAAATTGTATGAAGCGAGTAACGCTGGAGTAAACATTCAATTAGAAGTTAGAGGAATTTGTTCTTTGATTCCTGGTATTCCTGGAATGAGCGAGAATATTGAAGCCATTAGTATCGTGGACAATTATTTGGAACATTCCCGAATTTATATTTTTGGTAATGCTGGCGATCCAGAAGTTTATATTTCTTCCGCCGATATGATGACTCGTAATTTAGATGGAAGGGTAGAGGTAACCTGTCCAATTTACGATGAAGATATTAAAAGAGAGTTGATTGATAATTTCGATTTAGGTTGGCAAGGTAATGTTAAAGCAAGATTGCATTCGCATTTATTGGATAACAAATACCGTCAAAGAGGTAATAAACCTATTTTTAGAGCGCAATTGGAAACCTATAATTATTATAAAAACATGTTAAATGGAGAAGAGTAAAACTTATACTCTTGTCTTGAACTAATTTACTTAGATTTGATTTAATGCTAAATATAAAAAAATACGCCGCTATCGATATTGGTTCCAATGCCATGCGATTGCTTATTGCCAATATTGTAGAACAAGACGACAAGGAAACACAATTCAATAAAAGTTCCTTAGTTCGTGTTCCAATTCGTTTAGGACAAGATGCTTTTACGGTTGGTGCAATTTCTGAAGAAAATATTGATAGAATGTGCGATGCAATGAAAGCATTCAATCTTTTAATGAAAGTGCACAAAGTAGAGCATTACAAAGCCTTTGCTACCTCGGCAATGCGTGAAGCTTATAACGGTAAAGAAGTTACAGAAATCATTAAAAAGAAAACCGGAATAAAAATTGAAATTATTGATGGTAAAAAAGAAGCAGCCATTATTGCTTCTAGTGATTTACACAGTTTGATTAAAACGGACAAAACCTATCTTTTTGTGGATGTTGGTGGTGGTAGTACCGAATTCACTTTGTTTTCTGACAGTAAAATGATTGTGTCAAGATCTTTTAAAGCAGGTACCGTTCGTTTATTAAATGATATGGTGCACGATGTCGTTTGGGACGAAATTGAAAAATGGATTCGTACCAACACTCAAGAATACGATGAAGTTACCTTAATTGGTTCTGGAGGGAATATCAATAAGTTGTTTAAAATGTCAGGTAAATCACAAGATAAACCACTTTCTTATATTTATATGAATTCACAATATGCCTTTTTGAATTCATTGACCTATGAGCAACGAATTTCAGAACTAGGTTTGAATTCAGATCGTGCGGACGTAATTATTCCAGCTACTCGAATTTATTTGAATGCCATGAAATGGAGTGGTGCCCGAAATATCTATGTACCGAAAATTGGTTTAGCAGACGGAATTGTCAAAGCCATGTACTACGGCAAAATTTAATAGGTACAGTTAAGTAATATCCAATCCGAATGTTGTTCTTAATAATTCAATATTCGGATTGAGTTGTTGTAGACGGTTGTAACGATCTTGGTCATTGAAACTACGTTTGCTTTCAAAGCTTTCATTTACAATTACTTCAATTGTAATGTCGTGGTTGTGTAAATGCCCTTTCAAATAGCCCAACAATCCAAGTTTTTCACTTTCAAAATCCAATTTGGATCCTTCGTTAGGTAATTCAATAGTGATATGCGTTCCATTTAAAACGGGATCATTGATTAACAACAAGGATTCCATAATTTTGTACCCCTTGTCGCCCAAACGCTGTGCGTACTTATTCCATTGCAATAACATTTCAGTTTCCGTGAATGATTCTGTAGGCAAGTGAACGGCTTCTTTTACAAAAGTTTTGGAGGTTTCCTCAAGCGCTTTTTTAGCCCGAATACTTGATAAAGAAAGTGCTGAAACTTTCGCTTCGGATTCGTTAGAAATATTAGGTTTTGGCACTTCAATAATTGGTTCAACAGTAGTTGTAGGTGTTTCAATGACTACATCAGTATCAGTTTCTACAATTTCTGGAGAAGAGATTACTGGTGCTGTAGAAATTGTTTCTTCTACCTTTTGGTTACCTGTACTTCTTTGGACAACTTCAACTATTGAATAACCAGCATTTTTAAAGTAAGTGGGCGGAATTATAAATTGCTCAACTTTTTTTTTTCTCCATCGAAAGTGATGGAGGCCAATTGCATTAAGCAAAGTTCAACTAAGAGTCGTTGATTTTGACTGACTTTGTATTTTAGATCACAATCATTGGCAATTTCGATTCCTTTTAATAAGAAATTAGCATCGCATTTTTGTGCTTGTACACCATACATTTGTTGCGCTTGTTCGCCAACTTCTAATAAAGAAAGTGTTGCCGGGTTTTTGGAAACCAATAGATCTCTGAAATGAGAGGCTAATCCAGAAACAAAATGATGAGCATCAAATCCTTTGGATAAGATCTCATTAAATGCAACTAACAATTCTGGAATTTTGTTTTCCAAAATCAATTCGGTTACATTGATGTAGGTTTCATAATCCAACACATTCAAGTTCTCAGTAACGGCTTGACGGGTTAAATTGTTCCCGCAGAACGAAACGACACGGTCAAAAATTGACAATGCATCACGCATAGCACCATCTGCTTTTTGAGCAATAATATGCAAAGCGTCGTCTTCAAATTGCACGCCTTGACTAGTGGCAACCTCGGCAAGATGTTCTTTGGCATCTTTAACAGTGATTCTTTTGAAATCAAATATTTGACAACGAGATAAAATCGTTGGAATAATTTTATGTTTTTCGGTCGTTGCCAAAATGAAAATAGCATGTTTAGGCGGTTCTTCTAATGTTTTCAAAAATGCATTAAAAGCGGCCGAAGATAACATATGCACCTCATCAATGATATATACTTTGTATTGTCCGGTTTGTGGCGGTATACGCACTTGGTCAATCAAGTTGCGAATGTCATCTACTGAGTTGTTCGAAGCCGCATCCAATTCAAAAACATTGAAAGCAAAATCTTCATTCGGATCATCATATCCAGGTTGGTTGATTTTTCGTGCCAAAATTCGAGCACAAGTAGTTTTACCAACTCCACGAGGTCCTGTAAATAAAAGGGCAGAGGCCAAGTGATTGTTTTCAATGGCATTCAACAAAGTATTAGTAATGGCTTTTTGCCCCACAACATCTTTAAATGTTTGCGGACGGTATTTGCGCGCAGATACTACAAATTGTTCCATTGAAAAGGTATTAGATAGCAAATATAGGATATGAATTCTCAAAATGCAATAGCTCCATCTTCAAAACAGAACGACTTATCCCCAATTTACTAACAAAATTGGAATGTCGTTTTTGGATTATTTCGCTGACTTATCAATCAATTATGAATTACCATAAATTATGTTGTAAATTTGCCCCGCAGACCGCCTTATCGCCGTCCTGATTTATTAGGAGGGAGGAAAGTCCGGACACCATAGAGAAGCATAGCGGGTAACACCCGTCGGTTCGAGCAATCGGATTAGGACAAGTGCAACAGAAAGTATGTACAGGTAATGCTGTAGTGAAACCAGGTAAACTCTATGCGGTGAAATATCAAGTATATCAGCATTTAAGGGCTTCTCGTCCGTTGTTGAAGGGTAGATAGCTTGAGTCTTGCAGTAATGTAAGATCTAGATAAATGATAAGGCTCCGTTTACGGAGACAGAATCCGGCTTATAGGTCTGCTTTTTTTTATGTGAAGAAAACTATTCTTCGTCCTCTGAACTTATAATCTCAAAGAAGCTAAAGAAAGAACCTCCGTAACTTTTCTGAAAAGAAAAATGTGGTAAATGTTCCATTTTAGTGTATTTGGAATGTTCAATGATCAACATTCCTTCTTCTTCCAAAAGCCCTCTGTCAAAAACTAGAGTCACTACTTTTTCAAATGTTTTTTGGTCCAATCCGTAAGGAGGATCTGCAAAAATGATGTCGTAGGTTGTTTTGTTTTTTTCAAGAAAAGCAAACACATCACTTTTGGTAGCAGCGATATTGAAATCAAATTCAGTAGCAATTTGTTTGATAAATTTCACACAACCAAAATCACCATCTACTGAAGTTATTGGCGAACTACCTCGTGAAGCAAATTCAAAACTGATGTTTCCGGTACCCGAGAATAAGTCTAATATTTTAAGCCCTTCAAAACTGAAATGATTATTCAATACATTGAATAAAGCTTCTTTACTCATATCGGTTGTGGGGCGAACAGGAAGGTTTTTTGGAGGAAATATACGTCGGCCTTTGTATTTACCTGAAATAATTCTCATGAATTAAAAAGTATAAAATGGGTTCTGTTGTCGGCTTCTGAGAACGTATTTTTAGCTTGTAATTCGCTAACGTTTAGCAAAGAAACATTACGGATGTATTTGTATGCTAATTGGTAGTACTCACTTTCGGTATCAATTTTTCCAATCAATTCTAGGGGAAACTCTTCTGGATTCAAACCTAATTGTTCGGCTGCAAATAGAATGTAATACAAGAAATCTTCCGGCGTAGTGTATTCAAAAGAGTTGAACAATAAAAGTTTTTGGTTTTGCACAACAATAACTTCAAAATGCCCCGAATTAATATGCGCAAACATTTTTATGTCGGAATTGTTTTTGGACGCATTCAATAATTTAGATACTAAAACAGTATTGGCATGTTTGTAATCAAAAGTACCAAATTGATCAATAAAAAAGTTATTGATATTCACATACGGAATGTAAACAGTATTCATTTGGCAATTAGGAATTTCGTCAAAAGCAAAAAAATCAGTTTCAAATACCTTGGTATTGTATTGTAAATAACTCCCTAAGAAGTTTTCGTCAAATAACGGTTCAGGGACAAAAGTGGAAAGATTACTATTATGAATAACTAAAATTTCATCATAGGATTCTTTTAATTCTGGATAATCACTAAAAGCATCTGCAAACAAATCTTCGGTTTTAGTGGCTTTGTGAAAGGTATCAAAACGAACTTCATTAAAAGAAGTAATGGTATTATTTAATGTATCAAAACAGCAAAAAGAAAGTCCGTTCAATGCCACTTGAATGGATAGTTTTTTATAATTCTTTTCGGTGATATTGGAATTCATAGGTATTTCTTTCAACTATGCAAACATACGAATAACAATGTAAATAGCAATATCAAAAATCAAAGGCAAAAATCAATCATCTGATCTATATAAGTTGATTTTTGTCATAGCAATTGCTTACTTTGCAACCAAATTAAATCAGATGAATTCCTCCTTGTTTTATAGTCTTTTGAAGAAAAAATTCCCGTTTGAACCTACTTACAAACAGGATATCTTTTTTCAAAAGATTGCTATTTTCTTAACTGAAATGGAAAACAATACCATTTTTGTTTTAAAAGGATATGCTGGAACTGGAAAAACAACGGTGATTTCTACCATTGTCAACAATTTAATTGAGATCAATAAAAAATATGTTTTGCTTGCGCCAACAGGTCGTGCGGCTAAGGTAATTGCCAATTATTCCAATAAGCCGGCTTTTACAATCCATAAAAAAATCTATTTTCCTAAGAAATCTTCTGGCGGAGGTGTTTCGTTTACGTTACAACCCAATAAACATAAAAACACCATTTTCATTGTCGATGAAGCTTCAATGATTTCAGATGCTAATTCGGATTCAAAATTGTACGAAAACGGATCATTATTAGACGATTTGATTTCGTATGTGTATTCCGGAACTAATTGCAAAATGATTCTTTTGGGCGATACTGCTCAGCTACCGCCAGTGAATTTGGATATAAGTCCCGCATTGGATATCCATACTTTAGCGGTGCATTACGATAAAGAAATTGAATCTATAGAGCTGGACGAGGTCATGCGACAGGAAGAAAGTTCTGGGATTTTATTTAATGCCACTGAACTGCGAGAATTGTTGAAAGACAGTTTTATAGACGAGTTTCAATTTGACGTAAAAAGATTCAAAGATATAGTTCGGTTGACCGATGGGTACGATATTCAAGATGCTATCCAATCGGCATATAGCAATTATAGTATAGAAGACACGGCTTTTATTGTTCGTTCGAATAAAAGAGCAAATCAGTATAACGAACAAATTCGAACCCGAATTTTAGATCGTGAAAGCGAACTCTCCACTGGCGATTTTTTAATGGTGGTTAAGAACAATTATTTTTGGCTAAAGGATTCGGACGAAGCGGGTTTTATAGCCAATGGTGATATTATTGAAGTGTTGGAAATTTTTGGTATCCAAGAATTATACAGTTTTAAGTTTGCCAAAGTAAAGATCCGAATGGTAGATTATCCGGATCAAAAGCCTTTGGAAACGGTGTTGTTATTAGACACCATAAAAAGTGAATCGCCATCACTTACCTATGAAGAATCCAATCGTTTGTACCAAGAAGTATTGAAGGATTATGAAGGGGAAACCAAATTCAAGCAATTTCAAAAGGTAAAAAATAATGAGTATTTTAATGCGTTACAAGTGAAATTCTCCTACGCTATAACCTGTCATAAATCGCAAGGAGGGCAGTGGAACACCGTTTTTATTGAACAACCCTATTTACCTGATGGCATCAATAGCGACTATATACGTTGGTTGTATACCGCTATGACCCGTGCCAAAAACAAATTGTATTTGATTGGTTTTAAGGACGAAAGTTTTATTGACTAATCAAAAAGACATAACTCGAAAATTAATTTAAATTTGTATCTCGTTTGATACTACAAATTTTTTACAACTAGAAATGAAAATAATAGCAGTTATACCCGCACGATACGCTTCCACACGATTTCCAGCTAAATTAATGCAGGATTTGGGTGGAAAAACAGTAATACGAAGAACTTATGAAGCTGCCATAGCCACTCAGCTATTTGATGATGTTTTTGTTGTTACGGATTCTGATATTATTTTCGAAGAGATTGTTTCCAATGGAGGCAAGGCTATTAAAAGTATCAAAGAACATGAATCAGGGAGTGATCGAATTGCTGAAGCAATTGAACACTTAGAGGTTGATATTGTAGTTAACGTGCAAGGAGATGAGCCTTTTATAGATGCTGATCCGTTGCAGAAAGCAATTGAAGTTTTTAAAAACGATTCGTCTAAACAAGTCGATTTAGCCTCTGTAATGCGCGAAATTACTAACGAAGATGATATTAATAATCCGAATAATGTCAAAGTAGTAGTAGATCAAAATGGATTTGCCTTGTATTTTTCCCGTTCGGTCATTCCGTATCCAAGAGAAAAAAATGTGGGAGTGCGCTATTTTCAGCACATCGGAATTTATGCTTTTAGAAAACAAGCCTTGTTGGATTTCTATAGTTTGCCAATGCAATCTTTGGAAGCTTCTGAGAAATTAGAACAATTACGCTATTTAGAGTTTGGTAAACGCATCAAAATGGTAGAGACTACCCATGTTGGAATTGGAATTGATACTCCCGAAGATTTAGAGAAAGCGCGTAAAATGCTTTAATTAGGGGTTGTTATCGTGATCAAAATAGCCTTTGGTTTTTACTTTAGTTGAGAAAAAATTCAAAAAAAGCACAATAAAAAACAAGAAAAGTAAGGCTTGAGTACTTACTAAAAACTTTCCCATTGTTTCTGCTGGATAGTAATCCCCATATCCAATTGATGACGAGGTTATGATACTAAAGTAAACCGCATCAAACCAGTGATTGAATGGTTTGTTTAAATAATTTCCACAGGAGTAAAATACCGCATAACCTAATACAATTTCTAGGTAGTTGAAGAACAATAATAACATGGACCTTCTGTAGGATCTTGGTCTTGAAAATAAATCCGAAGCGAAGATCAAGGTTGGAATATAAAAAATAGTTTCAAGAAATAAATAAGTCATTAGTGCAACTACCCAATTGATAGTTTGCCATTGGTATATTAAAATAACTATTGGAAAAGCGACTTTGAGTAATATGTAGCTGTCTATTGCTAAATCTTGGTATTCAATTCCTTTTTTTCTTGAAAAATACTTGATGTAGATACCTGGAAATAATAATTGTGAAGACGAAAGCAATAGCCTAAAAATTTTCTCTATTCCGTTATCATCTTGATGCTCATTATTCCAAATGGATGTAATGTTTTGAATTCGTTTTTGAATTGGATTAAATTCAGCTTGTTCGCCGTTAGACGATTTACCTAAAAATAATTTACGTACTGTTTTTCTCATTTGATTTTCTATTATTACCAATACAAGTTACTAATTAAAGTATCAATTAATGCGTTCAATTAGAATTAATTCATTGTGAATTTCTACTCGAGGAATTGTTTTAAGTCTGAAATTGGGTTGGTAAAATTCATTACAATATTTTTCATTTCTTAAGTTGTCTTTTTTATTTAACACCATGGTATTAAATAAGATGTGTCCTTTGTTTTGAAGTAATGAACAAAGTTTTTCTGTGAAGAAATTTTCAAATAAAAAACCAGGCATATTTGTATCTTGAAAAATATCAACGATGATTAAGTCGTATTTTTCATTGGCTTGCAAAACAAATTCAAATGCATCAGTAATTACGATACTTAAGTTGGGGATTTGACTCAAATTGAAGTAGGAATTGGCTACTTTAATGATCTCAGGATCAATTTCTATCCCCGTAATTGCACCTTTATAATAAACTTCATTAACAAGTGTTTTAATGACGCTTCCGCCAGCTACACCCAAAACCAAAATTTTGTTCATTGCTTTGATTTGGCGAAAGCCAATCTTTTTCAAACCCAATCGTAATATGCGTTGTAAGCTTCCGTAAGAGTAATTGGTATTTTCTGAATCCAACACTAATTCACCATTAGCCCAAGTGACCTCAATCGATTTGCTCCAACTGGATTTGTTTTTGTAAATCGTTATAGGAATGAGATAACTCAATAGTTTCCGAATCATAATCTTTGGATTTATTCAAAAATAAGATTTTAATTGTTTTTATTTGCAAAAAGAATTTAAAGAATGAAAAAGCTACTCTATAAGTGGATATTTTTTAAAATGATGGGATGGAAGATTGTTGGTACAATCAATCCAGATATTAAAAAATGCGTCATGATGGTGATGCCTCATACCAGTGCGCATGATTTTTACTTAGGTATATTTACTAGAGGTATCGTTGGCCTAGAAATGAATTTTGTAGCTAAAAAAGAATTGTTTCGTTTTCCGTTTGGGTATTATTTCAACTACATGGGTGGTGCTGCACTGGATAGATCGGGTGGTTTAAACAAGGTAGATTCTATTGCAGCAATTTTTGATAAAAAAGAAACGTTTCGCTTAGCAGTTGCTCCTGAGGGAACACGAAAATATGTATCGGAACTCAAGACAGGATTTTATTATATTGCTTTAAAGGCTAATGTTCCAATCATACCTGTGGCTTTTGATTTTGGAAAAAAAGAGGTGCGTTTCGGCCAGCCATTACAACCATCTGGAGATTTAGCAACCGATTTACAATTACTACATCAACATTTTGTTGGTGTAGAGGGGAAAATACCAGAAAACGGATATCGTGTCAATGGATCCGAGTTTAGTAAATAACGTACTATTTATAAAGTTAGATTAAGATATTTAAAGATGTTTACTTTTGTAAAATCAAATTAATAACTATGAATTTAGAAGCCTTATATATTCAGAATAAAGAACAATCGATTCAAGGGCGATACATTACTTTAGATCATATAGAGCCAATTTTAAATCGATTAAATACTGCTAATCAATTACAGGAAATTGGTAAATCGGTTTTAGGAAAGTCAATATACGAATACCAAATAGGACATGGAGCTACACGAGTTTTTCTTTGGTCACAAATGCATGGAAACGAAAGTACCACTACTAAAGGACTTTTTGATTTTTTAAACCTTTTACACAGTGGAACTGATTTAGCGATCAAGTTTTTAAATGAATTTACATTTTGTTGGATTCCAATGTTGAATCCGGATGGGGCTTGTTTGTATACACGTTCCAATGCAAATGATGTTGATTTAAATCGTGATTCACAAGATTTATCCCAACCAGAAAGTAACCTATTGCGCTCAATATTTGAACGATTTCAACCTCATTATTGTTTTAATCTCCATGATCAACGTACTATTTATGGGGTAGCAATGTCTGGTAAACCAGCAACAATGTCATTTTTAGCTCCTTCTTATAATGAAAACCGTGACATTAACGATTCGAGATTAAAGGCAATCAATGTAATTGCGGGTATTAATCAAGTATTACAAGATTATATTCCGGGACAAGTGGGTCGTTTTGATGATTCGTTTAATATTAATTGTGTAGGAGATACGTTTCAGTTTTTAGGGGTTCCGACCATCTTGTTTGAAGCGGGTCATTATCCAAACGATTATGAAAGAGAGGAAACCAGAAAATACGTTTTCTATTCTTTAATCTCAGTATTCAAGATAATTAGCGAAAACGATATAGTTAGCAATAGAATCGAAGATTATTTGAATATTTCACAAAATAATCCGGTTTTTTGTGATTTTTTGTATAAAAATATCAAGATTAATTATGATGGTAAAGAAAAAATCATCAATTTTGCAGCTCAATACAAAGAAGAATTGATTGACGGTCAGATTTGTTTTAATGCTTATATTAATCAAATTGAAGATTTAGAAAATCGTTTCGGTCATTTGGAGTATGATGCTCAAGGAGCCCTTTATACTGATGATTATGACAATATTCCTAAATTAGATCAAAAAGCCAATTTTTATTTAAATAATACTACTGAATTTGTTAATGGATTGATAAAAAATTAATTTTAATATCCTTTATTTGAATTTAATGTATAATTTTAAACTTTGTTTTAAGCTAATTAATAATATTAATTGAGAAAATTATGAGTAAGTTTCGTTTAGATGAAGTAGATCACCAAATTCTGGATATGTTGATTGACAACACTAGAGTACCATTTACGGATATTGCAAAAAAATTATTAATTTCTGCAGGAACAGTTCATGTTAGAGTTAAGAAAATGGAAGATGCTGGAATCATAATGGGTTCTTCATTGGTTCTTGATTATGATAAATTAGGATATTCATTTATTGCATATGTAGGTGTTTTTCTTAATAATACTTCTCAAACTAAATTTGTTTTAGAACGAATTAATGAAATTCCTTTTGTTACTGTAGCTTCTGTAACTACGGGTAAATTTAATATTTTTTGTAAAATTAGAGCTAAGGATACAAAACATGCTAAAGATGTAATCTTTATGATTGACGATATTGATGGTGTTTACAGAACAGAAACCATGATTTCATTGGAAGAAAGTATCAATGATAAGAAGCGCTTGATGCATACTATTTTTAAAAATATGTAATACTTGACGCTATATCTATTATATAACCTCAAGTTTTTTCTTGGGGTTTTTTTATGCCAAATGATTTAACTACAACAACTAACAATACCTTTACTATTTATGTATACGCTTCCAAAATTAGAACGTTTTAATCAAGATGTACTTTCGAAATACCATATTTACAATAGTGTATTTATAACACTACCTTTTGATTCTATCGACAACACTGGGGTTTTACTTCCTTTATTTACTGATGTTTGCGATACAGGGTTTAAAAAACTAGAAACTCCTGTGGAGATTGTAGATTTTTTTACCAAGAAATATTTACCAACCGATTCTGAGTCAGATAAGATTGATTTGATGTTCCGATTTATTCAATATATTGAACGTCAAATTGTACTTTTTGATGCGATTGAGGATGCCGCTTTTCCGAAAGTAAACAATATGGAAGGTAGAGGTTCTTTGCGAGATATTAAAGAAAAAGCGGATAACAATAACAATCAAGCCGAATTGACTGAGTTTCTTGAAAACTTCAATGTTAGGACCGTATTAACAGCGCATCCGACCCAATTTTATCCTGGTGCGGTATTAGGAATCATTAACGATTTAACTGATGCAATTCGCAATAATAATTTATTAGGAATTAAACAGTTATTGGCGCAATTGGGTAAAACACCTTTCATTCAAAATGAAAAACCCAATCCGTATGACGAAGCGGTAAGCTTGATTTGGTATCTAGAAAATGTTTTCTATGAAACTGCTGGAGAGATGGTTCATTATTTAGAAAAGAACTTATTTAATGGAAATTCAATCAACAACCCTTTGATAAAATTAGGTTTTTGGCCTGGAGGAGATCGTGATGGAAATCCCTTTGTAACAACTGATATCACTTTAAAAGTAGCGGATCGTTTGCGTACTTCTATTTTGAAATGTTACTATATTGAAATGAGAAATCTGAAACGAAAGTTGACATTTTCAGGTGTGGATAGTTTAGTTTCGGAATTAGAACAAAAATTATATCGTTCTGTTTTTTATTCCAAAGGAGAAATTTTTATAACTCTAGATGAATTTAAAACGCAACTTAAAAAAATACGATTAATCATTGTTGATCAACATCAATCGCTTTATGTTGATCAGTTGGATGCCTTATTGATTAAAGTCAATTTATTTGGGTTTCACTTTGCAACGCTTGATATTCGTCAGAATAGTAAAATTCATAATGCCGTTTTTAAAGATGTAGTGAATTACTATTTAAAATCAGATTCATCTGTATTTCCTGCTAATTATTTTGATTTATCAGAGCAGGAGAAGTTTGATGTTTTGTCTAATTTATCGGGCGATTTAGATCCTGCTTCATTTGAAAATGAAATGACTAATTCTACTTTAGGATCCATTCAAGCTATTAAGACAATTCAGCAAAACAATGGGGAATTTGGCTCTAACCGTTATATTATTAGTAATAACGAAAGTGCTTTAAATGTAATGGAAACTTTTGCTCTTTTTAAATTGAGCAATTGGTCAGCGCCAACAGTTGATATTATTCCGTTATTTGAATCGGTTGACGATTTGCAAAATGCGCATGAGATTATGGAAAAGTTGTATACTAATCCAGCGTATGCTAAACATTTGCAAGAAAGAAATAACAAACAAACTATCATGTTAGGTTTCTCTGACGGAACTAAAGATGGGGGGTATTTAATGGCCAATTGGAGTATCTATAAGGCCAAAGAATCGCTTACTGAAATTTCAAGAAAATACGGAATTAAAGCTATTTTCTTTGATGGTAGAGGTGGTCCACCGGCAAGAGGTGGAGGAAAAACGCACAAATTCTACGCGTCTTTAGGGCCAAAGATTGAAAACAATGAAATTCAAGTCACTGTTCAAGGACAAACTATTAGTTCGAATTTTGGAACTTTAGATTCCTGTCGTTATAATTTAGAAAACTTATTGAGTGCTGGTGTAACTAATCAGGTTTTTGCTAAAGGAAGAAATGAGTTGACATCCGAAGAAAAAGCAATTTTAGATCAATTAGCATCATTAGGATATGAAAAATATTTAAATTTTAAAAACCATCCTAAATTCATTCCGTATTTGGAAAAAATGAGTACGTTGAAGTATTATGCTAAAACGAACATTGGAAGTCGTCCTTCTAAAAGAAGTAAATCAGAAACTTTAGATTTTGCCGATTTGCGTGCCATTCCGTTTGTTGGTTCTTGGAGTCAATTAAAGCAAAACGTGCCTGGTTTTTTTGGAGTAGGTACCGCATTAAAACATTTTGAAGATACCAATCAATGGGATAAAGTTCAAAATTTATATGATGATTCTTTGTTCTTTAAAACATTATTAGAAAACAGTATGATGTCATTGGCAAAATCATTTTTTCCATTGACAGCTTACATGAGTAAAGATCCTGAGTATGGTGATTTTTGGAAAATTATCTATAATGAATTTTTAGAAACCAAACGATTATTGTTAAAAATTGCGGGTCATCAAGAGCTTATGGAAAACTATCCTGATGGTAAAGCTTCTATTGCGATTAGAGAACGTATAGTCTTGCCTTTGTTGACAATACAACAATATGGATTAACTCGAATCAATGAGTTATTGAAAGAAAAAAATCCAGATGAGAAGTTGATTAAAGTGTATGAAAAAATTGTAACTCGTTCACTTTTTGGAAATACAAATGCGAGTCGAAACTCTGCTTAAAACGGTGTTATGAAAACAAGTCAGTTAAAAGAAAATGAATATTCAGTATTTAATGCTACTTATATCAAAGCAGCTGGAGAAGTAGAGTTAGTGGAAGAACTTGAAATCTGTTTGCATGATTTTATACGGTTTGTTCAAAATCTTCCAATGGACAAATTTGATTATCGGTATGCTGAAGGGAAGTGGACCATAAAAGAAATTATCCAACACATTATTGATACGGAACGCATATTTGCTTATCGCGCCTTGCGAATTTCAAGAAATGATAGTACTCCTTTGCCAGGTTTTGATGAAAATTATTTTGCTCAAAATACCAATGGCAATAGTAGAAGTATCCAAGATTTATTAATGGAGTTATCTGCTGTACGTCATTCTAATTTGTTGCTATTCAAAAGTTTTTCTGAAGAACAACTGCTAAGAGAAGGAATTGCATCTGACCATCCTATTACTGTGCGCGCTATTGGCTTTATGTTGATTGGACATCAAAAACAACATCAAAAAGTTTTTGGAGAACGCTATTTGTAATAATATAATAACTAAAAAAGGCTATCCGTTTTATAACAGATAGCCTTTTTTGTATAGAACAAATACTAATTATTCTTCATCCTCATCGTCATCGTCTGCGATATCATCTAAATTGGATTCATCTTCCTCATCATCACCATCTTCAGAATCACCTTCTGGTTTATCAAGATTTTCTTCTTCCGATTCGTCATCAGCATCGTCTTCGTCAAGTTCAAGTTCTTTAATTGGTTCCACTGCTACATTTAGGATTTCATCATCCTCATCATAGTTTTCAATTCGATCCGAAAGTTTAGTACTTACTTTTACTAAATAAATAGTATCTTCAGTTCGTACTTCAACAGCTTCAACCAATTCATTTTTCGCATTTTTAAAACGGATAATGTCTGAATCATCATAACCATCAGGAAATTTTTCAACTAATAAGTTCAGAATTTCATTGGTAAGTTTAGCGTAGTCAACAATTACTCTTTTCATACAGGCGTCAATTCTATAAGTCTAATAAATAAGCAAATATTAAAGGCGCTACAATTGTAGCATCAGATTCAATGATAAATTTAGGAGTTTTTATATCTAACTTACCCCAAGTAATTTTCTCATTCGGTACAGCTCCAGAATACGAACCGTAACTGGTTGTAGAATCTGAAATCTGACAGAAATAACTCCAAAAAGGAATATCATGCATTTCCATATCTTGATACAACATTGGTACCACACAAATTGGAAAATCTCCTGCAATACCACCACCAATTTGGAAAAATCCAATTCCGTTTGCGCTATTTTTTGGATACCAATCGGCTAAGTAAGTCATGTATTCAATACCTGATTTCATAGTCGAAGCTTTCAAATCGCCTTTGATTACATACGACGCAAAAATATTACCCATGGTACTATCTTCCCAACCTGGAACAATGATAGGGAGGTTTTTTTCTGCAGCGGCATACATCCAACTGTCTTTCAAGTCAATTTCGTAGTATTCTTCAAGTACACCAGAAAGCAACATCTTATACATGAATTCATGTGGAAAATAACGCTCGCCTTTATCGTCTGCATCTTTCCAGATTTTATAAATGTGTTTTTGTAAACGACGGAACGCTTCGTGTTCAGGAATACAAGTATCCGTTACACGGTTCAATCCTCTTTCCAATAAATCCCATTCGTCTTGAGGAGTTAAATCACGATAGTTGGGTACTCTTTCATAATGAGAGTGCGCTACTAAGTTCATGATGTCTTCTTCAAGGTTGGCTCCTGTACACGAAATGATTTGCACTTTGTCTTGACGAATGATTTCGGCAAAAATCTTTCCGATTTCAGCTGTACTCATAGCACCAGCCATGCTTACCATCATTTTGGCACCATTGGCCAATTGTTGTTCGTAGGCTTTTGCAGCATCCACTAAAGATGCCGAATTGAAATGCAAATAATGTTTTTCAATAAATTGACTAATTGGTCCTTTACTCATTGTTTGTTATTTTATTAATCGGAAATACAATTACGAAAATAGAATTAAATTGTATTCCTTGAAAGATTAATTTGGGATTATTTATTTATTTTTTATAACCTAATATTTTTAGAACATCGTCCGATGTTTGTTGCTCTGAATAGACTTCAGTTGCCAAAATACCATTTTCATCACGATCAATCAAGATGTGTTTGGGTTGTGGAATTAAACAGTGATGTAATCCACCATATCCTCCAATCGTTTCTTGGTAAGCACCCGTATTGAAAAAGCCAATATAAAGTGGTTTTTCTTTATTGTATTTTGGTAAATAGATGGCGTTCATGTTTTGCTCAGAATTGTAATAATCATCGCTGTCGCAAGTTAAACCACCTAATAGAACTCTTTCATATGTATCATTCCAACGATTGACTGCTAACATGATAAAACGCTTGTTGATAGCCCAAGTATCTGGTAGAGTAGTGATGAAAGATGAATCAATCATGTTCCATTTCTCTCTATCGTTCTGTTGTTTTTGATACAAAATTTGGTAAATAGCACCACCACTTTCACCTACTGTAAAAGATCCAAACTCAGTAAAAATATTTGGAACAGCAACTTCAGCTTCGTCACAAGCAATTTTAATTTGATTGATAATCTCGTCAATCATATATTGGTAATCGTATTCAAATGTCAATGAATTTTTGATAGGAAAACCACCACCAATATTCAATCCGTCAAGCGTAGGACATTCCTTTTTTAAGGCAACATACACTTTGATACATTTTACTAATTCGTTCCAATAGTAAGCATTATCATTGATACCCGTATTGATAAAAAAGTGCAACATTTTCAGTTCCAATTTTTTATTCTCTTTGATCTCTTTTTTATAGAAAGGAACAATGTTTTTATATCCAATTCCTAAACGAGAAGTATAAAACTCAAATTTAGGTTCTTCCTCAGCAGCAATACGAATTCCAATTTTGAATTTTCCTTTTATTTGCGCTTGAAGCAAATCCAATTCTTCAAAGTTGTCAATGATTGGAATAGTATTCTTGTGACCTGTATTGACTAAACGAGCAATATTAGAAACGTATTCATCTCTTTTAAAACCATTACAAATCACATAGGTACTTTTGTTAATTTTTCCGTTTTCCAAAAGGTTCTCCACAATGTTGATGTCAAACGCAGAAGAGGTTTCAATGTGAATGTTATTTTTGAAAGCCTCATTCATAATGTATTCAAAATGAGAACTTTTGGTACAGTAACAATAGTAATATTTAGCCTCATACTTGTTTTTTTCCATAGACTTACGAAACCAAGATTTGGCTTTGTTGATGTTATTGGAAATTTGAGGTAAGTAGGTAAATTTTAATGGAGTTCCGTATTGTTCCACTAATTTCATCAAATCAATATTGTGAAACTGAAGATGGTCTTTGTTTAAAGTAAATTCTTCTTGAGGAAAGTAATACGTTTGGTTGATTAAGTCGAAATATTTTGTGTTCATTGAGTTGTTCTAATTTTAGATTAAATAATGGTTTAAAAAATAATTAAACTAAAATTCAAACTCGAATATTAGCGTACACAATTTGGAGCTTTTCGTTATCGGCTTTTAAGTATTGGAAAATGTCAAAAATAAAACTTCCTTTAATACCAATTAAGCGTTTCCACATCCTTACTAAAGCGCGGTCAGCTGAACAGTTATTCAGTTTAAAGTACATTGTATTTTGATTCTTTTTCATTGAGGCAAATGTAAAAAAATATACATACGAAATGCAATCCTTTTGAGTAAATTAATGATTAAGATTTATAGTCTTCAAAAGCACTAAGAATCAATTCATTTTCAACTAATTGATTAATTTTAATGGACCCAATTCCATCAATTAAAGCAAACTGAATAGTCCCAAATTCATTTTTCTTATCATGAATTAATAAATCCATAATGGGTTGAAGGTCATTTTTATCTATTTGTACAGCCTCATAAATAGCATTGATGGCTAGTTTAATCTGACGGTATTCAATTTCAGTTATTAATTTCTTTTGCCAAGAAATAAAACTCTCTAAGATCATTCCTACAGCAATGGCTTCGCCATGAAGTAGGGTGGTTTTATTTTCATTTTCTAAAAAATAACTTTCTATGGCGTGACCTAATGTATGTCCGAAATTTAAGGCTTTTCGAATATTCTTTTCTGTTGGATCCTGCATTACGATTTCGTTTTTGATCACAACTGAGCGATGAATTAAAAGGTCTAAATCAGAAAAATCAATAGTACTAATGTCTAAAAATTGTTCCCAATAGTTTTTGTCAAATATCAATCCGTGTTTCAGCATTTCGGCTAGGCCGGAGCGCAATTCATTTTGAGGAACAGTTTCAAGATATTGAGTATCGATCAAAACCATTGTGGGAACGTTAATCACACCAATTTGGTTTTTTAGATTTCCTAAATCAACTCCAGTTTTTCCACCTACTGAAGCGTCTACCATGGAAAGAAGGGTAGTTGGAATATTGATAAAATCAACACCTCTTTTAAAAGTAGAAGCAACAAATCCACCTAAATCAGTCACGACACCACCGCCTAGATTGATTACTAAACTTTTTCTATCAGCACCTAATTCAGTTAATACTTTCCAAATTTCGATACAAGTATCTATGTTTTTGTTGATTTCACCTGCTTCAAATTCGATGATTTCAATGGTTAAATCCGTTTCTATGTAAGGTAATAATTTATGCAAACAATACTCGTTTGTATTGCTATCTGTAATAATAAACAGATTGGAATACTTGGTAGCTTTCAAATGAGAATTTAAGGCTTCATAGCCTTTTTCATTGAAATGAACAGGATAATTGTTAGCTTGAATTGTTTGCATTGTGTTGATTTAAATGAGAACGCAAAATAAGGGATTTTTTGATTAATAGTATTGAAAACTCTCTCTATATTTGTAAAAAATTATAACATTTAATGGAAAATATATTCAATAATACACAAATTGCGTTTGCTTTAAAAAGTGACACGGAGTTAGATAGGGCTTATTTTTTATTCAAAATGATTGATAATGAGCCGCTTGTTCGAATTGGAACGGCTGTTACTAATTTTGCCATTAAAGCCCATTTGCCTGTTGATGGCTTAATTCGTGCCACTGTATTTGACCATTTTTGTGGTGGAGTAAATGAGAATGATTGCCTGTCAGTAGTCGATAAAATGTATACCAAAGGGGTTTCTTCTGTTTTAGATTATTCAGTAGAAGGAAAAGAAGAAGAAGCACAATTTGATGCTGCTTTGGCCATGACTTTAAAAACGATTGAATTTGCCAAAGAACGCCAAGCGATACCTTTTGCTGTTTTTAAACCTACTGGTTTAGGACGATTGGATTTGTATGAAAAAGTAGGTTCAAAAGCTACTTTGACCGATTCAGAAAAAGACGAGTGGGATAGAGTGGTAGATCGATTTGATTTGGTTTGTAAAACAGCCCAGTTAAAAGATGTTGCTTTATTAATTGATGCTGAAGAAAGTTGGATGCAAGATGCCGCCGATGATTTGGTTGCTCAAATGATGCAGAAATACAATAAAGAAAAGGCAATTGTTTTCAACACATTACAAATGTACCGTTTGGACCGATTGGATTATTTGAAACAGTTGCACCAAAAAGCCAAGGAAGAAGGTTTTTATATCGGAATGAAAATAGTGCGTGGGGCTTACATGGAAAAGGAAAATGCACGAGCAGAAGCTAAAGGATACCCAACACCCATTTGTCCTTCAAAAGACGCTACAGATGCAAACTATGACGCAGCCGTTTTATACATGATGGAGCATCTTGAAACTATGGCAATTTTTGCAGGAACCCATAACGAATCAAGTTCGTATGCATTGATGAATTTAATGCAAGAAAGAAATATCAAAACGAATGACGAACGTATTTGGTTCGGACAATTGTATGGAATGAGTGATAATATCAGTTATAATTTGGCAGCCAATAGATTCAATGTAGCCAAATATTTACCGTTTGGACCGGTTAAAGATGTGATGCCTTATTTAATTCGTCGCGCTGAAGAAAATACTTCGGTAGCTGGACAAACGAGTCGGGAACTGTCCATGTTAAAAGCAGAACGAAATAGAAGAAAAGCTTTGTAATTTAAAAAAAAACGCCATTCAATCGAATGGCGTTTTTTTTATGAATTGCTAAACTGAAGATTGCTTAAATTTCTATAAATCCCGTTTTCTACAGCAATTAATTCTTGATGAGTACCTTGCTCGGCTATGACTCCTTGATCCAATACCAAGATTTGATCGGCGGAGCGAATGGTAGATAAACGGTGCGCAATGATGATACTCGTTCTTCCTTCCATTAAAATTTCCAGCGCTTCTTGAACTAGTTTTTCACTTTCGCTATCCAAAGAAGAAGTAGCTTCGTCTAAGATTAATATACTTGGATTCTTCAATAAAGCTCTTGCAATGGCAATACGTTGTCGTTGTCCTCCTGATAATTTTACTCCGCGTTCTCCAACAATGGTATCTAATTTTTCGGGAAAGCTTTCAATAAAATTGTACGCATTGGCTTGTTGTGCAGCAGCCAAAATTTCGTCTTCGGTTGCATTAGGTTTTCCGTAGGCAATATTTTCACGGATTGTTCCTCCAAATAAAATAACATCTTGAGGAACGATACTCATATTGCCACGAAGTTGTTCCAAATCGTAATCGTAAATGTTCTTATTGTCAATTTTAATACTTCCTTCAGCTATAGAATAGAATCGCAATAATAAAGATGCAATGGTTGATTTTCCTGCACCACTGGGTCCTACAATCGCAATTTTTTGACCAAATTCAGCAGTAAAACTGACATCTTTTAATACTTTCATTTCCTTTCTTGAAGGATATTGAAAGGCTACATTTTTGAAACTAACATCTCCTTTTATTTTTTCAATGGCCTCATGTGTAGTTGTACCTTCAATTTTTTCCGGAGTTTCATCTAATAATTCAAAAACACGTTCGGTTGCACCAATTGCTTTTTGAATTTGCGCATACAATTCGGCAATTCCACCAAACGAAGCCCCCACAAAGGTAGAATACAAAACAAAAGAGATGAGTTGACCTACGCTCATTTCGCCAGCTATACTCAATTGAACACCGTACCAAACCACCGCAACGATAGCGCCAAAAAGGCAAAAGATAATGAACGAAGCAAAGTAACCACGGTATTTTCCACCTTTGATAGCAATCTCTATCACTTCTTTAATTTGCGTTTTATATCTCGCTATTTCATACCATTCGTTTGCAAATGCTTTTACTATGCTAATTCCTTGCATGGTCTCTTCAACAATCACTTGACTTTCGGCTACTTTATCTTGTACTTTTTTCGAATATCCTCTAATGAATCGGCCAAAGATTACTGCCGCGACAGCCACTAAAGGCACAACAGAAAGCATTAGTAGTGTCAATTTGAAACTTTCAGTCGCCAACAATGCAATACCACCAACAATTAAGATAAATTGTCTTAAAAACTCAGCAATAGTTGAAGTTAAGGTGTCTTGTATTTGTGTAATATCGGAGCTTATTCGGCTATTCAATTCGCCAACACGCTTTTGAGAAAAGAACGACATGGGAAGTTTGACCAAGTTACTATATAAGGCCAAACGAAGATTAGCCAAAGTATTCTCGGTAAAATTGACAAACAATGACAATCTAAAAAACGAAAAAATAGATTGCATAAATAAAATACATACTAAACTAAGTGCAATAAAATTGGCTTGATCAAGGTCTTTGTTTTTGACACAATCCACTAACAATCCCATTAGTTTTGGGAAAGCTAATGCAGTTCCGCCAGTAAACAAAAGAAAAACGAGTCCTACATAAAACTTCCAACGGTGTTTACCAGAATATTGAAAAATTAATGTTGCTTTTTGAAGTGCGCTTAGGGTAATTTTTGATTTTGGTAAATCGTTTTCTTTGAATCGTGGCATATTGTATATAATTACATCAAATGTACCATTATCATTTTTCTTAGCAAAACAATAATTTAGTATGTTTGTTTTATTAGACCACAGCAAATACATAACTTATTTGATAATGAATATTAAACACTTACTATTATTTGTGCCGTTACTATTTTCTAGTTGTATTGTTTCAAAAAAAGTAACAAATGCCAATCCTATAGAAATGGTTTTGAAATCCAAAAATCCTAAAATAAAAGTCGTCATGGATAATGCACGTGAACATGAGCTACAAATTATCTACACTCAAATCAATAGGGATTCTAATGGAAAAATTTCATTTAAAGAGTATCAATATCATGTCGATTCCAAAAATTATTTTTATCCGGCAAGTACAGTCAAATTGCCAATTGCACTTCTTGCTGTAGAAAAATTAAATTCAATGAATCTAACTTCAGATAGTATTCATTTTGGCTTCGATAAAAAAGGCAGTTCACTACATTTCCAAAAAGAAATTTCAAAACTTTTCGCGTTAAGTGATAATGATGCATCCAATAATTTGTTGGAATTTATCGGATTTGATTATCTAAATTCTAAGATGAAAAATAAAGGATTGATGCCGTTTTCGGTTAATCACCGTTTATCAACAAAGAATTCAAATGATAAAACCACTTCAACAATATATTTGTATAAAAATGATAATATAATAGCAGAACTTCCTTCTGTGAAGGGTAAAAATGTAAAAACATTACATCTCAATTCAATCAAAAAAGGAATTGGTTATTTAGAAAATGATAGTATTGTAAAGGGAGCTTTTGATTTTTCTAACAAAAATTATTACCCTTTAGAAACGTTACATTCTACACTTAAACGTCTTTTGTTTCCTCAGGAATTTAAAATGAAGGAGCGATTTAATTTAAATGAACACGACCGTCAGTTTATATTATCTTCAATGTATCAACTTCCAAGAGAACAAGGTTTTGATGCAAAAGAATTTTATGATAGTTATTGTAAGTTTTTCATTTTTGGAGACACTACCGATACAATTAATACCTCCATTAAAATATATAATAAAATTGGTCAAGCCTATGGAACGCTTACTGATTGTGCTTATATCATTGATGAGAAAAACGGAGTTGAATTTATGGTAACGGCTACGTTATTGGTCAATAAGAATAAAATTTTCAATGATGGTATTTATGAATATGATGAGATTGGAATCCCATTTTTGGCAGAACTTGGAAGACAATTATATACTATTTCGAATTCCAAATAATTGAATCGCTCCTGGAATCAATGATGTTTAATTCTTGTAGTTGATTTTGTATCCGATTTATAAGTGCTATATCTATTTTTTCTTGGGTCCATTCGGTCAATGATAACCATTCTTCTATATCTTCCTTTTTTTGATGATAGTTAGTAGCTAAACATGTTCCAATGTTTGGAATATCTTTGAAGTTCTGTGTTTTGGCATTAATAATTTCAAGAAGCGTTTTTATATTCTCAGGTTGTTTAGACAAAACTTCTTCTCGTACAGCAATGACAAAACAGGGCCAAGGAGTTGGGCAGTCGGCTAAGCGTCTGAAAATCCCTTTGTCGACAAGTGGTTTTGTCATAAAATGTTCCCACATAAAATAATCAGCCGTTCCTTGGGTTAAAGCAGTTACACCGCCCTCGAGTGTGTTGACAATTTCAAATTGTAATTTACTAGTGTCCCAACCTTGGTTTTTGGCGTTGACATAGGCCATCAATTGGGAACCAGAACCCTGTCGGGATATGGCAACTTTGGTATTTTCTAAATCAGCTAGGGTTTGGAATGTAGAATGTGCTGCCACGTGAATTCCCCATATTAATGGTGATTTTACATAGACTTGGACTATCTTACTTGGATTTCCATTGACAATATCTTTGATGATACCTTCGGTTAAAACAACTGCAATATCAGCAGTTCCATCGCGAAGCATTTGGCACATTTTTCCTGTTCCTTCCGGTACATCAGTCCATTGTAAATCGATGTTTTCTTTTTCAAATTCGTCATTTTCAAGACAAAGATGCCATGGCAAATTAAAATGTTCTGGAACGCCAACAATCTTTAAGGAAGTCATACAATTATTATTGTGCTAATTTATCTAAGGTGTAAGCAATCAATTGGTCAACTGCTTGGGTAGGATCATCGCTAAAAGTGCCGTTAGCTCTATTGGCAATTATCGCATTCAAGGACAAAGCGTTATGACCTAATAAGGCCGAAAGTCCGTAAATAGCAGTCGTTTCCATTTCGAGATTGGTAATGCGGTTGCCGTTAAACTGAAAATGATCCATTTTAGGATTCAAATCGCTATCCTGAATAGGTAATCGCAAAACACGTCCTTGTGGACCATAAAATCCACCAATGGTGCAAGTAATTCCTTTATACATTTCACTACTTTCGATTCTTTTTTCTAGGGTTTTCGAACAAGCAATGGCATAGGGTCTTCCTTTGCGAACATCCCATTGCGTTTGTGTTATAAAAGCATCTTCAATGTCTTTATGGGTTACCTCATCAACTATATACGAACGCAACATATTGTCTAAACCAATTCCGTATTGCGATAGTACAAAACTATCAATTGGAATATCCGCTTGGATAGCTCCTGAGGTTCCAATGCGAATTATGTTTAAGGAAGTCAAGTTCTCATTCGGTTGACGCGTTGCTAAATCAATATTGACTAAGGCGTCCAATTCGTTCAATACAATATCGATATTATCGGGTCCAATTCCGGTCGAAAGTACGGTTAAACGCTTCCCTTTATAAATTCCTGTTTGGGTTTTAAATTCTCTTTTTTGAATTGAAAATTCGATGCTGTCAAAGAATTGCGTAATTTTTTCCACACGATCTGGATCGCCAACAAAAATAATATCGTGGGCAATATTTTCAGGTTTCAGATTCAAGTGATACACACTTCCGTCTGGATTTAATATTAATTCTGATGATGCAATCATTTTGTTCTTTGTGTAAATTAAAATTCGTAAATCGAATATCGTAAATCGTAAATCGAATTTATCCGCCTACACGTTTGGTTTTAAATCCTTTATCCTGCAACATTTTCATGATACGATCGCGATAATCCCCTTGAATGATAATCTCGCCATCCTTGAATGTTCCACCAACTGCAAGTTTGCTTTTGATTTCTTTAGCTAAAATCTTAAAATCTTCGTCAGCACCTTCATATCCAGCAATAATAGTAGTTGGTTTTCCTTTGCGCTTTTCGAATTTGCAAATCATAGGTTCCATTTGAACGTATAGTTCGTGATCGTTTTCAGTAACCACTTCGGGTTCATTTGAAATTTGGTGGTCAGGAAATAGGTTTTTTAATTGATCTTGTAAATCCATTGTCTCAATTATTTTTTAACTAATCCCAACTCGATTAATCGTTCGTTCAAGTAGTCGCCAGCAGTAATATCTTCAAACTGTTTTGGATGTTCATCATCGATACATTTTTCCAAACAATTTAGTGGCATATCACTCACAGGATGCATGAAAAAAGGGATAGAATAACGTGAAGTTCCCCATAATTCTCTAGGTGGATTTACCACTTGATGAATCGTTGATTTTAATTTATTGTTAGTATGTCGGGATAACATATCGCCCACATTGATCATTAATTCATCTGGCTGCGCCATCGCATCGATCCAATCGCCATTGTGATTTTGGACTTGCAATCCTTTTCCTTGAGCACCCATTAATAATGTAATCAAATTGATATCGCCGTGAGCGGCAGCACGGACGGCACCATCTTTAGGTTCGTCAGTAATAGGGGGGTAGTGAATGGGACGTAGAATACTGTTTCCCTCTTTGATAAAATTATCAAAATAGAATTCGTCTAAACCAATGTGTATAGCCAAAGCTCTTAATACATAAACACCTGTTTTCTCCAGCATTTGATAAGCTTCTTTTCCAGTCGAATTAAATTCAGCTAATTCGTTAACGGTAACATTTTTAGGATATTCGGCAGCATATTTGGAGTCTTCACTCACAAACTGACCAAAATGCCAAAACTCTTTTAAATCGCCAGCAGATCGTCCTTTAGCATGTTCTTTTCCAAAGGATACATAGCCACGTTGTCCGCCAATTCCAGGGATTTCATATTTAGCTTTAGTGTCCAAGGGCAACGAAAAGAAGTTTCGCACTTCACGGTATAAATTTTCAACTAATTGGTCATTTAAGAAATGTCCTTTTAATGCTACGAAGCCAATATCTTCGTAGGCTTTTCCGATTTCATTTACAAATTTTTGTTTACGTGTCGGGTCTTCCGACAGGAAATCACGCAAGTCAACACTAGGAATGTTTTGCATAGGGTATGTATTTAATATCTTTTTAAGCGAAAACGCTAAAAACAAAAGTAAGTAATATTTTTAATTGTATAATGGTACTAATTAGCGGTTACTCAATTGGGCTTTTTCACGAATGATGTCTCCAATTTTTCGATTTTCAATTTTACTTTCCAACCATGAAATGATATCAAGATATAAGAAAGCACGTTTCTCGTAGGTGTTTTTTTCTAATTCAATAAAGCGTTCTTTCATTTTGATGAATTCTTTTTTAATATCTCCCGGATAGATCGAATTTAAGTTTTTTAGGAAGCGAATAATTTCTTTTTGAACTTCATTTAAGTCATTCATTTTCAATAGAAATTTATAGGTACTCTTCAATTGATTCTCTAAGTAATAATCATTTCCTAATTCGTAGTGTAAAATCAAATACAAGAGGCGTGCAAAACACATCAAATCTTCACGCATGGTTAAGTTTTTATTATTGATGATTTTTTCCAAATAGAATAAAGAATCGGTATATTTTTCGTTCCCAAAATAAATGCATGCAATTTTATAATAGAACAACATTTCGTGATGTTCATCTAAATGTTCACTGTGCTGATTCATTTTGTATAAAACTTCGGGAATCAAGTATTCACTTTCGGCAAAACTACCCTCAAGAATGTGATAATTTAATTTGTTATTGTACAAATAAAGAAACGACAAGGATGCGATGTTATCATTTACTGGGAATTTTGGGTCATGTATTGTTTCTTCAAGTTGTCCCAAGTACTTTTTGAAATTGGTTTTGTATTTCAACATGAACAACGATTCCAATAAATAATGATTACCCTTCAAGAAAAACACAGGATTGAGATATATCATGCTCGGATTATCATAAAAAAGAGTCACCCATTTGTGTGCAAATTTGTAACAAGATAAAAAGTCTTGTACTAAGAAACTGCGCCAAAGATTGGCGTTGTAATACCAGTATTTCTCTCTAAAACCGAATTTATTTTCGTCAAATTTAGCAATATGTCTGTTGAAATAATCGTCAATATTTTGGTATTCTTCATCGCTTTTTACATAGCCGGTTTTAAGCATGATGCCATATAATTGCAACGATAAATTGGATAATTTACTTGAAATAGTATTGCGATAATTCAATTCTTTTGCTTGCACTGCCAATTCATCAGCACGACCTTGAATACTTCGAGTGATGTATTGTGATTCAATTAGTTTTTCGAATTCCACAATTTCATAAGCCATGTGTTTTTCGTCGTTTTCAAGTGCTTGTTGTTTGGTTTTATCTAAGATTTTTAAACTCTGTTTGTACAAACCTTTATTGTACAGAATTGTAGCAAAATCAATCTGTTCACGCAATTGGTAACGCATATTTTGGCTTGGAATATTCAATCGAATACTCACCAAAATTTGTTTGTATAAATAGGATTTTAAATTGGATAATTGAACTTTTTTGATACTACCACTTTTCAAAATAAGTTTCTCATCATAGAACTCAGATTTGTCCAAAATATTGAACAATTCGATGAATTTTGTATTAGAACTAGTTTCTAATCGGCTTGCAAAAATCTTGAATTGGCGTTTCTCTGATTTTGAAAGCGATTTTATTAATACAAATAAGAAATCTTTTTGATGGTTAGCCATTGTAAAATGTAAAGATTTAAAATATTGACATTCAGTTATTTATACTGTAATTAATAGCTTTATAAGCAGTATATTTAAGTAAAATGATTTTTGATACAAACGATTAAAATCTAATTTTGTTTCAAGATGTGAAATTACATTAAATAAACGAATATGAATAAAGATAAAGTTCAAATTTTTGACACCACTTTAAGAGATGGAGAACAGGTCCCAGGATGTAAATTAGATACTGCTCAAAAACTCATTATAGCCAATCGTTTAGACGAAATGGGTGTTGATATTATCGAAGCGGGTTTTCCCGTCTCAAGTCCAGGAGATTTTTTATCTGTTTCAGAAATCAGTAAAATTGTAAAAAATGCTACAGTTTGTGGTTTGACGAGAGCCGTTAAAAATGATATTGACGTGGCAGCTCAAGCACTTCAATATGCTAAAAGACCTCGTATTCATACTGGAATTGGAACTTCAGAGTCACACATTGTACACAAATTAAATACTACCAAAGAAGATATTATTGCCCGAGCCAAAGCGGCCGTTGCCCATGCTAAAACCTATGTGGAAGATGTAGAATTTTATGCAGAAGATGCAGGAAGAACTGACAATGCTTTCTTAGCGCAAGTTTGCGAAGAAGTAATCAAATCAGGCGCTACCGTACTTAATATCCCTGACACTACTGGATATTGCTTACCTGACGAGTACGGAGCAAAAATTAAATACCTTAAAGAAAACGTAAAAGGAATTGACAATGTGACGATTTCTTGTCACTGTCATAATGATTTAGGAATGGCTACAGCCAATTCTATCGCTGGTGCAATTAATGGGGCACGTCAAATAGAATGTACTATTAACGGAATAGGTGAAAGAGCTGGTAATACCGCTTTAGAAGAAGTGGTAATGGTTTTCAAACAACATCCGTATTTGAATTTATACACCGATGTGAATTCGAAACAATTGAACGAGATGAGCCGATTGGTTTCCGATAGTATGGGAATGATGGTGCAACCTAACAAAGCAATTGTGGGGGCTAATGCTTTTGCACACAGTTCTGGAATTCACCAAGACGGTGTAATTAAAAACAGAGCGACTTACGAAATTATTGATCCTTTGGACGTAGGAGTTAATGAATCTTCAATTATTCTTACAGCTAGAAGTGGTAGAGCTGCCTTGGCTTACCGTGCTAAGAAAGTTGGATACGAATTAACCAAAGTGCAATTAGATATCGTTTATGTCGAGTTCTTGAAATTCGCCGATATTAAGAAAGAAGTACTTGATGAAGACATTCATCAAATTGTAGAAGCAAGTAAATGTTTACAAGCTTAATTTCTAATACGTATACATGAATTTAAAAATAGCAGTACTTTCAGGAGACGGAATTGGTCCAGAGGTAACATTGCAAGCAAAAAAAGCCTTGCATGCTATTGGCGTGGTGTACAATCACGAGTTTGTTTTTGAAGATGCGTATATTGGTGCTATTGCCATCGAAAAAACTGGAAAACCACTTCCTGAGCAAACCTTGAATTTGTGTAGAAATACCGATTCTATTTTGTTTGGTGCTATTGGTGATCCAAAATATGATAACAATCCAGAAGCAAAAGTACGTCCGGAACAAGGATTGCTTCAACTTCGTAAAGAATTGGGTTTGTTTGCCAATATCAGACCGATTAAAGCGTATCCTAAGTTGATGAATTCATCGCCAATAAAAAAAGAAGTGATTCAAGGTACTGATTTTGTGGTGTATCGAGAACTCAATGGCGGTATGTATTTTGGAGATAAGAATACCAATGAAGCAGGAACTTACGCTTCGGATTTGTGTGAATACAATGAAGAAGAAATTGTAAAAATTACCCATTTGGCTTTTAAAGAAGCACAAAATCGTCGTAAAAAAGTGACTTTGGTTGACAAAGCCAATGTATTAGAAACTTCTAGATTATGGCGTAAAGTAGTGACTAAAATCGCTACAGAATACCCAGATGTTACTTTGGAATGCATGTATGTAGACAATGCTTCCATGCAAATCATTGTTAATCCAAGACAGTTTGATGTTTTGTTAACTGATAATTTATTTGGCGATATTTTGTCAGATGAAGCTAGTGTCATCTCAGGATCTATTGGGTTAATGTCATCTGCCTCTATTGGTGAAAAACATTCGTTATTTGAACCAATTCACGGTTGTTATACCGAAGCCAAAGGGAAAAATATTGCCAACCCAATTGCGTCAATTCTTTCAGTAGCCTTGTTACTAGACCATTTTGGTTTGGATACAGAATCCAAAAAAGTAATTGCAGCGGTTGAAAAAGCAATTGTAAGTAATGTCGTCACAGTAGATTTAAAAGTAGACTCACAATTTGGAACGAATGAGGTTGGAGATTTTGTTGCTAACTACATATTAAATGAAGGCGATTTGTATTTCAAAAAAGATTTTGTCCAATTAGGCCAATCAACTATAGTATAAAAATAAAAAAGAAGCTTATTAATTTAAAGCTTAAAAATAATAAGAATAACAACAATGGAATTAAATAAATACAGTAAGACAATCACGCAAGACGAAACACAACCTGCATCTCAAGCGATGTTGTACGGAATTGGATTAACTGAAGAAGATCTAAAGAAAGCGCAGGTTGGAATTGTGAGCATGGGATATGATGGAAACACCTGTAACATGCATTTGAATGATTTAGCAAAAGATATCAAAGCGGGTGTTTGGAAAGCGGATTTAGTAGGATTGATTTTTAATACTATTGGTGTAAGTGATGGTATATCAAATGGTAATGAGGGAATGCGTTTTTCATTAGTATCTAGAGATATTATTGCAGATTCAATTGAAGCAGTAATGGGAGCACAATGGTATGACGCCATGATTGCAGTACCCGGTTGTGATAAAAATATGCCAGGTTCTTTAATGGCAATGGGTAGAGTGAATCGTCCTTCGATTATGGTTTATGGTGGTTCTATTCATTCTGGAAAATGGAAAGGTGAATCCTTAAATATCGTTTCGGCTTTTGAAGCTTTAGGAAAAAAATTCAACAACACCATTACACCAGAAGATTTTAAAGGTGTAATTCAAAATGCATGTCCTGGAGCAGGTGCTTGTGGTGGAATGTACACCGCTAATACGATGTCATCTGCAATTGAAGCCTTAGGAATGAGTTTACCTTACAGTTCTTCGAATCCGGCATTAAGTCCAGAGAAGAAACAAGAATGTGTGGATGCTGGTCAAGCTATTAAATTATTATTGGAGAAAGATATCAAACCTAGAGATATCATGACGCGTAAGGCATTTGAAAATGCAATTACTATCGTTGCGGTTTTAGGTGGTTCTACCAATGCAGTGATGCACTTAATCGCTATTGCGCATTCGGTAGGAATTGAATTGACTTTAAAAGATTTCCAAGATATTAGTGATAGAACTCCTTTGTTGGCAGACTTGAAACCAAGTGGTAAATACCTAATGGAAGACTTACACGAAGTAGGAGGTGTGCCAGCTGTAATGAAATATTTATTACAAGAAGGATTCTTACACGGTGATTGTTTAACTGTAACTGGAAAAACGATAGCTGAAAATTTAGCTTCAGTTCCAAGTTTGAAAGACGGACAAGAAGTAGTTCACGAAGTTAAAAATGCATTAAAAGCTACCGGAAATATTCAAATTCTTTATGGTAACATCGCGACTGAAGGATGTGTTGCTAAAATTAGTGGTAAAGAAGGTGAGTTTTTTGAAGGAACTGCAATCGTATATGAAAACGAACAACTTGCCATTACTGGTGTTAGAGCTGGAGAAGTGAAACCCGGAAATGTTGTAGTTATTCGTTACTTTGGTCCTAAAGGAGGTCCAGGAATGTCAGAAATGTTGAAACCAACTTCGGCCATTATGGGAGCTGGTTTGGGTAGTACTGTTGCTTTGATTACAGACGGCCGTTTCTCAGGAGGTTCGCATGGTTTCGTTGTAGGACATGTAACACCAGAAGCGTATGAAGGAGGAGCAATTGCTTTGATTGAAAATGGAGATGTCATTACAATAGATGCAGTTAAAAACACCATCAACGTCAAAATTTCTGATGAAGAAATGGCAAAAAGAAGGGCCAATTGGGTACAACCACCATTGAAAGTGACACAAGGAGTTTTACTAAAATACGCAAGAGCAGTATCAAGTGCTTCAACAGGTTGTGTTACAGATAAATAAAATTATTCTGAGCTATTTAAATAATCAAATAGAGTAAAAAAATGAGAATATCAGGTGCAGAAGCTGTTATTAGATGCTTATTAGAAGAAGGAGTAAACTTGGTTTATGGGTACCCAGGGGGTGCGATTATGCCGGTTTATGACGAATTATATAAATTCAAAGACGAATTACATCATGTTTTAGTTCGTCATGAGCAAGGTGCAACGCATGCTGCTCAAGGTTTTGCAAGAGCAACTGGAAAAGTTGGGGTAGCTATCGCTACTTCTGGACCGGGAGCTACCAATTTAGTAACTGGAATTGCCGATGCGCAAATAGATTCGACACCAATGGTTTGTATTACAGGCCAAGTAGGAAAACATTTGTTAGGATCGGATGCCTTTCAAGAAACAGACATTATTAGTATTTCGACTCCTGTAACCAAATGGAATTACCAAATTACAGAAGCACACGAGATTCCAGAAATTATGGCGAAGGCTTTCTATATCGCTAAATCAGGTCGTCCAGGTCCCGTTTTAATTGATATTACTAAGAATGCACAGTTTGACGAATTGGATTTTAGTTACAAAAAATGCACAAGCATACGTAGTTATGTGCCTAAGCCATCGTTGAAACTAGAACAAGTTAAAGCAGCTGCTGAAATTATCAATAGTGCTAAAAAGCCGATGATTGTTTTTGGTCAAGGTATTATTCTTGGCGAAGCCGAAGCCGAATTAAAAGCATTTGTTGAAAAGACTGGAATTCCTGCTGCATGGACTGTTTTAGGTCTTTCAGCAATGCCAACAGATCATCCCTTAAATGTGGGAATGGTAGGTATGCATGGAAATTATGGACCAAATGTGTTAACTAATGAATGTGATGTTTTGATCGCATTAGGAATGCGTTTTGACGATCGTGTAACTGGTAATTTAGCTACTTATGCCAAACAAGCAAAAGTAATTCACTTTGAAATTGATCCTGCCGAAGTAGATAAAAATGTGAAAGCGGATGTAGCTGTTTTAGGAGACGTTAAAGAAACTTTAGCCGCTATACTTTCTATGGTAGATTCTAAGACGCATGAATCTTGGCACAATGAATTCAAAGAAAAATACAATATCGAATTAGAAGCGGTTATTAATGACGAATTACAACCGAAGAAAGAAGGTATCTCGATGGGAGAAACCATTGAAATGATCAATAAACATTCAAAAGGGGATGCGATCATGGTGTCAGACGTGGGGCAGCACCAAATGTTTACCTGTCGTTATTCTAAATTCAATTCAACTAAAAGTAATATCACTTCGGGTGGATTAGGCACTATGGGATTTGCTTTACCTGCTGCGATTGGAGCCAAAATGGGTCGTCCTGATCGCGAAGTGGTTGCTATCATTGGTGACGGTGGTTTTCAAATGACTATTCAGGAATTGGGGACTATTTTTCAAACGCAAGTTCCTGTGAAAATTGTGGTATTGAATAATGAATTTTTAGGAATGGTACGCCAATGGCAACAACTGTTTTTTGACAAACGTTATGCTTCTACAGAAATGATCAATCCTAACTTTATTGCTATTGCCGAAGGCTATTACATCAAAGCAAAGAAAGTAACAAAACGCGAAGATTTGGATGCAGCAGTTGCTGAAATGATGGCTTCAAAGGAATCGTATTTCCTAGAAGTTTTAGTAGAAAAAGAGAATAACGTATTCCCAATGATTCCAACAGGAGCTTCAGTTTCTGATATCCGATTAAGTTAATACTATGGAAAATAAAACATTCACCATTTCTGTATATTCAGAAAACAACGTAGGCTTACTGAATAGAATATCTGTGATATTCTTGAAACGCCATATCAATATTTTAAGTTTAAATGTATCCGAATCAGAAATCGAAAATGTTTCTCGATTTGTAATTGTTGTGGATACTACTGAAAAATGGGTTAAAAATATTGTGGGTCAAATCGAAAAACAAATCGAGGTAATCAAAGCCTTTTATCATATTGATGAAGAAACCATTTTCTTGGAAAGTGCGATTTTCAAAATCAATTCGAGTTTGTTGTTTGACGAAAGACAAATTCAAAATATCATCAAAGAAAGTCACTCTGAAATAGTTACCGTTTCCAGAGACTTTTTTGTAATCTCAAAAACAGGACGTCGTTCAGAAATTGATGAGTTACATGCAAAATTAAAACCTTTCGGGATCATGCAGTTTGTGCGTTCAGGAAGAATTTCGGTTTCCAAAGAAAAAATGGAAATCACCAGTTTATTAGAAGAATTACAATCATAAATTAAATAGAAAAAATGGCAAATTATTTCAATTCATTACCACTAAGATTACAATTAGAACAATTAGGAGTTTGTGAATTCATGGATCAATCTGAATTCGCAGAAGGAACTCAAGCATTAGCTGGTAAAAATGTAGTAATCGTAGGATGTGGAGCTCAAGGTTTGAACCAAGGTTTGAACATGAGAGATTCAGGTTTAGATATTTCTTACGCTTTGCGTGCTGAAGCTATTGCAGAAAAAAGAGCTTCTTACAAAAACGCTGCTGATAATGGTTTCAAAGTGGGAACGTATGAAGAATTAATCCCAAAAGCTGATTTGGTATGTAACCTTACACCAGACAAACAACACACTGCAGTTGTCAATGCGATCATGCCTTTGATGAAAAAAGGCGCTACGTTGGCGTATTCACACGGTTTTAATATCGTAGAAGAAGGAATGCAAATTCGTAAAGACTTAACCGTTATTATGTGTGCTCCAAAATGCCCAGGTTCTGAAGTTCGTGAGGAATACAAAAGAGGATTTGGTGTACCAACCTTAATTGCAGTTCACCCAGAAAATGATCCAAATGGAGTAGGATTGGCACAAGCCAAAGCTTATGCAGTTGCAACTGGTGGTCACAGAGCAGGTGTATTACGTTCTTCTTTTGTAGCTGAAGTAAAATCAGATTTAATGGGAGAGCAAACTATCCTTTGTGGTTTATTACAAACAGGATCAATTTTATGTTTTGACAAAATGGTGGCTGAAGGCGTTGATGCTGGATATGCTTCTAAATTAATTCAATACGGATGGGAAACTATCACTGAAGGATTGAAACATGGTGGTATCACAAATATGATGGATCGTTTATCAAATCCAGCTAAAATTGCAGCCTTCACCGTAGCTGAAGAATTGAAAGATATTATGCGTCCGTTGTTTCAAAAACATATGGATGACATTATCTCAGGACATTTCTCTAAAACTATGATGGAAGACTGGGCTAATGATGATAAAAATTTATTGGCTTGGAGAGCGGCAACAGGTGAAACAAATTTTGAAAAAACACCAGCTGGTGATGTTGAAATCTCGGAACAAGAATATTATGACAATGGAGTATTAATGGTAGCTATGGTTAAAGCGGGTGTGGAATTGGCTTTTGAAGCGATGACTGACTCTGGAATCATTGAAGAATCTGCTTACTACGAATCATTACACGAAACACCACTTATTGCCAATACCATTGCAAGAAAGAAATTGTTTGAAATGAACCGAGTAATTTCTGATACTGCTGAATATGGTTGTTATTTATTTGATCACGCATGTAAACCTTTAATTGCAGAGTACGTTAAAAATGCACCTTCTAATTTAGTGGGTCGTCCATTTAGTAACGGAAATAACGGTGTGGATAACAAAGAATTAATCGAAGTAAATAGCATTATTCGTAACCACCCGGTAGAAGAAGTGGGAGCTTGGTTGAGAGAATCGATGACAGCTATGAAAAAGATTGTATAGTAAGGCACAGGAATTACACATTTAATGTACCGTAATCAGCATTATGTCATCATAAATCCCAAATTTTGAATTAGTTACATTTTTTGAGACTAATAGATATAAAGTAATGCCAATTACAATCACTTCATTTTCAATTGAAAGTGAAGTGATGTAATTCCTAACATAAATGCAAACAATTAATTGTTGTTGAATATTGTTCGTAAAAAGCGAGATAGTTTGTTCTATCTCGCTTTTTTAGTTAAGTATCTAATTAATGAAATATTCAAAAATCAGTCATATTGTTAAATAACGCAGTAAATATTGCGTTTTGTTAAAATAGTATAGCCAATTATTCAATTTAAATATTTTAATCATTACAATAGATTTAATACTTTTATACAAAATAAAGGAGATATGAGTTACTACAAAATTGACAATTTCGAGCAATACTTTAAACATTATAATAAATCCATTCGCGAACCAAGAAAATTTTGGGGAAAAATAGCAGAAGAAAACTTTACTTGGTACCAGCAATGGGATAAAGTGGTTGACTTTGATATGGAGAATGCCGATATTAAATGGTTTACTGAAGCCAAAGTTAATATTGTTAAGAATTGTATCGATCGACATTTGGCTAAAAGAGGTGAAAAAACGGCGATTATTTTTGAGCCAAACGATCCTAATGAAGCTGCATTGCATATCACTTATAACGAACTCTACGAACGTGTTGGGAAAATGGCTAATGTTTTAAGAGAACAAGGCATTAAAAAAGGCGATCGCGTTTGTATTTATTTGCCAATGATACCTGAATTGGCAGTTTCAGTTTTAGCTTGTGCTAGAATTGGTGCCATTCACTCCGTTGTTTTTGCAGGTTTTTCTGCTTCAGCAGTGGCTTCGAGAATTAACGATTCCGAATGTAAAATGGTAATTACCTCTGATGGTGGATTCCGTGGCAATAAAACCATTGATTTAAAAGGTATTATTGATGATGCATTAGTTAATTGCCCTTCTGTAAGCTCTGTATTAGTTACCAAAAGAACAAATACTACTGTCAATATGAAAGAGGGACGTGACCAATGGTTACAACCTCTATTAGATGAAGCCTTGACAAATAATGTTGCTGAAATAATGGATGCAGAAGATCCTTTGTTTATTTTGTATACTTCTGGATCTACAGGAAAACCTAAAGGAATGGTACATACCACAGCAGGTTATATGGTATATACCGCCTATACTTTTAAAAATGTTTTTAACTACGAAGAGAATGATATTTTTTGGTGTACTGCCGATATTGGTTGGATTACTGGGCATTCTTATATTCTGTACGGACCTTTATTAAACGGGGCTACTACAGTTATTTTTGAAGGAATTCCTTCCTATCCTGACTTCAGTCGTTTTTGGGAAGTGATCGAAAAACATAAAGTTACCCAATTTTATACGGCGCCAACAGCCATTCGTGCTTTGGCTAAAGAAAGTTTAGAGTATGTACAAAAATTTCCATTCAAATCGTTAAAAGTTATTGGATCCGTTGGAGAACCAATCAACGAAGAAGCATGGCACTGGTACAATGACCACGTAGGTGGCAAAAAATGTCCCGTCGTTGACACCTGGTGGCAAACTGAAACAGGAGGTATTTTAATTTCTCCAATTGCTTTTGTAACTCCTACTAAACCCACCTATGCCACACTACCATTACCAGGGATACAACCTGTTTTAATGGATGATAAACGCAACGAAATTGAAGGCAATCAAGTAGTAGGTAGTTTGTGTATCAAATTTCCTTGGCCTGGAATAGCCCGAACTATTTGGGGCGACCACCAACGCTACAAAGACACTTATTTCAGTGCTTTCCCTGGTAAATATTTTACCGGTGACGGAGCCTTACGTGACGAAGTTGGTTATTATAGAATTACGGGTCGTGTGGATGATGTGGTGATTGTGTCGGGACATAATTTAGGAACTGCGCCAATTGAAGACGCCATCAACGAGCATCCAGCAGTGGCTGAATCAGCTATTGTAGGTTTCCCACACGATATCAAAGGAAACGCTTTGTACGGTTATGTAATTTTAAAAGAAACAGGGGAGTACCGAGATAGAGATAATTTGAGTAAAGAAATTAACCAACATGTATCAGATCATATTGGGCCTATTGCCAAATTGGATAAAATCCAATTCGTATCCGGTTTGCCTAAAACACGTTCCGGAAAAATTATGCGTAGGATCTTGCGTAAAATTGCTGAAGGTGATTTCTCTAATTTTGGAGATACGACCACTTTATTAAATCCTGAAGTTATTGAAGAAATTAAAGCAGGAAAGCTTTAATTTTAAATATACTTAAAATATAAAAGGAGCCATTAAGGCTCCTTTTTTTAGTTGTTTTGGTATTTCTTCTTCTTCAATAAATCGGAGGCCGTTTGATAATAGGAAACCGTTTCTTTGACTAAGTCGGTTCTTTCCTTTTTCAATAGGACTTGGTCATAATAAAGTTGAAATTCAGGTGCCATTTTTTGGTCTTTTTTCAAGCTCAATTGAAATTGTTTGACTTGTTGTTTAGGCGATATAATCGTCAAAACATTGTCTTTTATCAAACCTAAATCTTGGTAAGTAGCAATTAAAGCTCTTGGTTTGTAATCGGATTCTAATACATCTTGTCCGTAAAACTTACTTTCATAGCTGAAATTTAATAAGCCCATTACTGTTGGCATTACATCAATTTGGGACATTAATTGGTTGTACTTTTGAGGTGCAATAAATCCAGGACTATATACCATAGCCGGAATTCTATATTTGTCCAAAGGTAATTCTGTTTTACCTGCACTTGAAGCACAATGATCCGCAATAATAACAAAAACAGTGTTGTTGAACCAAGCTTGTTTTTTGGCCATATCAAAGAATTGCTTCAATGCATAGTCGGTATATTTTACACCGCCATCTCTTGATTTCGCATCACCCGGAATGTCAATTTTATTGTTCGGATACGTAAATGGTCGATGGTTACTTACAGTCATCCAATGATTAAAGAATGGCTTTCCTGTTTTTGCTTCAGCATTCATAACTTGTATTGCTTTGTTTGCCATATCTTCATCGCAAACACCCCATACATTAGCAAAAGTAATTTCACTTGGATTCAATGATTTCTTATCAATAATACCATAGCCATTTCCAGAGAAGAAATCTTCCATGTTATCAAAGAAAGCATCACCACCATACAAGTAGTTTACAGTATATCCTTTTTGTTTGAATACATTTCCAGTAGAAAATTTGTTCTTGTTGTCTTTTCGTTTTACTACACTTTCTCCGGCTGTAGGAGGAAAGCAAAGCGTAACGGCTTCGAGACCACGAACGGTTCGATTCCCAACGGCGTACAAATTGGTGAATTGTAAACTTTGGGTGGCCAATTTATCCAAAAACGGGGTAATGTTGTTTTCGTTACCATAGGCTTTCATAAAATCAGCGCTGTAGCTTTCAATTGTAATCAGTACAACATTTTTATGAGTTTCTTGTCCTTTTCCAATAATTGCTCTCGAAGTTGATTCGTTAGAAATATCAGGGATTTGCTCTTTTAAAGTAGCATAGGCTTCTTGACTTGGAATTGTTTTGTAAAATTTGAAGTAATCCAATTCACTATGAATAAAAGCCAAATAGAATTTATAAATCCCATTGGATTGCAATTCATTAGTAAAGATGTTTTGCGAATTTTCTTTAGCAGCTAATAACGGAATAGTAACTAATGAAAATGCTAATAGCACTAGATACAATCCTAAAATTTTGATTTTCTCTATGAAAGTAGGAATCGATTCGATATAGTTTTTGGAATGTTTTACGATGAAGTAAGTTAGTGTTCCAGAAATTAGAAAAAGTGTCGTAAATATTGGAATTACGGGATACGATTGCATGATATTCCCGATAACTTCATTGGTATAGACCAAATAGTTAACCGCGATAAAATTGTATTTTACACCAAATTCATTCCAAAAGAAAAATTCACTAATTGCATTTTGAAGTATCAAAGTAACAAATAGAAAAATCACAAATGAAAATAACCAAAAGCGAATAGTGTGTCTGTATTTTGGAAGAAAAAGTAAAAGACCAAAAAGAAGTGTTTTTAAACCGATAAATGCCATTCCAATCTCTGGCAAGGCACCGCCGTATTCATTAAGTATGGTGTTCCCAAAAGCTACATATAAAAACAAACTAACCAATACGCCAAAAATTATATGTCCAGTTGGTTGTAAGTATTTTGAATTGGATATAAATAGTAAATACAGCCATAATAAACTACTTAAAACAATAAAAACTAAACTATCCGACAACATGCCTATTGTAAATATTTTAAGGGTATCTATCCCAGAAAAACTAGCTTGTGTAATAGGATGAAATAATAATACAACTCTTAAAACAAGACTTACGATTATATAAAATAAAGTAAGTGTATAAAATGGAGATAGTTTTTTTAGTAGCGACATAGTTATAAAATTTTAGACAAAAATAAACAATTTGACAGTAGTAAATACAGTAGATCAAATACTAATAAAAACTTAAGTTTGGCTTAATTTAATTATCATACGAAATAAAATGCTTGATATTGAGTTACTTTTGTGTAACTCATTCTTAAATAAACTATATCAAATGAAAAAAATAGTTTTATTCGTTTTATTTATTCCCTTTTTAAGCTATTCCCAAAATTGGAAAAGTTCTTTTGATGATGCTAAAAATCAAGCATTAGCCGAAAATAAGAATATAGTATTAGTTTTTTCCGGATCGGATTGGTGCGCACCTTGTATTAAATTGGACAAAACTGTTTGGCAATCAGCTGAATTTAAAAAAGAGTCTGAGAATAATTGGATTATTTATAAAGCTGATTTTCCCAAGAAAAAAGCCAATCAATTAAACCCAGATCTAACAGAAAGCAATAAAAAATTAGCGGCACAATACAATAGCTCGGGTTATTTTCCTTTAGTCCTTTTGTTAGATAAATCAGGAACTGTTTTAGGAGTTGAAGGTTATAAAAATATATCAGCGGCCGAATACATTCAATTGATTCATTCATTCGAAAAAAAATGAAAAAATTACTTTCCTTATTATTTGTAGTAGTTAGCTTCTCTTCTTTTGCGCAAGCAGAATACAAGAAAAAAGTCTCCATGCTTGGCAGTCCATTCGAAATTACTGTGGTCGCCAAAGATTCTTTGGAAGGTAACCATTTTATTGATTTAGCCATTTCCGAAGTAAAACGAATTGAAAATCAAATATCCGATTGGATTCCAACTACCCAAATTTCATTAGTTAATAAAAATGCCGGAATACAGGCCGTAAAAGTAGATTCGGAAGTTTTTGATTTAGTAACAAGAGCGATTAAGATTTCAGAAATAACAGATGGTGCCTTTGATATTTCGTATGCATCAATGGATAAGATCTGGAAATTTGATGGCAGTATGAAAACAATGCCAACTGAGGAGGCTATAAAAAAATCAGTGGCTAAAATTGGTTATAAAAATATTATATTAAACCAACAGGACCAATCTATTTTTCTAAAATTAGAAGGTATGAAATTAGGTCTTGGTGGTATAGGGCAAGGCTATATTGCAGATAAAGTAAAGGATAAATTATTGGCAAATGGTTGTTTGTCTGGTATTGTAAATGTATCTGGTGATATCAATGCTTGGGGAAAACAAAGCAATCAAAAACCATGGACGGTTGGTATTGTAAATCCAATGAATAAAAACAAAGTATTTGCTACGTTTCCATTAGAAAATAGTTCGGTTGAAACCTCGGGTAATTATGAGAAATATGTTATGTTCAATGGTATTCGGTATTCTCATATTATTGATCCAAGAACAGGTTATCCGGCTACAGGAATTGTAAGTGTTTCTGTGTTCTCTAAACAAACAGAAATTGCGGATGCATTGGCTACAGGAATTTTTGTTTTGGGTGTTGAAGTAGGATTGGATTTAGTAAACCAATTAAAAGGAATTGAATGCATTATAGTGGACGATAAAGGAAAAATTCATTCTTCTAAAGGAATTGATATAAAAAAATACAACTAAAAGATTATGATTAAGAAATCGTGTTTGACGCTGTTTATTGTACTTGTATTTCAATCGTGTACGGTTGTTAAAGAGTACGAAAAAGAAAAAATTAATGATGTTGATATGAAATTAGCCGCTCGAACGGCTGAAAAATATGAAACAACTTTCCAGGTCTATAGAGAGGCTGCTGCTGGTGCCAATGGTGGAAAATCGGGAGGAGGCTGTGGATGCAACTAATGATGAATTTATCAATGAAAAAATACAGTACGATTTTATTTTTGTTTCTTTTCTCTTGTGTGTATTCACAAGGTACTAAACAACCTACATTTAAAAAGAGGGTTCTTGAAAGCACCGAGGTTGATTTTTTAGCGAGTTATTATGTACAAGATGGTTCAAAATCTTCGGTATCTGGTGGAATTGGATCTGAAAAGCTAAAAGATGTTGCTTCTAATATTACAGTAGCTATGCCGTTGAATGATGACGATGTGTTAACTGTTGATATTGGAATATCAGCTTATTCCTCCGCCTCTTCAAGTAATATTAATCCTTTTAATTCGTCCGGCGCATCGGGAAGTTCAAACTATTCTGGTGCTTCAGGTGGAGGAGATGATGATGATGATGATGATGATGATGATGATGACAAAAGGGTTAATACTAAAGCCACAACAACAGGATCGGGACCCTATGGTTCCCCTTGGCAAGCCTCTTCAGGAGCTTCTAAGAGTGATCAATTGGTTTCGGTTATGGCAAATTACAGTCATAGTAGTGATTCTAGGAATTTTATTTGGAATTCAGATGTTTCATTTTCTAATGAGTACGATTATACCTCTGTGGGTTTTGGTGGAGGAATTGCAGCGCTATTTAATGAGAAAAATACTGAAATCAACCTAAAAGCAAATGTCTATTTAGATCAATGGCGCCCCATTTATCCAACGGAACTCCATGAGTATTCAAAATACGGAAATAATTTCTTAAATCAAGGTTATTTTAGTGGTGTTACGGTTTATAATGAAAATGGTATTTCGGCTACAGAAAAATACTTACCTACCAAATTTAAAGATTTGACTTTGACGAATAGAAATTCGTACTCGGCATCTTTTGGCTTTTCTCAAATTCTAACTAAACGTCTTCAACTTTCTTTGTTTTTTGATGTACTTCAACAACAGGGTTTATTGTCAACCCCATATCATCGTATTTATTTTGCAGACAAGACTAATTTTTTCATTGGCCAATCTCAATTTATTTCCAATTATGAAAGTAGTTCCAATTCAGGCGTTTTCAAATTAGCAGATGATGTAGAACGTTTACCAAATACTCGATTCAAATTACCCATTGGCGCACGATTGAATTATTATATTAGTGAGCGCTTGGTTTTACGAACGTATTATAGGTATTATTCAGATGATTGGAATATCCATGCACATACCGCAAGTATTGAATTGCCAGTAAAAATTTCGGATAAATTTACAGTATTTCCGACCTTTAGGTATTACACCCAAACAGCATCCCAATATTATGCTCCTTATGAAAAACACCTTTCTACAGAACAATTTTACACTTCTGATCCAGATTTAGCTACCTTTGAAACCAAACAAATAGGTTTTGGAGTCAATTACACTGATATTTTTGCATCAGCCAAAATATGGCAATTTGGGTTAAAAAATGTTGATTTTAGATTCCATCAATATGAGCGTACTGACCGACTTAAGGCTAGTATCGCAACTATAGCCTTTAAATTTATTATGCAATAATTAAATGATGTTGTATCCATGCGCATATTAATTGTAGAAGACGAAGTTGGAATCCTCCAATTCTTGCAACAAGGATTGGAAGAAGAAGGCTATACTATTGTAACAGCTACCGATGGTGAAAAAGCGCTAGAGTTGCTAACCAATGAAAGCTTTGACTTGGTTTTGCTGGATTGGATGTTACCCAAACTAACCGGTTTGGAAGTATGTAAAGCGTATCGATTACAAAATAAAACTAGTCCAATCATTTTCTTAACTGCAAAGGATACAGTGCAAGAGACCATTGAAGGACTTCAAGCTGGAGCGAACGATTATATCAAAAAACCCTTTAGTTTTGATGAATTAGTTGAACGTATAAAAATTCACTTTCGAAATAAAGCCGAAGAACAGCTATTAACTCTTGGACCAATTGAAATGGATTTATCCAAACATCTTGTTATAGTCAACAATGTAGCAATTACTCTTACTCATCGGGAATTTGAACTCTTACATTATTTGGTAAAAAACAAAGGAAAGGTTTGTACACGAACTCAAATTATTGAGGATGTATGGGATATTCATTTTGATTATGATACTGGTGTAATTGATGTATTTATGAATGCAATTCGTAAAAAATTAAATTTAAAAAAAGAAGAAGACTACATCAAAACCATTCGGGGTGTAGGCTATATAGCTAATGATTAAAGCATGCAAAAACTTTCTTTCAAAAATAGAATAGCTTCACTTTACATAGTTACAACTGCTTTGTTAATTGCAGTGGTATTTGTTGTAATTTATATTAGTGTACGTTACAATGTATTTAGTCATATCAATGATGATATTACTTCTGAATCCCAAAAACATTTAACAGAAATCGCTATCAGTAATAATGATTTTCGTCTGATACACGAAGAGGAGTGGATGGAAAGAGAACACAATACAGTTGATGTAAATCCAGTTTTTGTTCAGTTTATTGACGAGAATAAACAGATTGTAGAAAAATCCCCTAACCTAAAAAAGAATCTGCAATTTAATACTGAAATTCCTTTAAATCAACTATTTGACTATTATTTAGAAGGTAAGTCAGTGCGTCAAATTCAACTGCCTATTTATCAAGAAAAAACTATTGTTGGTTACTTATTGGTTGCAATGTCGTTAGAAAATTCATTTATGGTTTTGAATGATTTAGTAGAGGTCTTGTTGATTGCTTATCCAACGATTTTGCTGATTTTGTTTCTTATAGCCCGACTAATAGCTGGACGAAGTATTCAACCAATTAGTTCTATAATTACTACTTCTAATGCGATTACAAAAGACAATTTGAGATCCCGAATTCTATTGCCAAAAACAAAAGATGAATTGTACATTTTGTCCAAAACAATTAATAATCTATTAGATCGTTTAGAAACTGCTATTGAACGCGAAAAACAATTTACTTCAGATGCTTCACATGAATTACGAACGCCACTAACGGTAATTAAAGGAACTTTGGAGGTCTTAATTAGAAAACCTAGAGCAACACAAGAATATGAAGATAAAATTAATTTTTGTGTTTCTGAAGTAGATCGTTTGAACCATTTGGTTGATCAGTTGTTATTATTGGCTCGATTTGAAAATGAAAAGCAAACTTTAAAAAAAGAACCGGTTTGTCTGAACAGTGTTCTTCTAGACACATTGGCAAGACAATCTGGAATTATTGAAGCGAAAGAAATTAAGATAAAAACAGAATTAAACGATGATTTTTATTGTCTTTCAGATCATCATTTTGTAACTATTATTATTACAAATTTAATTTCAAATGCGTTGAAATATTCCCGTCAAAACGGTTTAATTGAAATTAATTTAAATCATCACCATAATCAAATAGTATGTACTATACTTGATAATGGAATTGGGATTCCTCAAGCTGATTTAGAGAAAGTATTCCAACCATTTTTCCGCTCAAAGGCGTTGAATCATCCAGAAATTAAAGGAATTGGTGTAGGATTATCAATCGTGCAGCGACTTTGTTCTTTACTTCAAGTAGGTATCAACATAGCAAGCACAGAAAATTCAGGGACTAAAGTGACATTGATTTTTCAATCAATACCTAAGTAATACTTAAGAAATCCTTAAGTAATTCTTAAGAATTAGCTTATATTTATGACTTACTTTTGAAGTACATAAATACAAGTCGATTATGCTCGAAAAAATTATCGCATTTAGCCTTAAAAATAAACTAATTGTTTTACTATTTACTCTAGGAGTATTCAGCTTTGGAATTTATTCCCTTTTTCAAATTTCAATTGGAGCAGTTCCCGATGTTACTAATAATCAGGTCCAAGTAATTACTACCTCTCGCAATCTATCTACTCAAGATATCGAACAATTTATTACTTATCCAGTAGAAATTGAAATGGCTAATTTACCTGGAGTAAAAGAAATTCGTTCGATTTCTAAATTTGGTTTATCGGTTGTTACCATAGTATTTGAAGATGATTTAGGTACCTATTTACCAAGACAATTAATAGCCGAAAAAATTAAATCGGCCTCTGAAAAAATCCCAGCTGGTTTTGGAACACCCGAAATGGGACCTATTACCACAGGCTTGGGGGAAATTTACCAATACACTTTAGAAGTTACTCCCGAATTTAAGTCCAACTATTCTGTTGCCGATTTGAGAACCATTCAAGATTGGGTGGTTAAGCGTCAATTATCCGGAATTAAAGGTGTGGTAGAAATTAACACCTGGGGTGGTTATTTAAAACAGTATGAAATTGCTCTTTATTCTGCTCGGTTAAAAGCCATGAATATTAGTATGACGGAGGTATTTTCTGCTTTGGAAAAAAACAACAGTATTGCAGGCGGTGCTTATATTGAAAAAGTCAACCAGAGTTATTTTATTCGTGGTGAGGGAAAGGTTAAATCTTTAGATGATATTGAAAATATTGTAGTCAAAAATACCAACGGCTTTCCGGTTTATATCAAAAATATTGCGCAGGTTCAGTTTGGTCACGCCAACCGTTTTGGTGCTATTACGGGTAATGGAGAAGGAGAGAAAGTTTTAGGCCAGGTAATGATGCTAAAAGGAGGCAACTCAAAACAAGTTATTACCGATGTAAAAAAACGTGTAGCTGAAATTCAGAAATCCTTACCTGAAGGAGTGCATATAAACGGATTTTTGGAACGAAGTGAATTGGTAGGAAAAACCACTTTTACAGTTGCTGAAAATTTAATTTTAGGCTGTTTAATCGTAATTTTTGTAGTTGTTTTATTATTAGGAAACTGGCGCTCTGGATTGGTGGTTGCTTCGGTAATTCCACTTTGTTTATTATTCGCCATTTCTTTCATGAATATTTTTGGCATTGATGCTAATTTAATGAGTTTGGGGGCCATTGATTTTGGAATCATAATTGACGGAGCGGTGATTATAGTTGAATTTATTGCGTTTCAAATAGCGCATAAATCGTCTCATTTAGCGACTTTAGCTAAAGAAGACCAGCAAATTGAAATTGATCAAATCACTTTTAAAAGTGCTTCAAAAATGATGAATTCAGCGGTTTTTGGGCAGTTGATTATTCTGATCGTTTTTATTCCCATCTTGTCTTTATCTGGTATAGAAGGTAAAATGTTCAAACCTATGGCAATGACATTTAGTTTTGCTTTGCTTGGAGCTATGTTGTTTTGTTTTACCTATGTGCCTGTGGTGGCTTCTTTATTTTTAAAACCATCTGAAGAAAACCCAAATTCTTTCTCACACCAATTGATTCAAAAATTAAATTCGTGGTATATCCCGATTATTTCTTGGGCTTTGTCCAATACTAAAAAAGTATTGTATGGTGCAGTTGGACTTTTAGTTTTTGCAATTGCAATTTTTAGTACAATGGGAGGTGAGTTTATTCCCACTTTGGACGAAGGAGATTTTGTAATTCAGCCGGTATTGAAAACAGGAACTTCATTGACTAAAACGGTTGCTACTACTACCAAAATTGAAAAAATCATTCTCGAAAATTTTCCTGAAGTAACCCAAGTCGTAAGTAGGATAGGTGCTGCCGAAGTGCCTACAGATCCAATGTCTATGGAGGAAAGTGATATTATTGTTAAATTGAAACCCAAATCAGAATGGGTTTCTGCTGAATCTAAAGACGAACTGGCAGATAAAATCAAAACGGCTTTAGAAGTTCAAATTCCGAATATGGAAATCGAATTTACTCAGCCTATAGAAATGCGATTTAACGAATTAGTTTCAGGTACGCGTTCGGATGTAGCGGTAAAAATATTCGGAGAGAACCTAGATATTTTGGCACAAAAAGCACATGAAATTGAACGTGCTATTAAAAATGTTGACGGTGCATCCGATATAATTATCGAAAAAACAGAAGGTTTACCACAAATGTTTGTGCAATACGATCGATCTAAAATTGCACGTTATGGTTTGAATATTGCCGACTTGAACGAAATGATAGCCCTGAGTTTTGCAGGAAAAACAGTAGGTAACGTTTTTGAAGGCGAAAAGCGATTTGACATGGTAGTTCGACTAAATGAAGGAAGTCGACATGATATTGAGGATTTAAAAAACTTATACGTTGCTACTCCTAACGGCCAACAAATTCCGTTGAGTGAATTGGCTACTATAGACTATACACAAGGACCGGCCAAAATTTCAAGAGACAATACCAATCGTCGCATAGTGGTGGGAATTAATGTTAGAAATCGAGATTTACAAAGTGTGGTAACCGATATTCAAAAAATAGTGAATACTAAAATTAAACTGCCAGCAGGATATTATGTGAAATATGGTGGCCAATTTGAAAATCTCCAATCTGCCAAAGACCGTTTGTTAATTGCAGTTCCCATAGCATTGTTTTTGATTTTTATTCTATTGTATTTTGCTTTTGGATCGATTAAAGAAGCATTGATGGTGTATTCAGCCATACCGCTTTCTGCGGTGGGTGGGATATTATTTTTGTGGATGCGTGGTTTACCATTTAGTATTTCGGCAGGTGTTGGTTTTATTGCCCTTTTCGGAATTGCAGTTTTGAATGGAATCGTACTTATAGAACACTTCAAAGAGTTAAAACAACACGGAATGAAAAACATGGACGAGTTGATTCTAAAAGGCACTACAGATCGTTTACGCCCTGTTTTATTAACTGCCGCCGCAGCAGCATTAGGTTTTTTACCCATGGCGATTTCTTCCTCTGCTGGAGCCGAAGTACAACGTCCATTGGCAACAGTAGTGATTGGTGGGTTGTTTACGGCAACTGTATTAACCATGATTGTTTTGCCTATTTTATTTAAAGTATTTGACGGAAAAGAATTTAAAAAACCAAAATTTAAAATGCATCACAAGACAACTTGTTTACTACTATTCTTATTTAGTTCTACTTTTTTGGTTGCCCAGAATACCAATTCAGAACGCGAACGAATTATTCATTTGGCATTGGAAAATAATAAAGAAGTAAAAGCGTCACAATTGCAATTAGAAAAGTTAAAGACCAATATCACAACTGCTTATTCTATTGATAAAACAACTTTTTATTACAGTTATGATCAAAACAATTTAGCGTTAAATAATCTTCCATTACGTGTTTTTGGTATCCAGCAAAAATTTGAATTTCCTACAGTTTATGGGGCTAAGAAAAATGTGCTTACTTCAGAATATGAAAAAGAAAAAGCCAAATTCGACTTACAAAAGAATAAACTAGCATTGGCAGTTTCTAAAGTCTACGTACAGATTGTGTATTTACAAAATCAAGAAAAACGCTATGAATATTTGGATAGTTTGTACCAGAATTTTTCAAAAGCAAGTAATCGCCGATTTGAATTAGGCGAAACAAATTATTTAGAAAAGATTACAGCTCAAGCCAAATCCGGGCAAATTAAAACAAAGAAATCACAAATTGAAAAAGACAAACAAGCGCAATATGAATTACTGAATTCATTGGTTCAAACGGATGAAAAAACAGCCATTGGGAATACTCAAATGAGGCCGCTTGAATTAGAAAGTAATAGTTCGGGTAAAGAACTTCATTTATCTTATTTAGAGCAAATTACTGATAATTATAAAAAACAAATTGCATTACAAAAACAACATACTCTTCCTGACATTAACATTGATTATTTCCAAGGTCGTAATAATGGCTTGTCGCAATCTTTGTATGGATTTCAACTTGGAATTGCAGTACCGCTTTTCTATAAAGGTGTACAATCTAAAATTAAGGTTGCCCAATTGGATTTAAAAAGTTGGGAACAACAAAAACAAAATGAAGAACAAAAGTTGGAACGTTATCTCAATCAAAAGAAAAATGAAGTAACGAAATACCAAGAAGCGATTAATTACTATGAGCAACACGGTAAAAAACTGTCTGAAGAAATAAATAAGGTTGCCCAATTAAGTTATAAAAATGGCGAAATTGATTTCTTTCAATACATTCAAAGTTTAGAAAATGCAACGGCAATTCAAGTCGATTATTTAGATACTTTATTACAATACAATATCACTCAATTGGAATTATACTACCTTAACTTTTAATTTATTATGATCAAGAAAATACTATATACACTAGCAATTGCGACTATTGCATTCAGCTGTAAAGAAACTAAAACGGAAGATCAAACTGTACAAGAGGATGGTTTAATTCATATTACTGATGTGCAGTTCAAATCAGTTGGAATGCGAATAGAAAAACCGACCGAACAGGATTTTGATCTGAATGTAAAGACTTCAGGTACGATTGATGTTCCGCCACAAAATAGAGCACAAGTGACTACTTTTATTGGAGGCTATGTCAAATCAACTCGACTCTTAGTTGGTGATAAAGTCCAGAAGGGACAAGCATTGGTTACTTTGGAAAGTGCGGAATTTTTGGATATTCAAAAAGAGTATCTTGAAATGGCTGAGCAAATTAAGTATTTAAAATCAGAATACGAACGTCAAAAAACCTTATTTGATGAAAAAATAAGTTCGCAAAAAAACTATTTGAAGGCTGAAAGTGAGTATCGCAAAACGAAAGGAATGTATCAGAGTTTAAGAGAAAAATTACTTTTATTGAAAATTAATCCGACCCAAGTCGAGAAAGGAAAATTAACTTCAACAGTCACTATTTCATCACCAATTTCAGGAGACATAGTAGTTATGAATGCTAATGTTGGTATGTACATAGCTCCATCTGCAGTAATTTTAGAAATAGTTGATACCCAACATTTGCATTTGGAATTAGCCGTTTTTGAAAAAGATATTTTGAAGGTAAAAATAGGTCAGACTATTCAATTTACTGTACCCGAAGCCTCCAAAGAAGTATTTCCTGCAGAAGTACATTTGGTTGGAAAATCCATTGAAGGAAATGAGCGAACAATTAATGTTCACGGTCATTTAGACGAATCAATTAAACAAAGATTATTGACAGGAATGTTTGTTGAAGCCAATATAAAAGTGAGTACCAAAAAAGGATTAGCAGTACCTGTTGACGCATTAGTTAACGAAAACAATAAAAATTTCGTACTTTTATTAGAAACCATCAAAAACAATGGGTATTCATTTAAAAAAGTAGCGGTTGCTATTGGTACAAAAAACAAGGATTTTGTAGAAATTCTTCCCAATAACATTATTAACGCTTCTTCAAAAATTTTGACCAAAGGTGTTTTCGAAATAGTGAATTAGAAAATTATGGATGTAAACAAATTAAAAAAGCAATTACAAGTCGAAGTCGATACCGCCTTTTTGTACGATAGCATTGCATCCATTCAATCGGATGTGAATTTAACTCGGGTTTTGCAAAGTTTGGCTGAAATTGAAAAAGGGCATGCAAAACATATGTTGGAAAAAGTGATTACTTTGGAATCAGATTATCAAATGCCATTACCTTCCTCCAAAGCTAAATTCCAACTGAAAGTAGGGAAATTGTTTGGCTACAGTTCTATAATCAGCAGTTTAGCGAGTATTGAAAAACAATTTGCGGTAAATACCATTAAAAATAAAATTGAATTAGGCGAAAAGCTAACGGGTTTTGAGCACAATCACTTGAATATTATTGAGGCCGTCAATAATAACGAAGCTCTAAATGTATCAGGAGGTTTGTTGTCTAAATTTGAAAGTCGTCATAAATCAGTTGGCGGAAATGCTTTACGTGCCGCTGTATTAGGTTCCAATGATGGTTTGGTTTCCAATATGAGTTTGGTGATGGGTGTGGCTGGAGCTGCAGTTTCTAATAACACTATTCTCTTAACAGGAACTGCAGGATTATTAGCAGGTGCCATTTCGATGGCATTAGGAGAATGGCTTTCGGTTCAAAGCTCGAGAGAATTGAACCAACGCCAAATAGAATTGGAAACAGAAGAATTAGAAGCTTCTCCTGAAGAAGAGAAAAAGGAATTGGTTTTATTGTATCAAGCCAAAGGAATGAGCGCTGCTGACGCGCAAAAATTAGCAGACAAAGCTTTTGAAAGTCCAGAAACCGCAATCGATGCTATTATTACTGAGGAATTAGGAATAGATAAAGAAGAATTAGGTGGTTCGGCTTGGGAAGCTGCCATCGCTTCATTTGTACTATTTTCTATCGGGGCTATCATTCCATTGTATCCTTTTATCTTTCTAGATGGAAATAATGCCATTTTATTAAGTATCGGAAGTAGTGTAATTGGTCTTTTTGGAATTGGAGCCGCAATTACTTTACTGACAGGTAAAAGTGTTTTGTTTTCTGGTTTTCGACAAGTCGCTTTTGGACTTGCAGCCGCAGCAGTAACGTATGGAATAGGCTCATTGATTGGAGTTTCATTAGCAGGATAATTAACAAACTAAATTTTATATTATGAACGAAGCACATTTACACATGGTGGTCAACCACTTTCCAATTATTGGAACCATTTTAGCAATCGGGATTTTAATTGCTGGATTACTTAGCAAAAACAGATCTATCATCAACACATCCTATGTTTTGTTTGTGATTGGAGCTATTTTTGGAATTTTAAGTATGAATACCGGAGAAGGAGCAGAGGAGTTGGTAGAAGACATGCCCGGTATTGGTTGGAAAATCATTCACGAACATGAAGAATTAGCCGAAAAAATGGCATTGTTATTAGATATTTTGGGTGTTTTGTCACTGGTAGGTTTTTATCTTCAATATAAGAAAAATGCGAAAGAGAAGTTGGTATCTTATATCATTTTACTAATTGGAATTGCGAGTCTATTTGTAATTCAAAAAGTAGGTGCTTCAGGAGGAGAAATTCGCCATACAGAAATTAGAAAAGATTTCAGTAATACAATTATCGAAAAAGAAGCTAGCGATCACGAAGAAAAGTAATTTATAGTATAGCAATGATTCTTTATTTTTATTAGTAGAACAAAAATAAATATTGCGTTTATTTTATATATATGTTATTTATTAGATGTAATTATAGAGTATTCGCAATAAAGCAATAATTATTTTATTTTATTATTTACTATATCGATTTCGTAATTTAATTTTATTAATTTTGAATTTAATACTTTGATTATTTTTAAAATACAATAAAAAGATGAGAAACATCAAAATCATTCAAGAATTACACGGTTTAGGTATAACGGGATATCATGAGGTTTCCTACAATCCTTCCTATGAAGAGTTGTATCAAGCAGAAATGTCTAATCGCAGAAAAGGATATGAAAAAGGTGCCGTAACCGAGTCGGGTGCTGTTGCAGTTAAAACCGGTGTATTCACAGGGCGTTCGCCAAAAGACCGTTATATTGTAAAAGACGATGTTACTAAAGATACTATCTACTGGGATGACAAAGTGAATTTTCCAACGACACCAATGATTTGGCATGATCTAAAAAAATTGGTTTTAAAACAATTATCCACTTCGCCTAAACTCTATGTTGTAGATGCCTTTTGCGGAACCAATCCGGATACACGCTTGAAAGTACGTTTTGTTATGGAAGTGGCTTGGCAAGCGCATTTTGTAACCAATATGTTTATTCGCCCTTCGGTATATGAATTAGAGAACTTTGGCGAACCTGATTTTGTGGTTATGAATGGTTCCAAAACCACGAATCCAAATTGGGAAAAACAAGGATTGAATTCAGAAAACTTTGTTGTTTTTAATCTTACTGAAAAAATTCAAATCATCGGTGGAACCTGGTATGGTGGCGAAATGAAAAAAGGAATGTTCGCCATGATGAACTATTACCTTCCTTTAAAAGGAATGGCATCCATGCACTGTTCGGCTAATGTAGGAGAAGAAGGAGATGTAGCTATCTTTTTTGGACTTTCTGGTACTGGAAAAACCACACTTTCTGCCGATCCAAAACGGTATTTAATAGGCGATGACGAACACGGTTGGGATGATAATGGAGTTTTTAATTTTGAAGGAGGCTGTTATGCCAAAGTAATTGACTTGTCTGAAACTAATGAACCGGATATTTGGAGAGCGATTAAACGCGATGCCTTATTAGAAAATGTAATGGTAGATGAATACGGTGAAATAAATTACCACGATCATTCTATTACTGAAAATTCTAGAGTATCCTATCCCATCTATCACATCAATAAAATTGTTTTGCCTTCAAAAGCAGGTCATGCTAAGAAAATTATTTACTTATCCGCCGATGCTTTTGGTGTATTACCTCCGGTTTCTATTTTAGATGAAGATCAGGCGCAATACCACTTTTTGTGTGGCTATACCTCTAAACTAGCAGGAACCGAAAGAGGTATCACCGAGCCGGTTCCTTCATTTTCACCCGCTTTTGGTGAAGCGTTTTTAACCTTGCATCCTACCATGTATTCCAAAACATTAATTGGTAAAATGAAAGAACATGGAGCTAAAGCGTATTTAGTTAATACGGGTTGGAACGGTACCGGTAAACGAATTTCATTAAAAAACACCAGAGTTATTATCGATGCTATTATTAGTGGTGAAATAGAGGATGTAGAAACCAAAGCAATTCCCTATTTGAACTTAACAATACCAATTGAGTTGCCAAATGTGACCACTGGTATTTTAGATCCGAGAGACACTTATGTAGATACAAGTGAATGGGAACGTAGAGCCAAGGATTTAGCTGCCCGTTATATTAAAAATTTTGAACAATATACCGATACTGAAGAAGGAAAACGATTGGTACATGCCGGGCCTAAATTAAATTAATTCAATTTGTATTTAACAATAATAGTATTTTAAGTTAAAATAAAAATTGGGTGGTAATCATATTTTACTTTATATTTGCACTCGAAATAAAAGATTATTTCTAATTAATAACTATGATATCAAATCAATTACATCATCATCATTTACTAAATTGCTCTCAAGCGATGTGTTAATGGTATGCGTGTAAGTGACATATTTAAAAACCCGTTTGAGTACATCAAGCGGGTTTTTTATTAAAAATCTGTTGTACTCAAATCACAACAAACAACAAAACAACATAACAATGAGTACTTTAAAAATTGCCATTCAAAAATCAGGACGCTTAAACGAAGACAGTATCCAAATACTTAAAGACTGTGGGATTTCTATTAATAATGGGAATGACCAATTAAAAGCAACGGCTTCTAATTTTCCCTTAGAGGTTTTGTATCTTAGAAATTCAGACATTCCTCAATATTTGATTGATGGAGTAGTAGATGCAGCCATCGTTGGGGATAATCTTTTGGTTGAAAAAGGAAAAAATATCCAGGTTGCAGAGAAACTAGGATTTTCAAAATGCAAAGTCTCGGTAGCGGTACCTAAAAGTTTCAACTATAATTCGGTTACCGATTTAGATGGTTTGCGAATTGCAACATCCTATCCGAATACGGTTTTAGATTTCTTTAAGTCTAAAAATGTCTCGGTTGATTTACACCAAATTTCCGGTTCTGTTGAAATCGCTCCCAACATTGGTTTAGCTGATGCGATTGTCGATATTGTCTCAAGTGGTAGCACTTTGTTTAAAAACAATTTAAAAGAAGTAGAAGTGATTTTTAAGAGCGAAGCAGTTCTTGCAGTTTCTCCTAAAATTTCTTCTGAAAATAAAGCAATTTTAGATAAATTACAATTCCGAATTCAATCGGTATTAAGAGCACGCAAATCAAAATACATTTTGATGAATGTTCCCAATGACAAAATTGAATTGATTAGCTCCATTTTACCTGTTTTAAAAAGCCCAACGGTAATGCCTTTGGCACAAGCAGGCTGGTCTAGCGTTCATACAGTTATTGAAGAAGATCGTTTTTGGGAAGTAATTGACGAGTTAAAAGCAGCTGGTGCCGAAGGAATTTTGGTTTGCCCAATTGAAAAAATGGTATTGTAATTTCTTAATCGTACTACAACAATGAATAAAATATACAATCCAAAACAGGAAAACTGGGCTTCTTTATTAGAAAGACCTACTAAAACTGTGGACGATATTGAAGCAACTGTTAAAGAAATTTTCACCGCAGTACAAAACAACGGAGATAAAGCAGTTCAACAATATACTACTCAGTTTGACGGAATCGCTCTAGATACTATTTTGGTTTCTGATGAAGAAGTTCAAAATGCAATTATTAATGTTTCTGACGAATTGAAAGCAGCTATTCAATTAGCCAAATCAAATATTGAGAAATTTCACTCAGCACAAAAAACAAATCGTGTTAGTGTTGAAACTGCTCCTGGAGTGGAATGTTGGCAAGAAAAAAGACCTATTCAAAAAATAGGTTTGTACATTCCTGGAGGAACAGCCCCTTTATTTTCAACCGTATTAATGTTGGCAGTACCAGCTAAAATTGCGGGTTGTAAAGAAGTAGTTTTATGTTCGCCACCGGATGCTACTGGAAATCTGAATCCTGCTATTTTATATGCAGCACAGCTTTGTGGTGTTACCAAAATTCTTAAAGTGGGCGGAATTCAAGCGATAGCTGGAATGACTTTCGGTACAGCTACTATTCCTAAAGTCTACAAAATATTTGGTCCTGGAAATCAATACGTAACTGTAGCCAAACAATTAGCGACTCAATTTGGTGTAGCGATTGATATGCCAGCAGGTCCTTCGGAGTTGTTAGTGGTTGCCGACGATAGTGCAGTTCCAGCTTTTGTAGCCTCTGATTTATTAAGTCAAGCAGAACACGGAACTGATAGTCAAGTGATCTTGGTTTCAACTTCAAAACAAATGATTGAAGCAGTGGAAGAAGAAGTGCAATCGCAATTGGCTATTTTACCTAGAAAGGCAATTGCTGAAAAAGCAATCGCTAATTCAAAATTGATTTTTGTAGAAAACGCAGCAATTGCTTTAGATTTAATCAATGAATACGGTCCGGAACACTTTATTGTTTGTACAGAAAATAACGATTATTATGTCGATAATATTGCCAATGCAGGTTCGGTATTTATAGGAAACTATACTCCAGAAAGCGCTGGAGATTATGCTTCAGGTACGAATCACACCTTACCAACGAATGGCTACGCAAAAAATTATAGCGGTGTCAATTTGGATAGTTTTATGAAATCAATGACATTTCAAAAAATTTCGGAAGCAGGTATACAAACCATTGGGAAAGCCATCGAAATTATGGCTGAAAAAGAAGGACTACAAGCACACAAAAATGCAGTTACATTACGTTTAAATGCGATTGAAAATGGAAAATAAATTCGACATCAATACCTTAGTTCGAGAGAACGTCAAACTCATGAAGCCGTATTCATCGGCACGTGATGAATTTGAAGACTTTGATACAGCCGAAATGATTTTTTTGGATGCCAATGAAAATCCATTCGAAAATGGTTTGAATCGTTATCCAGATCCGCAACAAACTTCGGTTAAATCGGTTTTGGCCAATCAAAATGGCGTAGCAATAAATCAGATTTTGCTAGGAAATGGAAGTGACGAAGTATTGGATTTATTATTCCGTGCTTTTTGCGAACCTAAAATCGATAATGTAATTACGTTACCACCCACTTATGGAATGTATGGGGTTTTGGCAAATTTAAACGCAGTCGAAAACAGAGAGGTTTTACTTTCCAATGATTTTCAACCGCAATTGGAATTAATCATGAGCGCGGTAGATACGAATTCTAAAATGATTTTTCTTTGTTCGCCAAACAATCCAACCGGTAACTCTTTTTCGGAAGGAAGCGTTCAGTATTTACTAGACAATTTTAACGGATTAGTATTAATTGACGAGGCTTATATTGATTTTTCGGACAAAGCGTCTTGGATTCAAAAAATCAAAGATTACCCAAATTTAATCATCACGCAAACCTTGTCTAAAGCGTATGGTTTGGCAGGGATTCGTTTAGGTGTTTGTTATGCTTCGGCTGCAATCATTGCAGTTTTAAATAAGATCAAACCGCCTTATAACGTCAACGAATTGACTCAACAAAGAGCATTAGATCGTTTGGCTAATCCAAAGCAAATTAAAGAAGAGATTATTTCAATTATAGCACAAAGAGAACAATTACTTAAAGTATTAAGTGAAGTAAGTTTTGTTTCATTTATTTATCCTACGGAGGCTAATTTTATTTTAATCAAAGTAGATAATGCGAATCAACGTTATGATGAATTAATTGCCAAAGGAATTGTAATCCGCAATAGAACGACACAACCATTATGTGAAAACACTTTGCGTTTGACCATTGGAACCGCTGAAGAAAATCAAAAATTAATAGCCGCTTTAAAAAGCTTGAATTAAGAATATGAAAAAAGTATTATTTATAGATCGTGATGGGACTATCGTAATCGAACCAACCGATTTTCAATTAGACAGCTTAGATAAATTAGAATTTTATCCAAAAGCTTTTCAGTATTTGGCTAAAATTGCCAATGAATTGGACTATGAATTGGTTATGGTAACCAACCAAGACGGGTTGGGAACGGATAGTTTTCCGGAAGAAACCTTTTGGCCAACACAAAATTTCATTCTACGCGCTTTTGAAAATGAAGGTGTTTTGTTTGATGATATCTTTATTGATCGTTCGTTTCCTGCAGATAATGCACCAACGCGTAAACCACGCACTGGAATGCTAACCAAATACATCGACAATCTTAACTATGATTTAACGAACTCATTTGTATTAGGTGATCGAATTACGGATGTCGCTTTAGCCAAAAATCTAGGAGCCAAAGCCATTTTCTTACAACAACAAGAGGGTTTAGGAAGAGACGAAATCAAAGAAAATGAAGATTTTAGTGATGTCATTTCATTACAAACAACCGATTGGAAAACCATTTATGAGTTTTTAAAATTAGAGGCTCGTTCTGCTAGTATTGAAAGAAAAACACACGAAACAGATATTTTTATCCAACTTAATTTAGATGGAACTGGAAAAAGTAAAATCGACACTGGTATTGCTTTTTTTGATCATATGTTGGACCAAATTGCGCGTCACGGACAAATGGACTTAGAAATTACCGTAAAAGGCGATTTAGAAGTCGATGAGCACCATACGATTGAAGATACTGCCATTGCCTTAGGAGAAGTTTTTGCGAAAGCATTAGGCAATAAATTAGGTATTGAACGTTATGGTTTCTGTTTGCCAATGGACGATTGTTTATCGCAGGTAGCGATTGATTTTGGAGGTAGAAATTGGTTAGTTTGGGAAACAGAATTCAAACGTGAAATGGTAGGCAAAATGCCAACGGAGATGTTTTACCACTTTTTCAAATCGTTCTCAGACGGTGCCAAGGCTAATATCAATATCAAGGCCGAAGGAACTAACGAACACCATAAGATTGAAGCTATTTTCAAAGCTTTTGCCAAAGCGATTAAAGTTGCTGTAAAAAGGGATACTGAGAAAATGATTTTGCCTTCAACAAAAGGAATGCTATAAAAAAAAAGAATGAAAATTGCCATTATCAATTACGGAGCAGGAAATATTCAAAGCATTCTATTTGCTATAGAACGTTTAGGATATACAGCCGTTTTAACTAATAATCCAGACGAGATACAACAAGCGGATAAAGTGATTTTTCCGGGTGTTGGCGAAGCAAGTTATGCGATGCAAAAACTCAAAGAAAGCGGATTGGATAGTTTGATTCCAACTTTAAGACAACCCGTATTGGGGATTTGTTTGGGCATGCAGTTGATGTGCCACCATTCGGAAGAAGGAAATACAGACGGACTGGGAATTTTTGATGCGAATGTCATTCGGTTTTCCAATAATGTGAAAGTGCCTCAAATGGGTTGGAACCAAATTTACAATTTGAAATCACCTTTGTTTCAAGGAATAAATGAAAATGAATACATGTATTTGGTGCACAGTTACTATGTTCCAAATTGCAAAGAAGCCATTGCAACTACCAATTACGATTTGGAATATGCATCGGCTTTGCAGAAAGATAATTTTTACGGAACCCAATTCCACCCAGAAAAAAGTGGTGATGTGGGAGAACAAATTTTAGCTAATTTCTTAAAATTAAAAGATTAAAAGATTAAAAGATTTAAAAATTATAGGGTAATAAATTAGTCGGATTCAAACCTACTTAATTGATCTTTAAATTTTTTAATCTTTAAATTATTAAATAAAAATAAATGAGAATAATACCTGCTATAGATATCATCGACGGAAAATGTGTTCGCTTATCCAAAGGGGATTACGACACTAAAATCATATATAATGAAAATCCGCTTGAAGTAGCCAAATCGTTTGAAGCACATGGGATTGAGTATTTGCACCTTGTCGATTTAGATGGTGCCAAGTCTAGTAAAATTGTGAATTACAAAATTTTGGAACAAATTGCCACACAAACCCAATTGAAGATTGATTTTGGTGGCGGATTAAAATCAGATGCCGATTTGAAGATTGCTTTTGAATCAGGGGCAAACCAAATTACAGGCGGAAGTATAGCTGTAAAAAATAGAGCGATTTTCGAACAATGGATTGCTGAATATGGTTCTGATAAAATTATTTTGGGCGCCGATGCTACCAATGAAAAAGTAGCTGTTTCCGGCTGGTTAGAAGACTCAAATGAAGATTTAATACCCTTTATCCAAGACTATCAAACCAAAGGAATTCAGTACGTTATTTGTACCGATATTGCCAAAGACGGCATGCTGGCTGGGCCGAGTTTTGATTTGTATGCTACAATTTTGGCATCAGCCAAAGGGATACAATTAATTGCTTCTGGAGGTATTTCCACTTTTGATGAATTACCACAATTAGCTGAATTGGGTTGCGAAGGGACCATCATCGGAAAAGCTATTTACGAAGGAAGAATTTCGTTAAAACAGTTAGAAAACTATATATTAGAAACTAAATAATTAAACAATTGAACAATTTATAAATTATTCAATTGTTACATTAAATCTATGCTTACAAAAAGAATCATTCCTTGTTTGGATATCAAAAACGGAAGAACAGTCAAAGGAGTTAATTTTGTTGACTTGCGCGATGCTGGAGATCCTGTGGAATTAGCCAAAATCTATTCTGATGAAGGAGCAGATGAGTTGGTTTTCTTGGATATTTCAGCCACTGAAGAACGCAGAAAAACTCTTGTTGATTTGGTACGTAAAGTGGCAGCTACGATTAATATTCCGTTTACGGTTGGTGGTGGAATTGCCTCAGTGGAAGATGTAGAAATCTTATTGCAAAACGGCGCTGATAAAGTATCTATCAATTCTTCGGCGGTTAAAAATCCGCAATTGATTACTGATTTGGCACAGAAATTTGGAAGCCAATGTGTGGTAGTTGCTATTGATGCTAAACAAATTGATGGGGAATGGATGGTGCATTTAGTTGGAGGAAAAGTTGCTACAGACATCCAACTTTTTGATTGGGCTAAGGAAGTTGCTACTCGTGGTGCAGGAGAAATTTTGTTTACTTCCATGGATCATGATGGTACTAAAAATGGCTTTGCCAACGAAGCTTTGGCTAGATTATCCCAATTAGTAAATATTCCAATTATCGCTTCGGGAGGAGCTGGGAATATGCAACATTTTATTGATACCTTTGTCGACGGAAAAGCTGATGCCGCTTTAGCAGCTAGCGTTTTCCATTTCAAAGAAATTGAAATTAAGACCTTAAAAAAAGAATTACAAAATAATCATATTGAAGTTAGAATTTAAATTATCCAAATTCAACTCCTAATTCATCCTACTCAAATGAACATCGATTTTTCAAAAAGTGCCCACGGATTAATTCCAGCCATTATTCAAGATAGCGAAACCAAAGCCGTTTTAATGCTGGGTTATATGAACGAAGAGGCTTTTGTCAAAACACAAGAAACCCAAAAAGTAACTTTTTATAGTCGCTCCAAGCAGCGTCTTTGGACCAAAGGAGAAGAGAGTGGTAACTTTCTAAATTTGGTCAGTATTAAGAACGATTGTGACAATGATACGCTATTAATTCAAGTACGACCTGTAGGTCCAACTTGTCATAATGGGACTGATACCTGTTGGGCTGAAGATAACCAACCGAATTATGGTTTTATTTCGACTTTGGAACAAACGATCAAAACCCGTCGTGACAATGCTGATGCAGAAAAAAGTTATGTCGCTTCTTTATTCGAAAAAGGAATTAATAAAATTGCTCAAAAAGTGGGAGAAGAGGCTGTAGAAGTGGTAATTGAAGCCAAAGACAATAACGATGATTTGTTCTTAAGCGAAAGCGCCGATTTACTTTTTCACTACTTAATCTTATTGCAAGCCAAAGGTTTTCAAATGAATGATGTGATTGAAGTATTAAAGACGAGACAGAAATAATCCATTACAATCACAGGATATACAACCCAATAGATTCAAATCTATTGGGTTTTGTTTTGAATATAAATTAAATCCGTTACATTTACTTCTCTATTTAATTGAAATAAATGATGTCGATTCTTCCTAAATTCTCGAAACAATTAGGTTTACTTTTCTCCTTAATTGCAATTGCTTCTTATTCTCAAACGAAAACCTATTCCATTGCTTTTGGTTCTTGTGACAATCAACGACTTAAAAATGAATTATGGAAATCGATTGACGTCAACCATCCAGTAGCTTGGATTTGGGGTGGTGATGACGTGTATTCAGATACTGAAGACATGAAGGAGCTTAAAGAAAATTATGCCATTCAAAAAAACGATAGTGATTATTTACAATTCATTTCCAATAAACAAATTCTAGGAACCTGGGACGATCATGATTACGGTTTGAATGATGGTGGTGAAGAATACCCATACAAAAGAGAGAGTCAGCAATTATTATTTGATTTTTTAGGAACTTCTAAAGATGCACCAGAACGTTTTAGAGACGGAGTTTATAATTCGAGAGTGATTGATTTTGATGGTAACAAAGTCAAAGTTATTGTATTAGACACTCGTTTTTTTAGAACAGCTGTTACAAAAGCAGTGAATTCCAAAAAACGATTACAACCCAATCCGTATGGTCAAGGCACTATTTTAGGAGAAGCCCAATGGAAATGGTTAGAACAGGAATTAAATGCTTCGGATGCTCAATTCAATGTAATTGTAAGTAGTATACAATTAGTTTCAGACCAACACGGTTTTGAATGCTGGGGTAATTTTCCGCATGAGATTAATAAATTGGAAAAAATGCTCGTGGCATCAAAAGCGAGAGGCACTTTTATAATTTCTGGAGATCGTCATATTGCCACTTTTTCTTCTAAGAAAGTCACAAACTTAAACTATCCCTTGGTGGATTTTACTTCAAGCGGATTGACACATGTGTATTCCAGTTTTTCTGGCGAAGAAAATCCCTATCAAATTGGCAAAGTGGTAGCTGAGAAAAACTTCGGATTGTTGCAATTTGATTTCACCAATAATCGTGTCATTATGCAAATTCGCGGACTAGAAAACAAACTATTAAGCGAACATATTCAGCAATATTAACTCTTGAATTATGAACAAAAAAACAATTTACCTCTTTCTGATTGTATTGGCTTTCAATAGTGCATTGGCACAACAATTCACTAAACAAGATAGCTTGAGAGGAAGTATTACCAAAGAAAGAAGTTGGTGGGATTTGAAAAAATACCATTTAAACATTAAAGTGAACCCTGCTGACAGCACGATTGTAGGTTCCAATACTATTGACTATCGAGTAGTCGAAAAGTATAATGTCATGCAAATTGATTTGCAAGAACCAATGCAAATTTCCAAGATAGTACAAGACGGATTAAATTTAAAGTACCAGAGAGAAGGCAATGTATACCATGTGTTTTTGGCTGCCAATCAGAACGTAGGTGAGAACAAACAATTAGTAATCTTTTATGGAGGAAAGCCCAAAATAGCTGTCAATCCACCTTGGGATGGAGGTATTAGTTGGAAAAAAGATGAAAATGGAAAACCTTTTATTGCTTCGTCTTGTCAAGGTTTAGGCGCCAGTGTTTGGTGGCCTAACAAAGACCATATGTACGATGAAGCCGAATCGATGACGATTAGTGTCAATGTTCCAAAAGGATTAATGAATATTTCTAATGGACGTTTGATTAGTACCAAACCATTAAAAGACAATACAACAACCTATACTTGGCAAGTCACTAATCCGATTAATAATTATGGAGTAAATATTAATATTGGCGATTATGTCCCTTTTTCAGAAAAATACAAAGGTGAAAAAGGCGAATTGGATTGTCAATATTATGTGTTGCGCAATAATTTGGCTAAAGCTAAAAAACAATTTCAAGATGTTCCTAAAATGCTAAAAGCATTCGAACATTGGTTTGGACCTTATCCGTTTTATGAAGACAGTTATAAATTAGTTGAAGTGCCTTATTTAGGGATGGAACATCAAAGTAGTGTAACCTATGGGAATGGTTTTGCAAATGGCTATCGCGGACGTGATTTAAGTGGAACCGGTTGGGGACTAAAATTCGATTTTATTATTATACACGAGTCTGGTCATGAGTGGTTTGCGAATAATATTACTTATAAAGATATTGCTGATATGTGGATTCATGAAAGTTTTACTAACTATTCAGAAAGTTTATTCGTGGAATATTATTATGGAAAAGAGGCAGGGGCTGCCTACGTTCGTGGTACGCGAAAGAACATTCAGAATGACAAACCAATTATTGGTCAATACGATGTCAATAATGAAGGTTCTGGTGATATGTATTACAAAGGCGGAAATATGCTGCATACCATTCGTCAGATTATTAATAATGACGAAAAATGGCGACAAATTTTAAGAGGTTTGAATAGTACTTTTTACCATCAAACAGTTACAACGAAGCAAATTGAAAACTACATTAGCGAACAGGCTGGTGTTGATTTGTCTTCGATTTTCAACCAATATCTAAGAGATACTCGCGTGCCTACTTTAGAATATTATTTTAAAGAAAAACAGTTGGTGTATCGTTGGATCAATTGTGTAGATGGATTTACGATGCCTGTGCAAATAGATATAAATGGCGAATTAGAAAAAATCCAACCTACTAATGATTGGAAAACACTCAAAGTAACTACTGCCAATCCAATAGTGACGGTTGATTCTAATTATTATGTTGCAGCAATGAATAGTACTAAATAATTGATTACTATTAAAACTGCTTTAAATCATTGAAAATAAGCAAACAATGAATAGTTTTAATTAAATTTGAGTTGTTGAACGAACCAATTATTAAATTATGGATGCTAAAAATCAAACCATGATGCCTACTATGGCACCTAATGCCCACACTGATATTCCTGGAAATCCATCGGTAGCAAAATCAAGTGTGCACCAATTGAATGATCGTTCGAACGGTAAACCACTTCGTTTATTGACAGATGAGCAATGGGATTTTTGGACAACCAATGGATATATCGTGATTAAAAAGGCCATACCAATAGAAAATGCCGAACGATTGGCTAAATTCATTTGGGAGTTTGAAGAGAAAGATCCGAATGATTCATCGACTTGGTACGCACCTCCAAGAGCAGAGATGCAAATGAAGGAATTAACCAATAGTGGGATGGTAGAGTTATACAATCATCAATACCAATGGGACAATCGCCAAATGCAAAAAGTATACGATGCTTTTGCAGATGTTTGGGGTACGGATAAATTATGGGTAACCATAGATAGAGCCAATTTGAATTTTCCTGTTCGTCCAGATCACGAATTTAAAGGATTCATACATTGGGATTATGATCCAGAAACAAAACCGCAAAACGTACAAGGAGTTTTGGCTTTAGTCGATACGACCGATGAAAACATGGGAGGTTTTCAATGTATACCAGAATTATTTCGCACTTATGATACATGGAAATTAACCCAACCAGAAGACAGACACCGATTCCAACCCGATACTACAGCATTTGAAGATCAATTTGTAAAAGTAAAAATGGAGGCTGGTGATTTGCTCATCTTTAATAGCTTGCTACCACATGGGATTCGACCAAATTTGACTAAAGACAAAGTACGCATTGCACAATACATTTCAATGATGCCGGCTGAAGAGGATAATGAAGAATTAAAAGCATGGCGCATCAATTCTTGGAAAAACAGAATTGCACCTGAAGGATTTGCTTTTCCTGGAGATCCAAGAAAATGGGAAATTACCAAACACAAAACAGCAGAATTAAGTGATTTAGGTAAAAAATTATTAGGTATAGAAAAGTGGTAAATTTACTTTAAATAAAAAAGGGTATTTAATTATAAATGAATTAAATACCCTTTTTTGATTCTTAATTAGTTTAGATTAAATTTTTCGAAATATAATCAAAACTTGTTTTTATAGATTCACCTGGATTTGGAATATAATTGGTTTCGTGCTCTAAAAAGAAACGTTTCATTCCTGATTGTTTCGCTTGTGCAAAAATGGCTTTGAAATCAATAGCCCCTTTTCCAATTTCAGCATTCCATTCTTTGTTAGCTTTATCCATATCTTTTACGTGCCACATCGTGAAACGACCTGGGTGTTGTTTGAATAAATCTAAAGGATTGTGACCGGCACGAACTGCCCAATACAAATCCAATTCAAAATCAACAAGTGCTGGATCAGTTTCACTTAATAAAATCTCGTATCCATTGGTATCACCAAATTCTTCAAATTCAAAATCATGATTGTGATAAGCTAGTTTCAATCCCGCAGCATGACATTGTTGCGCAACTTGATTGATTCCTTTTGCTAATTTTTTGTAATCAGCAGCTGAAGTACCTCTTAATTCAGGTAAAATCCATGGAATCGTTACATACTCACTTCCTAAAACTTTGGCCGCATTGATATAGGCATTCAAATCACCAAGATCGCCTGTTTTGATAAAGTTATTGAAATCAAAATGGTTACTGGTTGCTTTCAAACCATTAGCATCCAAAATAGCTTTAAAATCTTGTAGTGAAGTTCCGAAGAAAGCGTTGTCTTTTGGCGAAAAGCCAAATGTTTCAACTTCTGTAAAACCTGCTTTTGCAATTTGAGCTAATACGCCTTTCACATCTTTAGGTAGAGTTTCGCGCATCGTCCATAATTGAATTCCAATAGCTCTTTTTTTGGTAGTAAAGGCTAGGGAAGGTGTAATAGCTAAAGTACCTAATACTAATCCGCTATTAATTAAAAATTCTCTTCTTTTATTCATGGTTGTATTTTTGTTAGTTAAATGTCGCAAATCGTTATGGCTTGTTGAAGCGAGGCTAATTTATCTTGGTTTTTTGGGATAAATTCTTGTCCCACAAAACCTTTAAAACCTGTTCCAGCAATTGCTCTCATAATGGCTGGGTAATTTAATTCTTGTGTGCCGTCAATTTCATTTCGACCAGGAACACCTGCTGTATGAAAGTGAGCAATGTATTGAATGTTATTTTTGATGGTACGAATCACATCGCCTTCATCAATTTGCATATGATAGATATCATAAAGCAATTTAAAGTTATTAGAGTTAATACGTTTAACCAATTCAACTCCCCAAGAAGTCCGATCACATTGATAATCTTTATGATCAATCTTGCTATTCAACAATTCCATTACTAAAGTAACATTGTATTTTTCAGCAAGCGGAATTAATTTTTGTAATCCAATAACACAATTATTCCAACCTTCTTCGTCTGTTTTGCCTCTTCGGCTACCACTAAAACAAATTAAGTTTTTATAACCTGCTTCTGCCACACGCGGAATCATATCGGTATAACGCTGAATCAGTTTGTCATGAAATTGGATATCATTGAAACCATCAACTAAATTCAACTCAGCACCATTGCACATAGTCGATACTAAGTTGTATTTTTTTAGGATTGGCCAAGCTACGGGACCTACTAAATCAATTCCAGTAATTCCCATTTTTTTTGCCTCAATACACAAGGTTTCCAAATCGATTTTGTCAAAACACCATCGAGAAACAGAATGATTGATATTTCCTTTTAATTGTTGTAAAGAAAATTCGTTATTTTTTGGCAAATTAAAAGCGGATAATTCTAAAGGAATACTTAGCGCAGCAGTACTGGCAAGTATTCCTTTGATAGCAGATCGTCTATTGATATTGGCTTTCATCAAGAATTAGTGTGAAACTTCGGTTTTATTTTTATCATTGAAAGTCAATGCGAATAAAACAAAAACAGCTAAGGCAATTCCGGCAGGAATAATCCAAACCATTTCCCAGTTGATAGTTCCAGTTGCCGTTTTATAATTGTCTGTAATCCATCCTGCTACAGCAAATCCAATTAACATACCCACACCATAAGTAGCTAAAGTAATTAAACCTTGTGCAGCACTTTTGTATTTATCACCTGCTTTTGAGTTGGTATATATTTGCCCCGATACAAAGAAGAAATCATAACAAATTCCGTGTAATGCAATCCCAATGATTAACATAAAGCTTAATTCTCCACCATTTCCATAAGCAAATAAAGCATAACGAATAGCCCAAGCCAACATTCCGACTAATATTGTTTTCTTAAAACCGTACTTAGAAAAGAATACCGGAATTAACAATAAGAATAATGCTTCTGAAATTTGGCCGATAGCCATTTTTCCAGTTGGGTTTTCTAATCCTGACTCCGTTAAAAACGGATTAGCATTTTGGTAATAGAATGCCAAAGGAATACAGATTAATATGGAAGATATAAAGAAAACTGCAAAGTTTTTATCTTTCAATAATTTCAATGCATCTAAACCAATGATATCTCCAATTTTAATTTTTTCATCAGATACTTTCGGTGGAGTAGCAGGTAAAGTAAAGCTCAATAATCCTAAAACTAAAGCAGCAATTCCAGCCAATAAAAAGGTGTTTTTCAACATTCCACTTGCTAAACTTTCTACAGAATCCCAATGAAATACATAACTAATTGAAAGTCCTGCTACGATCCAGCCAATGGTTCCCCATACACGAATAGATGAAAATTCTTTTTCAGGATCTTTCATTTGGTTGAAGGCAACTGAATTCACTAATGCTAATGTTGGCATGTACAACACCATATAACTAAAAACATAGATATAGAAAGAACTTAAGTCACTAGATTGGTACATTTGGTACATTAAAAAAGCACCTACTAAATGCAATACTCCTAAGATTCGCTCAGCGTTAAAATAGCGGTCGGCAATTAATCCAATAATGAACGGCGCAATGATTGCTCCCCATGATTGAGTTGAAAACACAGCAGCTGTTTCAGCACCTGAAGCTTTTAAATTAGTTCCTAAAAATGTTCCTAAAGTTACAAACCATGCTCCCCAGATAAAAAATTCTAGGAACATCATGCTTGATAGTTTTATTTTATTTGTTGTATTCATAAGTATAATATAGTTTGGTTTGGTTAGTTGGTATAGTGTATTATTTACAACCCGTAGTAGTGGTCATCGTATTCCATTCTTTAATCATAATGTTACGATACCAAACGTTATCTCCGTGGTCTTGTAAGGCAATTTTTCCAGATTGAAATGCAGCAAATCCAGGCCAAGTAGCAAATTTACTACCAGCTACTAAAGCTTTAAATTTATCATCCCAAAGCATGGTTTCAACTACTTTTACGCCATTTAATAACATTTGTAATTTTCCGAATTTACATACAATATCTACAGAATTCCATTCTCCAACAGGTTTTACGGGTTCAGTTGTACTTTTAATTAAATCGTATAAATCACCTGCTCTGTGTTTTTCAATTTTACCGTCAGGATGACCATTGTTATCTAAAACTTGCATTTCTAAACCAGTTTCATAAGTGTTTTTAAATTTTGTCAAATCTTCGTTTACAAAAAAGATAATACCGCTATTAGCATTAGCAGCCACTTTCCATTCTAATTTCAAGTGAAAATTTGTGTATTCTTTATCGGTTACTAAATCCCCACCTTGACCATTTTTAGCAGCCGTTGGATCAAAATGCAATTCGCCATTTTCAACTTTCCAAGCAGCCGTAGCAGTTTTTTTTCCATAAGCATGCCATCCTGAGGTAGAAGTTCCGTCAAATAAAGAAACAAATCCTTTAGGTACAGCGGTTTGAGCGTTAGTAGTTTGCATAAAAATAGTTACTAGTGCTATTTTAAAAATATTCTTAATCATTTTAGTTTGTATTATAATGTTAAATTTTTCCATCCTTCGCGGTAATCGCGTTTTACGAATTGATTGACTTCATCAAAATTAGTAATTCTCATTGCATCATTATCCCACAATAATTTTGCAGAACGACCTGGATACACATCTTCTCCCAATTCATCACGAACCACATCGTACCCTCTAATCGCTAAATTAGCCATTAATAAAGCTTCCGTTAAAGGTCCAGCAATTTCAAAACCAGAACTCACTTCTTTCTTACCATAACCTGCAATAGCAGCTTCTACCCATTGTTTGTAGTGACCTGCATCACCACCTTCAACACGAGCATACTTTTGAGCTACTTGAAGATTTTCATTTTTGCTTAATGGTAATAATCTTGGATTTAATCCGTATGTATCACACATCATTTTTCCTTTAGTTCCAATGAAAAGTGTTCCGTTTCCACCGTCACCAAAAATTTCGTTTGGTCCTAATTCAGCAGGTCTTTCTGGTTGAATTCCACCGTCCATCCAGTGTACAGTGACATCACCCAATGTTTTCTCAGTTTTAGGAAAAGTCAAAGTAACATGACTTGATGGCGGACAACTTTCTGGGAAATACCCACGTTTGAATTCATCCACATATACAGATCCGACACTACATTGAACATCTTTTGCGTATTTTAATTTTAATACACTAAAAGGAGTTTCTAATAAGTGACATCCCATATCTCCAAGAGCACCTGTACCATAATCCCACCAACCTCTCCAGTTGAATGGTACTAATTTGTCTACATAATTTTTATAAGGAGCAGTTCCCAACCATAAATCCCAATCCAATTCTTTTGGAACTTCAGGTTTTGCAGTTGACCAAGGAATTCCTTGTGGCCAAACAGGACGATCTGTCCAAGCATAAATAGTATGCACATCTCCAATTAAATCGGCATCATGCCATTCTTTTAGAATACGTGTCCCATCATTAGAAGCACCTTGATTTCCCATTTGGGTAACCACTTTGTATTTCTTAGCTGCTTCAGTTAATATTCTTGCTTCGTAAATATCATGCGCTAAAGGTTTCTGAACATAAACGTGTTTGCCTAATTGCATTGCTGCCAAAGCCGCAATGGCATGAGTATGATCTGGTGTAGAAACAGAAACAGCATCAAAATTTTTGTGTTCTTTGTCTAACATTTCACGCCAATCTTTATAAAATTTTGCTTTTGGAAAGGCATTCACACTATTAGCTGCTCTTCTTGTATCTACATCACATAAGAAACCAATATTTGCTTTTCCACTTTTGTGAAACATCGCAATATCCGATTGTCCTTTTCCACCAACACCGATACCTGCAACAATTAAACGATCACTAGGAGCTACAAAACCTCTCCCTAAAACATGACGCGGTACGATCATAAAACCTGCAGCAGCAATAGCGCTCGTTTTTATAAAATCACGACGATTATTATTTGGTTTATTCTCTTCTTCTTTTTTCATGGTTATTTATTGTTAGTCAATACAATTGAATTAGTATTATTTTTTTAAACCTAAAATATATTGTGCCATCGATTTAGCATCTTCTTTCTTCAAAGAAGAGTGAGCTGACATTGGCATTGTGCCCCATACACCTGAGCCTCCTTTGATAATTTTGTTAACTAAGTAGGTTATATTTTTATCATTGTTTGGGTATTTTTTTGCAATATCTAAATAAGAGGGTCCAATTAATTTTTTATCTAATTTATGACATCCTACACAATCTGATTTGGCAATTAGTTTTTCACCATTGTTAGTTTGCTCTACAATTGCAGTTTTTTTGATGTATGTTTTATCCCCGTCAATTTTTGAAAAAGAGGTTAATGTGAATACGGCTAAGCCAAGAAGTAAAAAGTTACGTTTCATTTTTTGTATGTATTATAGTCCTAAATTTTTTCTATTCAATTGTGTATTGGTTTCTACCGCAGCAAAATCATCAAAGGCTTTATCAGTTACTTTTATAATGTGTTTTTTGATAAATTCGGCCCCTTCACGAGCACCATCTTCTTGATTTTTAATACAACATTCCCATTCCATTACTGCCCAACCTTTGTAATCGTATTGTGCTAGTTTACTAAAAATGGTTTTGAAGTCAATTTGTCCATCACCTGGAGAACGGTAACGTCCTGCACGATTGGCCCAACTTTGGTATCCACCAAAAGTACCTTGTTTACCAGTAGGATTAAATTCTGCATCCTTAACATGGAAGGCTTTAATACGTTCGTGATAAAAATCGATATACTTAATGTAATCCAATTGTTGTAGTACAAAATGAGATGGATCATACAACAAACAAGCTCTAGAGTGATTATTTACGGCTTTCAAAAACATTTCGTAAGTTTCTCCGTCAAATAAATCCTCTCCAGGGTGAATCTCATAACATACATCCACGCCATTTTTATCAAATTCATTCAAAATAGGTAACCAACGTTTGGCTAATTCTGCAAATCCTTCTTCAATTAATCCTGGTGGTCTTTGTGGCCAAGGGTGGAAGTATTGCCAAAGCAACGATCCACTAAAAGTAGCATGTGCATTCAGTCCTAAATTTTGAGAAGCTTGAGCTGCATATTTCATTTGTTGAACCGCCCATTCTTGTCTCGCTTTTGGATTGCCACGCAAGGCAGCAGGAGCAAAGCCATCAAAGAAATCATCATATGCTGGATGAACAGCAACTAACTGACCTTGTAAATGAGTAGATAATTCAGATATTTGTAAACCGTAAGAAGCTACTTTTCCTATTAATTCATCCGCATAGGTTTTACTTTCTGCTGCTTTTTGTAAATCAATAAAACGAGCATCTAATGTAGGCATTTGAATACCTTTAAAACCTAAATCAGCTGCCCATTGGCAAATTCCATCTAACGAATTAAATGGTGCTTTATCTCCAATAAACTGTGCTAAAAATACCGCTGGTCCTTGAATTGTTGTCATATTATACTGCGTTTGGAGTCCATTTTTTATCAGAATGAGCTGATACAACTACGTTGTCAATAAATGCCATTCCTCTTAAACCATCTTCTACAGAAGGGAAGTCTAACATCTCAGGAGTTGGTTCAACACCATCAATTTTACATCCTAACGTCAGAGCAAAATTTCTATAGATATTGGCAAAAGCTTCTAAATAACCTTCTGGGTGACCGCCCGGAGTTCTGCAATTGTGTCTTGCAAATGAAGATAGATGTGCATAGTTTGAACCTGCTCTTAAAATTTGCATTGGCTCATCCAACCATTTTACGATCAAAGAGTTGGGTTCATGTTGCAACCATTCGACACCACCTTTTTCCCCATACACTCTAATTTTAACTGCATTTTCTTCACCAGCCGCAACTTGTGAAGCCATTAATACTCCTTTAGCGCCATTATCAAATTTTAGCATAACGGCTCCGTCATCATCCATGACACGACCTTCAACTAAGGTATTTAATTCGGCACAAATATCTGTGATTTTTGAACCCGTAATGTATTCGGCTAAATGTGCTGCATGTGTTCCAATATCACCCATCACAGAACTTTTTCCCGATTTTTTTGGGTCAGTTCTCCAAGCTGCTTGCGCATTTCCTTCTCGTTCAGATAATTTACTCAACCATCCTTGAGGATATTCTACCCATACTTTACGAATTTTACCTAGTTTACCTTCTCTAACCATAGCTTTGGCTTGTTTTACCATTGGGTAACCAGAATAGGTATGAGTCAGACAAAGTGTTAATCCGGTTTCTTTTAATTTTTGTTCCAATTGTTTAGCCTCTTCCAAAGAAAAGGTAATTGGTTTTTCAATAACCACATTGAAACCATGTTCTAAAGCCATCATGGCAGGAGCAAAGTGGGCAAAGTTGGGTGTTACAATTGTAACAAAATCAATTCGTTCATCAGCTGGCAACGCCGCTTCGGCTTTGATCATTTCTTCATAAGTCAAATAGGTTCTTGATTCAGGAAGAAATAAGGCTTTACCTGAAGCTACTGCAATTTCTGGATTGATACTTAGAGCACCACAACTTAATTCAATTAAGCCATCCATATTAGCGGCTAAACGATGTATCGCACCGATGAAAGCATCTTGGCCACCACCGACCATTCCCATTCTTAATTTTCTTGTCATAATATGTGTAACCTAGATATTTTTTTTCTTTAATTCTTTTACTGCATAATCAGCTGCACGTGCAGTTAATGCCATAAACGTTAACGATGGGTTTTGACATGCAATCGAAGGCATACAAGAACCATCTGTTACAAATACATTACTTACCTCATGCATTTGATTCCATTTGTTCAATACAGAATCTTTGGGATCGTTACCCATACGTGCGGTACCCATTTCATGAATAGCCATACCTGGATAGTAATCATTATCATAGGTTTGGATATTTTTCATTCCAGCTGCTTCTAACATTTCGGCAGCATCGTTCATCATATCTTCACGCATTTTAGCTTCGTTATCTTTAGTTTCGCAATCGATAGCTAAAACTGGTTGACCCCATTTGTCTTTTTTCGAATGATCAATGTATACTTTGTTGTCATAATAAGGTAACATTTCTCCAAATCCACCCAATCCCATTTTCCAATGATCTGCTGGTTTAGACATATTGTTTTTGAAATCAGCACCAAATGCTAATTCAGCCACATCAGCTTGCCAATTTCCACGACTTGCACCACCTTGGTAACCAAAACCTCTTAAGTAATCACGTTTATCATTACCATAATTTTGGTAACGAGGTACATAGATTCCATTTGCTCTACGTCCATAAGTGTATTTGTCTTCAAATCCTTCAGCAGTTCCTTCAGCACCACAACGGAAATGGTGATCCATCAAGTTATGACCTAATTGTCCACTACCATTACCTAAACCATTCGGATGAGCCTCTGAAGTAGAGTTCAATAATATAAAAGTAGAACCTAGCGTAGAACCGTTTACAAAAACGATTTTCGCATAAAATTCCATAGTTTCATTTGTCTCTGCATCAATCACCATAACACCTTTCGCTTTTTTGGTATCCTTATCGTAAATGATATGATTTACAATAGAATAAGGTCTTACAGTTAAACGCTTAGTTGCCATTGCAGCAGGTAGAGTAGAAGATTGAGTACTAAAATAGGCCCCAAACGGACATCCACGACTACATAAATTACGGTATTGGCAATTGCCACGTCCTTTGTGAGGAACTGTTAAATTAGCTGTACGACCAATAGTTAAAATTCGCTCTCTATTATAATGTTTTTCAATTCTCTCTTTTACTGATTTCTCCACACAGTTCAAATCCATTGGAGGTAGAAACTGTCCATCTGGCAATAAAGGCCAACCTTCGTTTTGACCACTAATACCCGCAAATTTTTCAGCATAATCATACCAAGGTGCAATGTCTTTATAACGAATAGGCCAGTCATTTCCATGTCCATCTCTCTTATTATCTTCAAAATTGTGGTCGCTAAAACGATAGCTTTGACGACCCCACATTAATGATTTTCCTCCAACATGAAAACCTCTATACCAGTCAAAACGTTTGTCTTCTGTATAAGGACATTCTAAATCATTAACCCACCATTTTTCATTAGCTTCTTGATAGGGATAATCTCTTTTTTGTACAGGATGGGTCCTTTTTTGTTCTTCGGTCATTCTACCAGCATGTTGAAATTCCCATGGGTCTTTCATTGCCGATTCATAATCAGTTATGTGCTCAATGTTCATTCCACGCTCAAGCATAATAACACGTAAGCCTTTTTCGGTCAATTCTTTAGCAGCCCAACCGCCACTTATACCTGAACCTATAACGATTGCGTCATAAGTGTTTTGTTCTTTTAAATTGGTATTGATATTCACGATATATATTTTTAAGTTTAAACTAGTTTAATAAATGAAATACTTAAGAAGTAGCCCAAGCTTTTTGACCTGGCTCTAATGGTGCACTTCCGTCATATTTTCCAGGAATAGCAAGATACTCGCGAGCTTGTGTGCAACCAATTTCTGAAGAATAATACCCCAAAATAGTCAAATCTCTAGCGATTGTAAAGAAAGAAGGAGTTCTTTTATTTGCAATTGCTTCATCTCTTAACTCAGTAACAATAACTGTTTTTTCTTGATTTGACGCAGTAGTAAAGTTTTTACCAAACTTTGTAAAACACTTATCATCCATTGCTTTTAAACCTGTAGCAAATACTGTTTGTAAATTAGCAGGATAACAATCTTGAATCATCATTGGAATAAATGATCCTAAACCAGCTGCTTTTGCACCTGGACAAGCCGAAGTTGTAGGTATAATAATTTCGGCAAATTCAGCCAAAATTGCTTCGTCAGATACTGAAAAATTAACCATTTTAGATTTGTCTAAAACAGTAAAACTTTCAAATAAAACGCCCATTGTCGTTGCTGAAATGGCTCCTCCCATTAAATAGGCAACTCTTTTTAGTGCTTCTCTTCTTTCCATTTGGTTTATTTTAATATGTTATTTAATTAGGTTAATAGAGTTTTGTTAGATACATACAATAATAATAAATAAAAAAACAGATTCGTTTTTATATTGTTAAATTAGTGACAGAATTCAATTTTTTTCATTTTTTTAAGAGATTATGATTAAATTGTATGGAATAATTTGAATTTTATCAATACATATTCATAATTACATCATTACTCAGCGTCTAAATTTATCAAATATTTATTTACATATGTAATATTTGTAGTCATTTACTTATATTTAAAAAATTAAAAATAATCAAAAATTAAGTCCAATGCGTTAAAATGACGTAATAAAAAAATAATTTATTTCAATATTAAGTAAGTACAATAAATATAAATAGTAAGAAATCGATTTCGAATCTTGTTTGTAAAATTAGATGCTTTATGCAATAAAAAATGATGGAGTGGAAAAAAAGTAGAATAAATTATATGTTAAACAATTGTAATTCAATGGTTTAAATTATAAAAATGTAAGATAAAAAGTAGATATATAACTACAATAATTGAAGTTGACTTTGCAATCTTTCAATCAACATGGCTTTTATTCGTTTGTTACTATTGGAAATGGTTTTGGAATAATAATGGTATTCTTCAGTAGTAAATAATCCAATTACAATCCCTTTTAAAGTGTTTTGTAATTGGATATCTTTCGAAATTATTGTTGCAATAGAACTCATTTTTTTCTCTACAGTAAAATCCTTAAATGGTAACTTAATTTGGTTGACATAATTTTGAAAAACTAGTACAATTAAGTCATTTTGTAATTTCAAAATAGGTCGTAAAGTAGCGTTTTGAAACACTTCCTCTTCTGAAGATTGAATGGTGTTTTGACCTAATGTAGGTCCGCGAAATTCGTTCAAAAAGGAGTCTCTAGAATTCATAACTATTTCAAATATTTTTTATCCACATAAAAAGTTCCGAAAGGGAGTACTGATGCAATACTAACAATTGCTAGAGTTTTTAAACTCCAATTAAAGGCTATTTTTTGCATTACTGCCAAAATTAGATAAGCTATAAACAGTAATCCGTGCGCCATGCCTATTGTTTTAACAAAAATGGGTTCTTGGAAAAAGTATTTCATTGGCATAGCAAAACCTAGTAATAGGAGGAGTGAAGTACCCTCAAGAAGCGCAATTAATTTAAAAAACTTCAACATATAGGTATTTTAATGTATTTAATCTTCAAATTTAAGTAATAACATTGATTTTGGACACATGAATTACTAAAGTAATTTACCTTTGTCAACTTAGTAGGAATAATTATGAGCAAACGCGATTTAAAAAAATATGTTTCGGAATTAAACAAAGAGCAATTGGAAGAACAAATTATTGATTTGTATGAAAAATTCCAACCAGTTAAAGTGTATTATGATTTTGTGTTCAATCCTAAAGAAGAATCTCTTTTACAAGATTCCAAGCTTAAAATTTCCAATGAATATTTTCCAATCAAAAAATTAGGTCGCCGAAGCAAACCAAAAATGAGACGTTCAGTGGCACAAAAACTGATTAAACATTTCGTTGTTTTGGGTGTGGATCCTTTTGTTATTGCTGATGTAATGCTTTATAATATAGAAATTGCTCAAGCGTATTCATCAGAAAATCCGATTAAACAAGAGTTGTTTTTCAAAAGTATGTTCAATTCGTTTGAACAAGCAGTTGAATTTATAATTTCAAATGGCATTTATGCCGAATTTAAAACGAGAATTGGTTCAATATTCCAAGAAACAGTAGAACAAAAGTGGATCAATCAATACGAATTCGAACGTATTATTTCGCGTTTGGAATTTTAAATGGATTAGCAAAACTTAATTTTTAAATCCGGACTATATTTTTAAAATAAAAAATAGCCAATTAACTGTTTTTTAGGTGTACTTTTGCAAAAATCCAAAATCACCAATGCCTCAAAACACAGTAGAAACCGAATTTGAAGAGCGAAAAGAACTCTATGATTACCAAAAAGGGGACATAGATGCCATTTTTGAGCGCATAGATAATGCTTCACCACAACATCATTTATTATATCAATTGCCAACTGGCGGAGGAAAAACAGTTATTTTTTCTGAAATAGTTCGCCGTTACATTCAAAAACACGACAAAAAAGTAGTGGTATTGACCCATCGAATTGAGTTGTGTAAGCAAACTTCAAAAATGTTGAAAGGGTTTGGAGTTAAAAACAAAATCATCAATAGTAATGTAAAAGAACTTCCAGATCAAAACGATTATTCGTGTTTTGTAGCTATGGTCGAAACACTTAAAAATCGTATCAATGATGAGAAGTTACATTTGGATAATATTGGATTAGTAATCATTGATGAGGCACATTATAACTCCTTTAGAAAATTATTGAGTTCGTTCAAAAAAGCCTTTATTCTTGGTGTTACAGCTACTCCTTTGAGTTCCAATATCAAATTGCCGATGCATCAAAACTACGATGAACTAATTGTAGGTGACACGATTCAATCGTTAATTAACAAAGGTTTTTTGGCCAAAGCTATTACCTATAGCTACGACGTCGGTTTAACTTCATTAAAAGTTGGAATTAATGGTGATTACACTGTAAAGTCTTCCGATGATTTGTATACCAATATGGCGATGCAAGAAAAATTATTGCATGCTTATACTGAGAAATCCCTAGGCAAGAAAACATTAATTTTCAATAACGGTATCAACACTTCACTTTATGTTTACGAAACCTTTAGAGAAGCAGGCTACGATGTTAGACATCTTGATAATACAAGCAGCACAGAAGAGCGTAAAGATATTTTACATTGGTTCAAACACACTCCTAACGCAATTTTAACTTCGGTAGGTATTCTAACCACTGGTTTTGATGAACCCACTGTCGAAACTATTATTTTGAACAGAGCAACCAAATCATTGACTTTGTATTTTCAAATGATAGGACGTGGTTCACGAAAATTAGAAAATAAAGACGAGTTTACGGTGATCGATTTGGGTAATAATGCGGCGCGTTTCGGACTTTGGAGCGATCCAGTCAATTGGCAACATATATTTAAATCACCGGAATATTACCTAGAAAATCTTCGTGATGATGCCGAAATCGAATTGTATTTTAAATACGAAATGCCTCCTGAATTGCGTGCGAAATTTAGCAAAACTCAAATAGTTACTTTCGATGTTGACGAAGAACATAAAATGGTGATTCGTCAAAATTTACGTTCCAAAGTGGTTTTAGAAAAATCGTTAGAGCAACACGCTGCTATGTGTGTTGATAATTCAGAAGAGTTACAAGACGCTAAAAGATTAGCCAAAGAATTGGACGAAGATATTGAATGTAGAGTCAAACGTTTTTCAAAATGTTTAAGCCAATGCAGTAAAAATTACCGTGAATGGTTAGTCGAAGATTACAAAATGAAATTAACGGTATTGATAGGGAAGAAGTACCGAGAAAAAATAATGAACGAAGCCGATTAATTAGTATTAATCCGTTAAAATAAATCAAAGCATGGCAAAACAATTTTCTGAATTAGGACTTTCAAGTCCAATTGTACAAGCATTAACCGAATTGAAAATTGTTGAACCTACAGAGATTCAACTAAAAGTAATTCCGCAACTACTTGATAATACAACTGATGTTGTTGGCTTGGCCAAAACGGGGACAGGAAAAACAGCCGCTTTTGGATTACCACTTTTACAGTTAATTCAAATTGAAAAAACTGAAATACAAGCTGTTATTTTAGTTCCAACACGCGAATTAGGACATCAAATTCATATCAATTTAGAGCAATTTTCAAAGAATATTGAAGGCATATCTATTGTTGTAACGTGTGGAGGAATTCCGATAAAACCACAAATAGAAAGACTTAAAACTCCTACACATATTGTTGTAGCGACTCCTGGAAGATTGATTGATTTGATTCAACGCAAAGCAATTGATTTAAAACAAACTCAATTTCTGGTATTAGATGAAGCTGACGAAATGGTCAGTATCTTGAAGGAGAGTTTGGATGAAATTGTTGCCGAATTACCCAAAAAACATCGAACACTTTTGTTTTCAGCGACTTTACCTGGAACCATAAAGCAATTGATTCAAAACTACTTATCTAAGAATGTAGTTGAAATTAGTGCTAATATGGAAACTATTGGTAACCAAGGAATTGATCACCAATATATTGTAGTTGATCCAATTGAAAAATTGAATGTACTGATGCATTTTCTAAATTCAAGAGACGGTGAGCGTGGAATCATATTTTGTAAAACCAAAGCCGCTGTAAATAAGCTTGCCAAAAATCTAGCAATCAATAAATTTTCGTCTGGTGCAATCCATGGGAGTTTATCGCAAGGAATTCGTGATAGAATTATGGGGCAATTTCGTGAAGGACATATTAATGTATTAATCGCTACAGATCTAGCAGCTAGAGGAATTGATGTAGCAGATGTTTCATTTGTAATTAATTACCATTTACCAGATGTTTACGAGGCTTATGTGCATCGTAGTGGTAGAACTGCAAGAGCCGGAGCGAAAGGCCTTGCATTGACAGTGCTACAAGCTGAAGAAGTTGCTGAAATTGCTGATTTTGAAAAAGAGCTAGGAATTCAATTTTCTGAGTTTAATAAACCGACAGATGCAAGTATTGAAGAAAACAACACCTTGTTGTGGGCAAAAAAGATTTTTAAGACAAAACCAAATCACGATTTGGATGCTGAGCTTAAAACTAAAGTAAAAACAATTTTTCATCATTTAACTAAAGAAGAATTGATAGAAAAATTATTAGCCAATCATTTGCAACAAATCAATACAGTAGTTGAGCAAGCTGTTAAGAAACAAAAAAGGTAATTATATCCAAAACTGTAGTATTGCCTTTATTTAATATTTATTATATTGAATTATAATTTATATTATGTAAAATAGAATATTTTCAATTCATACTACCTTTCAACAATTAGAGTCCTAAATTAGTTAATAGTATTTTATATCCTCTCCTAGAAGTATTCTTTAAATTATTTAAATTAGCATTTGAAAAATTTATCGCCATCCACTATGAATACTGTTGCAGAACATATTGCAGACTTTCTAAAAAAATATCCACCATTTGATAATTTGACTTTTGAAGAATTATCTCAGATCGCAACCAACATTCGTGTTGTCAATTTAGAAAAATACAAAACCTTATTTCAAATTGATGATAAATTACACGATTGCTTTTATGTTGTGGCTTCTGGTGTGATTCATTTATCTGTTATTGCAGATGCTGAAGAAACTTTGTTAAATAAATGTCATGAAGGTGATATTTTTGGATTGCGTCCATTTTTTGCAAAAAACAATTACATGATGACCGCCAAAGCGCGCCAAGAGTCTATTGTATATGCTATTCCTATTGCGACTTTTAGACCTTTTGTTGCTAATAATCCGAATGTCTTGGATTTTTTATTGGAAAGTTTCGCAACCAATACCAATAATCCAAATGATAAAAATTTAAAAGGAAAATTGCTTTCAGATAATGTGGTCTATTCCGACCAACAATCTTCTGATATGCAGTACTTTCAGTCACTAAATTATAACAGAACACCTTTAACTACTTCTGCAGATGCTATTGTGATGGATGTTGCCAAGACTATGGCTGAAAATCTATCTACTAGTATTATTATTTGTAACAATCAAACGGTCCCAATTGGAATTGTTACTCAAACCGATATGACTACAAAAGTCGCTACAGGGCGCTTCCCCATTACGACTACGATAGATAAAATCATGTCCAATCCAGTTGTAACCGTTGTAGAAAATATTTCTTTGGCGGAAGCCCAATTGGTTATGTTAAAAAATAATGTAACCCATTTAATTGCCACCACGGATGGTACCAATCAATCGCAAGTAAAAGGCATTATATCAGAACATGATTTAATCGTTTCTCAAGCGAATAATCCTGGGGTTTTAATTAAACAAATCAAACGAACTCAGTCGGCTGACGATTTGAAACAACTTCGTGAACGATTGACTGACATTATTCAAAGTTCTATTCATAAAAATATTCCGCTTTTCCATATTTACAATATTGCAAGCGAAATCAATTTGGCATTAATTAAACGTTGCGTTGAATTAGCCATTTTAGACTTAGGTTCCCCTCCTGCTCGTTTTGCATGGTTAAGTATTGGTAGTCAAGGCCGAAAAGAACAATTATTACTTACGGATCAAGATAGTATTTTAGTTTTTGAAGATGTAGTACCCGATAAATACAGTGAGGTGAAAGACTATTTTTTAAAATTAGCCAAAAGAGCCTCTGCTAATTTAGAAAAAATAGGATATTCATTATGTCCTAACGGTCATATGGGAAGTAATACGCTTTGGTGTAAGTCATTGAGCGACTGGAAAAATCAGTACAACAGTTGGATGAATACTCCAGGTAAAAACAGCAATGATTTAAGTAGTATTTTCTTTGATTATGAAATGGCTTTTGGCGAAGCAAAAATTGAAGAAGCTATAGAAAATGTGATTTATAAGAATGCCAAGAGCAATACATTGTTCTTTGATTTCTTGGGTAACGATGCCTTACGAAATAACGCACCACTTAGTTTTTTCAAGAAATTCATTGTTGAAGAAGAAGGTATAAACAAAGACAAGTTTGATATTAAATCACGCGCTTTACTCCCATTAATTGATAGCGCCCGTCTTTTTGCTTTAAGTTATGGCATAAAAGGAGTCAATAATACCTATTCTCGTTTCAAGCAATTGTCGATTGCCGATCCACGAAATGCTGAAATTTACATCAATTGTGCGGAAGCCTTTTTAACTCTTTCTAAATTCAGAACTATTGAAGGATTAAAAAACGAAGATTCTGGTCAGTATATCAATTTGAATGAATTGAATAAAATGGACAAAGAACGTTTGAAAAATGCACTGGCTCCAATGCGCGAATTAGAAGAGTTAATTAAAGATAAATTCCAACTTACTCAATTTTCATAATTATGTTAGATTGGCTTAAAAATATTACCAAAGAACATCCTGAATTCTGGAAAGAATATAGTTCAAAATTTGAAAAAAAATCAAATCGGTATGTGATTCTTTCAACAGAAAAAACGGGATTAAATCCTGATAAAGATGTTATATTATCTTTTGGTTGTTTTGGTGTCATTAATGATAGTGTACTTATTGGGGATAATTTTGAAGTAATTATTTTACAATACAAATTTCTAAATGATAATGGACTTTCAAATGAATTTATTGTTGAGAGTAAACTAAATAAATTAGGCGAACCAGAGGCAATTCAATCTTTTTTAAAATATATTGGGAATGCGACTTTGGTTGGGTATCGCATTGAAACAGATGTTGAAATTATCAATACTGCATTGGAAAAACTAGATTGTGGCCGATTAAAAAATGAACCTCTTGATTTGGAAATCATGCACAGAAGATTGCATGATATTAATGATAAACAATTCACTTTAGACGAATTATGCACTTTATATAAAGTTCCTATAAGTGATCGAAATTCAGCCTCTGAAGAAGCATATAAAATGGGATTATTGTTCCTAAAGTTAAAGTCTAGACTTGGGTTAATATAATTTATTTCGCACCTATATCCAGTTTCATCTATTTCATAAAAAAAAACCAAGAACAAATTCAATACGATTTTGTTCTTGGCTTTTTTAATTTATAATTCAGTTTGAGTGAACAAACTAAAAACTACTGATTAAGTTAGCATACCTCCACAAACATTAAGCACTTGACCTGTTACAAAAGCACTCATGTCAGAGGCAAAGAACAAACAAGCATTAGCCACATCATCAGTAGTTCCGCCACGTTTCAATGGAATTCCATCTCTCCAACCTTGAACTACTTCTGGGCTTAATTTTGCTGTCATTTCAGTTTCGATAAAACCTGGTGCAATAGCATTACAACGGATATTTCTTGATCCTAATTCCAAAGCAATTGATTTAGTAAATCCAATCACCCCAGCTTTAGAAGCCGCATAATTGGCTTGACCTGCATTACCCTTCACTCCTACTACACTACTCATATTGATGATAGAACCAGAGCGTTGTTTTAAAAATGTTTTTTGAATCGCTTTAGTCATATTGAAAACCGATTTCAAATTCACATCAATTACTTGATCGTAATCGGCTTCTGACATACGCATTAATAAATTATCTTTAGTAATTCCAGCGTTATTGATTAAGATATCAACTGTTCCAAATTCTTCGATCACCGCATCTACAAAAGTTTGCGCCTCGTTAAAATCTGCTGCATTAGATTGGTAACCTTTAGCTTTAATTCCCATTGCATTCAATTCATTTTCTAAAGCCAAAGCTGACTCAACAGATGAGCTATAAGTAAATGCGATATTAGCACCATGTTGTGCAAAAACTTCTGCAACTCCTTTTCCGATTCCACGGCTGGCACCAGTAATGATAGCCACTTTTCCTTCTAGTAATTTCATAGTATACCCAAAATTGTATTATTTCTAAATTGTCTTTATTGTAGATTATCCTCTTGTATTGAAGGACAACTTAACAGAGCTCAAATATAGGAATAATTGTGGTTTGAAAAAAAGTGCCATTTGAATTAATACGTTAAACTATTTGATAAATTAGAATTGTTTCAAATCATAATGATTTATTAAAGTTTCGTACTAGTGGCTACCTATTTACAATTTAATCTTTTTATTTGCGTTGTTATTCTATCTCAAATCTTTAAAATCCAAATCTATGAAGAAGTCCATTTCACTTTTATTCTTAGGAAGTTTATTCACTTTTTATTCTTGTAGTAATTCAACTGAAAGTGAAATAGTGGAATCCTATCCTAATGTAATTGAAGCGTTTTTAGGTAAAATTGATCTCAATAATTTGAGCAATTATGCAAATCAAACCAAACCGGCTTACATTACAAAAAGACAATACAGCTGGCAATCCAATAACCGATAAAGGCGCTACTTTAGGAAGGGTTTTGTTTTATGACAAAAATTTATCTTCAAACAATACAATTTCATGCGCCTCTTGTCATATTCAAGCTAATGCTTTTGGAGATGATACTGATGCTAGTGATGGAGTAAACGGAACAACAACACGTCATGCCATGCGTTTAGTCAACTCTCGATTTTCAAATGAACGAAAATTTTTCTGGGACGAAAGAGCTGCAACATTGGAATTACAATCCTCTGAACCGATTAAAAATCATATCGAAATGGGATTTAGCGGCACGAATGGCGATGGTTCCATCACAACTTTAATTTCAAAATTACAAGGTATTGGCTATTATAAAGAATTATTCAAATATGTGTATGGTTCCGAAGAAATCACAGAATCTAAATTACAATTAGCATTAGCACAATTTATTAGAAGCATACAATCATTTGACTCCAAATACGATTTGGGACGAAGTGCAGTTCAAAATGATAATCAAGCTTTTCCCAATTTTACAGCCCAAGAAAATCAAGGGAAAACGTTGTTCTTAACTCCGCCTGTCTTTAATGCTACTGGGGTTAGAACTTCAGGTGGCTTTGGCTGTGCTGCTTGTCATGCAGCCCCTGAATTTGATATTGATCCCAATACCAGAAATAATGGAATTATTGGTGTTATAAACGATACGGGGATTGACATCACTAATACGAGAGCTCCTTCGTTAAGGGACTTGGTTAATGCTAATGGAATTCCAAATGGACCTATGATGCATACTGGAGGATTGGTTACATTACAAAATGTAATTGGTCATTATGGAACCATTACTATTGCAACAAGAAATACAAACTTAGATCCTAGGTTAGCTCCGAATGGTTTTGGACAACAACTCAATTTTCAGCCAGGAGAAGTAAATGCTTTAATTGCATTTATTAAAACACTTACTGGCACGAATGTTTACAGTGATCCAAAGTGGTCTAGCCCATTTAAATCATAAAAAAAGCGCCAAATTGGCGCTTTTTTTATATCTAATTCAGGAAATTAAAATGCTACATTCCATTTAGGCAAACTTCCTTTTTCATCTAAGAAATTTTGTAACACTTGACCTTCTACAAAAGTAGGAATCACTTTAACTTTGTCGTTAAAAGTATCGTACCAAGTAACTTCTAAGCGATCAATATTTTCTAACTTCATTTGAGCTGGCCAAGAGTATTTTCTACCTGTTTTAGCAAATTGATGACCATTCACAATTTTATCGTACAATCCACCATTTTTACTTTTTAAAGATCCGTCATTTTGAACTGTTCCTGTCGAGCCTACCATTATCAATTCTTTCTCCTCACCATCAATTGCGCACACTATAAAAACACCACTGGCACTTTCTGGGGCATTACACACTTCTTCTAAACTATCTTCTTGTCCAAAAGTAAAACTCTTGGTTACTTTAAACTTTTTTAATTCTTTGTACATTATTCTTTACTGTATTTATTAAACAAAATACCCCACGAAACCGTGAGGTATTTTATAGTGTATATGTATTTAGGACTAACCTAAAACTTCTTTTACTTTTTTACCAATTTCAGCTGGAGAGTCAACTACGTGAATACCGTTTTCTCTCATGATTTGTTTTTTAGCTTCAGCGGTATCATCAGAACCTCCTACAATTGCACCTGCGTGACCCATTGTACGTCCTGCTGGAGCAGTAACACCTGCAATAAATCCTACTACTGGTTTACGGTTACCATCCGCTTTGATCCATTTAGCAGCATCTGCTTCTAATTGACCTCCAATTTCTCCAATCATAACAATACAATTCGTTTCAGGATCGTTCATCAATAATTCTACAGCTTCTTTAGTTGTAGTTCCAATAATTGGATCTCCACCAATTCCAATAGCAGTAGTAATTCCTAATCCTTGTTTGGCTACTTGGTCAGCGGCTTCATAAGTTAAAGTTCCTGATTTAGATACAATTCCAACTGTTCCTTTTTTGAAAACAAAACCTGGCATGATACCCACTTTAGCTTCATCAGCAGTAATAACACCCGGACAGTTAGGTCCAATTAAACGTGCATTTCTTTCTTTAACATAGCTATTCGCTTTAATCATATCAGCTACAGGAATTCCTTCAGTAATAGCAATAATTACTTTGATTCCAGCATCAGCTGCTTCCATAATTGCATCAGCTGCAAAAGCTGGCGGTACAAAAATAATTGAAGTATCAGCACCTGCTTGATCTACAGCATCTTTTACTGTATTAAAAACAGGACGGTCTAAATGGGTTGACCCTCCTTTTCCTGGAGTTACACCACCTACAACATTTGTCCCGTATTCAATCATTTGAGAAGCGTGAAAAGTACCTTCACTTCCTGTAAAACCTTGAACAATTATTTTGGAATTTTTATTAACTAAAACACTCATGATCTATTTTTTATGTGATTTTAAAAATTGTTTGGCAAAAATACGATTTTGAAATTATTATCGAAGTTTTTAATTGAAAATATATTAAGAAATTTGACTCATTTGATAGCCTCGAAACAATTGATTGTCTTTGAGTTGCCAAATCACAATAAAATTAGCTAAAAACATCTCTTCTCTAGGATTTTCAATCGTCTTAACATAATGAGAATACCGAACTGAAACTAAGTCGTTCTCCGAAAGAATATGACTAATTCTAACCTTTGACCGAACATAGGCTTTGCTTAATTCTCCAGCTAAATCAAGGATGGCATCATAATTAAGTTGAACAAATCCTTTGCTACTATTCCAATCTAAAATAATTTCAGGATGCAAGAATTCTTTCATAACCTCGGCATCGATTAACGCATCTGATTTGTAAAAATTTTGTATTAATTTTTTTGCAGACATTATTTCAATTTGTTTATAAGTTCAGGTATTTTTTTGATATTAGCCAATTGTTTTAATTTTTCTCTGGATTCCTCAACTGGAGTGCCAAAATAAGATTTTCCGCCTTCAATGGATTTGGTTACACCGGTCTGTCCCATTACCACCGCTTTTGTTCCGATAGTAATTCCGCTAGTAGTTCCCACTTGGCCCCAAAGTGTTACTTCATCTTCAATAATTACACATCCTGCTATTCCAGTTTGAGAGGCAATTAAACATTTTTTACCAATTACGGTATCGTGACCAACATGTACTTGATTGTCTAATTTAGTTCCTTCACCAATTTTCGTATCTCCTGTCACACCTTTATCTATTGTACAAAGTGCGCCAATACCGACATTGTTTTCAATTACCACTCTTCCACCCGAAAGCAATTGATCAAATCCATCTGGACGTTTTTTGTAATAAAAAGCATCCCCTCCGATAACTGTTCCAGCATGAATAATTACATGATCGCCAATAATAGTATGATCGTAAATAGCCACATTGGAATGAATTAAACAATTATCTCCAATCACTACATTATTTCCAATAAAAGTATTAGGTTGAATAATCGTCCCGTGACCAATTTTTGCCGAAGGCGAAATAGAAACATTGGAAGATTGAAATGGCATAAAATGTCGTATCAATACATTGAAATCTCGAAACGGATCATCTGATATTAATAACGCTTTTCCAGCAGGACAAACGACTTCCTTGTTGATTAAGATAATCGTAGCATTGGATTCCAATGCCTTATCGTAATATTTTGGATGATCCACAAAGACAATATCTCCAGGCTCTACTACATGAATTTCATTCATTCCTAAAACAGGAAAATGAGCATCTCCCACAAAATCACAATGAATTAAGTTGGCAATTTGTTTTAAGGTTTGAGGTTGAGAGAATTTCATGCACCAATATAGTATAAAAATAAATGTTGATAGTCAAGCGACTACCAACCTTTATTTATAAGTTCATTTATTCTTTTACGCGTTCCATGTAAGAACCTGAAGCGGTATCGATTTTAATTTTATCTCCTTCGTTAATAAACAAAGGTACATTTACAGAAGCCCCCGTTTCAACAGTGGCTGATTTAGTAGCGTTAGTAGCTGTATTTCCTTTTACGCCTGGTTCTGCATAAGTAACTTCTAAAACAATTGAAGCTGGCATGTCTACAGAAAGTGGCGCTTCAGTCTCAGAATTAATCTGAACCATAACATTAGTTCCTTCTTTCAAAAGACCTGGATTATCCAAAACTTTTTTATTTAATGTAATTTGTTCAAATGACTCCGTATTCATAAAGTGAAAATCATCGCCCTCAGCATATAAATATTGAAAGGTATGTGTTTCAACTCGAACTTCTTCAATTTTATGTCCAGCAGAAAACGTATTATCTAATACTTTTCCGTTAGTTAATGATTTCAATTTGGTTCTAACAAAAGCAGGACCTTTTCCTGGTTTAACGTGAAGAAATTCAATGATTTTATAAATATCATTATTGTATTTAATACATAATCCGTTTCTAATATCTGATGTACTTGCCATTTTAAATTGTATTTATTTCTATTTATCTTACTTATTAATAATTGCCACTGTAGCCCTTCATAACTCCACGAGATGAATTTCGGATAAAATCTAATATTTCATCACGTTCTGGCGTAGCTTCCATTTCAGCCTCAATAATACCAATAGCTTGAGTGGTGTTGTAATTTTTTTGATACAGAATACGATATATATCCTGAATCTCTCTAATTTTTTCTGTGGTAAAACCTCTACGTCTTAATCCAATTGAATTGATCCCAACATAAGATAAAGGTTCTTTAGCTGCTTTAGTAAAAGGCGGAACATCTTTTCGTACCAACGAACCTCCTGAAATCATCGCGTGGTCTCCGATATGGATAAATTGATGTACGGCAGCTAAGCCTCCAATAACCGCATAGTTTCCTACAATAACATGTCCTGCCAAAGCAACTCCGTTTACGATAATTGCATTATTCCCTACTACACAATCGTGTGCAATGTGTGCGTATGCCATTACCAAACAATTGTCTCCAATTACAGTTTGCCCTGAAGCTACGGTGCCTCTATTAATAGTAACACATTCTCTAATGGTACAATTGTCACCAATAATAGCTAAAGAATCTTCGCCACCAAATTTCAAATCTTGGGGTACTGCAGATATTACTGCTCCTGGAAAAATATTACAATTTTTTCCAATTCTAGCCCCTTCCATAATAGTGACATTAGATCCAATCCAAGTTCCATCTCCAATAACCACATTGTTATGAATTGTGGTAAAAGGTTCAATCACTACATTTTTGGCAATCTTTGCGCCGGGATGAACGTATGCTAACGGTTGATTCATCTGTATTTTTTTTAATTTCTATTCAAAAGAAAATTCGCGGTAAAACTACTGCGAATTTTCTACATTTTATTATTTTTTGGCAATTTGCGCCATTAATTCTGCTTCAGCAACTAATTTCCCATTGGCATAGGCATTGGCTTGCATATGACAAATTCCTCTACGGATTGGTGTAATCAAGTCACATTTAAATATTAAAGTATCTCCTGGAAGTACTTTGTGTTTGAATTTAACATTATCCATTTTCATGAAATATGTCAAATAATTTTCAGGATCTGGAACTGTACTTAAAACCAATACACCTCCTGTTTGCGCCATAGCTTCCACTATTAAAACTCCTGGCATTACAGGTGCTTCTGGAAAATGTCCCACAAAGAAATCTTCATTCATGGTTACATTTTTCATTCCCACCACATGATTTTCGGACATTTCAATGATTCGATCAATCAATAAAAAGGGAGGACGGTGAGGTAATGTTTCCATAATTTTATGAATATCCATCAATGGTTCTTGATGCAAATCATAAGTTGGAACAAAATTTCGTTGTTCTATTTTTATAATCTTCGCTAGTTTTTTAGCAAATTGAGTGTTTACATAATGACCCGGCTTGTTGGCAATTACCTTTCCTTGTATTCTAGTTCCAATTAAAGATAAATCACCTACTACATCTAATAATTTATGACGTGCCGCTTCGTTTGGATAATGTAAAGTAAGGTTGTCCAAAATTCCATTTGGTTTTACAGTCAAATTCTCTTTACCAAATGCTTTCTTCAAATTATCCATAGTAGTTGTTGATATTTCTTTATCAACATACACAATAGCATTATTTAAATCGCCACCTTTTATTAATCCATTGTTCAATAAAGCTTCTAATTCATGTAAGAAACTAAATGTTCTTGAATCTGAAAATTCATCTTTAAATTCCGAGAGGCTTTTCATTGTAGCATTTTGAGTACCTAAAATTTTAGTACCAAAATCAACCATAGTCGTGATGCAATAACTATCACTTGGCATTACTAAAATTTCGCTTCCTGTTGCCTCATCAGTAAATGAAATTACTTCTTTTACAACATAAACATTACGTTTTGCATCTTGTTCTTCAACTCCCGCTTTCTCAATTGCTTCAACAAAATATTTTGAAGAACCATCCATAATAGGTAGTTCTGAAGCATTTAATTCAATAATAACATTATCTAAATCACAACCTGTTAAGGCTGCAAGAACATGTTCTGGTGTTTGAATTTGTACGCCCAATTTTTCTAAATTGGTTCCGCGTTGCGTATTGACAACATAATTAGCATCGGCTTCAATAACGGGCTGACCTTCAAGATCGACACGTACAAATGTGAATCCGTTGTTTGCTGGGGCTGGCTTAAAAGTCATTTTCACTTCTTTTCCAGTGTGTAAACCTACTCCAGTAAGTGAAATTTCTGATTTGATGGTTTTTTGTTTAACCATGGGTATTCGTTTTTAGATTTAGTATTTCTTTTTTTAATTCTTCTATTTCGGAAATAATTTTAGGCAAATTTTTGAAATGGATATACGATTTGGCATAACTAGAATCAGTAAAAGCCAATGGACCTTGGAGTACTTCTCCATCCTTCACATTTTTGGTAACACCTGAATTTGCTTTAATTCTGACATTGTTACCAACAGTAATATGACCTGCAAAACCTACTTGTCCACCAATCATTCCATTTGTGCCTATTTTTGTTGAACCAGCAATTCCGGTTTGAGCCGCAATAACAGTATTTTCTCCTATTTCAACATTATGCCCCACTTGAATTTGGTTGTCTAACTTTACTCCTTTACGAATAATTGTTGATCCCATAGTAGCTCTATCAACTGTAGTATTTGCTCCTATTTCGACATCATCTTCAATTACTACATTCCCAATTTGGGGTATTTTAGTATAGGTTCCATCTGCATTGGGTGCAAAACCAAATCCATCCGATCCGATAATAGTTCCTGAATGAAAGGTACAATTATTTCCTATTTCGGTTTCTGAATAAATTGTAACACCTGCGAAAATGGTTACATTGTTTCCAATGATAACATTATCACCAACATAGGAATTAGGGTAAATTTTAACGTTTTTTCCAAGTACAACATTTTTTCCCACATAAGCAAAGCTCCCCAAATACAAATCAGGTTCATAACTTACACTCTCATCAATAAACGAAAGTGGCTCAATTCCAGTTTTGTTTAACTTAACTTGATTGTAAAATTCTAATAACTTGGTAAATGCCCCATACGCATCAGTCACTTTAATCAAAGTGGTAGCAACCGTTTTTTCAGGAACAAATGTAGCATTTACAATAGTTACAGAAGCTTGAGTGGTATAAATGAAATTTTGGTATTTTGGATTGGATAAAAAAGTAAGTGAACCATCCTGACCTTCCTCTATTTTAGATAGCTTAGAAACTTCAACATTAGGATTACCTACTACCTCTCCTTCTAAAATTTCCGCTATTTGCTGTGCTGTAAACTTCATTCTAAAGGATCGTTTTTTGTATAGGCGTGAATCGAATCACACTTGTATAAGTGGTATTGGTTTCAAATAAAGATGGCCTAATTTTTTTCATTCTGACAAAAATATAAAAAATAGATTTTATTACAGCGTTTTTACACGAGTTGTTTTGGAAAACATATGTAATATTTAGTAACTAATTTTGATAAAGATTTTAAATTCAATTGATCAGACGCTTCAACAACATCTTCAATCGTTCTGTCTTTTTTCAAAATTCGAATCGGTTCAGCCTCTTTACTGTAGGCCTGATTTTTAATTTTTCCTTTGAAAATAAAGTAATTGGTGTCTGCTATCGAAAGGTTATTTTCAGCAGCAAAACGTTCTTGTAAAGGACCTATTTCGTCCAAAAGTGCTTTATCAGTAACTACTTTAATTTTAGGTAAATCACGATTAATAATCATTTTACTCAACGATGATAAAATAAAATCGTCTTGACGTTGCCAGGATTTTAATGCGCTAATAATATCAAAATCATCTAATTGCGAAAATAAATCGAGAATATTAGAATCAAAATTTTCTAAAGCAATTCGGTTTTGCAGAAAAAACAATAAAGGTTCACTACAAGGTAATTGCACCCCTTTTAGAGTTAGTTCCTTAGCACGTTTCAACACTTTAGTTAAAATCAATTCGGCTACCAAACTTGTTTTGTGTAAGTAGGCTTGCCAGTACATCAAACGTCGCGACATCAAGAATTTCTCTACCGAATAAATTCCTTTTTCTTCAATCACTAATACGTCATCAACCACATTCATCATCTGAATCAAGCGCTCTGAATTGACATTACCTTCTGCAACTCCTGAATAAAAACTATCGCGTTTTAAGTAATCCATTCGGTCCATATCCAATTGACTTGAAATCAATTGTAACATGAATTTACGATGGTATTCTCCTTTAAATACTTGGATTGCCAAACTCAACTGCCCATTGAACTCCTCGTTCAATTGGTTCATAAATAATAATGAAATAGCCTCATGGTGTACATCCTCAACTATGCTTTTTTCCATTGCATGAGAAAATGGCCCGTGACCAATATCGTGAAGCAAAATAGCAATGTATAAAGCGTTTTCTTCTTCTTCGGAAATAGCGACACCTTTGAATCGCAATACATCAACTGCTTTTTGCATCAAATGCATACAACCTAAAGCATGATGAAAACGGGTATGATTGGCACCAGGATAAACCAAATAAGATAATCCCATTTGTGAAATTCGTCGCAAACGTTGAAAATAAGAATGCTGAATTAAATCGTAGATTAAAGCGTTGGGAATTGTAATAAATCCATAGATTGGATCATTGAATATTTTAAGTTTGTTGATTTGACTCACTTGATAGTGCTTTAGGGCAACAAATATAAGGAAATTGATTTATATTTTGCATCTGATTATTTCTTAAATTTGTTAGCCTAAGGCTTAGAATTTCGAACTAAAAAAGAAACAAATGAATACTCAAAAATTACAAAATGACAAGCTGAATTTGATTCAATGGATTACTCAAATTCAAGATCATACTTTGATTGAGAAAATAAAATCGTTAATGAGTACTTCAAATGACAATTTACAACTTACGATAGAACAAGAAGTAATACGAGCAGTCGAACATGGAACCGAAATTTGTCATCAACATAGCGGTGACGATAGTATTAGTGATTCTTCGTTAGAACATAAATTATAACCAATTACAAATAAAAACGGAGAGCAATTGCTCTCCGTTTTTGATTCTTAAAGTCTTCTCAACCAAATGTTTCTAAATTGAGTTTTACAACCGTGATCTTGAAGTGAAATTACATCTTCACCATGAGATTCAGGGTAATTATGCAATCCCATATATAATGTTAAACCATTAATGGTCGCATTGTTTTGAACTACTACTCCATTATGGAAAACTGTTATTCTTGCTGGCGCATCAATTAATCCATTGGCTTTGAATCTTGGTGCCGTGTAGATTACATCGTAAACATTCCATTCCAAAGGTGTTTTCATTGCGTTCACTAATGGCGGATGATCTTTGTAAATACTTCCAGCTTGGCCGTTGTTATAGGTTCTGTTGTTATACGAATCTAATACTTGTAATTCATAACGATTTTGAAAAAACACACCGCTATTTCCTCTCATTTGCCCACCATCTAACACTTCATCTGGAGCACTCCATTCGATATGCAATTGGCAGTCGCCAAATTTCATTACAGTTTGAATATCTCCAGATTCTGGTACAACTTCAAAATAATCGTTATTCACAATCTTCCATCCTGCGGGTTTACTATTGTCTTTTTTATTCACCCATTGATTTAAGTTCTTTCCATCAAATAAGATAATTGCATCTGAAGGCGCATCTCCTATTTTTTTTGCGGGAATAATCACTTTTACTTCAGGATTCCAAATCTCTGTCATTTCAGGTTTCATCGGCATTGGCGAAACCTCAGGAGGTGTATTTACAAAAGCATGTTGAGCAAAAGACGCTGTTACTGAAAATACAGTAACTAATAAGGCGTTTTTAATTGAATTAGTTTTCATAGTTTTTAGTTAATTTGATAATGGATAAAAGTAGTAAATTCGTTTTGACAAGCAAGTCAATGGAGATTATTTTTTTGACTTATAGAAAAATCTGTTTGTCAAGAAATTAGATTTAGAAGTAGGCTAATTAAAAGTAATTTTTTTGCTAAACAACGTTTTAAAAACTGTAAATTGCCCTTCGGTAACTGATAATACAATATGAAAGATACAATTAAAATCCTGTGGGTAGATGATGAAATCGATCTTTTGAAGCCTCATATTTTATTTTTAGAAAAGAAAAATTACACAGTAACAACTTGTAATAATGGCTTGGATGCCATTACTATTTTTGAAAATAACAACTTTGATATTGTTTTTCTAGATGAAAATATGCCGGGAATGAGTGGTTTAGAAACACTTTCAGAAATGAAAGAAAAAAAATCATCGATACCCATGATCATGATTACCAAAAGTGAGGAAGAATATATCATGGAAGAAGCGATTGGTTCTAAGATTGCAGACTATCTAATCAAACCTGTCAATCCGAATCAAATCTTACTTAGCTTAAAAAAGAACCTAGATCATACCCGCTTAATTTCTCAAAAAACAACTTTAGATTATCAAAAAGAATTTAGGAAAATCACCTTAGAAATGGCGTTAGTGCGTTCTTTTGAAGATTGGATTGAATTGTATAAAAAATTAATTTTCTGGGAATTACAACTTGAGAATATTAACGATTCCGGGATGAGTGCTATTTTAGAGTCTCAAAAAACAGAAGCCAATACGCAATTTGGCAAATTCATTGAACGTAATTATGAAAATTGGTTTGAATCTAAAGCCGATCATCCTGTTTTATCGCATACGCTTTTCAAAGAATTAGTGGTGCCTGAGATCATTAAAAAAGACAAGCCTGTTCTTTTTGTTGTAATAGATAATTTGCGTTACGATCAATGGGAAGTAATTCAAAATGTAGTAAGTAATCATTACAAACTAGAAAAAGAAGTGCCGTATTACGCTATTTTACCAACAGCTACTCAATATGCTCGAAATGCCATTTTTTCCGGTTTATTACCTGTAGATATGGAAAAGCAATTTCCTGATTATTGGAAAAATGATACCGATGAAGGTGGGAAAAACAATTATGAGGCTGAATTTTTAACCGCACAGTTAAACCGCCTCGGATTAAATATCAAACAAGACTATTTTAAAATCACTAATCTGGCCAGTGGTCGTAAATTAGCAGATAGTTTTAAATCATTAAAAAACAATGATTTAGTTACTGTAGTTTACAATTTTGTAGATATGTTATCACATGCTAAAACTGAAATAGAAGTTATTAAAGAATTGGCACCAGATGATAAAGCATACCGTTCTCTAACTTTAAGTTGGTTTAAAAACTCGCCCCTTTTGGCAATGATTCAACAAGCGCAAAAAATGGGATTCAAGTTGATCATTACAACAGATCATGGTACTATTAATGTCAAAAATCCTTCTAAAGTTGTAGGTGATAAAAACACTAGTTTGAATTTACGCTACAAAACCGGTAAGAGTTTATCGTATGAAAACAAAGAGGTCTATGCAGTGAAAGATCCTAAAAAAGTTGGATTACCTAGCATCAATATGAGTAGTTCTTTTATTTTTGCAAAAAATGATATGTTTTTGGCTTATGCCAATAACTTCAATCATTATGTGAATTATTATAAAAATACCTACCAACATGGAGGCATTTCATTAGAAGAAATGATTGTCCCTTTTTTGGTTTTTAATCCCCGATAGATGGAAATAGTATTTACACTAGACGAACTAGAATTAGTTGCACAAAAAGTAATTGCCCAACAGACCTCAAAAGTGATTCTTTTTCACGGTGAAATGGGTGTAGGTAAAACTACTTTAATCAAACAATTATGTAAAACTTTAGGAGTTTCATCAGCAACTAGTAGTCCAACTTTCTCTTTAGTTAATGAATACGAAACAATTGAAAATCAAGTTGTTTATCATTTTGATTTTTATCGATTAAAAAATGAAATAGAAGCGTTAGACATGGGGGCAGACGATTATTTCTATTCCGGCAATTGGTGTTTTATAGAATGGGCGGAGAAAATTCCTAACCTCATTCCGGAAGAACATGCGGTAATTACTATTGAATTAGTCGAGAATGGAAAACGCCATTTGACACTTACCAATTCCAAATAAAAAAAGGTAAATAAAAATCCGTAAATTGGACCTCTTAATTTGAATCGACCATGTCACTATCACCATTTACAAAAGAACAGCTGCTACCTCAAGAGGAAACATTAGAAATAGCGAAACATAAAAGCGAATTGTTTATTGGTATTCCCAAAGAAACCAGTCATCAAGAACGCCGAGTTTGCTTGACTCCCGATGCTGTCAACTCATTGACAAGTCATGGCCATCGTGTAATGGTTGAAGCTGGAGCTGGTGAAAGTTCCAGTTATTCTGACAAGGAATACTCAGATGCGGGTGCTGAAGTAACACAAGATCCTAAGAAAGTATTTGGCTGTCCAATGATTCTAAAGGTGGAACCAGCTAGTTTAGCTGAAATTGAAATGATCAATCTAAACACGATTATCATTTCGGCGATTCAAATTAAAACCAGAAAAAAAGAATATTTTGAGGCGTTAACTAAGAAAAAAATCACTGCCTTAGCATTTGAATACATAAAAGACGAAGACGGTACCTACCCTGCTGTCAAATCTCTAAGTGAAATTGCAGGTACAGCCTCAGTGCTTATTGCCGCTGAATTAATGATTACCAATCAATTTGGAAAAGGCTTATTATTTGGGAATATCACTGGAGTTCCTCCTACAGATGTGGTTATTTTAGGTGCTGGAACTGTGGGTGAATTCGCCGCTAAAACGGCAATTGGTTTGGGAGCTACTGTTAAGGTTTTTGACAATTCTATTACAAAATTACGTCGCTTACAAAACAATTTAAACCAACGAATTTTTACTTCTACCATTCAACCTAAATCATTGCTAAAAGCGCTACGCCGTTGTGATGTAGCTATTGGAGCTATGCGCGGAATAGAGCGTTGCCCGGTTGTTGTGACTGAAACGATGGTAGAACATATGAAAAAAGGGGCTGTAATTGTTGATGTAAGTATCGATACAGGCGGTTGTTTTGAAACTTCCGAAGTGACCACACATGAGAAACCAACCTTTATCAAAAATAATGTAGTGCATTACTGTGTCCCTAATATTCCGTCGCGTTATTCTAAAACTGCCTCTCTTTCCATCAGCAATATTATTACTCCTTATTTGATGCAAATTGCAGAAGATGGCGGAATCGAAAGTGCGATTCGTTGTAACAAAGGACTTAAAAATGGAGTTTATATGTACCACGGAATCCTTACTAACAAAGCGATTGGTGATTGGTTTGGATTAAGTGATAGCGATATCAATTTAATTGTTTTTTAAATTAAGTTTCCTTTACCTTTGCCAAAAATTTAGAGCATGAAATTCTTTCAACGTTTTGCGTATTATTTTGTAGGTCTTATTATGGGACTTTTCTTTGTTTCAATGGTATTTAGTGGGAAAGATACCCGTTGCAATTATTTTCCAAATGCTCGTGTACTCAACGATTTGAGAAACAAACCGTTCAACTATTCTCCAAAAGCAACAGCAATCCTTGCACAACCTTGGATTGACACCACTGATATTCGTAACTGTTTACAGTTTGGAGACGTTGACTTTGACCAAAGCAATATAGCTGTTGGTAAAGGGAAAAAATATATTATCGAAGGCAAGACAGTTAAGAATCAAGAAATTACATTAACTATAACCAATTACTCCGACAAGGCGGTTCTAGAAGATATTGCTAAGAAATAGTTATAAATCTAGCCATTGAATCGATTCTAATCCCTTCGATTCTAAATACGCATTCGTCTTACTGAAATGTTTATTTCCAAACCATTTTCCTTGATTAGCACTCAAAGGTGATGGATGACCACATTCCAAAACCAGATGTTTTTCTCGGTTAATTTTGCACCCTTTTTTATGAGCGAAACTGCCCCAAAGCAAAAAAACCAATCCTTCTTTTTCATCGGATAGCTTTTGAATTACAGCATCGGTAAAGAGATTCCATGGCAACTGTTTGTGGCTATTGGGTAGGTCTTCTCTAACCGTTAAACCTGCATTTAATAGTAAAACGCCTTGATTGGACCAAGATGCTAAGTTGCCAGAATTAGGAATAAAAATGCTACCCAAATCATCTACTAATTCTCTGTAAATATTGCGTAATGAAGGTGGAATTTTTACACCATCATTCACCGAAAAACACAAACCATTAGCCTCCCCTTTGCCATGATATGGGTCTTGCCCAATGATAATCACTTTAGTATTTTTAAAACTACAATTATCAAAAGCTGCAAAAATCAATTCTTTGGGTGGATAACAGCTGTGGTTTAGGTATTCCAAATTCACCAATTCTTCTAATTCATTAAAATAAGGTTTCTGGATTTCCTCTGCTAAGATCGATTGCCATTCTGGATTCAATTGGAGTTGCATAAACGTATAAGTGTTGCTTTAATCTGTTGGGTATAAAATTATACTTTTTCTTCAAAAAACTCCTCTTAATCTTTGTAACTTTGCTTCTTTCCAATAGCAATATACATGATATCCATTACCGAAAAGACTTTACAAGATTTACAATTTCCTACCGTTTTAGAAACGTTATCGTCTATTTGTAATACTGATATTGGAAAACAAAAAGCCCTTGAAATCACGCCTTTCAAAGATAAGGAAAGCTTGATGGAAGCCTTGTTACAAACATCCGAATATGTTTCGTCTTTTCAAAACAACAATGCGATACCTAATCATGGATTTGACGCCATCACTCACGAAATTAAATTTTTGGGAATTGAAGATAGTTTCTTGGAAGTAGGAAGTTTTAGAAAAATAGCCAACTTATCCAGCACGGTTAATTTCTTGTTGAATTTCTTGCAAAAATTTCACGATTATTATCCCAATTTAAACAATAGAGGGGCACGTGTTGAGTTGACCAAAGACATCATCATCATGGTAGATGAAGTGGTCGATAAATATGGTGAAATTAAAGACAATGCGTCTCCCGATTTACTGAACATTCGTAGGGACATGAATGCTGTTAGAGGCAAAGTCAATCAAAGTTTTGGTGTGGCTTTAACTCAATACAATTCTTTAGGGTATTTGGATGACATCAGAGAAAGTTTTGTGCAGAACCGACGTGTTTTAGCGGTTTTAGCGATGTACCGACGTAAAGTAAAAGGTTCTATTTTGGGAAGTTCTAAAACCGGTAGTATTGCTTACATCGAACCCGAAACAACACTTAAATATTCTCGTGAATTAAGTAATTTGGAATACGAGGAAAAAGAAGAGATTACTCGTATCCTTAAACAATTATCAAATAAAATTCGTCCCTTTTTAGACTTACTTATTGAATACCAAAATTTCTTAAGCGATGTGGATGTCATAGCTGCTAAAGCGAAATACGCCAACAAAATCAACGCGATTTTGCCCACTATTACTGAAGAACGTCGTTTGTATTTTAGAGATGCCTTCCATCCTATTTTGTATTTGAGTAATGCCGAAAAAAATGAAGTTACCTATCCGCAAACCATTGAATTAGAACAAGAAAATAGAATTATTGTTATTTCTGGACCTAATGCAGGTGGAAAAACCATTTCGTTAAAAACCGTTGGTTTATTGCAATTAATGCTACAATCAGGGATGTTAATTCCGGTTCATGAACGAAGTGAAACCTTTTTATTCGATCGGATTCTGACTGATATTGGTGACAACCAATCCATAGAAAATCATTTGAGTACGTATAGTTATCGACTAAAAAACATGAATTACTTCTTGAAAAAGTGCAACAAGAAAACAATGTTTTTGATTGATGAATTTGGAACAGGATCAGATCCCGAATTAGGTGGAGCTTTGGCTGAAATTTTCCTGGAAGAATTCTACCATCGCGAAGCTTTTGGTATCATTACAACCCATTATTCGAATTTAAAAATTTTGGCGAATGAATTGCCTTGTGCTACTAATGCTAACATGCTTTTTGATGAAAAATCATTAGAACCCATGTACAAATTGGTATTGGGTCAAGCTGGAAGCTCGTTTACTTTTGAGGTAGCTCAAAAAAATGGCATTCCGTATAGTTTAATTAATCGTGCCAAAAAGAAAATTGAAGTTGGCAAAGTACGTTTTGATAAAACCATTGCTACACTTCAAAAAGAGCGCTCTAAGTTAGAAAAAACTTCTACTACACTAAAGGAAGAAGAAAACAAAGCGCGTGAAGAAAGCAAAAAAATGGAGTCTATTAATCTCAAGATTAAACAGAAATTAGAGAGTTATCAGGAATTGTACGATAGCAATCAGAAGACGATTTACATTGGCCAAAAAATTGAAGATATTGCTGAGAAATATTTTAACAATAAAAATAAAAAAGACCTTATTGGCGAGTTTTTGAAAATAGTTGAAATTGAAAATTCCAAACGTAGAAAAGCAACTGCAAAAGAAACCAAGGTAATTGCCGAAAAGAAGAAGGAAGTGATTAATGAAGTGGCGGTACAGGTTGAAGAAATTCGTGCTGAGAAAAAAGCAAAAAAAGTAAAAGAAGTTATCGAAAAACCGAAACCTATTCTAAAATTAGGTGACCGTGTTCGTATGTTTGACGGAAAAGCTGTTGGAAGTATTGATAGTATTGAGAAAAACAAAGCTACCGTTAATTATGGCTTATTTACTTCTAAAGTGAGTCTTGATTTATTAGAACTAGTTGAAGCAGTGAAAAAATAAAATGAGAGAACTGCCTCAAAATATAAAAATTATTTTGTTTGACGGTCTTTGCAACTTGTGCAATAGCTCCGCACAATTTTTAATCAAAAGAGATTCAAAGGACATTTTTAGATTTGTGTCCTTACAATCAGAGCTGGGTAAAGAACTGCTTTCTAAACTCCCAATTGCTATTCAAAAAACGGATAGTATTATTCTGTATGAATCAGAAGCTGTATTTTACTATAAATCGCAAGCGGTTTTTCAGATTTTAAAAAGTCTCGGAGGACTTTTCAATTTGTTGTTAATTTTCAAACTGTTACCTCATTCTTTTCATGATTTCATCTACGACTATATTGCTAAAAATAGATACCATTGGTTTGGTAAAAAAGAGCAGTGTTTAGTTCCTACCTCTGAGATCCAATCCAAATTTTTAAATTAATTGGTATACATGACAAATGTCATGAATTATTATTTTGAGCTGTTCTATATTTGATCATCTTAAAAATCTTAATTATGAGAAATTTACCATTGTATTCTTGGGCGAACGGCTCCTTTATTATGATAGTTGTTTTTGGTTTGGTTATACTAGCTTTAGTTGGTGCTGTCCTAATAATGATGAATTCTGGTAAGAAGAAATAAGAAGATAAAAAAAGAGGATATCATTTAATATCCTCTTTTTATTTGTTAAAATTAATTCCTTAACTACGAATTAATTTTCTGTATTTCAATCGTTTTGGAGTTAAATCACCACCCAAACGTTTCTTTTTGTTTTCTTCATAATCCGAGAAACTTCCTTCAAAGAAATATACTTCAGAATCTCCTTCGAAAGCCAAGATGTGTGTACAAATTCTGTCTAAGAACCATCTGTCGTGCGAAATTACTACTGCGCAACCGGCAAAATTTTCCAAACCTTCTTCTAAGGCACGTAGCGTGTTCACATCCAAATCATTCGTTGGCTCATCTAATAACAATACATTTCCTTCTTCTTTCAAAGTCATGGCCAAGTGCAAACGGTTTCTTTCTCCACCAGAAAGCATCGATACCTTTTTGTTTTGATCACTTCCACCAAAGTTAAAACGAGACAAATACGCTCTAGAGTTTACTTGTTTCCCTCCCATCATGACTAATTCCTGTCCGTCGGCAAAGTTTTCCCAAATTGATTTCTCTGGATCAATATTAGAATGTGATTGATCAACGTAAGCAATTTTCACGGTCTCTCCAATAGAAAATTGACCGCCATCCGGTTGTTGTTCTCCCATTATCATCCTGAAAATAGTTGATTTACCGGCACCATTAGGTCCAATAATTCCAACAATTCCTGCTTGTGGTAAGGTAAAATTCAAATTATCGTATAATAATTTTTCACCAAATGCTTTCGCTACATTAGTAGCTTCAATCACATTAGTTCCTAAACGTGGTCCGTTTGGAATATAGATTTCTAGATTTTCATCCAGTTGTTTTTGGTCTTCATTTAGTAATTTATCGTAGTTCTGCAAACGCGCTTTCTGTTTGGTTTGACGACCTTTAGCTCCTTGGCGCACCCAGTCCAACTCACGTTCTAAGGTTTTTCTACGTTTAGACGCTACTTTTTCTTCTAATGCCATACGGTTTGATTTTTGGTCCAACCAAGAAGAATAATTTCCTTTCCATGGAATACCTTCTCCTCTATCCAATTCCAAAATCCAACCTGCTACGTTATCTAAGAAATAACGGTCGTGCGTTACGGCAATAACAGTTCCTGCATATTGTGCCAAATGTTGTTCTAACCAAAGTACACTTTCAGCATCCAAGTGGTTGGTTGGCTCATCCAAAAGCAAAACGTCCGGCTGTTGCAATAACAAACGACATAAAGCCACACGACGACGCTCTCCACCTGATAAATTTTTGATCGGAGTATCTCCTTCAGGAGTTCGCAATGCATCCATAGCGATTTCCAATTTAGTATCGATTTCCCAAGCACCTAAAGCATCAATTTTATCTTGTAATGCGGCTTGACGATCCATCAATTTATCCATTTTATCCTGATCTTCATAGTTTTCAGGAAGACCGAATAAATCATTGATTTGGTTGTATTCTTCTAAAACTGCCATCGTTTCGGCAACTCCTTCTTGAACAATTTCCAATACGGTTTTAGAATCGTCCAGTTGTGGTTCTTGCTCTAAGTAACCAACGGTGTAACCCGGAGCAAAGACAACGTCTCCTTGGTAATTTTTATCAACTCCAGCAATAATCTTCAATAGTGAAGATTTTCCGGAACCATTCAAACCAAGGATTCCAATTTTAGCTCCATAAAAGAAACTCAAATAGATATCTTTTAAAACTTGTTTGTTACTACTGGAATAGGTTTTACTCAATTTGGACATTGAGAATATTACTTTCTTATCGTCTGACATTTTTTGTATTTTTTATATAATTTAAACTCTACCTTTTAGCGCACTAAAAACCCAAGCATTGGCTAAAAATCCAACACCAACAGCGGCAAATCCCCATCCAGCAACATCATCATAGCGAAATGCACCTAATCCAATTAACAATAGGCCCATGGCAATCATTATCAAAGTGGCCCATCCCAGTATCGTATTTTTATTCATTCCCATAATTGAAGTAGTTGTGATTATTATTGTGCAAATATAAAATTTAACTCTAATTAAATATTTTATATAACATTTCTTTTAATAAATCAGATTGTGACATACTAGCACCCACACCCTTACTCTTAATATCCACATCACGAAGAGAAGTAATTATTTGACTTACTTTCTTCATCGGATAGTTTTTCAATGCCACATCATAATCCTTTAAGAAATAAGGATTAACTCCTAAGGCAGCGGCAACTTTAGAAGGATTTCTATCTTTTAACCCATGGTATTTAAGGATTTTTACAAAAAATCCAAACACAAGTCCAGTTGTAACTACTAAGGGATTGGCTTTTGGATTATCCGAGAAGTATTGTGCAATATGAAATGCTTTTGCTTGATTTCGAGAACCTAAAGCATTGAGTAATTCGAAATTATTAAAGTCCTTACTAAATCCGATATTTTCTTCGATATGCTGCGGATTAATAGTACTGCCAACAGGAAGTATAATTTGCAGTTTTTCTAATTCATTATTAATTTTGCTCAAATCCGTCCCTAAAAATTCCACCAACATGGCAGTTGCTTTTGGCTCGATCGAATATTTTTTTCCTGACAAAACGCGTTTTATCCAATCGCCAACTTGATTTTCATACAGTTTTTTACTTTCGTAAACGATCCCTTTTTGACCTAATAACTTAGTAACTTTTTTACGCTTATCTAATGTCTTGTATTTATAACAAAAAACGAGAACAGTAGATTCCATTGGATTATCCACATACGACTCAATTTTATCAATCGTTCTTGATAAATCTTGAGCTTCTTTCACAATGACCACTTGGCGTTCGGCCATCATGGGATAGCGTTTTGCTGTCGAAACAATATCGTCAATTGTCACATCGCGACCATACAAAACGGTTTGATTGAAGCCTTTTTCCTCTTCAGTCAACACATTATGTTCAATAAAATCGGATAGTTTATCGATATAATAGGGTTCTTCACCCATCAAAAAATAGATCGGTTTTATATTTCCCGCTTTAATATCATTAACAATTTTTATTACTTCGTCCACAAAAAGTTGTTTTGGTTAGGTCTTAATTCTAAAAGATAAAATTTAAAATAGTAATTTTGGCAGATGCAACAATTGAATTTCCCATCCTATTCTTTCCGTTTCAAAAATAGCGAAAATAAAGTGTCTATTTTTGATGCGATCCGGAAAAAATTTATAATTCTTACTCCCGAAGAATGGGTACGTCAACATGTTGTTCAGTATTTGATGACCGAAAAAAACTATCCACAATCATTACTCAATGTTGAAAAAGTATTGCAAGTCAATGGATTGCGAAAAAGATATGATATTGTGGTGTACAATTCTGACGGTACCATCCATATTTTAATCGAATGCAAAGCTCCCGAAGTAACTATTTCCCAAAATACTTTTGACCAAATCGCGCAATACAATATGACGTTACAATCCAATTATTTAATGGTAACTAATGGCATGAATCATTACTTTTGCCAAATGGATTTTGAAAATGAAAAATACCAATTTTTATCCGAATTACCTAACTACCAATCAAACTCAATCTAAATGAAAGTAGCTGTTGTCATACTCAATTGGAACGGAAAACAATTGCTTGAGCAGTTTTTACCATCGGTAGTTCAGTATTCTAAGGAAGCTACTGTTTATCTAGCAGACAATGCATCGACTGACGATTCTGTTGCATTTGTAAAAGAACAATTTCCTGAGGTTGCTATAGTGATAAACGCAACTAATACAGGATATGCAGGTGGCTATAATGAAGCTTTACAACATATAGAAGCGGATGTTTACGCTTTAGTCAATTCGGATATTGAAGTGACCGAAAATTGGCTACAGCCCATCATCAAAACCTTTCAAGAAGAACCTACAACTGCAATCATTCAGCCTAAAATCTTAGATTTCAAAAACAAAGACTATTTTGAATATGCTGGAGCAGCAGGAGGTTTTATTGATCAATATGGTTATCCTTTTTGTAGAGGACGCATCTTTGACACTCTTGAAAAAGACCTTGGTCAATACGATACTAATCAAGAAATTTTTTGGGCTTCAGGAGCGTGCTTCTTTATTAGAAGTAGTGTTTACAAAGAATTAAAGGGTTTTGACACCTCTTTCTTTGCACATCAAGAAGAAATCGATTTGTGCTGGCGCGCCATCAATAAAGGACATACAATTAAATTCCTTTTTGAATCCAAAGTTTATCATGTGGGAGGAGCCACCTTACAACAAGGAAACCCTAAGAAAACTGAATTGAATTTCAGAAATTCATTGTTGATGCTTACTAAAAATTTACCTGAAAAAGTACTTTTTAAAGTGCTCTTTATCCGAATGGTATTAGACGGAATTGCAGGTATGAAATTTTTATTGGAAGGACAACCGAAACATTTGTTTGCAGTCCTAAAAGCACATATATCATTTTACCAAATGTTGGCAAAAAACTATAATAAAAGAGGAACTTATCAAGAGTCAAAATACTATTATTCAAAAAATATCGTTTATAATTATTTTGTGAAGAAAATATATTTTTTTAGTGATTTAATTAGGCTCAAATAAATTATAAAAACTAAATTTGCTACAAATCAATTAATCCAATAATTAAATCATTTATGAAAAAAGTTGTAATTGCATTATCAGTATTGGCGCTTTTAAGTTCATGCGTTTCTAAAAAGAAATACGCTGAATTGGAGGCTAAAAACAAAGAAACTCAAGACTTATTAAATACGTGTACTGTTAAATTAAATTCTTGTTTGGAAGAAAAAGCGGCCTTATCAGCTACAGCTGTTGCCTTAAAAGATCAAAATCTTAATTTGATCGAAACTTCTAAAGAAATGGCAGTATTATCAACCAAAGGAGCTCAAAATATAGAAAAAGCTTTAGAATCAATCAAAGAAAAAGATTTGAAGATTAGTCGTATGCAAGATGCTCTAACCAAAAAAGACAGTGTAACTTTAGCAGTAGTAACAAGTTTGAAAAGTGCTGTTGGTTTATCTGATCCAGATATCGAAATTAATGTTGAAAAAGGAGTGGTTTTCATTTCTATTGCCGATAAACTATTATTCAAAAGCGGAAGCTATGATGTAACCGATAAGGCTAAAGGAGTTTTAGCTAAAGTTGCTAAAGTAATTAATGACAAACCAGACTTTGAATGCATGGTAGAAGGACATACAGATAATGTTCCTTTCACTGGAAGCGGAATTTTAATTGACAACTGGGATTTAAGTGTGAAACGTTCTACATCTATTGTTCGTGTTTTAACTGGTCAATTAGGAGTTAAACCTTCACAATTAATTGCTGCTGGTAGAAGTTCTTATGTACCTTTAGTAGATAACAATTCAGCTGAGAACAGAGCACGCAACAGAAGAACTCGAATAGTTGTATTACCTAAAATTGATCAATTCTACGAAATGGTAGAAAAAGAAATGAAAAAACAACAAAAATAAATTTGTTACCATTATATAAAAAAAAACGTCTTGAATAATCAAGACGTTTTTTTTATGTATGAATTTCAAATACAATAATTTAGGTAAATTGAATTAAAGTATATCTAAATCTCCTTTACCTTCTCTAACTACTATTGGTTCATGACCGGATAAGTCAATTATAGTAGAAGCGGTATTGTCTCCGTAACCACCATCAATAACCATATCTACTAAGTTTTGCCATTTTTCAAAAATTAATTCGGGATCTGTGGTGTATTCAATTACATCATCTTCATCGTGAATGGAAGTTGAAACAATTGGATTTCCTAATTGTCGAACAATTTCTAATGCAATCGAATTGTCAGGAACTCGGATACCAACCGTGGTTTTCTTTTTAAACTCTTTTGGTAAATTGGTACTTCCTGGTAATATAAAGGTGTATGGTCCAGGTAATGCTCGTTTTAAAATTTTAAAAGTTGCGGTATCGATTTGCTTTACATAATCAGATAAATTACTCAAATCGTGACAGATAAAGGAAAAATTCGCTTTTTCTAACTTGACCCCTTTGATTCGGGCAATACGTTCCAAAGCTTTCGTATTGGTAATATCACATCCTAAACCATAAACGGTATCGGTTGGATATATTACTAGACCTCCCTCTTTCAATACCTTCACCACTTTGGCAACAGCCGATTCACTCGGTTTGTCAGGGTATATTTTTATAAATTCAGCCATATACTGTAATGAGTTTATCCAATTATTTCCAACTTTGCAAAGCGCAATAAGAGTTTCTTAATACCACCCACCTCAAAACGAATTTCCGCTTTTCTGTCGGCACCTACACCTTCCATATTAATGACTTCACCTTTTCCAAAGCGCTCGTGCATGACTATATTTCCTGCTATTAATTTATTGTCAAATAAATTGACATTGCCAGAATTAGGCGTATTTCCTGAAACTGGTTTTAATTTACGAATTGGACTATCGGGTTTGGGGTGATTGTCCGTAATGTATTTGGGCGGTGTTCCTGAAACCGGTTTGGCTAATCTTAATTTGGATTTATCCACATCCCCAAAAATATCACTGTCAATCATCGGTTTGTAGCGGTAATTGGATTCGGCAGGCGTTAAATATTCCAAATATTGGCTATCAATTTCTTCTACAAAACGGGAAGGTTCACTATCCGTTAATTTTCCCCAGCGGTAACGAGATTGTGCATAAGTCAAATACGCCTGATGTTCAGCTCGAGTGAGCGCCACATAAAACAAACGGCGTTCTTCTTCCAATTCAGAACGCGTGCTCATACTCATCGCACTTGGAAATAAATCTTCTTCCATTCCCACTACAAAAACGTGTGGAAATTCCAATCCTTTTGCCAAGTGAATGGTCATTAGCGCCACACGATCTTCATCGCTGGTATCTTTATCTAAATCGGTTGCCAAAGCCACATCTTCCATGAATTCAGATAAGGCACCTCGCGCACCATCAATTTCTTTTTGACCTTCGGTAAAATCCTTGATGCCATTAAGTAATTCCTCAATGTTTTGAATTTTGGCCATTCCTTCAGGTGTAGCATCTTTTTTCAGTTCTTGAACCAAACCTGTTTTTTTGGCCACATGATCGGTAATGTAAAAAGCATCTTGGTTTTCATTAATAATTTGAAAACTCTTGATCATAGTAACAAAGTCGGTCAATTTTTGCTTGGTTCCCGAATTCAGTTTCAAGTCGATTTTGTCAATGTTTTGCATCACTTCAAAAATCGAACGCTTATAATGATTGGCTGCAATAGTCAACTTTTCAACAGTCGTATCCCCTATTCCTCTTGCTGGGTAATTAATCACCCGAATCAAAGCTTCTTCATCTTTTGGATTAATGATTAAACGCAAATAGCATAAAACATCTTTGATTTCTTTTCTTTGGTAAAAAGAAAGACCCCCATAAATTCGGTACGGAATATCACGTTTACGCAAAGCATCTTCCATAGCACGTGATTGTGCATTGGTCCGGTACAAAATTGCAAATTGACCATTTAGCATTTGGTTTTGCATCTTTTGTTCGAAAATCGTACTGGCAACAAAACGACCTTCTTCCGCATCAGTCAAACTTCGGTGTACTTTTATTTTGGGGCCAAAATCATTGGCCGTCCAAACAATCTTATCCAGTTTGGTTTTATTCTTATCGATAATAGTATTCGCCGCCTCAACGATATTTCGGGTCGAACGGTAATTTTGTTCCAAACGAAAGGTTTTTACTCCTTCGTAATCCTTTTGGAAATTTAAAATATTATTGATGTTAGCACCACGAAAGGCATAAATACTCTGCGCATCATCGCCCACCACACAAATGTTTTGAAATTTATCCGACAAAGCACGAACAATCAAATACTGCGAATGATTGGTGTCTTGGTACTCATCGACTAAAATATAACGAAACCGATTCTGGTATTTGGCTAATATTTCAGGGAAACGCGTTAATAACTCATTCGTTTTCAATAATAAATCATCAAAATCCATCGCGCCTGCTTTGAAACAACGCTCCACATAATTTTGATAAATTTCGCCCAAACGCGGTTTCTTAGACATCGCATCCGCTTCTTGCAATTCGGGATTATTGAAATAGGCTTTTACTGTAATCAGGCTGTTTTTATAGGAAGAAATTCGACCCAAAACTTGTTTCGGTTTGTAGATATCTCGATCCAATTGCATTTCCTTGATGATCGAAGAAATCAAACGCACTGAATCTTGCGAATCATAAATGGTAAAATTAGAAGGATATCCCAAATGCTCCGCTTCTGAACGTAAAATACGTGCAAAAACCGAGTGAAAGGTTCCCATCCAAAGATTCTTAGCCTCACTAGCACCTACAATAGACGCGATACGATTTTTCATTTCGCGTGCAGCTTTGTTCGTAAAGGTCAATGATAGAATATTAAATGCATCCACGCCTTGACTCATCAAATAGGCAATACGAATAGTCAACACGCGCGTTTTACCAGAACCGGCACCGGCAATGATGATCATTGGGCCGTCTTTTTGAAGGACTGGTTCGCGTTGTGCTTCGTTCAATTGATCTATATAGTGCTGCATTTGGAAATTAAATTATGGATAGCAAAAATAAGGATTAGCAATGTATTAAAGTAACAATTAGGAAATTAAAATGGATATAAAAGTCTAATTAACTTTTGTTCTATTTACTTATAAACCACATCGTATCCAAAACGTATTAGAGTTCCAATAACGACTACTAAAAAAAAGATTCGAATAAATTGATTTCCTTTATTAATCGCAAGTTTAGCGCCTAAAAATCCGCCTAGAGCGTTGCTAAACGCCATTGGGATGGCAATCGCCCATATGATTTTACCTTTGATAAAAAACAAACAAATCGAACCAAAATTAGTTGCCAAGTTCACCATTTTAGCATTGGCGGAAGCATGTAAAAAATCAAACCCCATGATAGCAATAAACGCCACAACCAAAAAACTTCCGGTTCCAGGTCCAATAAAACCGTCATATAAACCCACAATAAAACTAATACTTATAGCATTGAATAATTGTCTTTGTTGTGAAATATTCTTTTCAATTTGTTGACCAAAATTTTTCTTGGCATAGGTATAAATTACTAAAAAGGAAAGCACCACTAACAAAATAGGTTTCATGAAATCGTTGCTCACGTAGGTCAATAAAGTCGAACCTAGAAACGCCGATGGAAAGGCTAATAACATCATCACCGAAAGTAATTTCCAGTTCATTTCTACTTTTTTAAGGTATTGGTAGGCGGCAAACGAAGTCCCGCTAAAAGCTGGAATTTTCAAACTTCCTACTACAGTCGAAACGGGTAAATTGGGTAATAAGATCAATGCCATTGGGGTTTGGATTAAACCACCGCCACCAACAACCGCATCAATAAATCCTGCAAAAAAGGCAGCCAAACAAAGTAAAATGATAATGTAATTTTCCATAAAGGTTCCGTTGCAATGTATGCACTATTTAAAATCCTTGTGAGTCAAACTATTTCGTTTCCTACTCAAAAAGCGTATTTTTGTGTTTCAAAAATAGAAAAAAACAAATGGAAACAGCCAAAATACTTGAAATCCTAGGATATACATTACCTTCTTTAGTAACTGGAGGTGTTGCTTATTTTTTATTTGAAAGCTACTTTAAAGACCAACAAAATACGCGTCGTTGGTTGTTGCAAAAAGAAACAAATAAAGATCTTTTGCCTCTGCGTTTGCAAGCCTATGAGCGATTGACATTATTAATGGAACGCATTCATCCAGCTCAAATACTAGTGCGAAATACTCCTGTTTCCAATGATAAAAAAGAATATGAAAGTTTTATTATTGACCAAATCCAACACGAATTTGAACATAATTTAAGCCAACAAATTTATGTATCTGGCGAATGTTGGTCTATCATTCAAACCGCTAAAAATGCCACTGTACAACTCATTTGCATTGCTGCTCAAAACGAAAAAGTACAAACTGCAGCCGACTTGAGAGAATTTGTAGTAAGTAGTTTGGTAGATAAGGCCTCTCCTACCTCGGCCGCCTTGGATTTGATTAAGCAAGAAGTGGGTCAGTTGTGGTAAATCTTATTCTAGGTCCTCATACATAGCTAACAACTGCGTCACCGTGTTCCAATTTCGAATCGTTGCCGTCACATTCAGTTTTTTCTCAATGTATTTTTGGTCCAATCTCGTTTTTCCTGCACCTACTGCATATTTAATATAAATTCTATTCCCATCGATATGCGCTTGATCGGGTTTAACCTGACTCATTTTTAAATCATTAATCGAGTCGCTTCGCAATCCAATCGATGCAAAGGCCACATACAATTTTTTGGTATCCAAATCTTTTTCCTTCAAATACGGATTATTTGCCAAACAAGCTTCTAAATCGGTTTTGGCAATCACCACCACAGGTACTTCGTGACCGAAAACTTTAAAGATTTCTTGTTTGATCAGGAAACCTACTTTAGCAGGATTGTCTTCTTCAGTAGTCACAAATACATTCCCAGATTGAATGTAGGTCGTTACATTCAGAAAACCAATGTTTTCCAAAGTCGTTTTTAAGGCCTCCATTTTTATCATATTGTGACCAGAAACATTGATGCCACGAAGTAAAGCGAGATGGGTTGTCATTGTATTTTACGATTTAGGATATACGATTTACGAAGTGCGATTTATTATATTAAGACTTTAATCACTACTTTCTTTACTTCAGCAGCGGATTCAGTATGAACACAGGGTTGGTGCAAGTCATCTGGAAAGAAAATAGTAAACATTCCTTTTGAAACGCGCACTAATGAAGTTGTGCCTTCATAAAAGGTATAATCTTTTTCTTCGTTTACTTCTATAATCTTTTGATTGTTTTGGGTAGTTATTCCCATGATTTCTTCGCCACGAATCACATATTGAATGTCAATGTATTTTTTGTGGCTTTCAAGTTTACAATCCTCCAAAGGTTTGGTTTGGTATTCTTGTACCAAAGCAAAAATAGTATCGCCTTCAATATCGTGTTTTCCAGAAGGAAGGGAATCTAAATCGGTAGTACGTAAAAAGTCAAAACCTTTGGCTATTCTTTCATTTATTGAGGTGTATAGTTGGTAATTTTCTAAGGTATCGAGAATCATTGTATGAATTAATTTTTTCCAAATATATCATTTTCAAACGCTATTTTCTAGTTTCCCAACAAAAAACTATCTTCGCAGTATGCAGCAAAATCTTCTACTAACTCCTATCGAATACCTTAAAGGCGTCGGTCCACATCGGGGCGAACTCTTGCGCAAAGAATTGGGGATTTTTAAGTATGGAGATTTAGTGAATTTCTTCCCTAATCGCTACATCGACAGAACCCGTTATTATAAAATTAACGAGTTGCAAAATACTGTTTCTGAGGTCCAAATCATTGGTAAAATCATCCATATTAAAACGGTAGAATTTGGCAAAAACAAAAAACGTTTAGTCGCTACTTTTGTAGATGATACAGGCCAAATGGAATTGGTTTGGTTCCAAGGACACAAATGGATTCGAGAAAGTTTGAAGCTGAATGAAGTTATTGTGATTTTTGGAAAATGTACTTCATTTAATGGTACATTCAATATGGCACATCCCGAAATGGAATTGCTTAGCGAGCATCAAAAAAGCTTGCGCTCTGCCATGCAAGCCATTTATCCTTCTACTGAAACTTTAGCGAATCGAGGGATATCAAACCGTATTATCATTAAAATGATGCAGCAGTTGTTTTTGGAAACTCAAAACTTGTTCTCAGAAACTTTGCCTGATTATTTGCTAGACCAATTGAAGCTGATTCCTAAAAAAGTTGCCCTTTTCAATATTCATTTTCCTCAAAGCAGCGAAGCGTTGGCGAAAGCCCAATTCCGATTAAAATTTGAAGAATTGTTCTTTATTCAGCTGCAATTGATTACCAAAAACCTGATTCAGAAGCACAAAATCAAAGGACATCCGTTTACCAATGTTGGCGAAAATTTCAATGACTTTTATCAAAACCATTTGCCATTTGAGTTGACCAATGCACAGAAAAGAGTAATCAAAGAAATCCGCACCGATATGGGAAGTAACGCCCAAATGAATCGGTTGTTGCAAGGTGATGTAGGTTCTGGAAAAACTATTGTCGCGTTTATGAGTATGCTTTTGGCCATAGATAATGGCTTTCAAGCTTGTTTGATGGCACCTACTGAAATCTTAGCCAATCAACATTTTTTAGGTTTATCCGAATTGGCTAAGACCGCCAATATCAATATTCAGTTATTGACTGGTTCGACCAAAACCGCAGAACGAAAAATTATTCATGAAGCACTGGAAAACGGTAGTTTAAATATTCTTATCGGAACTCATGCTTTATTAGAAGACAAAGTGCAATTTAAGAATTTAGGATTAGCCGTAATTGATGAACAACATCGTTTTGGCGTAGAGCAACGTTCTAAATTGTGGAAGAAAAATACGATACCACCACACGTTTTAGTAATGACGGCTACTCCTATTCCGAGAACCTTAGCCATGAGTTTGTATGGCGATTTGGATATATCGGTCATAGACGAATTGCCTCCGGGACGAAAACCGATTCAAACCGTACATCGATTTGATAGCAACCGATTGAAAGTTTGGAAGTTTTTAAAAGACGAAATTGCTTTAGGACGACAAATTTATATTGTTTACCCATTGATTCAGGAATCAGAGAAAATGGATTTCAAAGATTTAATGGACGGCTATGAAAGTATTTCTCGTGATTTTCCATTGCCACAGTATTCTATTTCTATTTTGCATGGAAAAATGAAACCTGCCGATAAAGACGCTGAAATGAAACGCTTTGTTGAAGGGAAAACCAACATTATGGTAGCAACTACCGTGATTGAAGTGGGTGTCAATGTTCCTAATGCCAGCGTGATGATTATTGAAAGTGCCGAGCGTTTTGGATTGGCACAATTGCACCAATTGCGCGGTCGTGTAGGACGTGGTGCTGAACAAAGTTATTGCATCTTGATGACGAGTCATAAATTAAGTTCGGATAGCAAAACCCGAATGGAAACCATGGTGAGTACTAATGACGGTTTTGAAATTGCCGAAGTTGATTTAAAACTACGCGGTCCAGGTGATTTAATGGGAACCCAACAAAGTGGGGTGTTAAATCTTCAAATAGCTGATATTGTAAAAGACCGAGACATCCTGATGCTAGCTAGAAATTATGCTTTACAATTACTCCGAGAAGATGCTAGCATGCAAAAACCCGAACACGCTACTTTGAGATCCGTGTTTATAGAAATGACCAAAAAGAAAAATATTTGGAATTATATTAGTTGATAAGTCAACTTATAAATAAATACTCCAATTTAGTTTGAAATCAAATACATTGTTCTAAATTTGAAGATTGCGTTATTAAGACACTTTAATTATAATTATGAAAATAAAAAAACTCGTTTACGCCTTATTAGTAATAGGATTAGTTGGTTTGATTGGTTACCGTATTTCCAAAAATAGCGGTGCAAATGGTCCAAAGGATAAAGGAAAAGACGAACAGCCCATAACGGTTAGCGGAACTGTTGTCAAATTACAAACTTTCGATAATAATCTAGCACTTTCCGGTTCGATTGAAGCCAATGAACAAGTAGAGATTCGTTCTGAAGTATCTGGAATTGTGAAAACTATTTATTTCCAAGAAGGAAGCAATATTGCCAAAGGACAAGTATTGTTGAAAGTGGATGATATTGAATTGAAAGCGCAATTGGCGCAAGCCAAAACCAAAGAAAGTTTAGCTTCTGAAAATGAAAGAAGAGCCAAATTATTATTACAAAAAGAAGCCATTAGTCAAGAAGAATACGATGTAGCAAGAGCTGACCATCAATCTGCCAAAGCGCAAAGTCAATTAATTTTGGCACAAATTGAAAAAACTACTGTTCGTGCGCCTTTTTCTGGTAAGATTGGTTTGCGTTCCATTTCACCAGGAACCTATGTTACTCCTGCCCTTTTGGTGGCAAAATTAGTAAATAGTGGGCAGCTTAAAATTACCTTTTCAATTCCTGAAAAATATGCTTCGCAGGTGAATAAGAACGGAATAATCACGTTTAAAGTAACTGGTTCTGATCAAACCTATACGGCTAAAATATATGCAATTGAACCAGAGGTCGAAATTGCTACACGAACATTAAAAGTTCGTGCTTTAGCAGATAATAAAAACGGAAAATTATTACCGGGTACTTTTGCCGATGTGCAATTGCCTTTGGATATTATTAAAGATGCGGTTGTAATTCCAACAGAGGCGATTATTCCTGTTCAAGACGGAAAAAAAGTATTTATTGCTAATAAAGGAATGGCCAAAGAAGTTATGGTGGAAACTGCAACTAGAACAGATGCATCTATCCTAGTGCTTTCAGGTTTAAAAGTGGGTGATACGGTATTAACTTCGGGAGTGATGTCTTTAAAAGATGAAGCTCCTATAGTTGTAAAAATTAAATAAATGAGTTTATCAACATTAAGTATAAAAAGACCTGTATTTACAATTGTTGTCAATCTAACTATTGTATTATTTGGTTTGATAGGATACAGCTTTTTAGGAGTTCGTGAATTTCCTTCCATTGATCCGGCTCAGGTTTCTATTCGTACCAATTATACAGGTGCCAATTCGGATATTATTGAATCACAAATTACCGAGCCATTAGAAAAAGCGATCAATTCCATTGACGGAATTCGTAATGTGACTTCTTCCAGTATTCAAGGGAGCAGTAATATTACGGTCGAATTTAATCTAGACAAAGATTTAGAAGAAGCTGCTAATGATGTTCGTGATAAAGTATCACAAGCTACTCGTAGTTTACCACAAGATATTGATGCGCCACCGGTAGTTTCTAAAGCGGATGCGAATAGTGACGCCATCATTTCGATGACCATTCAAAGTGATTCTCGCAATGCTTTAGAATTGAGTGATTTTGCCGAAAATGTCATTGGACAGCGTTTAGAAACCATTCCAGGTGTGAGTGGAATTCAAATATGGGGACAAAAACGATACGCTATGCGTTTGTGGATTGACCCGGTGAAATTGGCTTCTTACGGCTGTACCGTTTCTGAAGTTCGAGCAGCATTAAACAAACAAAATGTAGAATTACCTTCCGGAAAGATCACAGGTGCCAATACCGAATTAATGGTAAAAACCATTGGTAATCTATCCAAAGCCGAAGAATTTAATAATATCATTATTCGTTCTGAAGGCGATAAAATTGTTCGTTTCAGTGATATTGGAAAAGCAGAAATTGGTCCTGAAAATGTGGAGACCAATATGATGCAATCTGGAGTTCCTTTGGTAGGTGTTGCTATTGTTCCTCGTCCTGGAGCCAATTATTTAGACATTGCCAAAGCATTTTACAAAGAGTTTGAGCGCTTTAAAAAAGACTTACCTAAAGACATTCGCTTGAATATCGTTATTGATAATACTGTTTTTGTTAAGCAATCAGTTATTGAGGTAGCTGAAACTTTAGGAATTTCAATCTTATTAGTGGTTTTAATCATCTATTTGTTCTTTAGAGATTGGGCTATTGCTTTCCGTCCGTTGATTGATATTCCTGTATCGTTAATTGCGACTTTCTTTATTATGTGGTTGTTTGGATTCTCCATTAACGTATTGACTTTGTTAGCTATCGTATTAGCAACTGGATTAGTAGTAGATGACGGAATTGTAGTAACTGAAAATATTTTCAAAAAAGTGGAAGAAGGCATGTCGCCTATCGAAGCAGCCATAAAAGGTTCCAACGAAATCTTTTTTGCGGTTATTTCGATCTCTATCACTTTAGCAGCAGTATTCTTACCAGTAATTTTCTTAGAAGGATTTGTTGGCCGACTATTTCGAGAGTTTGGTGTCGTTATTGGTGCAGCAGTTTTGGTTTCGGCCTTTGTATCGTTGACGCTTACACCAATGTTGAATGCTTATTTAATGAAAGGCGGCAAACAAGAAAAATCGAAATTCTATAATTTAACTGAACCTTATTTTCAAAAGTTAAACACCGGATATGCAGAAGCGTTAACCAATTTCATGAAAAAGAAATGGATTAGTTTTCCAATTTTAATTGCATGTTTTGGTTTAATTTATTTGTTTTTCAATTTATTGAAAAAAGAAACCGCTCCTTATGACGATCGTAGCGGTATGGTTTTGCGAGTTGCCACTGCAGAAGGAGCCTCGTATGAATATACGGATCGCTTCATGCAAGAAATATCGAAATTGGTAGACGATTCTATACCAGAAAAGAAAGTAGCTTTGGTTATTACTTCTCCAGGATTTAATGCTTCATCTGTCAATAGTGGTTTCGTTAGAATTTCATTATTACAACCTGACGAGAGAAAAGCATCTCAAAAAGAAGTAGCAGAAAAATTAACCAAATGGACAAGTGGCTATTCGGAAGCCAAAACGTCCGTTATTGAGCAACCCACAATTGCGGTGAATCGAAGAGGTGGATTACCAATACAATATATTATTCAAGCTTCTAATTTTGAGAAATTAAGAGAGAAAATACCATTGTTTATGGAAGAAGCCGCTAAAAACGAAACCTTCTCTACAACCGATGTGAATTTGAAATTCAACAAGCCTGAAATCAATGTGACCATTGACAGAGAAAAAGCAGAAAGTTTAGGAATATCCGTTTTAGATGTAGCACAAACATTGCAGCTTTCTTTGAGTGGCCAACGTTTTGGATATTTTATTCGCAATGGAAAACAGTACCAAGTCATAGGTCAATTTGAAAAAAGTGATCGTGCTAAACCTTTGGATTTAACCTCCATGTTTGTCAAAAATAGTAGAGGCGAATTAATTCAAATGGATAATGTTGTTACCATTGAAGAACAGAGTAACCCTACCCAATTGTATCATAATAACCGATATATGTCGGCTACCGTTTCTGCAGGTTTGGCACCAGGAAAAAGTATCAGCGACGGAATTGAAGCCATGGACGAAATTAAAGCCAAGGTCTTAGATGACTCATTCACTACAGATTTGGGTGGAGAATCTAGAGATTTTGTAGAAAGTAGTTCGAATACCTCTTTTGCTTTTGGATTGGCTTTAGTCTTGATATTCTTGATTCTTGCTGCGCAATTTGAAAGTTTTATTGACCCAATTATTATCATTTTAACAGTACCAATGGCGGTTGCCGGAGCTTTATTTTCATTATGGTTATTCAATCAAACTTGGAATATCTTTAGCCAAATTGGAACGGTTATGTTGATTGGTTTGGTAACCAAAAACGGAATTTTAATTGTCGAATTTGCTAATCAATTACGCGAACAAGGAAAACCAAAATTAGAGGCTATTTTAGAGGCCTCAGAAGCTCGTCTTCGTCCCATCTTGATGACTAGTTTAGCCATTGCTTTAGGAGCTTTGCCAATTGCATTATCTCTTGGAGCAGCATCTAACAGTAGAATTGGTATGGGTGTAGTTATTGTAGGAGGAACCGTTTTCTCCTTAGTTTTGACTTTATTCGTTATTCCAGCACTTTATTTAATGTGGTCTAAAGCGAGAAAACATTATCCTGAATTTGATCATATTAATGAATATGAACAAGAAAGTAAATAAGTATGACACAATTGAAATTCATAATAATCAGTATTTTATTTTTAGGTTTTAACCATGTTAAAGCACAAGAAATAATTACGTTTGAATTGGCAGTAAAACTAGCATTAGAAAACAATTACGAAATTAAAATTGCTTCTAATAATTCGCTTATTGCCACTACTAATGTGGCCATTGGCAATGCGGGTATGCTGCCAACAGTAGCAGCCACGATTACTGCAAATAATAGAGTTCAAAATAGTTCACAAACCTTGCAATCAGGTGTTGTTAATGCATTGGATAATGCCAAAAATAACAGCTTGAATTACGGTGTTAACTTGGATTGGACCGTTTTTGACGGATTTAGAATGTTCGCCAGATTAGATCAACTAAAAGAATTACAAAAACTAGGAGAAACGCAATTAAAGCAGACTTTGTTAACTAAAATTAGTGCTATTACCACTACCTATTTTGATTTGGTTCAACAACAGCAACAATTGAAAGCATTAGATTCTACAATCGTTATTTCTAATCAACGCTTGGCTTTGGCACAAAACCGATTTGTAATTGGTAAAGCTTCCAAATTAGAAGTATTGAATGCACAAGTTGACCTGAATACCGACCAAGTAGCATTATTAAGACAAAAAGAATTGTATGCCAATACTAAAATTTTAATGAATCAAATTATAGCAAGGGATACAAAAACCGATTTCAAAGTAATGGATGCTATTCAGGTCGATGCTTCATTACAATTAACTGAATTGAGAGTTTTAGCCGAGAAACAAAACCCACAATTGGTTGCACAAATCATCGCAAACAAAGTGGCAGAATTGCAATTAAAACAAGTTAAAGCGAATCGATATCCTATCGTTCGATTAAGTACAGGTTATAATTTATCAGAAACACAAGCGAGTTTAGGTTTTGCTACAGCAACAACTGCTAAAGGATTTAATTATGGTTTTAGTGCAGCCTTACCCCTTTTCGATGGCTTTGCTCAAAATAGAAATGAGAAAATTGCACAACTTCAAATTGATAATTCAAGGTTGACAATGGACCAACAAAAGTTAGCTTTAGAATCTCAATTGGCGACTTCGTATCAAACCTATTTAACTAACTTAGATCTCATTCGATTAGAAGAGAAAAACGAAGCTATTGCTAAACAAAATCTAGCCATTACTTTAGATAAATTTAAAATTGGAACGATCACTACTTTAGAATTTAGAACGGCTCAATTGAATTATGTGAACGCAAAAGTACGTAATAGCAATGCGCAATTTCAAGCCAAATTATCTGAAATAGCGTTGAAAGAATTAGCTGGTAGTATCAACTTAAATTAAAATACTAATGACCTCCTACAACCCTAAAGATTGGATCAGTTTTATATTTCATTTTAGTAAGGCAGATACCTTTAGAAAATTAATTCCAATCATGATTATTATTGGAATTTATTCAGGAATCATTGCCTATCTTGAAATTGAATATTGGCACTTACCCGAAGATAGTCATGTCAAGAATATTTCAATAATGCACGGGATGTTAGGGTTTGTAATTTCATTATTATTAGCCTATAGAACCAACACGGCATACGATCGTTGGTGGGAAGGAAGAAAGCTCTGGGGAAGTTTAGTGAATAACTCCCGAAATCTAGCTATCAAACTGAATGCAATGTTAGTTGATGATGTTGATCGTGATTTTTTCAAAAAAATGATTCCACATTATGCCAATATTCTAAGAAAACACTTGAATGATAGCGAAACAGGAAAGCAATTATTTGACGATTTGGATTTAGAAATCGATCATCACAAACACCGTCCTAATCAAGTAGCCAATAAATTATTTTTGAAAATTAATAATTTGTACCTATCAAAAAAATTAACTGGAGATCAACTCATTGTACTTAATTCCGAATTACAGTCCTTTACAGATATTTGTGGAGCTTGTGAGCGAATTAAAAACACTCCAATCCCCTACTCTTATAGCGCATTCATCAAAAAATTTATTTTTATTTATGTGTTAACATTGCCTTTTGGTTATGTATTTAGTTTAGGATATTATGTTGTCCCAGTTGTTGTTTTTATCTTTTATGTACTGGCTAGTTTAGAACTAATTGCTGAAGAAATTGAAGATCCGTTTGGAGAAGATGCTAATGATTTGCCTACCAAAAAAATAGCTGAGAACATTAAAAAACATATTGAAGAAATATTATAAATCGTAAACAAAATACTATGAAAACATTTGCTAAACTTATTTTAGTGTTCACAATTGCTTTTTTTGTTTCTTGTCAAAAAGGAACTACTGATACTCCCTCAGTTTATTTTGAAAAGACAGCAGATAGTATACAGAATGGTGGGATAAAAGTAATTCCAATCACTACTTCAAAAGGTACTTTTAAGGTTTGGACCAAACGTATTGGTAACAATCCAAAAATTAAATTATTACTACTTAACGGCGGACCTGGTGCTACGCACGAGTATTTTGAATGTTTTGAAAACTTCTTACCTGCTGAAGGAATTGAAATTATATATTACGATCAATTAGGTTGCGGAAATTCTGATAATCCGAATGATGTGGCGCTTTGGGATCTAGCTCGCTATGTAGAAGAAGTAGAACAAGTTCGAAAAGCCTTGAATTTAGACGCATCTAATTTTTATATGTTAGGACATTCTTGGGGAGGAATTTTGGCTATGGAATATGCTTTAAAGTACCAAAAAAACATGAAAGGATTGATTATTTCCAATATGATGTCCAGCTGTCCTGAATATGGGAAATATGCTGAGGAAGTATTAGCCAAGCAAATGGATCCAAAAGTATTGGCTGAAATCAAACAAATTGAAGCAGCTAAAGATTTTACTAATCCACGATATATGGAATTATTGATTCCGAATTTTTACGAAAAAAACATTCTACGTTTTCCAGCAAAAGATTGGCCGGAACCAGTCAATCGTTCATTTGCAAAAATGAATCAGTCGTTATATGTTAGTATGCAAGGTCCGAGCGAATTTGGAATTTCTGGAAAATTGGAAAAATGGGACAGAAAAGCCGATTTGAAGAATATCACCATTCCTACTTTAGTTATTGGAGCCAAATATGACACCATGGATCCTAAACATATGGAAGAAATGGCTAAACTAGTTCAAAATGGTACGTATTTATTTTGTCCAAAAGGAAGTCATATGGATTTTTATGATGATCAAAAAGTCTATTTTGAAGGATTGATTCCATTCCTAAAAAAGTAAATTTAAACGGTTTTAGACCAATAAAAATCAAATAAATTGTTTCCTACTCCAATCAGCAATCCTTATATTTGCAGACCTGAAAATAATTCACAATGAAAATATCATACAACTGGATCAAACAGTTCATTAAAATAGATTGGCAATCAGAAGAAACTGCTGCTTTACTAACCGATTTAGGTTTAGAAGTAGAAATGGTGGAGAAATACCAATCCGTAAAAGGCGGCTTAGAAGGAATAGTAGTAGGTCACGTTTTGACTTGTGTACCTCATCCAGACGCTGATAGACTAAAAATAACTACAGTAGATTTAGGCGATGGTGTTCCAGTGCAAATTGTTTGTGGCGCTAGTAATGTCGCCGCTGGGCAAAAAGTACCGGTAGCGACTATTGGAACAGTATTATATGATAAAGAGGGCGAATCATTTACCATTAAAAAAGGTAAAATTCGCGGACAAGAAAGTCACGGAATGATTTGTGCCGAGGACGAAATTGGTTTAGGAACTAGCCATGAAGGAATTATGGTTTTAGACGCCTCTCTACAACCTGGAACTTCAGCAGCTACCGTTTTTAAAATCGAAAATGACGAAGTTTTCGAAATTGGATTGACTCCGAATCGTGCAGATGCGATGAGTCATTTTGGTACCGCTCGTGATTTAAGAGCTGGTATGCTTCAAAGTGGTGTGAATGTAGAATTAATCACTCCCTCGGTAAGTAATTTCAGAGTAGATAAACGTACCTTGAAAATTGATATCGATGTAAAAGAGAGCAAATTAGTTCCAAGATACTGCGGTGTTACTATTTCAGGAATCACTGTAAAACCTTCTCCAACTTGGTTGCAAAATCGTTTGAAAGCCATTGGACTTAATCCAAAGAATAATATTGTCGATGTTACTAATTATGTGTTACACGAATTAGGACAACCTCTTCACGCCTTCGATGCTGCCAAAATTTCGGGTAAGGTGATTGTAAAAACAATGCCTTCTGGGACTAAATTCACCACACTTGATGATGTAGAACGAAGTTTACACGAAGAAGACATTATGATTTGTGATGAAAACGGACCGCTATGTATTGCTGGTGTATTTGGAGGAAAAGAATCAGGAGTTTCTGAAAGCACAACGGCTATTTTCCTAGAAAGTGCTTATTTTAATCCAGTTAGTGTTCGTAAAACTGCTAAAAGACATCAATTAAATACAGATGCTTCCTTCCGTTTTGAAAGAGGAATTGACCCTTCGATTACCGAATATGCATTAAAACGTGCGGCCTTATTAATTCAAGAAGTGGCGGGTGGCGAAATTACATCTGACATTATTGACGTCTACCCTAAAAAAGTGGAAGACTTTAGTGTATTCTTGAACTTTAATAAAGTAACTAAAATTATTGGTCAAGAAATTCCTAAAGATATCATTAAGAAAATATTAGTTTCACTAGACATTAAAGTAAATAGTGTAACCGATTCTGGATTGGGATTGACTATTCCAGCGTACCGTGTAGATGTACAACGTGAAATTGATGTGATTGAAGAAATCCTTCGTGTATATGGTTACAATAACATAAAATTCTCGAATAAAGTAAATGCTACTATAGCTAATTCACCAAGAACAGAGGATTACAAGATTCAGAATGTTGTAGCTAATCAATTGAATTCGCAAGGCTTTCACGAAATAATGGCCAATTCATTGACAACAGCTAATTATATTCAGCTTTCAGATCTATTGAAAGAAGAACATAATGTGACGATGTTAAATCCATTGAGTAGTGATTTAGCGACCATGCGTCAATCGCTATTGTTCTCAGGATTAGAAGCTATTTCATACAATATCAATAGAAAAAATACCGATTTAAAATTATTTGAATTCGGAAAAACCTACCACAACTACCCTTCTGGATACGAAGAGACTAAACATTTAACCCTTTTCCTTACAGGAAATAGAAATCAAGAAACTTGGACAATTGGACAAAAACCTACTGATTTCTTTTTATTCAAAGGATATGTAAATGCTGTTTTAGAACGTTTAGGAATTCAAAAGACACAAAACCAACCTTTAGCAACTGATGTTTATTCTGAAGGAATTGCGATTAGTTTAGGAAAAGATACTATTGTAGAAATTGGTGTGGTTAAAAAATCAATTCTAAAACATTTTGGCATTAAACAAGAAGTGTTCTATGCCGATTTTAATTGGGCTGCTATTTTGAAACTAATTTCGAATAAAATTAAATTTACCGAAATTCCTAAATACCCTGAAGTTCGAAGAGATTTAGCCTTATTACTTGACCAAGCGGTGACTTACGAAAGTATTTATACTATTGCCAAACAAACGGAAAAGTCACTTTTGAAAAACATTGATTTATTTGATGTTTACGAAGGTCAAAATTTACCGGAAGGTAAAAAATCGTATGCGTTAAGCTTTAGTATTCAAGACAGTTCCAAAACTTTGACTGACGAACAAATTGATAAAATCATGTCCAAGCTACAAAAGAATTTTGAAACAGAGCTTGGAGCTATTTTGAGATAAATAGTACCAAATTAGAATACATAAATTAAACCCTAAGTCTTTAAAAGATTTAGGGTTTTTTATTTGTTGTAATTGTTACCAAACAATTGCCAATAAAAAAAGCCCCACATAACTGTGAGGCTTTTGTATTTAGAAGAACTGAGAATTATTTTTTCTCTGTTTTTTCCATTTTAGCTTTCAAAGCTGCTAATACATCATTGTTGTCTCCTAAAGTTGCAGCAGGTGCATTATTTGAAGATGCAGATGAAGTATTTTCAGAAACTGCTTTCACATTTTTCTCTTCTTCTTCACGGAAGATAGCAGTGTGAGAAGCAACTACTCTTTTGAATTCTTTGTTAAATTCGATTACTTTGAAATCAGCAGATTCTCCTTTTTTCAATTTCTTACCGTCTTCTTTTTCTAAGTGACGAGTAGGAATGAAAGCAACGATATCATCACCAAATTCTACAGTAGCACCTTTGTCAACGATTTCAGCAATTTCTCCTGTGTGGATAGTTCCAACAGCGAAAGAACCTTCGTATTGATCCCAAGGATTAGCAGTAGTTTGTTTGTGACCTAAAGATAATTTACGTCCTTCAACATCTAATTCTAATACTACAACATCTAATTTTTCACCAACATTTACAAACTCAGATGGGTGTTTGATTTTCTTAGTCCAAGAAAGGTCAGAGATATAAATCAATCCGTCGATTCCTTCTTCTAATTCTACGAAAATTCCGAAGTTAGTAAAGTTTCTAACGATACCAGAATGTTTAGAACCTACTGGATATTTAGAAGTAATGTCAGTCCATGGATCTTGAGTCAATTGTTTGATACCTAAAGACATCTTACGATCGTCTCTATCCAAAGTTAAGATAACTCCTTCAACGATATCACCCACTTTTACGAAATCTTGAGCAGAACGTAAGTGAGTAGACCAAGACATTTCAGAAACGTGGATTAAACCTTCAACACCTTCAGCAACTTCGATAAATGCACCATAATCAGCGATTACAACTACTTTACCTTTTACTTTATCACCAACAGCTAAGTTAGCATCTAAAGCATCCCATGGGTGAGCGTTTAATTGTTTCAATCCTAATTGAATTCTTGTTTTCTCATCATCGAAATCAAGGATTACAACATTTAATTTTTGATCTAATTCAAGAACTTCACTTGGGTGATTGATTCTTGACCAAGAAAGGTCAGTAATGTGGATTAATCCATCAACACCACCTAAGTCAATAAACACACCATAAGAAGTAATGTTTTTAACAACACCTTCTAATACTTGTCCTTTTTGTAATTGACCAATGATTTCTTTTTTCTGAACCTCAATATCCGCTTCAATAAGCGCTTTGTGAGATACAACAACATTTTTGAATTCGTGGTTAATTTTAACTACTTTGAATTCCATGTTTTTGTTTACGTATACATCGTAATCACGGATTGGTTTCACATCAATTTGTGAACCTGGTAAGAAAGCTTCGATTCCGAAAACGTCAACGATCATACCACCTTTAGTTCTACATTTAACAAAACCAGTAACGATTTCACCAGTTTCGTTTGCAGAAATAACTCTATCCCAAGATTTGATAGTACGTGCTTTTCTATGTGATAATACTAATTGACCTGTTTTATCCTCACGGATGTCAATTAATACTTCAACTTTGTCACCTACTTTTAAGTTTGGATTGTAACGGAATTCGTTTAATGAAATAACACCTTCCGATTTTGCATTGATATCAACGATAACGTCTCTATCTGTAATTCTAACAACTACACCTTCTACTACTTCTTCTTGATCTGTAGCGATGAACGTTTTTGAAACTAGTGCTTCGAATTCTTGTAAGTTTTTCTCATCTACTGCATCAATTCCTTCTTGGAAGTTATGCCAGTTAAAATTTGCTAAAAACTCTTCTTGTGATTTTAATTGTTCAGACATGCTGATTAAAAATTTGTATTCTGCATTTTCTCGGATTTCTTGATGTGAAAGAAAACAACAGAAGTTGTTTGTATAAATAATTGATACCTAGAGGAAATCCATATCCACCAAAAGGTGGGCAAAGGTAATACAACTTTATTCAATTATCAAATTTATTTTAATTTAAACTACCAATTAATCAGCTGACAATCAGAACCAATACCTTGTTGGAATTTACTATTCAATTATTCATTACATTTTGAGCTATTTGAATAAAAAAAACCAAGAGCAAATCTTGGTTTTAAATATAAATAAGAGGTAAATCTTAATGACTAACTTGCTCTATTTCAGACGAATTGTGTTTATGTTTGAAAAATATTGCAAATGCAACAGTAATCACTAAAGCATAAATGGCAAAAGTAAGCCAAATGGAATGCCAGTCTTTACCTTCTGGTGTTGTGAAATATTTTTCAATAATATAACCACTAGTAATACTCCCGAAAATGGCTCCAAAACCATTAGTCATCATCATAAACAAACCTTGTGCTGAAGATCGAATTGTAGAATCTGTTGACGTCTCAATATATAAAGAACCTGAAATATTAAAAAAGTCGAATGCCATTCCGTATACGATACACGACATAATAATCATCCACAATCCATCACCTGGATTTCCGTAGGCAAACAAGCCAAAACGCAACACCCAAGCTATCATACTAAACAACATCACCTGTTTAATTCCAAAACGTTTCAAGAAAAACGGGATAGCCAAAATGAATAAAGTTTCTGAAATTTGTGAAATCGACATAATTATGGTCGAATATTTTACAACCAATGAATCGGCGTATTCAGGCAATAATTTAAAGTCATCTAAGTATACATCGCCATACGCATTAGTCAATTGCAAAGCGGCTCCCAAAAACATACTAAACAAAAAGAACAAAGCCAATTTGTAATCCGCAAATAATTTAAACGAACTCAATCCAATCAAATCGATAAACGATTTACTATCTGTGGTTTTGCCTTCCGGTAAACATTTAGGCAAGGTAAACGCATAGATTCCTAAAAACACAGCCGCTATTGCTGCTATATAAAATTGGTTTTCGCTAGCTTTATTTCCAGTCAAATTAGTAATCCACATGGCTACAATAAAACCAACTGTTCCCCAAACACGAATAGGTGGAAAATCTTTTACGACATCCAGATTTCCTTTTTTCAAGGCATTATACGCTACCGAATTTGATAAAGCGATAGTAGGCATGTAAAAAATCATAGCAATTAAAATCACCCAGAAAAAATCAGTAGGATTACTTACTTGAGGCACATAAAACAAAGTTAAACCACCTAATATATGTAAGGCACCGTATAATTTTTCAGCATTAATCCATCTGTCAGCAACTATTCCACATAAGGTAGGCATAAAAATAGAAGCAATTCCCATAGTTGAAAATATGGCTCCAAATTGTGCTCCGTCCCAATGTTTTGTACCAAACCAATAATTTGCAACTGTAATCAACCAAGAGCCCCAAACAAAAAACTGTAAGAAACTCATGACTGTTAATCTTAATTTTATACTCATAATCAATTTGTTTTTTTTGAGGTAAATAGTTTGTAAATCTAACATTTAATATGCAATCTGCAACTAATAAATTCTAATCTATAATAGAATGCACTAATTCCAAAACAGCTTGAAACTGCTCTTCTCTCGTTAAATGTGAATTGTCAATTTCAACAGCATCCTCAGCCATTACTAAAGGAGAATCATCCCGATGCGTGTCAATATAGTCGCGTTCTTCTACATTTTTCAACACTTCGTCATAACTTACTGAATCACCTTTTTGAACTAATTCGTCAAAACGTCGTTGCGCACGAGTAGCAGCACTCGCGGTCATAAAAATCTTCAATTCAGCATCGGGAAAAACAACCGTTCCAATATCTCGTCCATCCATCACAATCCCTTTATTTTTTCCCATTTCTTGTTGCTGCTCTACTAATTTAGCACGAACTTCAGATATTTCAGCTACTTTACTAACATAACCAGATACTTCAATAGTACGAATAGCTTTTTCAACATTAGTACCGTTTAAATACATCTCAGCAAAACCTAATTCGCTATTAAATTTAAATTCTAATACAATGTTTTTTAATTGGTTAACCAAATCTACCTTATTGAAAGAATCAACTGAAATTAACTGATTTTGCATAGCAAAATAAGCTACGGCTCGGTACATCGCTCCAGTATCAACGTAGATATAACCCAACTGTTGGGCTAATTGTTTTGCCAAGGTACTTTTTCCTGTAGAAGAAAATCCGTCTATGGCTATGGTGATTTGTTTTTTCAAAATATAAAATTTATATGCGTTTCAATTTAACTCTTGCGTTGCGAAGATAAAATTATAAATAGAATTAACGAAAAATTCCAAACTCCAAAACAGAAAAAATTATCAGTTTGGAATTTGGAATTATAATTGAATTGAAATTAGTTAGTCTAACTTCTTTGCATTTTTAACTTTCTGTTCTGTGATAGCGATTTGCAATACCTCGCTCATTTCTTTTACATAATGAAACGTAAGCCCTTCAAGATATTCCGGTTTAATTTCGTTAATATCACTTTTGTTTTCATGACATAAAATAATCTCCTTAATATTAGCTCTTTTTGCTGCTAATATTTTTTCTTTAATTCCGCCTACTGGTAACACTTTTCCTCTCAATGTAATTTCGCCTGTCATGGCTAAATTTTTCTTTACTCTTTTTTGCGTAAGCAAAGAAACTAAAGAGGTCAACATCGCAATACCAGCACTTGGCCCATCTTTTGGCGTTGCTCCTTCTGGAACGTGTAAATGAATATTGTATTTGTTTAACAGATCCGAATTGAGACCCATTGAAGCTGAATTGGCTTTGATAAACTCTAAAGCAATCGTAGCTGATTCTTTCATTACAGTACCTAAATTACCAGTGATTGTCATGGTTCCTTTTCCTGGAGATAGTAGTGATTCAATAAATAAAATATCGCCTCCAACACTGGTCCAAGCTAATCCCGTAACGACACCTGCTACATCATTGCTTTCGTATTTGTCTCTTTCCAATCTTGGAACACCCAATACTTTCACAATATCTTCATCCGTTACTTTTTTATTGTACTCCTCCTCCATCGCAACTGATTTCGCAGCATTTCGGATTACTTGTGCCAATTTGTTTTCCAATCCACGAACTCCAGATTCACGCGTGTAGCCTTCTACAATTTTTTCCAATTGTTTTTTTCCAATCGTCAAGTCTTTAGAAGTCAATCCGTGTTCTTTTAATTGCCTTGGAAATAAATGCTGACGCGCAATCTCTACTTTCTCTTCAATCGTATAGCCCGACATCTTAATCACTTCCATTCGATCTCGCAACGCGGGTTGAATAGAAGCCATATTATTGGAAGTAGCAATAAACATCACCTTTGATAAATCGTATCCCATTTCAAGGAAATTATCATAAAATGAATTGTTTTGCTCCGGATCCAATACTTCTAATAATGCCGAAGAAGGATCTCCACTATGACTGTTGGATAATTTATCAATTTCGTCTAGAACAAAAACAGGATTGGATGTACCAGCTTTTTTCAAGCTTTGAATAATTCGTCCCGGCAAAGCACCAATATAGGTTTTTCTATGACCGCGAATCTCCGCCTCATCACGTAATCCTCCAAGAGAAATTCGGACATATTTTCTACCCAATGCTTCTGCAATGGAACGTCCAATGGAAGTTTTACCCACACCAGGAGGACCTGTTAAACAGATAATTGGCGACTTCATATCTTTACGCAATTTTAAAACCGCCAGATGCTCTATCATTCGTTTCTTCACATCTTCCAAACCAAAATGATCGCGATCTAGAATTTTTTGAGCACGTTTTAAATCAAAATTATCTTCTGAAAATTCATTCCATGGTAAGTCCAAAAACAAATCCAAATAGTTTCTTTGGATACTAAAATCAGGTGCTTGCGGATTCATTCGGCGCAATTTTGACAATTCTTTTTCGAAGTGTTTTTGAGTTGTTTCGTCCCACTTTTTAGTTTTGGCACGCTGACTCATTTCGTCAAACTCTTCTTCATGAGAAACACCACCCAATTCTTCTTGAATGGTTTTCATTTGTTGGTGAAGAAAATATTCGCGTTGTTGTTGATCTAAATCAAAACGAACTTTAGATTGAATGTCGTTTTTAAGTTCCAATTTTTGCAACTCAACATTCATAAAACGCAAGGTTTCTAATGCACGATCTTTTAGATTATTGATTTGTAACAAATCTTGCTTCTCTTTTACCGAAAGATTCATATTGGAAGAAACAAAATTAACCAAGAAGGATTTGCTTTCAATATTCTTGATAGCAAAGGTAGCTTCGCTAGGTAAATTTGGGCTTTCCTGGATAATTTTAACCGCTAATTCTTTTAATGAATCAATGATAGCGTTGAACTCAGTATCGTTCTTTTTAGGACGTTTTTCAGGAACTTCTTTTACGGTTGCAGTAATATAAGGCTCTTCTGAAACTACTTCTGCAATTTCGAAACGCTTTTTTCCTTGTAAAATAATAGTGATATTGCCATCAGGCATTTTGAGCACACGTAAAATTCGAGCTACGGTTCCAACGGTATGAATATCATCTTTAGTTGGATCTTCGTCTTCTTCATTCTTTTGTGCTACAACACCAATATTTTTTCCGGAAGCATTGGCATCATTGATCAGTTTAATGGATTTGTCACGTCCTGCAGTAATTGGAATAACCACCCCTGGAAACAAGACCATATTGCGCAAAGGCAAAATCGGTAAGGATTCCGGTAATTCTTCGTTATTCATTTCCTCTTCATCTTCCGGAGTCAATAACGGGATTAATTCAGCTTCCGAATCAAATTCTTGAAGTGACAGATTGTCAATTGTGAGTATTTTATGATTTGACATAAAGTATAATAAGTCGTTTTGTCATTAATTTTTGAAATTCTATCGGCCTAAACAATGTGCAATGCAGTTCTAAAGACCGACCCCTTATAAGTCAATCTTTGTGCCAAAATAGAATTAGTTAAAGGAATGATTATTCCAATTCTGCCGTTTTTGGAACACGACGCAATAAAATAAGTCCAATTACAAAGAAGAGTCCTAAAAACACAATTGCAAATCGTGGACTGCCAGTAATTTGATCTATAATGCCATACACACACATCCCGATTACAATTCCAATTTTCTCAGCTACATCATAAAAACTAAAAAAAGAAGCGGTGTCTTCAGATGGTGGCAACAACTTAGAATAAGTAGAACGCGAAAGTGCTTGAATGCCTCCCATAACCAAACCTACTAAACCTGCCATAACATAGAAATGAATTGGCAAAGTGATAAAATACGCCATGATACACAATACAATCCAAAATGCATTAATTGCAATCAAAGTGGGAATGTTCCCATATTTTGTAGAGGCTTTCGAAGTAAACGTTGCACCTACTATCGCAACTAATTGAATCAATAAAATACAAATAATTAATCCAGTGGTACTTTCGCTTTGCGAAGCCCATTGAATCTCTTGTGCCCCAAAATAGGTTGCAATTAACATTACGGTTTGAACTGCCATACTATAAACAAAGAAACTAGCTAGATATCTTTTTAAAGCACTATTTTCGGCCAATAAATGCCATACTTTTTTTAATTCTTTGAAACCATTAAATAGGATATGCTTTTTTAAATTAGCCGCTACAATTTTATTTCCTTTCGGCAAATAGTAATAGGTATATTGACTGAATAGAATCCACCAAATTCCTACCATGACAAAAGAATAACGCATGGCTTTCATAGCAGCTTCTCCTTTAGATCCTGAAATTCCAAAAACATCTGGCATCATAATCATGGCCAAATTCACGATTAACAAAATTACGCTACCCACGTAACCATAGGAAAAACCTTTAGCACTGATAGCATCTTGTTGATCGGCAAAAGCTATATCTGGTAGGTACGAATTGTAAAAAACCCAACTACCCCAAAAACCTACTAATCCCAAAAAGTAAAATACCAAACTGATATATAAATTGTCAAGGCTAAACCAATACAATCCAATACAAGACAAAGCGCCCAAATAACAAAAGAACTTCATGAAGGATTTTTTGTTGCCTACATAATCAGAAATTCCGGAAAGAATCGGTGAAATAAATGCCACTACCAAAAAAGCAAAAGCGGTAACAAAACTAATTAAAGCCGAATTTTTTAGCGAAAATCCGAATACAGTAATGTAATGACTGCGTTCAGAAAACAGTGCTTCATAAAAAATTGGAAAAACCGCTGAGGAAATTACTAAAGAATATACGGAATTAGCCCAATCGTAAAATGCCCAAGCATTCAATAACTTTTTATCACCCTTTGGTAAATCTGCCATAATCAAATTGTTTAGATGGCTAATTTATTTATTTTTTAGTTAGTATGGATAAAAGTTTATAATTAGAGCACTATTCAATTGAAAAAAAACAACTACTTTAGAACTCACATTAATTAATCATGACTAAGAAAAAAAATAAAAAACTCGATCCACTACCAATTCCTAAAATCATTGTAAGAACTGGACAGTTTTTAAACCTTATTTCCACTAAAGCGGTAGTTCTTTTTGCTGCAAAATTATTCACTACTCCCATCAAACACAGAATTCCAAAGCGTGAATTGGAAATGGATACCAAAAGTACCCAACAATTGATTAAGGTACCTTCTATTGACAAATCGATAATGGTATACCAATATGGGAACAGCGATAAAAAAGTATTGTTAGTTCACGGTTGGTCTGGACGAGGTACCCAACTTTTTAAAATTGCAGATGCCTTAATCAAGGAAGGATATGCGACTGTAAGTTTTGATGCGCCTGCACACGGAAAATCTCCTGGAAATTCTAGTATTATGCTAGAATTTATAGCATCCATCTTTGAATTGGAAAAACAATTTGGCCCGTTCGAAATTGCTATTGGACACTCATTGGGTGGAATGGCCGTGCTTAATGCAGTGAAATCAGGATTTCATACGGATAAGATTGTAGTAATCGGTAGCGGCGATATTGTTCAAGATATAATTGATGATTTCATCAAAAAATTACAATTACAACCTCTCATAAGCATAAAATTGCGCGATTATTTTGAAAACAAATACAACGAAGCAATGGATAATTATTCTGCTTTTAAAGCAGCCGCTGCAATCGATTCCCCAATTTTAGTTGTTCATGACGAGCATGATTATGAAGTTCCCGTAAAAGCAGGAATCAATATTCATGATCATGTAAAAAACGGTGAAATACTACTCACCCAAGGTTTGGGACACCGAAAAATATTGGGAGACGCTTCAGTAATCCAAAAAATAATTGAATTCATAAAAGCAAAAAACTAAAACTGATTCGCTAAATTTGAAAAAACTAAACCACTGAATTTATGAAAATTACTTCTTTTTTGTATGCCTTTTTATTCCTTTTTATTTTCCAAATTAATCATGCTCAATTTACTGTAAGCGATCCTGAGATTAAAAAAATGGTTACTGAAGTAAGCGCAACCAATATGGAAAATACAGTTCGAAAACTAGTGTCGTTTGGCACTCGCCATACACTTAGCGATACCAAAAGTAATAGTCGCGGCATTGGTGCTGCACAACGTTGGGTGAAATCAGAATTTGACAAATATGCTAAAAATTCCAATGGTAGATTAACTGCTGAAATAGATTATTTCACTATTAAAGCTGACGGTAGAAGAATCGCTGTGGATAGCCAATTAGGCAATGTGATGGCTACTTTAAAAGGAACTGATCCAACTGACAACAGAGTTTTAATCATCAGTGGACATTTGGATTCGCGCGCTTCGGATGTGATGAATTCGACTATTGATGCTCCTGGAGCCAACGATGATGGTTCGGGTGTGGCAGCAGTATTGGAAATTAGTAGAATTATGAGCCAAAGAGAATTTCCTTTTACTATCCTTTTTGTAACTGTTGTGGGTGAAGAACAAGGGTTGTATGGTGCCAAACATTTAGCAGAAAAAGCCAAAGCCGAAAATTGGAACATTATAGCCATGTTGAATAACGATATGATTGGTAATAGTTTATCCAATGGAACTGGTTTGCGTGATAATGTGAACGTACGTGTATTTAGTGAAGCAATTCCGTATTTAGAAACCGAAGCTGAAGCCAAAGTACGAAAATCTACTAATCGAGAAAATGATAGTCCATCGCGTTTATTAGCACGTTATATCAAGACTACTACAAGTCAATACATCGATCAATTGAATATTAATTTGGTTTACCGCAATGACCGATTCCTTCGTGGTGGAGATCACACCCCGTTTTCTCAAAATGGATTTACCGCCATTCGCTTTTGCGAAATGAATGAAAATTACGATCATCAACACCAAGATGTGCGTTTGGAAAAAGGAACGCAATTTGGCGATTTACCAGAGTTCATGGATTTTGAATACATGCGTAAAGTAACTGGTGCTAACTTGGCCACCTTGAGTAATTTAAGTTTATCACCTAAAGCTCCAAAAAACGTTGGTATTAAAATTAGTGAGTTAACTAATTTCTCTGATTTAGTTTGGTCGGCTCCAGAAGGAAAACCAGTATTTGGCTACCAAGTTTTAGTTCGTGAAACCTCTGCTTCCCATTGGGAAAAAACAATTTTTGTAAAAGATACCGCAGTAACAATTCCGTATTCAAAGGATAATTTTTTGTTTGCCATTCAATCAGTAGATGAATTGGGGCATGCAAGTTTACCCGTCTTTCCTGTTCCAGTGAAGTAAAACAAAAAGGAGTTCAATTATGAACTCCTTTTTTTATAATAGATGCTTAAAATAATTCAGTAAAATCGAATCGTTTTTTCGGGTGGGTGTGAATATTTCTAGCAGTTGGGGTTGATCATTATTAGAATAGAAACCGACTAACGATTGCTCTAAAGTAGTTTCATCACTTGCTATAGTATAATTGAATCCATACATTTTTGCTAAATGTTCCGCTGTGTGACAATGCGAAGTTTCGAAAAAGGTATTGAATACAGGAGTTTCTTCGTGTCCTGGAAGAATTCTAAAAATACCTCCACCCCCATTGTTTATTAGAATAATTTTAAAATTTTTAGGGATATAATTGTTCCAAAGCGCGTTGGTGTCATACAAAAATCCAACATCTCCTGTAATGAAAGTAGTTGGTTTTTCATTGGCAACAGCCGCACCAATAGCAGTAGAAGTACAACCGTCAATTCCGCTAGTGCCTCTATTGCAATAGACTTCAATCGAAGCGTCAATTGGAATTAATTGGGCATATCGTATGGCCGAACTATTCCCAATTTGCAATTGGCTATGGTTAGGAATTCTTGGTATAATTTTCTCAAAAACAGTAAAATCAGAAAATGGAACAGAAGCTAAATAGGCATCGTGCTTTATTTTTCGTGTGGATTTGATTGCATTCAATTGTTGCGAATAATCACTCTCTACAGCCTTTGTAAACGGAATGAATTGGTCAAAAAACAATTGTGGATCCATCTCAAAATGCTGAGTCAATGCGCCAAAAGTATCATACGCACGTAACGAATCAATATGCCAATGGTGTTTGGGTTTGTATTTTCGTAAGAAAGCTTTAATGCGCTTTGATATCACCATTCCTCCAAAAGTAACCAGAATTTCAGGCTGAAAGTTCTCAAAATCTGTTTCTTTAAACGGAGTAATTATAGTATCAATATTGGTAATAAAATTGGAATGATGCAAATTGGATGTAGTTTCAGTCCAAACCGAAACCGATGTATCAGTGGCTAAAAAATCAATCGTTTTGGTATCAATTGCATTGGGTTCATTTACACCAACCAAAATCATTTTTCGGGAAGCTTGGTTCCAAATAGTAGCAAACGAACTTAAGTCGCCTACTATCTCAGTATTTTCTATCGAAGGAGAAACATAAGATTGCACTGTGAGTTCCGAAACCGTTTCATACAAAGGTTCTTCAAAAGGCGCATTAATATGTACCGGTCCTTTTTGGGCGAAAGCCTTATTCAACGCTTCGTTAATTTTTTGATCGTTTTCTAAACTAGCTCCATCCTGCAAATTAGCATTGAACAATGAATGATTGGCAAATACATTTTCCTGACGAATGGTTTGGCCGTCGCCAATATCAATCTTCCTTTGAGGACGATCTGCAGATAAAACGACTAACGGAATTTGACTATAAAAAGCTTCAGCAATAGCGGGATAATAATTAAGTAAAGCCGATCCTGAGGTACAAACCAAAGCAACCGGTTTTTTAGTTTGTTGCGCTATTCCTAATGCAAAAAAACCAGCCGAACGTTCATCGGCAATACTGTAACATTGAAACGCAGGATTAGAAGCAAAACCAATGGTTAAAGGCGCATTTCGCGAACCTGGTGAAATAATGATATTGGTAATTCCTTTGGCTAAAAAAATCTCAAGGATACTTTGTGCTAAAGGTATTTTAGGGTAGATCATAATTCAGATTGCTTCTTTTTGAAAACTAGAAGCAAATTTACGATTGTAATTCTAATTGTTGGTAAATTATGATACAATTTTCGGATTGATTTAAAAAAGAAAATATATTTGTATTCAAAATTAAATTCATTTTGAAATGAAGCCTCACTTTACCACCTTCTTTCTTTTTTTTCTATTTGTTTTACCATTTTCAGCTTATGCACAGGATTCAATTCGTTTTGACGAAAGCGGCTTAGAATCCGTAATGCAAAGAGCTAAAGTAGAAAAAAAACCTATATTTTATATGGCGTATGCCGATTGGTGTCCGCATTGTAAAAATATTAAGGCGACTACCCTCAAAGACCCAGAAGTAGTTTCGTTTATGAATGCTAACTATGTTTTTGCAGGTTTGAATTTTGAAAAACCGGGTTCTGAAGATTTTAAAACAAAATACAATGTAAAAACCTTTCCGACCTTTTTGGTGTTGGATGAAAACGGACAAGAACTGGCTCGATTTACAGGAGAATTAAAGAAAGATAAATTTCTTTCAGAGGTAAAATTGGCTTTGAATCCAAAACAACAATTACCCTATTTGAAAGCCGAATATGAAAAAGATAAAACCAACGGACTCAATTTAATGCGCTATTTAGTAGCTTTAAAAAAAGGAAAAGACCGCAATGAATTAAATCCTATCGCACATGAGTATTTTGAAAAACTTACAGATGATAAGATCGTCAATGAAGTCAATTGGAAAATTTTTACCAATGGAGTTAGCGATATTGCTTCTCGTGAGTATCAATTTGTAATCACGAACCAACAAGCATTTGCCGAAATTACTTCTCAGAAAAGAGTCAACGACAAGTTTAAAAATAGCGTGATGGAATTATTGAAACCCGTTGTAAAAACAAATGACGTTGCCAATTATAAAAAACAACGTGCTATTGCAAAAACTATCAACTCTACAATGATTGATTCGTTGCTATTTCAATACGACTTGGATCATTATGAGTTCAATTCGAATTGGAATGAATACAAAAAAGTAGCTGCTGCCCATATCAAAAAGTACGTTTGGAACAGTCCAAAAGAAATTAAATCCATAGTATTGAACGTAATGCGCAACTCAACCGATGCGGCTAGTTTGAATCAATCGTTAAGTTGGATCAAACATTCTAATGAGTTGGAAGAATCGTATGACGGAATATTATTAGAAGCGCGTGTATACAGAAAACTAAATAATATCCCTATTGCCATAACAATTACTAAGAAAGCAAAGGCATTCAGCACACAAATGGGTTGGGATGGCAAAGAAGCAGATAAGCTGCTGACCGATCTACTAGAACGAAAAAAAATAGCCGCTAAACCTGCTGCAAAAACTAAAAAATAATGGCAATTACAGTAAGAGAATATCAAAAATCAGATGCAGCAGCCATTCTATCTATTATCAATTATAATATTTTGAATGCAACTGCTTTGTATGATTACACCATTCGAAGTTTGGAACAACAAGAAGCAATATTGGATTCCAAAATAAAAGCTGGTTTTCCTGTAATTGTTGCAGAAAATAATGGCGAAGTGGTGGGCTTTGGAATGTATGCTGAATTCCGTTTCCGAGAAGCGTATAAGTACACTGTGGAGCATTCGGTTTATGTTCAACAAGACAATCAAGGATTGGGAATTGGAAAACTATTGTTATCCAAATTAATTCAGTTAGCTAAACAACAAGGACTCCACACTATGATTGGGGTTATTGATGCCGAAAACCAAACCAGTATTGATTTTCATCATCAATTTGGATTTAAAACCGTTGGAATTATCAAAGAATCTGGATTTAAATTCAATCGTTGGTTGGATTCTGTTTTTGTACAATTGATTTTAGAATAAAAACAATCGTATCTTTGACGCCTAACCCACACTATGGATTTTACCCTACTCTCTTCACCTTTACAAGGATTTACTGATTTCCGTTTTAGAAATGCCATTAATACCTATTTTGGTGGAATTGACACCTACTACTCTCCTTACATTCGGTTGAATGGAAAAATGGTAATTAAATCGTCTTACGAAAGGGATTTGTTACCCGAGAACAATTTGGATTTGGAAGTGATTCCGCAAGTAATCACCAATGATGCTGATGAATTTCTGTTTGTTGCTAAATACGTTCGTGAACTTGGGTACAAAGAATTGAATTGGAATTTAGGTTGTCCGTATCCAATGGTGACCAAATCCGGAATGGGTTCGGGTTTAATTAGCAATACCGAAAAAATCAATACAATTTTAAAAAGAGCGCATGCTGAAACCGATATTTTGGTATCCATGAAAATGCGATTGGGTTACGAAACTACTCAAGAAATTCTGGATGTTTTCCCCATTTTGGATCAATATCCTTTAAAAAATATTGCCATTCACGCGCGTTTAGGAAAACAATTGTACAAAGGTGGCGTACATTTAGACGCTTTTCAAGCCTGTATTGATGCTACCAAACACAAACTGTATTATAACGGAGATATTACTTCGGTAACGAAATTTAGAGAAATGCAAGAGCGTTTCCCTACTATTGATCATTGGATGATTGGTAGAGGCTTGATATCCGATCCTTTTTTACCTAGTATGATTAAACAAAACACTACTGAATACCCAACGAATAAAATGGCTTTATTTAGTGATTTCCACGAAACTTTGTACCAAGGGTATAGCGAATCCCTATCAGGTCCTTCTCATATTTTATTGAAGATGCACCATTTATGGGACTACTTTTCGGTTATTTTCTCTAACCCACATAAAGTGCTAAAGAAGATTAACAAAACCAAAAACATTCGGAATTACGAATTGGCCGTTAAAGAAATTATAGCTGCTGAATAAAACAAAAAAGGGATTTTCAGTACATTGAAAATCCCTTTTTATATTTGAATTATTGTATAATTATCCTTTTACCCAATTGACAATTTCTTCGTCTAAAGGTTTAGTTCTTGGCGAAATTACTTTCTCCAATTCTCCGTTCTCGTTTAACAAGTATTTTTGAAAATTCCATTCAACGTCAGAATCTTCTACCCCATTTTTGGCTTGTTTAGTTAGAAACTGATATACTTCACACATGTCTTTTCCTTTTACCGAAACCTTAGCCATCATTGGAAAAGTTACCCCATAATTCAATTGACAAAACTGTGCAATTTCTTCATTGGTTCCAGGTTCTTGAGAGAAAAAGTTATTCGCAGGAAAACCCACAATAACTAATCCTTTGTCTTTATAAGTTGTATATAAAGTTTCTAAATCTTTGTACTGAGGTGTCAACCCACACTTTGAAGCGGTATTCACTACTATTACTTTTTTTCCTTTCAAGGAAGCAAAATCAAAAGTGTTTCCTGAAAGATCAGTTACTTTAAATTGATGAATGGATTGTTTGGTCATGGTTACTGAAGTAGTAGTTTTTGAGGACATTGCATTTTGCGCTTTGTTTTGACAACTAAACAACAATGCGATACAACAAGTTAAAGCAGCTAGTTTCATTATGATAAATTTTTAAAATGAATTGTAAATGTAGATTATTAAAATTAAAACCAATGTTAAACAATTGATAAATAGTTAGCTAAAAGAATTTCGAATTATTTTTTATAATACTTTCTGTATTTAGGATACGTAATGGCTCCTAAGATAGAAATTGCTCCTAACGATTGCCAAATCCAACTTAATGATTTTGCTTCACCACTGGCATACGAATGCAATCCAACCAAATGGAAATTCACACCATAATAGGTAAACAAGATCGATACAAACGCAAACATACTCATCAAATTGAATATCCATTTACCTCTCAAAGCAGGGACAAATCGGGCATGGATAACAAAGGCATAGACCATAATACTAATTAGTGCCCAAGTTTCCTTTGGGTCCCAACCCCAATAACGACCCCAACTTTCGTTAGCCCATTGTCCTCCTAAGAAGTTACCAATTGTCAACATAATCAATCCGATAGTCAATGCCATTTCATTAATATAGGTAATTTCCTGGATGTTCAAATCCATCTTGGCTTTGTTCTTTTCATTGGTAAACAAGATCAATATTAATGAAACGAATCCTAAAATCATTCCCAAAGCAAAGGGTCCGTAACTCGCCACAATTACTGCCACATGAATCATCAACCAATACGAATTCAAAACGGGTTGTAGGTTGGCGATTTCTGGATCAATCCAATTCATATAAGCAGCCATCAAAATCATCGCAGTAACAAAAGAGGATGAGGCAACAGTTAATTTTGATTTTCTATCGAAAGCCAAACCAAAAAACATAGTGGCCCAAGCTACATAAATGATCGATTCATAGGCATTACTCCATGGCGCATGTCCCGAAATTACCCAACGTGCTATTAATCCTAAAGTATGTAATAGAAACAACAATCCAATAGCAACATGAATTACATTAATACTAATACGAATTGCTTTTCTTGATTTATAAATATCTACAATACACAACAACAACATCAAAACTGCTGCAGTCAAATACCAATACGGCAAGTTTTTAAACACATCGTATTTGTTATAGGCAATTTCTAAATCAATTTTATCTTCTGAAGGCATGACTGAACTACCAAATTTCTTTTGGAACCCATTCAAACTTTCTAATAATTCATCGGCTGAGGTATACTCATTGGAAGTTGCAGCATTGTTTAAAGTTCCAAAGTATAAGGGTAAAATACTCTTGGTGTAGGTGGCATCCATGCCTTTCATTCCCGACTCGTTTAATTCTAAGTAGGAAATCCATTTATTATTAGGTTCGTTTGGAATAGGGAATATTTTTAAGATGCGACCACTCAATGCCGATTCCATTAAGTTCACTTTTTTATCCGTTTCGATAAAATCTTTTTCAAACTGATTTGGATTCGCGCTTTTAAAAGCCTCTTCTAAATACGGTGTCAATTTGTAATTTCCTTTGGCATCAAAGAAAGATACGAATGGTGCAAATCCAGCTTTAGAATCAATCCCAATAATTTTACGAATACTGTCATTACCTGCTTTAATATAAATGATTGGAACCTGAATCCAAGCACTTGCATATTGTGTCATCGATAGAAAGGCTTGATCGGAATTCATTCCGTTGTAGGTATCCGAATGACTTACTTTTCGCAACAATTCAGATGAAAACGTATTGATAGGTTTCATTCTACCTCCAGCATCTTGAATGATCAATCGTCCAAACTTTGCGGCATGTTCTTTTGAGACTTTGTATTTTGAAATTAAAGTTTCTGTTTCTTTCAATGACAACATGGTGTTAGCATGTGCTGCTGTATTTTCTTCTTTTGCATCATGTTGGTGTTCATGATTATGAACATGGTCTTGTGCCCAAGTTGTGGCACTTAGAAGGAATAAAATAACAGCCAAAAATTTTGCTTTTTTAACTTTAACGCTTTCTAATTTTCTTTTTAAATCGGCAAAACGAGAATGTTTTGTAAACAAAATAGCCATCATTGCGATGTACAATAAAAAGTAACCCAAATAGGTAATATTGGTTCCCCAAAAATCGTGATTCACTGATAAAACTGTTCCTTTTTCATCAGGATCAAATGACGACTGAAAGAAACGGAAACCTTTATAATCCAACACGTGGTTCATGTATATTTGAGCATCAAAAGTTTCAGTAGAATCTTTTACAGTGACTTTACTTTCAAAAGCCGAATAACTCTTCTCGGTTCCTGGATATTTTTTGGCAATAAAATCATTCAACTTAATTGTAAAAGGCAAATCGTAAGTTTTGCTTCCAAAAAAGAAAGAGTAATCTTTGTTACCAATTTTCACCGTTTGCGGTTCGCCTGTTTTTCCTTTAGAACCTAACAGCGTAACTTCTTTTTGTTGCCCATCTGCCGTTAGAGTGATTACCAAAGCATCATTATGATTCTTAGCTTTAAAGTCATTATCCGATTCGTAAGCAATCGTCCCTTTTGTAGGAGGATCTGGGAAAACAAAACGCTTTTCGCCAATAGTATACAACGAACGCATCATCAAAGGTTGCACAATATCTTTTTCCACTTTGCCTTGTAATTTATCGGCCATACGCATAAAATTTCCTTCAAAAGGAGTTTGAATAGTAGGTGTTTCACCTGTAGTGGAAATATTAATTGCACCATCTGTAGGTTTATTCAAAGCAAATAAAACATTATGAATATTTTGTACTTCGCCTTCTTTAAGGAAGTGTTCTTCTCGCCCACCTTCACCAGCTTCAACTAATTTTAAATATAAAATTCCTTTGTCATTGGGTTCGATTTTTTGTTTGGCACCCATAATATAATTGGCATAATTGACTTTAAAAGGGGTGTCAGCGAATTCTCCAGAAAGGGTAAAATCATTATCTGTAACTGGTGATAACAGGAGTTGTTTTTCAAAAACTCTACGTCTAGGTTCTCCTTTATATTCTCCATCTACAAACACAGTCAAAAATGTTTTATCAGAATACACTTTGTTCTCGGTAGCGCCTTCGCGAATGGGCATCACGCCTTCATAACTTATGTAACGGGTAATAAAAGCGCCTAACAGAATAAAAATAAAGGCAAAGTGCAACATTAAAGTCGCCCATTTTTCTTTTTTGAATAATTGGTAACGCTTGATATTGCCAAAAAAATTAATCATGAAAAAGACCATGATTACTTCAAACCACCATGCATTATAAATCCAAATACGAGCCGTATCTGTATTGTATTTACTTTCAATAAAAGTTCCTGCTCCCATCGCTACTGCAAAAACTATAAAAATAACCGCCATCAAGCGAGTAGAAAACAAAATTGAGCTTATTTTTTTATCCATTATAAAGGAATTAATTTTGATATAAGTGGCACAAAAGTACTTAAAAATGTTGACTTCCATATTCGGACAGTTGTTAATTTAATCCAAAATTAAACACCAATAGGAATTGAATTAATATCAGTTGAACTCTTCATTTTTTTGTTAAATTTGTAGCTATGATTAAAGTAAGCATCATCGGTTCTGGAAACCTAGCCCAACATTTGATTCAGGCGTTTCAATCGAATCCCTCGATCGAATTGGTCCAAGTGTTGGCGCGCAATCCTATAACCGTCGCTCACCTACTCGATTCCAATCGAATTATTTCTGACTATACTCAATTGCAAGAAGCTGATCTGTATATCATTTCGGTTTCGGATGATGCTATTGCTGAGGTTTCCGCTGCTTTACCATTTGAAAATCGATTGGTAGCACATACTTCAGGATCCGTATCCATCGATAGTTTGAATCCCAAAAATCATCGAGCTGTTTTTTATCCTTTACAAACGTTTTCCAAAGACAAAGCAGTGAATTTTAAAACGATTCCACTTTGCCTAGAAACAGAAAATGGAAAAGATTTACCTAATTTAAAACTAATTGCCAATGCTATTTCAGACGCTGTTTACGACATTAACTCTGAACAACGAAAAGCCTTGCATGTAGCGGCGGTTTTTGTAAATAATTTTGTCAATCATTTGTACCTAATAGGAAATGAAATTTGCGATGCTAACGCAATTCCTTTTGCAATTTTAAAACCTTTGATTCAGGAAACAGCAAACAAAACAGCAACCCTTTCGCCTAAAGCAGCGCAAACGGGACCCGCTAAACGTAACGATATCTCAACAATTGCAGCACATCAACAGTTTTTGACTGATGAAAATCAAGCTGCTATTTATAATCTACTAACTCAATCCATACAAGATAATGGCAAAAAGCTATAAAGAAATAATGAACGACATCACCACATTTATTTTTGATGTCGATGGCGTACTTACCGACGGTTCTGTTTTTGTTTCCAACGAAGGCGAAATGTTACGAACCATGAATATCCGCGATGGATATGCGTTAAAATCGGCTGTAGATGCGGGTTACAATGTGTGTATCATTTCTGGAGGAAGCAACGAAGGTGTTCGTGTTCGTTTGCGTAATCTAGGTATTACAGACATTCATTTGGGAACTCCAGACAAAGTAGCTACATTCGATGAATACACTGACATTTATAACATTAAAGCAGAACAAGTTTTGTATATGGGCGATGACATTCCTGATTATCATGTAATGAAATTGGTTGGATTACCTACTTGTCCACAAGATGCAAGCCCCGAAATAAAATCAATTTCAAAATACATTTCTCATAAAAATGGAGGAAAAGGTACCGTTCGTGATGTGATTGAACAAGTCATGAAAGTGCAAGGTAAATGGATGGAGAATTTTGACGGTAAACACGATTAACCAACAAACGAATGCTTAAAAATAAACTCGCCAACTATTCCTTGATTTTAGCGTCTGGTTCGCCAAGACGCCAACAATTTTTCAAAGACTTGGATTTGGATTTTGAAATTCGTCTTAAAGAAATTGAAGAGGTCTATCCTCCAGAATTAGAAGCCGAAGCAATTACAAATTATTTAGCTGAATTGAAAGCCAGCGCATTTGAGGGCGAACTTAAGGAAAACGAATTGCTAATTACCAGTGATACGATTGTGTGGCACAACAACAAAGCTTTGGGCAAACCCAAAGACGAGCAAGATGCTTTTGCTATTTTACAATCGTTATCCAATGCTACGCACGAGGTGATTACTTCAGTTTGTTTTAAAACAAAAACAAAAACGGATACTATTTTTGAGGTTACTAAAGTCACTTTTAATACACTTAGCGATCAAGCCATTCAATATTATTTGGACCATTACAAACCCTATGATAAAGCGGGCGCCTATGGTATTCAGGAATGGATTGGGTTTGTCGGAGTAGCCAAAATAGAAGGTTCCTATACGAATGTGATGGGAATGCCAACCGATAAAGTATTCGATTATTTAAATAATTTAGACAACTAAAATTATGTACATTTCATTTTTTAACGATTTTGCACGCGAAGCTATTGCTACTGGAGTTGTATTAGTACTATTAGTATTATTGCGACTTATCACTACAAAATTAGTTCGCCGTTATGCCCGTTTAAGTCAAACTGTAGAAAGACGCACCAACCTTGTAATCAAATATTTACACTTATTAATTAACATTTTGGTTCTTGTTGCCTTGGTTATTATTTGGGGTGTTGATGCCAAAGACATTATCATTGCAGTATCTTCTTTGGCAACCATCGTGGGTGTAGCCATGGTGGCACAATGGTCCATTTTGAGTAACATTACTTCTGGGATAATTTTGTTTTTTTCGTATCCATTTAAAATTGGCGATACCATTCATATCCATGATAAAGATTTTCCTGTTATTGCAGAAATTGAAGACATTGGCGCCTTTTACATTAGTATGATCAATAAAGAAGGTGAATTAGTTATCTACCCCAATAACCTTTTATTACAGAAAGGGATTTCGATCATTAGTCTAGAATCAAAATCAGATTCTGAATTTACTGATTAATGATAGTTAATTAATAACACCAAAGTAGATCAAAATGAAATCAAAAACTAAAATTTGGAAAAAAAGCTATACTTGGGTACTTGTTATTAATGCTATCTATATTTTGTTGTTTTATTTCATAATGCAGTTATACGCTTAAATTATGGAATTATTTGATTGGATCATACTTGTCGTTACACTACTTTTCATAGTCGTTTATGGGGCTTGGAAAAGTCAGGGAAGTAAAAACGTGCAGGATTATATTTTAGGAAGTAATGAAACCCCTTGGCATATTGTAGGTCTTTCGGTTATGGCGACGCAAGCTAGTGCAATTACCTTTTTATCTACGCCAGGACAAGCCTATCATGACGGAATGGGATTCGTGCAGTTTTATTTTGGCTTACCAATAGCCATGGTAATTGTTTGTGTTACATTTATTCCTATTTATCACAAATACAAAGTCTACACTGCTTATGAATATTTAGGCAAACGATTTGATTTACGTACTCGTTCATTAGCTGCCGGACTTTTCTTGTTTCAAAGAGGACTCGGAACCGGATTGACTATTTATGCACCCGCAATTATTTTGTCAGCCCTATTGGGTTGGAATATCAATTATTTGAATATCATTATCGGATTATTAGTAATTGTCTATACTGTTACTGGCGGTACCAAGGCAGTAAACGTAACCCAAAAACAACAAATGTTTGTCATTTTATTGGGAATGGTAATTACCTTTTTTTGGATATTATATTACTTACCCAACGATATGAGTTTTAGCAATGCCATGCATATTGCTGGTGCCAATGACAAAATGGACAGTGTTAATTTTTCATTTGATCCCGAAGAAAAATATACCTTTTGGAGCGGAATCACCGGAGGTTTTTTCTTGGCTTTAGCCTACTTTGGCACAGACCAATCTCAAGTGGGGCGCTATTTATCAGGAAAATCAGTTAGAGAAAGTCAGATGGGATTACTAATGAACGGTGTATTAAAAGTGCCAATGCAATTCTTTATTCTCTTGACAGGTGTTCTCGTTTTCGTTTTTTTTCAATTCAACCCAGTCCCTTTAAATTTTAACCCTAACAATAAAATAAGTGTAGATAATTCGCCTTTTAAAGAGGAATACAAAGCCCTCGAAAAAAAGTTAGAAGTAATCTCTGAAGATAAAAAAGTAATCAACCTGTTGTACATCGATCAACTGAACCAAGACTATGACAATCCTATTCTAAGAAAGGAAATGGTTGCACTTTCGAATAAAGAAAAAGACTTAAGAGATCGAGCTAAAGAGATTATTTTGAAGGCAGATAGTCGCAGCGAAACCAACGATAAAGATTATGTGTTTTTTCACTTCATTTTGAACTATTTACCCAAAGGGTTAATTGGATTATTGTTGGCCGTAATCATTTCGGCAGCCATGTCCTCCACCGCTTCGGGTTTAAATGCTTTGGCATCAACCACCACCATTGACATCTACAAACGAAATTTAAAAGAAGAAAAATCAGAAAAACATTACCTTAATGCTAGTAAACTATTCACCTTATTTTGGGGAATAATAGCCATACTATTTGCTTGTATTGGTACTTTGTTTGAAAACCTGATTCAATTGGTAAATATCATTGGGTCTATTTTTTATGGAACCGTTTTAGGCATCTTTTTAGTAGGAATGTATTCCAAAAGAATTCAATCGAGTGCTATTTTCTACAGCGCGGTTTTTAGCCAAGTTGCCATTTTTGTCATCTACTACTTTGCAATTTATTTATACCCAAGTGGTGAGGAAAAATTAGGGTATTTATGGCTGAATTTCATAGGGGCTCTATTGACTATTGTTATTGCTTGGCTACTAGAGCGATTGGTATTCAAGAATAAAATTGCCTTTGTTGAATAAAAAAATCCCGTTTAAATAATAAACGGGATTTTTTATTGCGATTAAAATTGAATTATTTCTTACTCCATTCAGCAATACTATCTCTATTCATTTTAACGTAATCTTGATTTTTAGCTTCCTCAGCAGCTTCCATCGATAATTTAGCGGTTTCAATTGCGCCTGACTTATCGCCTTGTTTCGCTTGGATCAATGATTTTAAACGCAAAAACCAGAACGGTTTGTCTTTGCTTAATTCCAATGATTTGTTCACATATACTAATGATTTAGCAATATCTGTATTGGATTGAAATAAAAAATTGGCTGCCGAATAATAATCATTGGCTGTAGGACCTCCCAAAACTTTTTCTATACTTGCCATAGCTGTTTTTTGAGTAGGTACTTCAAATTTCAAGGCTACGGATGAATTCTCCCAAAAAATTTCCAAAAAAGCAGAACTAGTATCTAAACCAGAAATATTGATTGTTAAACTTTCTACTGGTTTTGATAAAGCTTCTTCTTTAACTGTTGTTCTAAGCGCCACTTTAGCCTCATCAAACTCTTGTGGTAACCCCCAGTTATCAGTTGAAGTATAAAAAATAATATCCCAACTTTCAATTCTTGGAACTGAATACAAGGCATATTTTCCTTTTTTCAAGGTTTTTCCATCAATGATAACATCATCGCTAAATGAAATAGTAGTATTCTCATTAGCACCCGTTCTCCACAATTTTCCAAAAGGAACTAAGTTACCGAAAACCGGTCTGCCTTTTGCTCCTGGACGAGAATAATTCAATTCTACTTCTGTTAATCCTACCATTTGACTCACTATAGCTCTTGGGCTAGCTTGTGGTGTTTTAATTTGTGCATCTGCAACAAATTGAGAAATGAATACCGCTAATGCGAAAATTATTTTTTTCATAGTGTTTGTGTTTATTGATTCCAAATTTACAAATTCAATTGAATGATTGAGATAAATATTAATTTAAAGTACGAATAACTTCAGCAGTTAATTCTTTAAAGTGATTGATCACTAAATCGGCCTCTTCTAAATGCTGATCTTTGGAATGTTCGCTGATGTATCCTACACAATAAATCCCAGCAGATTTAGCCGCTTTTACACCATTCGTACTATCTTCTATCACAATGCAATTTTCTTTGGGCGCTATCGACAAGGAAGCTGCATGTTCAAATATTGCCGGATGCGGTTTGGATTTTGGAAAGTCTTCTCCACTTACAATATGAGTGAAAAAATCATGTAACCCAAAACGAGTAAATACGCGATCAATAGTCACTTTTGAAGCTGAAGAGGCCAAAATCAATTGGATTCCGTTTTGGTGTAAATCTTCGATCAAAGTACGAACACCCTCTAATAATTCCAAATCTGCTTTCGTATCAAAAGCATCATTAAAAATGCTTCTTTTTCGCTGAATCAAATCTTCTACTTCGTGCGTTAATTGAAACTGTTCTTTCAAAGTTTGAAACGTATTTCGAGTCGAAAAACCGGTAAACGAAGTGTACATTGCCTCGGTCACCTCAATATTCAATTCTTCAAATTGCTTGTAATACGCATAGCGGTGCACCGGTTCGGTATCCACAATAACCCCATCCATATCAAAAATTACCGTCTGTATCATAGTTGTTTTGTATAACTAATTAGTCTCTGTACAATAAATAACGGATCACTGTTTCGGCCGCATACAAACCAAATAAACCTGGCATATAACTGTTGGTTCCGTAAAATGATTTTTTAAAATTCTTCCCGTCAGTAGTTTTTAAACTGCTTTCGTCTTGTATTTCTGATGAGAAAACTACTTTCACTCCTTTATCAATTTTCACTTCTTTCAAACGTCGTTTAATGGTACGTGCCAAAAAGCAATTCTCTGTTTTACTAATGTCGGATACTTTTACTTTAGATGCTTGCATCTTGCCTCCAGCTCCCATACTACTAATTACTTTAACTCCTTTTCGTTTGGCAGCGATGATCAAATTCAATTTAGGTGTCACACTGTCAATACAATCCAAAACATAATCAAATTCTGGTGAAACCAATTCAAACGCGCGTTCTGGTGATAAAAATTCTTGGATACGAGTCAATTGCAATTCAGGATTAATATCCATCAAACGATCGCCTACAATAGTTATTTTAGGTTGCCCTACAGTAGAATGCAAAGCCGGTAATTGTCGGTTAATATTAGTAATATCCACTACATCGCCATCAACAATAGTCATATTGCCTACTCCTGCTCTTGCTAAAAATTCAGCAGCAAAAGAACCTACGCCTCCTAATCCAACGACCAATACTTTGGCATTGTGTAATTTTTCTAATCCTTCTTTTTTAAATAATAATTCGGCTCTTTCTGTCCACTCTGCCATGATTGTATTTATTTATCTGTTTATTCGGTTATTTGTTAAATTGGGTACCAAAAATAGTACTGAAATTAATAGTTACCAATTCTTGTAATTGAGGAATTGTTAGCCCTTTATATTTTGCAGCCAATGCATACACTTCCTGAATCGTTTGTTCGTCCGTATCAGTTTCCAAGAAAAATCGGTCATTAGGCATGTCTTTAAAAACCGATTCCAATTGGGGCATTCGTAATAAATACTTGCCAAAAGAAATGTAACAACCATTGGCTCCTAATTCTTTAGCGATCTGTTCATTTTTAGAAAATCCATGAATCAAAAAGGGAACTGAAATTTTCAATTTCTTTTTGATGGTAATCAATTCCTGAAAAGCGGCCACACAATGAATCACAACCGGTTTTTGGTACTGTTCAGCCAAAAGCAATTGTCGCTCAAAAACGGTTTGCTGTAATTCAAAAACAACTTCAATTCGTTTGTCCAATCCACATTCGCCCAAAGCCAAACATCCAGGTTCGCTTAATTTACTTTCGAGAATAGCTAAATCACTTTCGATGCGGTCTTCCACAATAAACCATGGATGAATACCAATGGAGTAATACGGAATTGAATCCGAAAATTCTTGAGGATATTGATTGACTAATTCAACCACATCTGCCTGATTGCTAAACGAATGTGTATGTAAATTAAAGTACTGCATTAGTCATGAAACTTTTTAACGCCAGCACGAATTGCTATTTTTAAATCATTTTCTAAAGGCACTTTTGGACACGAATACTTAGGACTGTATGCACAATACGGATTGTACGACCTATTAAAATCTATCACAACCGTATCGCCTTGAGGAATTTTAAGATCAATGTATTTTCCACCGATATAACTTTCGTCACCGCAAGTCAAATCAGAAAAAGGCAAAAACAAATAATCTTTGTATTGCTCTTTCTTAGACAATTCAATATTTTGATAGATATTCAATTTGAAAAGCTGACCCTCAATGCTAAAATGCGCTTCTCCATATTTCACATAAACCGGTTTTCTATCGGTTGAGGTTTTCATTTCAAAAGGTTGCTCGTTGGCAGTTCGAACGAATTTAGCTACCACATTGAATTTTTCATTAGCAGGATAAAAATCCAAGCTTTTAAACACTTTCAAATCTTCGGGTAAAAGCGGACTTGTCTTAGCATCTGCATATTCGGCATTCAATTCATTTTGGAATTTTTCTACTGCTTCCCAACTGAACTGGGATTGGGCAAAGCCAAAACTAAATTGCAACAGCATAACAAGCAGTAGTATCTTTTTCATTCCAATTAAATTTCAACAAAAATACTACAATCCAATAGAAAACAAAACGATTTCAGGGCAAATGAAATTAATTTAAAACATCCTAATTACTAGAATAAAATGTAAACCAAAAGTTGGTACCTTTGGCACACAAATTTTACTATGATTCAGTCCGGAATACAACGATACATCAATAATTTTAGAGGCTTTCGAAGAGAGGTTTGGATACTCGCGTTGATTACATTTATCAATCGGGCTGGCACAATGGTATTGCCGTTTTTATCTAAATACCTAAAAGAAGACTTGCATCTCTCCTATTCTCAAGTAGGATGGATTATGGTTTGTTTTGGTTTTGGTTCCATGCTTGGCTCTTGGATGGGAGGCAAATTATCGGACAAAATCGGATTTTACAAAATCATGATTTTTAGTTTGTTCACTAGCGGTGTTTTGTTCTTTTTCTTGCAATACGTCACTTCCTTTTGGGCTTTGTGCGCCAGCATGTTTATCATTATGGTCATTGCCGATATGTTCCGTCCCGCCATGTTTGTTTCTTTAGGCACCTATGCCAAACCCGAAAATCGAACTCGCGCTTTAACATTAGTTCGTTTAGCCGTTAATCTTGGATTTGCTGCAGGACCTGCCTTGGGTGGTTTGATTATTTTGAACCAAGGGTACCAAGCGCTATTTTGGGTCGATGGTAGTTCGTGTATTATTGCTATTGTTCTATTTGCTGTACTAGTAAAAGAAAAGAAAGTGCCTGAAGATTTAATTGCAAAAAAAGAAGCCGAATCCAAAAGAGAATCGGTTTTTAAAGACAAAATATTTTGGATTTTCTTATTCGTGTGTTTTATAACTGCGATCCTTTTTTTTCAATTATTTACTACGCTACCACTTTATCACAGCGAACATTTTAGTTTATCCGAATTTCAAAGTGGATTGATTCTGTCTCTTAATGGCATACTCATTTTCTTTTTGGAAATGCCAATTGTAAGTTATTGCCAACGCAAAGACATCAGCAAACTGTCCATTATTTTATGGGGAAGTGTTTTAATGGCAATTAGTTTCTATATATTGTTATTCAATGCTTGGGCAGGCATCTTAATTGTGAGTTTACTTTTTATCACTTTTGGAGAAATGTTCATTTTCCCTTTCTCTAACTCTTTCGCTCTAAGTCGCGCACCCAAAGGCCACGAAGGACGTTATATGGCTTTATTTACTATGAGTTTTAGTTTGGCTCACATTGCCAGTTCTAAAATGGGACTAGAAATTATTAGCCATTTTAATTATCAAGCCAATTGGTTTGTAATGGGGACTTTAGGAGTACTAGCTGTTCTGTGTTGTGTTTGGTTACAACGATTATTAGTGTTAGAAAAATAATAGTTGTGTTTTCTTATCAAAAAATTAATTACGTTAAATTTTTGCAAAGGTATTTTTGGGTCTAAAAATCAATTAATAGGTTTGCTTCGTTAAAAATAGAAATCACAACTTTTAATTTAATTTTTACTATGAATACTAGAAAACATTATTTCACATTAGCCCTTGCTTTCAGTTTAATTATCGGAGGTTCTGTTGCTGTATTGGCACAAAATCAGAAGAAAAAAGAAATCATCGAAATCAACAATGAAAATGACGATGTGGTGATGACTTGGAATAAAACCACTCCTGAATCAGAAATGAATGACGATGTTAGAGCATTGAAAAAATATGGTGTAACTATTAATTATTCCGATGTAAAACGCAATGCGAATAAAGAAATTACTGGTTTAAAAGTAAGTTACGAAGACGAAAAAGGAAACAAAGGCGAATTGAAACTCAACCAACAATCTCCTATTTCTACCATTAACTTTTACAAGTCGGGAAATGAAATTGGTTTTGGAACTCCTTCCAATTCTAATCCAATGAATAGTTTTTCATTTGGTGGAGCACCCAATGGAAGTGCGGTAAAAATATTCGGTTTTCATGATGAAGATGGAAATCCTTCAACTGAAAGTTTCCGATTTAATTTCTCTGACAAAAACGAATCTCCAAAATCATCTAGAAAGTCCAAAATCATCATTAAAAAATCAAATAAAAAAGATTTAGTTATTGAAGATGGTGAAGTCATTTCAGGAAAAGACGACTACTCTGCAGAAGAAATTGAAAAAATTAAGAAAGAGTCTGAAATGAACTCTGAAGATATTGAAAAATCAGAAACAAATCCACTAAGCGAATTTGATTTGCGCAATGAAAAAGGGATACAAGATTTCAAAAAGAAGATCAAAAAAATAATTGGATCGGTAGATTCTGAAACAGATGTAACATCAGAATTGGCCAAAGCCAAAGAAGAAATGATCAAAGCAAAAGAAGAATTAGAAAAAGCCCGAATCGCTTTAGAGAAAGCCACTCAATCGAAATCAAAAAAGAAATAAATACTAAAAAGGCCATTTAATCAATGGTCTTTTTTATTTTTACCAAAAAAAAATGTTCAAAGTTTTAGCTACAATTAATAAAGTGCTTTTGCCAAGTTTAACCAAACAACGCTTGGATGTGTCCAAAGCAAAGAAATGGCAGATGGCGTTAATAGGATACCGCTATTATGTAACCTGTAGAGCCTTAGATAAATAAATAGTTAAAGAACGTAATTGTCTAAAAAAGCAGTTATTTTTTAATTTTCGATTTGGATATCTACCATTTTTACCTATATTTGCACCCGTAACAAGGCCTCGTGGCGCAACTGAATAGCGCATCTGATTACGGCTCAGAAGGTTACTGGTTTGAATCCAGTCGAGGTCACGAATAAATACAATTAAAAGAAAAAACGCCAAGCTCGCTTGAGCGTTTTTTTGTTTTAATTGTATTTTCAAAGCGGAGCTTTTATGGATATGCAATCCAGAAACAGCTTGAGCGTTTTTTTGTTTTAATTCTATTTTCAAAGCGGAGCTTTATAGGATATATAATCCAGTCAATAACTATCCCCCTCAAATTATGACAACATACTTCTTTGATTTGACCTACCAAGACACCACTTATGGTGAAGAGGAAATGAACCTCAAAGAATTTGAATCCTGTCAGTTTATCAATTGTGATTTTACCGCTTGTAATTTCATTGGAGTTACTTTTATTGAGTGTTCGTTTACCAATTGTAATTTAAATAGCACCAAACTCAATCATACCGCATTGCGAACTGTACATTTCAATAACTGCAAAATGCAGGATATTAATTTCTCAATGTGTGACAAATTGATTTTTGAAATAGCCTTCAGCCGATGTAATTTAGACTTCTCCAAATTCTACACTTTAAAACTAAAAGAAACACAATTTAAAAACTGTAGTCTAATTGCCGTGGATTTTATGGCAACCGATTTATCTGAAGTAGTTTTTGATAATTGCGATTTATATCGTGCCGAATTTGACAAAGCCAACGCCTCAAAAGCTGATTTTAGAACCAGCTACAATTTCACTATTGATCCAGAAAAAACCAAGATTAAAAAAGCAACTTTCGCTTTAGAAGGTCTCAAAGGATTGTTGTATAAGCACAATATCATAGTGGAGTAATTCAATTTTTAGAATTGATAATGCTACCCATGCACAGTTTCACCTTTGCCATAATTGGTGATAATAGAAGCTTCGAAGTCCAACCATTCTCTCCAGCGTTGTTCTACATCTATACCTTCTCCATATTTACGGGCATAACTAATAAAAGTAGTATAATGTCCCGCTTCACTTTCCATCAAATTGCGGTAAAAAGTAGCCAATTCTTCATCTTCAATATTTTCAGAAAGGACTTTAAATCGCTCACAACTTCTCGCCTCAATCATGGCCGAAAACAACAAACGTTCTACTAAACCAGACACTCGACTTCCGGTGTTGCTTCGTTTCATATACAGATACAACTCGTTCACATAATCGTCTTTGCGTTCGCGACCTAGTTGTAAACCGCGTTTGATAATGATATTGTGTACTTGTTCAAAATGATCAATTTCTTCTTTGGCCAAAGCCAAAAGATCCTGAACTAAATCTTGATGCTCCGAATTATGCGTAATTATTGTAATGGCATTGGTAGCCGCTTTCTGTTCGCACCAAGCGTGGTCCGTCAGAATTTCTTCAATATTTTTTTCGACAATATTGACCCATCGTGGGTCGGTTGGCAGTTTTAATCGCAGTATGGACATTTGGATCAGAATTTATAAAGGAGTAAAAATAAAAAAGTTTAAAGTTTTGCGAAAACAAGGTTACACAAAACTTTAAACTTTATATCAATTTTGGAAGGTTATCTTAGAAAACGAAGATGGCTCTTTCGCTCATCATTTCGTTTACTTCAGCAGCTACTTCTTCGATTACATCTTCGTCAGTATGATTCATCAAGACTTTATCGATAAGTGCTACGATAGTTTCCATATCTTCTTCTACTAAACCACGAGTAGTAATTGCTGCAGTTCCAACGCGAATTCCAGAAGTAACAAATGGAGATTTGTCATCAAATGGAACCATGTTTTTATTTACTGTAATTTCTGCTTTTACTAAGGCGTTTTCAGCGTCTTTACCTGAAATGTTTTTATTTCGCAAGTCGATCAACATCATGTGATTGTCTGTACCACCAGAAATGATTTCGTATCCTCTTTTTACAAAAGCGTCAGCCATTGCTTTAGCATTTTTTTGTAATTGCATCGCATACGTAAAGAATTCATCTTGTAAAGCTTCGCCAAAAGCAACTGCTTTAGCAGCGATGATATGCATTAATGGTCCACCTTGGTTACCAGGAAAAACAGCTAAGTCCAATAAATTAGACATCATTCTGATTTCACCTTTTGGAGTAGTTAAACCAAATGGGTTTTCAAAATCTTTACCCATCAAGATCAATCCACCACGAGGTCCACGTAATGTTTTATGTGTAGTAGTTGTTACAATATGACAATGAGGCAATGGATCGTTCATCAATCCTTTGGCGATCAAACCTGCTGGATGCGAAATATCAGCTAATAAAATAGCACCAACACTATCCGCAATTTGTCTGAAACGAGCAAAATCCATATCACGAGAATAAGCCGAAGCTCCCGCGATAATTAACTTAGGTTTTGATTGAGTTGCAATTTCTTGAATTTTATCATAATCCAATCGACCTGTTTCTTTGTCAACACCGTAAAAAACTGGGTTGTATAAACGACCAGAAAAATTAACTGGCGAACCGTGAGTCAAGTGACCACCGTGCGCTAAATCAAATCCTAAAATAGTATCACCAGGTTTAATACAAGCGTGGTACACTGCAGTATTGGCTTGAGAACCTGAGTGCGGTTGAACGTTTGCATATTCAGCACCAAATAATTCTTTAGCTCTGTCAATGGCAATTTGTTCCACAACATCCACTACTTCGCAACCGCCGTAATATCTTTTTCCAGGATATCCTTCTGCATATTTGTTAGTCAAAACAGAACCTGCCGCTTCCATTACTTCGTCACTTACAAAGTTTTCTGATGCAATTAATTCTATTCCGTGAATTTGTCTTTCTTGTTCTTCTAGGATAAGGTCAAAAATTTGTTCGTCGCGTTGCATTTGTGTAGTTTTTGTTAATTTGAGGCAAAAATACAAAAAAACGTCGGCTAAATAATAGCTTGTCTTTATAAAAGACCTAGTAGTTTTTAACAAACTAATTAACAACAAAGTCTTTCCGTTTTATTACTACCTACTAGATTCAAAAATCATTCGAAAAGAAATCTATATAACCAATAACAAAGAGTCCTAAATTTAAACATCTTAACATTGACATGTAAAAATGTTAGAAAACACAGAAACAACCACTTGTTATAAAAAAAGTTGTATTTTTGCTGGCGATGAATAAAAACAGTTTACATATAACTTCTTTATCACGGATAAATACACATTCGACTTCTCCCGAAGTACGGACACTATCACTATAGTTTCCATTTGTGTTTTTAACCTTTTATTCATTTTCAACTTATTGTTTTGAAATCACTTTCGTTTTACATTGGATATTTAAATCCGAAGAATTTTCTTTTAAATCGCTCAAAAACAATCACTAATCGAATTTGTTCGTGTGTAGATGGTTTGGATTTAAATTATTGTATTCCAATCATAATTGTTTCATTTAATTATAAAATTAACTCTTGAAATGAATATTAAAATTGTTGTAACTCAAGAAGAGCATTATCAATTTGCGAATGAAATTTGCGAAACTATTGAAACCTCCGCCAAATTAAGAGGGACTGGTATCGCAAAAAGAACTCCCGAATACATTAAAAAAAAGATGGAAAACCAAGATGCTATCATTGCTTTAGTCGATGGTAAATTTGCAGGTTTTTGTTATATTGAAAGTTGGCAACACGGAAAATTTGTGGCGCACTCCGGATTAATTGTTCACCCCAATTATAGACATCACGGTTTAGCCAAAAAAATCAAATCCAAAGTATTTGATTATTCACTAAAAAAATATCCGGATGCTAAAGTATTTGGTATCACTACAGGCTTAGCCGTAATGAAAATCAATTCCGATTTAGGATACAAACCGGTTCCGTTTTCTGAATTGACTACTGATCCTAGTTTTTGGAAAGGATGCCAAACCTGTACCAACTATGATATCTTAAAAAGCAAAGACAATAAAATGTGTTTGTGCACCGGAATGTTATACGATCCAAAAGAGAAACAAAAGATTCCGCCTAGACATCCATTTAACGTAAAAGTTCTCAACCGATTAAATAAAATTAAAGAAGCCTTATTCTTAAAAAAATAATTATACCATGAAAAAAGTTGTATTAGCCTATAGCGGTGGATTAGACACCTCGTATTGCCTAAAATATTTGAAAAACGAAAAAGGATACGAAGTTCATACTATATTAATCAATACGGGTGGATTTGATGACGAAGAGCTACAAGCAATCGAAGAGAGAGCTTATGAATTGGGCAGCGCGCAACACGCTAACCTTACTATTTTAGACAAATACTATGATAAAGCGATTAAATATTTAATTTATGGTAACGTATTGAAAAACAACACCTACCCTCTTTCTGTGAGCGCAGAACGTGTTTTTCAAGCTATTGAAGCTATTAAATATGCAAAATCTGTTGGTGCCAGTGCTATTGCACACGGAAGTACTGGTGCTGGAAACGATCAAATTCGTTTTGATTTGATTTTCCAAACCATCGCTCCAGAAATTGAAATCATTACTCCTATTCGTGATTTAAAATTATCTCGTCAAGAAGAGGTGGATTATTTGGCTAAAAACGGCGTGCACTATTCTTGGGAAAAAGCACAATACTCTATCAACAAAGGACTTTGGGGTACCAGTGTAGGCGGAAAAGAAACCCTAACTTCGCATGAAGCATTACCAAGCGAGGCCTACCCTTCTCAATTGCAAAAACAAGGGGAAGAGAAAGTAGCTTTAGAATTCCACGAAGGACAATTAGTTGCCGTAAATGGCAAAAAAAATACGCCTCCAAACAACATTGTGATTTTAGAAAAATTGGCGAATGCCTATGCAATCGGTAGAGACATTCATGTTGGAGACACAATCATTGGAATCAAAGGAAGAGTTGGTTTTGAAGCCGCTGCTCCACTAATCATCATCAAAGCACATCATTTGCTAGAGAAACATACTTTGGGTAAATGGCAACAATATTGGAAAGAACAATTAGGCAACTGGTATGGCATGTTATTCCACGAAGGACAATTCCTAGATCCTGTGATGCGAAATATTGAAACTTTCTTGGAAGACACTCAAAAAACAGTGAATGGAACGGTAACGGTAACCTTAAAACCCTATCATTTTTCATTAGACGGAATTGAATCTAAAAACGATTTGATGAACACCGGATTTGGACAATATGGTGAAATGAATAATGCTTGGACTTCAGAGGATGCCAAAGGATTCATTAAAATATTAGGCAATGCACAAAATATATTTTCATCTGTAAATCAACTGAGTCATGATTAGAGTTGGAATAATTGGCGGTTCAGGCTATACGGCTGGCGAACTCATCCGGATTTTGATGTTTCACCCTAATGCGACTTTAGATTTTGTTTACAGTACAACTAATGCTGGCAAACCCTTATACATTGCGCATCACGATTTGATGGGTGATATTGAAATGAATTTTACTGATCAAGTCAAACCTAACGTTAATGTGGTTTTCTTGTGTTTGGGTCATGGAAAATCAAAAGCATATTTAGAACAGCACCAATTTTCAAAGGATACTAAAATCATCGATTTAGGAAACGATTTTAGACTGACTAAAGACGCTGAATTTGATGGAAAGCAGTTTGTTTATGGTTTGCCGGAATTAAACAAAACTGCCATTCAATCTGCAAATTATATCGCTAACCCAGGTTGTTTTGCTACAGCAATTCAATTGGCTTTATTGCCATTGGCCAAAAATGGATTACTCAACGATGATGTTCACATCAACGCAACCACTGGAAGCACAGGAGCTGGAGTTAGTCCTTCTGAAACGACACATTTCAGTTGGAGAAACAACAATATGTCGCATTACAAAGCTTTTGAACACCAACATTTAGGCGAAATCAATCAAAGCATTCAACAATTGCAGGAGGGTTATCCAAACGAGTTGCTATTTGTTCCCAACAGAGGGGATTTCGCTAGAGGCATTTTCGCGACTTTATACACTACTGTTTCTGATAGTTTGGAAGACATTGTTGCCAAATACGAGACGTATTATGCAGATCAACCTTTTGTAACGATTACCACTACTAACATCAACATGAAGCAAGTTGTACAAACTAATAAGTGTATTATCAGCTTAATGAAAAAAGGAAACCGGCTTTTAATCACTTCAGTAATTGACAATTTAACCAAAGGAGCCTCAGGACAAGCGATTCAAAATATGAACTTGTTATTTGGCTTAGACGAAACCACAGGATTGCATTTAAAGCCGTGTGGATTTTAAAAAAAATTAACAAATCGAAAAATGAATTTATTTGACGTTTATCCTTTATACAATATCACCCCAGTAAAAGCGGTGGATTGCACTATTACAGATGCTAATGGTGTTGATTACCTAGATTTATATAGTGGTCACGGCGTAATTTCAATTGGCCATACCCACCCCTATTATGTGAGTAAATTGAAAGAACAATTGGATGCTATTGGGTTTTATTCCAATGCCATTCAAAACCCATTACAAGTTGAACTAGCTGAAAAGCTAGGAAAATTATCAGGTTACGAAGACTACAGTTTGTTTTTATGTAGTTCTGGGGCCGAAGCCAATGAGAATGCGCTCAAATTAGCTTCTTTTCACAACAACAAATCACGTGTAATTGCTTTTGATAACTCCTTCCACGGAAGAACTTCGGCAGCTGTTGCTGTAACCGATAACAAAAAAATTATAGCGCCACTGAACGCGCAACAAATAGTTACCTTTTTGCCATTAAACCAAATTGAATTGGTTGAAACCGAATTGAAAAAAGGCGATGTATGCTGTGTGATTATTGAAGGAATTCAAGGCGTGGGTGGATTGGACGAAGGAACAACTCAATTCTTCCAAGACTTAGAGAAAATTTGCGCACAATATGAAGTAGTTTTAATCCTAGACGAAGTACAGTCGGGTTACGGAAGAACTGGAAAATTCTTTGCCCATCAGCACCACAATATCAAAGCCGATATTATTTGTTTGGCCAAAGGAATGGGGAACGGCTTCCCTATTGGAGGTATTTTAATCTCGCCTAAATTCAAAGCGAGTTATGGTTTATTAGGAACTACTTTTGGCGGAAGTCATTTAGCTTGTGCCGCGGGAATTGCCGTTTTGGATGTAATAAAAGACCAAAAATTAATGGACAATGTGAACGAAGTATATGCGTATTTCTTAAACGCCATCAAACAAGTTCCAGAAGTAAAAAAAGTAAAAGGAAAAGGATTGATGCTGGGAGTGGAATTTGATTTTGAAATCAATGAGCTTCGAAAAAAGATGATTATTGACAAGCATATTTTCACTGGAAACGCCAATAACAAAAATCTATTACGAATCCTTCCGCCACTGACAATCAACACAAAAGGAATAGATACTTTCATCATTGCTTTAAAAGAATCGTTACAAGAAATTCAATCTTAATTTCATGAGCACCCTACTTTCAATAGCAAAACGAAATGCGGTTTTAAGCCGAATGGCCACGCTTCTAGAAGAAGAAAGAGCCAGTCTTAAAAGCATAAATAAACAAGACTTGGATAATTATTCTGGAGCCGATTTAGCAATGGAAAAACGCCTTTTGGTGGACGATGCTAAAATTGACGGAATGATTTTATCGATGCAACAATTGGCAAGCCAAGAAGATCCTATTGGAGTAGAACGTTTTCATTTTGTTCATGAAAAAGGAATGAAAATCACCAACAAAACCGCTGCTTTTGGTACAGTAATGATTATTTACGAATCACGTCCTGATGTTACGGTGGAAGCAGGTGGAATTGCTTTTAAATCGGGAAATAAAATTTTATTGAAAGGCGGAAAAGAATCTTTGCTTTCTAATTTGAAAATAGTTGCCCTTTGGCACCAAGCCTTAAAAGAAAACGAAGTTGATGTCAACTGGGTGGAATATTTAAATTACAACCGAAACGAAACCCAAGCTTTCCTTGAAAAACCAACACAGCGTGTGGACTTAATAGTTCCTCGTGGCGGCGAACAATTAATAGCTTTTGTAAAGCAACACGCCACCTGCCCTGTAATTATAAGTGGTCGTGGGAATAATTTTGTATATGTCAATCAAGAAGCGGATTTGCAAAAAGCAATGGATATTATCATTAATGGAAAAACATCTAATATTTCGGTCTGCAATGCTTTGGATAAAGTGCTAATTGATACCAATTTGGATCATTGGGAGACATTTGCTCAACAAATAGTAAACCAATTACTAGAACACAACGTAACGGTTTTGGGTGACCAAAAAGTAGCTGACACAACTAGTATTCCTCAAATTGAATCGGATTTAATTTGGTACGAAGAGTTTTTGGATTACAAAATTGTAATTGGCACAGTCAATTCCGACCAAGAAGCAATTGCTAAAATCAATCAGTATTGCGGTGGGCATTCAGCGTCCATCATTACAGAAAACGAAGTTACTGCTCAAGAATTCATGGATAATGTAGACACGGCAGCCGTTTATCACAATACCTCTACCCGATTTACAGATGGAGGTCAATTTGGATTAGGAGGCGAATTAGCGATTAGCACAGATAAATTACACCAACGCGGCCCAATTGGCTTACAGCATTTGGTGACAAACAAATGGTACATATACGGAGATGGACAAATCAGGTAAAAAAAGAATATTACTAAAAATTGGAAGCAATACGCTCACCAAAGAAACCAATCATATTTCGAGAGGAAAGATTGAGGACATTGGGATGCAAATTGCCGCATTGAAAGACGATTACGAATTTGTCATTGTGAGTTCGGGGGCAATTGCTGCAGCGAAACAGTTTGTGAAATTAGAAGCGCCTGACAACGAAATTTTTGTCAAACAAGCTTTGGCTTCTATTGGACAACCACACTTAATGCGTATTTTTCATGAGAATTTCAGCGATCTTGGATTGCATACCTCACAATGTTTGCTTTCGTATTCTGATTTTGAAAAAACCGAAACCAAAATTAATATTGTCAACACGATTGATGTGTTGGTTAAAAACAGTTACATCCCCATTATCAATGAGAATGATACGGTTTCAACAGATGAGATCAAATTTGGAGATAACGATAAATTAGCGGCTTTGACTGCCGTATTATTGGATGTAGATCTATTGATTATAGCAACTAATACCAACGGAATTTATACTAAAGCATCGTTTAAAGATCCGAATCCGGAGACGATTCGTTTGGTAACCGATTTACAAACTTTGGAAAACGAAATTGGAGAGGCTAAATCCTCTCATGGAACAGGCGGAATGCAGTCTAAAATTGATTCGGCGGCTATAGCCAAAGCAGCCAACATTGAAACTTGGATTGTCAATGGATTAGAAGATAATTTTATTTTAAATGCTTTAGACAACAAAATACCATTTACGAAGATTAAATAAGAAGAAACAATCAGCCACCTTTATTGGTGATGCGAATAAACTAATACACTTAAAGTTATGAATTACATCAACATACAAGAAATAGATTCACTACAAGAATGGGTAAAAGAAGCGATTGCTATCAAAAAAAATCCATTGCAACATAAATCTTTAGGCGAAAATAAAACCTTAGGCATGTTGTTCTTTAACCCGAGTTTACGAACGCGTTTAAGTACACAAAAAGCAGCATTAAACTTAGGCATGAATGTAATGGTCATGAATTTTACCAACGAAGGTTGGACACTTGAATTTGAAGATGGAGCGGTGATGAATCAAGGTGCTTCGGAACACATCAAAGAAGCAGCGCAAGTCGTTTCACAATATTGTGATATCATTGCGATTAGAGCTTTCGCAGGATTGACCGACAAAGAAAAAGACAATGCCGAAACCGTATTGTCGGGATTTTTGAAATATGCAACAGTGCCTATTGTAAACATGGAAAGTGCTACGGGGCACCCATTACAATCGTTGGCAGATGCCATCACTATGGAAGAGCACAAAACAGCGCACCGTCCAAAGGTAGTTTTGTCTTGGGCGCCACATCCAAAAGCGTTACCTCAAGCCGTTGCGAATTCGTTTGTTCAAATGATGCAATTACAGGAGGCTGATTTTGTGATTGCCCATCCAGAAGGTTACGAATTGAATCCGGAAATCACGAAAGATTCGAAAATTGAATACGATCAAAACAAAGCCTTTGAAAATGCCGATTTTATTTACACTAAAAACTGGAGTAATTACAAGGAATATGGCAAAGTGACTAATCTAGATCCTAACTGGACCGTTACAGCAGCTAAAATGAAGCTGACTAATAATGCGAAATTCATGCACTGTTTGCCAGTAAGACGTAACGTTATTGTAGCAGACGAAGTAATTGATAGCGTTAATTCAGTTGTAATTGAACAAGCCAACAATCGTACGTATGCAGCGCAATTGGTTTTGCAAAAAATATTGAAAGATGGGAAATAAACAATCGGTAGCCATTATCAAAATTGGTGGGAATATTATTGATAATCCTGCAGAATTAACATCGTTTTTAGCTGATTTTTCTGCTTTGGAAGGCAATACCATTTTAGTACATGGTGGCGGAAAATCAGCTACTAAATTAGCCCAAAGCATGGGATTAGTTCCGCAAATGATTGATGGCCGTAGAATCACCGATGCCAAAATGCTTGAAGTGGTGGTTGGCGTTTATGCAGGTCAAATTAATAAAGAAGTCGTGGCGCAATTACAAGCCAACGGCTCCAATGCAATCGGATTTTCGGGAGCAGATGGAAATTTAATTCTTTCAGAAAAACGAAATCATCCTACGATTGACTACGGTTTTGTAGGCGATGTAAAAAAAGTGAATACGAGTTTGTTATCTAATTTATTGGAAACTGGAATTACACCAGTATTTTGCGCCATTACACACGACGGAAAAGGTCAGTTATTAAATACGAATGCCGATACTATTGCTAGTGAAATAGCGATAGCTTTATCTTCAGATTATGATGTAACACTCACCTATTGTTTTGAAAAACCAGGCGTTTTATTTGATGCTGAAGATGACACTTCGGTGATTGAAGCAATCAATCCTGATTTGTATGCCAAATTAAAAGCGAAGGAAGCTATTCATTCCGGAATGATTCCTAAATTAGACAACTGTTTCAATAGTTTATCCAAAGGAGTGAAACAAATTAAAATTGGACACCACCGTATGTTACAAAACAAAACGGCTACTTATACGACAATTACGTTATGAAAACCATAGAAATCCTTACACAAGAAGCTATTGCCTTATTAAAAGCGCTTATTGAAACCCCTTCCTTTTCCAGTGAAGAAGATCAAACGGCACTTTTAATTGAGTCTTGGTTTACCCAAAATGGGATTCCGTTTCAAAGAGAGAACAATAATGTTTGGGCATTCAATCACCATTTTGACAAAAGCAAACCAACGCTATTATTGAATTCGCATCATGATACCGTCAAACCCAATCAAGGTTATACGAATGACCCATTTAAAGCCATTGAAAAAGAGGGTAAATTATTTGGATTAGGAAGTAATGATGCCGGGGGCTGCTTGGTTTCACTATTAGCAACTTTTGTTCACTTTTACCACCAAGAAAACTTACCATACAATATGGTTATGGTGGCTTCTGCAGAAGAAGAAAGCAGTGGTAAAAAGGGTTTGAATAGTGTTTTACAACACTTACCCGAATTGGATTGTGCGATTGTTGGCGAACCAACTTTAATGCAATTGGCTATAGCCGAAAAAGGGTTATTAGTTTTAGATGTTGTTGTCAAAGGAACTGCTAGTCATGCAGCACATCAAAATGAAGATAATCCAATTTACAACGCAATGAATGTAATTGATTGGTTTAAAACCTATCAATTTGAAAAAATATCAGATGTTTTAGGTCCAGTAAAAATGACTGTAACTCAAGTGACTACTGGAAAGCAACACAATGTAGTCCCTGCCGAATGTCATTTGGTTGTCGATATTCGAGTGAATGATTGTTATAGCAATACCGAAATTTTAGCTACGGTAAAAAGTCATGTTACTGCAGAAGTGAATCCGAGGTCGATGCACTTGAATGCTTCATCTATTCCGTTACAACACGGTTTAGTACAAGCTGGAATTGCATTAGGAAGAACTACTTATGGTTCGCCAACCCTTTCGGATCAATCGGTATTGAGTTGTCAATCCTTAAAATTAGGACCAGGAGAAACGCTTCGCTCCCACTCGGCTGATGAATTTATATATATTAACGAAATAGAAGAAGGTATTCAGTTGTACATCAAAATTCTAACTGATTTCTTCAAAAAATAAAATACGAACTATGAAACTTTGGGAAAAAGGAATTGCCACCGACAAACAAATCGAACATTTCACAGTTGGGAATGACCGCGAATTGGATTTGGTTTTAGCCAAATACGATGCATTGGGTTCTATTGCTCACGCTAAAATGTTAGGTCAAATTGGTTTATTGACTGAAATTGAAACTACTTCATTGGTTAAAGCTTTGGAGGAAATCATTAAAGACGTAGAATCTGATAAGTTTGAAATTGAAGATAGTTTTGAAGACGTACATTCAAAAATTGAGTATCTATTAACCGTTAAATTGGGCGATGCTGGTAAAAAAATACATACCGCTCGTTCTCGTAACGACCAAGTATTAGTTGACGTTCATTTGTATCTTAAAGACGTTGTCAAAGAATTAAAAGAACAGGTAAAAGTGCTTTTTGATTTGTTAATGGAATCGGCTGATAAGCACCAAAATGTTTTACTGCCTGGGTATACGCATTTACAAATCGCCATGCCTTCTTCTTTTGGTATGTGGTTTTCGGCTTATGCTGAAAGTTTGATTGACGACATTACAATGCTAAATGCTGCTTTAAAAGTAGTGGATCAAAATCCATTAGGTTCAGCAGCCGGTTACGGAAGTTCTTTTCCAATTAACCGAACGTTTACCACTCAAGAATTGCAATTTGAAACTTTGAAATTCAATGCTGTTGCTGCTCAAATGAGTCGTGGAAAAGCGGAGAAAACAGTAGCCTTTGCTATGAGTAGCGTGGCCGCTACATTGGCTAAATTTTCAATGGACGTCTGTTTGTATATGAGTCAAAATTTTGATTTCATAAGTTTGCCATCGCATTTAACCACAGGTTCAAGCATCATGCCACATAAAAAAAATCCGGATGTATTTGAATTGATTCGTGGAAAATGCAACAAAATTCAAGCCCTACCTTATGAAATCACTTTGATAACAAACAACCTGCCAAGTGGTTATCATAGAGATTTACAATTACTAAAAGAAGGGTTGTTTCCAGCAATTCAAAATTTAAAAGCTTGTTTGGATATTGCCATTTTCGCCATAAAAGACATTACAGTAAAAGAACATATATTAGACGATAAAAAATACGACTATCTATTTACCGTTGATTCATTAAACGAAATGGTAGTTGCTGGAGTTCCGTTTAGAGATGCTTACAAAGCAGTGGCTGAGCAGTTGGAAAACGGCACCTTCCAATCTCCTAAAGCTACGAAACACACACACGAAGGAAGTATCAATAATTTATGTTTGGATGCTATTAAAGACAAAATGAAAGGTTCATTTTAATTTAAAATAATCTTATAAAAAAAAGCTCCAATTTCTTGGAGCTTTTTTTTATTTCAATCATGAATATTATTTTTTAACTACCAATCGGAAACCTTCTCCGTGAATGTTTAAAATCTCTACATTTTCATCTGATTTCAAGTACTTTCGCAATTTGGCTATGTAAACATCCATACTTCTAGATGTAAAATAATTATCATCTCTCCAGATTTTTGTTAGAGCTAATTCTCTTGGCATCAAATCATTCTCATGAAGAATCAACATTTTTAATAATTCGTTCTCTTTTGGAGACAATTTAATTGGTTCGTCATTTTGGAAAGTCAAGAAACGCAATTTAGAATTCAAATGGAATTTTCCAATTTTAAATTCAAACTGAACTTGTTCCGCTTTAACATCCGATGATTTTCTCTGAATAATTGCTTTGATTTTCATCAATAAAACTTCAGAGTCAAATGGCTTGTTCAAATAATCATCAGCACCAGCTTTATACCCTTTCAACACATCCTCTTTCATGGATTTTGCTGTTAGAAAAATGATAGGCACTTCTGCATTTTTTTCTCTAATTTCTTTAGCTAAGGTATAACCGTCTTTGTAAGGCATCATCACATCCAAAATACACAGATCATAATGATCTTTTTTGAACTTTTCAAAACCTTCCATTCCGTTCTTTGCCAATGTGACATCAAAATCGTTGAGAACTAAATAGTCTTTCAATACTGCACCAAAATTAAGATCGTCCTCTACCAAAAGAATTTTTCTGTTATTTTCCATAATCTAATTTATTAAGGGTAATTTTATAGTAAAGGTACTTCCTTTGCCTTTTTCACTTTCTACGTATACTTGACCATTATGGTCTTCAACAATTCGTTTTACATAAGCTAAACCTAAACCATGGCCTTTCACATTATGAATGTCTCCCGTGTGTTCTCTGTAAAACTTTTCAAAGATTCGTTTTTGAGCCACTTTACTCATCCCTAAACCTCTGTCTTGAACTTTTATCAAAACCATATCTTTAATATTCTCTGTGTAAATATCAATTTGTGGTGCATCAGGTGAGTATTTAATTGCATTTTCTAAGATATTCACTAGTACGTTCGTAAAGTGATTATCATTCACTAAAACTGTCGTTCTAGTCGCATTGAAATGTGTAACTACTGATCCTGATCTATCTTCCAAAATCAAACTAACATGTTCCATCGCATCATTGATTACATCTTCGATTGAAATGGATTCCTTTTCAATTTCTAACTCTTTTTTCTCTAATTTAGAAATTCGCAATACATTTTCAACTTGCGCGTGCATGCGTTTATTTTCATCACGAATCATGGCTAAATAACGCAATACTTTCTCTTTATCGTCAATAATTTTCGGATTACGAATAGCGTCCAAAGCTAAGTTGATCGTAGCAATAGGTGTTTTAAATTCATGCGTCATATTATTAATGAAATCCGTTTTGATTTCAGAAATCTGACGTTGACGAATCAACTGACTCAAAGCGCTCGAATAAGCAATAATGATAATGAGTGTAAAAATTATAGACAAAATAGTAATACTCACTAACTCCGATAATAGGAAACGTTTCTTTTGAGGAAAACTTACCATTAATTTATAGTGTTCGTGCTCCTCATTATCTGTCAAAATTGGAATGGAATAACTATTTTTAGGATTGTATTTAAAATTTTTAGAAGCCACAGTCGTTGAGGCACCATCGTTGTAAATTCCGAATTCAAAAGTGGTTTTTACACCATACTCCTCTAATTCTTTTTTTATTAAACTTTGAATATTTTCAGCAGTAACGCGCTCTTGCAAGGGCATCGCTGAGGCTATATCTTTGTAAAAAATTTCAAATTGTGCGTTATCTAAAACATCTAAACTTCCTGATTTTTCAATGCGCTCATCTGGAATCAAACTTTGAGAAAGCATTGTATTTTCAAGCGGTTTCGAATTGTAAATCTCAGTTACTCTTTTGGAACTAAAACTTTTAAACAATTTGGAGTTGTCTAATTTTTTATTAAATAAAGAGGACTTAATATCAAAATCTTCTTCAATAATACTATTAGAATACACAATAGTTTTATTTGTTCTTAAATTCTTTTGAACGTAGGTAAATTGAAGTAAATCGTCTTTTTTAGGAATTTTACCGGTACTGTCTTTTAATTTATTATAACGATCATAAAAACTGTAGGCTTCTTGTTTTTGCAATTTTTCAGCTACATTGCCTAATACTTGCTTAACATGAAATTTAAATTGCTCTTCGTTATTTTCTAATGAGGTGTTGAACCAATAGACTTGAACGAGTATAATCCCAATTAGGGACAAACTCATTAACAAAACCAACAATCTAAAGAATAGCTTACTCATCGAAACAAATTTAGTATTTTAACAATATAGTAAATAATACATTAACCAAATATTAACATCTAGCTACAATATTGCTAATTCTTTAAAATTTTAAGAATTTTATCAATTTCGTTTTTTGCAGATTTTGAATTCGTATTATCAATAACAAAATTACTTTTGGCTGCACGCTCTTCATCAGTCCATTGGGCATTGATACGCTGAAGTACTTGTTCTCGCGAACAGTTATCACGTTGCATCACACGTGTAATTCGATCTTCTAAAGGAGCTGTAACAGTAATTATATAGTCGCAATTTTGGTAGCTCCCACTTTCGAACAAAATAGCCGCTTCATATACAACAAAAGGAACTATCTTATGTTGGTCAAGCCAAATTGCAAATAGCCTTTTAACTTCCGGATGAATTATACTATTAAGTTTTTTTAATTTATCAGGATTCGAAAAAACAATTGAAGCCAATTGTTGTCGGTTCAAATGACCTTTTTCAAAAATTGCAGTTCCAAAGCTAGTTTTAACTTCTTCCAAAACATGCGGAGATTGCATCGCTTTTTTTGCCTCTTCATCAGCTATAAAAACAGGGATTCCAAGTGATTCCATATAGTTGACAAGTGTGGTCTTGCCACTTCCGATTCCACCTGTTAAACCTATAATATATGCCATTGATTATTTTTTGAAAAACAAATAAGAAAAAGCTTGTTCGGGTTGTCTTTTGAAAACAATTACTTTGATATAAGATTCCAAAAAACCCAACCCATAACCGTAAAACTGTTTCCAAACTGCAACAATTGACAAGTAGCCAATGCGCACACTTCTGTTTTGAATACTTGAAGTTACAAACAAAATAAAGAAGTACAACATGTACAGTTGTAAAAAATAATCGAATGTTAGCAGCAACAAGGCAATCGAAAGGAAAAACCCTAAAATAAAAGCTGTTGGAAAGAAAAAGGTCAATTTATTATGCTCTGGATACCAACTGTTCAAAATAGGACGAGCTTTGCCAAATTTACTCACTTGAACCGAAAATTTATCCCAATCAATACGGCGTTTATGGTATACGAATGCTTTTGAAAACAATCGAGTTTGAAAACCTAAATTCCACAAACGGATAGACAAATCTGGATCTTCACCTGGGTGGATATTTCCAAAACCTTTAGAGGCTTCAAAAGCTTTTCGAGACAATCCCATATTGAAACTTCTGGGTTGGAATTTTCCTATTTTTTCAGAACCACCGCGAATACCACCAGTAGTTAAAAAAGAAGTCATAGCAAAGTTGATGGCTTTTTGAATATCAGAAAAGCTATCCAAGGCTTTGTCAGGACCTCCAAAACAATCTACATAGTCTTGTTTCAAAGCTTTATCAACTTCTTCCAGATATTGAGAAGGGATAATACAATCTGAATCGAAAATGATAAAATAATCACCACTAGCCTTTGCCATTCCGTAATTACGCGAATCGCCAGGTCCAGAATTTTCTTTATAAAAATAAGCGATATTTAACTGTGACAAGTATTTTTGGATTACTTCGCCACAAGGTATTGTGGAGCCGTCTTCTACAATAACGATTTCAAAATCATTTTGATACGTTGTTTTAGTTAAACTTTCTAATAACTCATCTACTTCGTCAGGACGATTGTATACCGGTATAATAAGAGAAAAATGCATATTCAAAGTTAAAATTTTGATTCCGTTTTGGATTGTACTACAAATATAGTCTTTATAGCGTATTACTAAAATGATTCCTAAACAACTATAAAAAAAATGCACCCAATAATGAGTGCATTTGTATTATAATAAGATAAAGTATTACCCAATACTAGGTACTTGTACCATTTCATTGGCATCAGCCAAATAGTCTACTCCATCAAATCCAAAACCAAATAGGTTCAAAAAATCTTGTTTGTAACCCGCTAAATCTCCTATTTCTGGTAATGATTCCGTAGTTGATTCTTTCCACAAAGCGGCAACTTTAGCCTGTACATCTTCACGCATTTCCCAATCATCAATTCGAATTCTTCCTTTATCATCTGTTGGAACAGCTTGTCCAGTATACAAACGTTGTTGATACAAACGTTGAATTTGTTCGATACAACCTTCGTGGATTCCTTCTGCTTTCATGATTTTGTATAACAATGAAATGTACAATGGAATCACTGGAATGGCAGAACTTGCTTGCGTTACTAATGCTTTGTTTACAGACACATACGCCTTACCATTCAACGAAGCTAAGTCTTTTGAAATTTCAAAAGCAGTGGCTTCCAAATGATCTTTGGCTTGACCAATCGTACCTTTTCTATAGACAGCTTCAGTCACTTCTGGCCCAATGTAAGAATAGGCTACTGTTGTAGCGCCTTCTGCTAAAACATTAGCGTCTTTCAAAGCATTTATCCACATCGACCAATCTTCACCACCCATAACTACAACCGTATTATCAATATCCTCTTGGTTAGCTGGCTCAATTGAAACTTGAGTTACATTTCCAGTATGGAAATCTACCGTCTTATTCGTAAATGTACCTCCAATTGGTTTCAAAGTAGAACGGTGCAATACTCCGGTTCCAGGATGCATACGCACTGGAGAAGCCAAACTATAGATCACTAAATCAATCTGACCCATATCGGCTTTGATTAAGTCAATTGCTTGTTGTTTAACTTCGTTAGAGAAAGCATCTCCATTGATACTTTTAGCATACAAACCTGATTTAGTTGCTTCTTTTTCAAAAGCTGCAGAATTATACCATCCTGGCGAAGCCGTTTTTCCTTCAGCAGGTGCTTTCTCAAAGAAAACCCCTAGAGTTGCTGCATTAGAACCAAAGGCACTTGTAATTCTTGAAGCCAATCCAAATCCTGTAGATGCTCCAATAACCAAAACGCGTTTTGGTCCATCGATTGATCCTTTTGATTGTACATAAGCTATTTGATTTTTTACATTTTGCTCACATCCAGCTGGGTGTGCTGTCAAGCAAATAAATCCTCTCATTCTAGGTTCTATAATCATATCTTTAATTCTAATTAATATTCGTGTTTAGTAGTATGCAAATATAAACCAAATCTTTAGTTCAACAAGGATTTGGCGTGATTTAGAGCCGAATCTGAAACTACCGCGCCAGATAGCATTTGGGCAATTTCAATGACTCTTTCTTCTTCATTTAACAATTGTAATTCCGATTGAGTATCCTCTCCAACTGTAGATTTAAAAACTTTAAAATGAGCATTCCCTTTGGCGGCAATTTGCGGCAAATGGGTTATGGCAAAAATTTGCATAGTCTTACTCATTTCCTTCATAATCTCTCCCATTCGAATGGCAATTTCTCCCGAAACACCAGTATCAATTTCGTCAAAAATTAAAGTTGGTAATTTTGAGTATTGTGCCAAAATCGCTTTCACTGCAAGCATAATTCGAGACATCTCCCCTCCTGACGCTACTTTTTTCAACAAACCAAAATCAGTTCCTTTATTCGCCGAAAACAAAAACTGTATTTCGTCTTTACCATTTTGGTAGTAATTATCGGTGGATTTAATCTCAATATTGAAACGTACATTAGGCATTCCCAAAGTGGCTAAAATAGTAATCAATTTATCGGATAGTACAGGAACCGATTCACTTCTTTTTTGATGAATTGTTTGTGCTAAAGCATCTAAAGAATTCGCTTTATCCTGAATTGTTTGAGTTAGTTTTGCAATATCACTTTCTAAATTACCTAATTCAAACAAGTTGTTTTCTAAAGTCGTTTGGATAGATAATAACTCATCGACTGAAGTAACTTGGTGTTTCTTTTGCAAATTGAAGATCAACTGCAATTTTTCGCTAATCAAATCAAGCCTAATTGGATCATGAATTAATTTCTCGGAACAATTGATCAATTCATCTGAAATATCGTCTAATTCAATTGCTAAACTAGTTATGCGCTCTAATAAAGTAGCATATTCAGGTGCAAAAGGAGCTATTTTTTGCAAAGCCAATTTAATCTCTTTTAAAGTTGACAAAGCACCAATTTGCTCTTCATTGGCCAAAGCCAAAGACTTATCCACTGCTTCTTTAATCGTTTCTACATTATTGAGCTTTTCAAAATCAGCTTCCAATTGCTCTTGTTCGCCTGATTTTAATTGGGCAGCAACCAATTCGTTGAGTAAAAAAGTATTGTATTCTTGTTCCTTAATCGACTCTGCTTGTTTGACAATGAGTGATTGTAAACGAGCTTTATCTTCTTTGTAGGTTTTTAGCAATGATTGATAGTTTCCAATTTCGTTTTGATTATTGGCAATAGCATCAATAATAGCGAATTGTACCGTTTCGTCTGACAATTCTTGGGTTTGCTGTTGCGAATGAATATCGATCAAAAACAAACTCAACTCTTGCAATTCTTGCAAATTTACTGGACTGTCGTTGATAAACGCTCTTGATTTTCCAGTAGGTAAAATTTCTCTACGAATGATAGTCTCGTCTTCGTAGTCCAAATCATTCGCTTCAAAAAAGGGTTTTAAATTGTATTTTGAAATATCAAAATAGGCTTCAATAACACATTTTTCTTCTTTATTTTTAAGCGACGTTAAGTCGGCACGTTTTCCCAAAACCAATCCCATCGCGCCTAGAATAATCGATTTACCAGCGCCTGTTTCTCCAGTAATAATGGAAAAACCTTTTGAAAAATCGATAGCCAATTTTTCAATCAATGCATAGTTTTTTATCGAAAGCGATGTGATCATTGTTGCAAGGTTGCTTGGGGTTTATTTAATATTTAATAGTGCTCCATTTACTTGAATTCATTGGAGAAACTCTATTTAAATTATCAACTAAATCTGTAATAGAAATACTAGGTCCTCCGGAAAAAATAGAAACAATTTCATCCGATTTGGCATCAAAAAACACTCTTGTTAAAAAAGCATTAGGTCTAACTGAATGTACATTCTTCAACCCGTTTACAGCTGATTTTACTTTTTCTTTTGCCACTTTCAAATCTGTAGTCATTCCGTCTAAAGCCGAATGGTATTGATAGGAAGCTGAACGAATATCTTTAAATGTTGGCGATAATAGATCTGAAATTAAAAAGTACCTGTTTTGATTGCCCTCCGATTGTGACCAACCTTTGTAACCGCTTTGTTGTGCCATAGAAGCTATATTTTGAGCAGCATCCAAAAAAGGAGTACCTGAATATTCAACAAAAGAATCAGCATCCAATCCCAAAATTACATGACAGTAATACGCAATTACTGCTACTAAATTGGAATCAAACGCATTAGGATTGTAAATTAAATTTTCAAATTCAACATAACGAAAATTAAAATCTTTATCATTAAAATTAAATACAGGACTAGAATAAGAAGAATTAAAAATAGGTCGTGACGATTGAACTTGAACCGTTCCTGAAAATTGATCCGTTGAACCTGAAGTAAGTGTGATATAAATCGAACAGTTGATTTTTTCATTTTGCTTCATCACCTGTCCCGTCCAATCCGTCTTATTCACAAAGTCAGTTAACGAAGACTGTAAGGTTTTGAAAATTTGCTGATTCACATTGGTAATTTGTTGTGAATTGACTGTAATGGTGCAATTTAACTGTTGGGAATTTACAGTTATTCCAATTAAAAAAAAGAATACAACAACTAGATTACGCATTGAAATAGGCTATTACCTTGTTTATAATATCTGCTGCTACTGCTTCTTTTGATTTCAATTCCATAGGTTGAATATTGAAATTTTTATCAATGAAAGTGACTTTGTTGGTTTCTTTTTGAAAACCAGCCCCTTCATCTTGAAGCGAATTTAAAACAATCAAATCTAAGTTTTTTTTCTGAATCTTCAACTTGGCATTTTCAATTTCATTTTCAGTTTCCAGAGCAAAACCAATTACCATTTGATTTTTCTTCAACGCTCCTAAATAGGCCAAAATATCTTTTGTTTTTTCTAATTCGATAGAAAATTCTGCATCTGATTTTTTAATTTTTTGCGAAGCTACATTTTTGGGTTTATAATCAGCTACAGCTGCTGCTGCAATAGCTACATCAACTTGTGAAAAATAGGTTTGACAAACATCATACATTTCTTGCGCTGATACTACAGGTAGTATTTGAATTCCTGTATGATTGGCTTTACAATGAGATGGACCCGAAACTAATAGTACGGATGCGCCTAATTGTGCTGCACACAAAGCGATATCATAACCCATTTTGCCAGATGAATGATTTCCAATAAAACGAACAGGATCAATCGCTTCATAGGTTGGACCTGCAGTAACCAATATTTTTTTTCCTTTAAGAGGTAATTTATTAGAAATATCTAATTCAATAAAATTAAGGATATTTTCTGGTTCAGCCATTCTGCCTTCGCCAGATAAACCACTAGCTAATTCACCACTTTCAGCAGGAATAATAGTATTTCCAAATTCGTGTAATGCTTTAAAGTTAGCCAATGTACTCGGATGTTTGTACATGTCCAAATCCATTGCAGGTGCAAAATAAACTGGACATTTAGCAGACAAATAAGTAGCTAAAAGTAAGTTGTCACAAGTACCCGAAGCCATTTTTGACAAGGTATTGGCTGTAGCTGGAGCAATTAACATTAAATCTGCCCAAAGGGCTAATTCTACGTGATTATTCCAAACTCCTTCGCCGTTTATATGAGATTCCTCAGCTGACACATCCTCTGGAGTATCATAAAAAGTGGAATAAACAGGATTTTTTGATAAGGTAGCTAAAGTAAGTGGGGTAACAAAAACCTTAGAAGCAGGTGTCATGATCACTTGGACATGTGCACCTGCTTTTATAAAGAGTCGTACCAATGAAGCAGTTTTATAGGCTGCAATTCCGCCAGAAACACCTAGCAAAATTTTCTTACCGTTTAAAACTGACATGGTAACTGTATTATTTATTTGAGTCTCTGTGGTAGATTTTATCGTCTAACCATTCTTGAACTGCTAAAGCATGTGGCTTAGGCAATTTTTCGTAGAATTTTGACACTTCAATTTGTTCTTTGTTTTCAAAAACTTCTTCCAAACTGTCATTATAAGTAGCAAACTCCTCTAATTTCTCAGTCAATTCTTTTTTAATTTCAGAATTGATTTGGTTTGCTCTTTTAGCCATAATGGTAATTGCTTCATACACGTTACCAGTAGGTTCTTCAATAACTGTTTTGTTGTATGTTATTGTATTTACTGGAGCATTCGTCTTTTTTAAATCCATGACTTTATTTATTTAATAAATTTTTGTAAATCTTTTTCTACACGAGACAACATCTCGTCTGCTTGTTTTTTATATTTTGTATCGGCTTTGAATTTAATCAAATTGGCATAAGCCACTTTGGCAACATTCAAACGTTCTTCCATTTTTGAAGGCACGCTATTGATTCCTAATTGGTAAGCCGAATCGTATTTGTAAAATAATGCTTCTTCTTTAAAAGGAGTACCAGGATAATCTGAAATAAAATTATCTAAAGCCACTAATGCCGACTTATAATCTGAAATAGTATTGTATCCTTTTGCATTCTCAAAAACCTTACGTTCTAATTTCTCATTAAGATTTTTTACAATTGAATTGGCTTCACCTAAATACTCAGAGTTAGGATAGGTATCAATAAATGCTTGTAATTTCTCTATCGCTTTTGTAGTGTCTGTTTGATCCAAAGAATATACTGGAGACAACATAGAATAACTTTTAGCGCCTAAATATGAAGCTTCTTGTGCTTTCTCACTCTTTGGAAAACTTGATACAAAGCTTTCAAATTGGTACCCTGCTAAATAATACTGTTTTGTTTTATAATACGATTGAGAAAACATAAAGTATAAGTTCTCAGATTCTGGTTTGCCTCGGTAAACTGAAGCAATTTGTTCAAAAATACGAATCGCTTTGTTGTAATTTTTTGCTTCGTACATTTTAGTTGCCATTGCTAATTTAACGGCAGGATCTTCGGATTTCAGAGCTTTTTGGTATTCGTTACACGAAGCCAAAAGAACAATGATAATTAATAGTGATACAATTTTTTTCATTAATATACTTTAAAATACGTTTAGTTCAGATTGAAATCAACCTGATACAAGCATACCGAAGTTAAGCTCGCAAATTTAGGTATTAATTTAGCGACTACAAAATATTTTTAAGTTAAAAAAAAGTAAAAGAAATTAGCTTTATTTATAGCTTTTTTGAACAAATTGATCAATTCTATTGACCAATGATTCATCCACTTTTACTAAAGGCAAACGAACCGTATTATTTGCTATTCCTAACGACTGGAACACTTGTTTGATCCCGGCAGGATTACCTTGTTCAAAAATCATATCTATAATAGAAGTCATTTGAAACAAAGTTTGAAAGGCTTGATCCACTTTTCGATTCAATCCCAAACGAATCATTTCAGAAAAAGCAGTTGGAAAACCTTGCCCAATTACAGAAATAACACCTGAAGCACCGGCTAAAATTAAAGACAAGGCCGTCATATCATCACCTGAAATAACTAAGAAATCTGTCGGTTTGGTTTTTAACAATTGGATACCTTGAACTAAATCACCTGAAGCCTCTTTAATTGCAACAATATTCTTAAAATCAGTTGCTAAACGTACCACTGTTTCAGGCAACATATTACTTGAAGTTCTGCCAGGAACATTATACAAAATAATTGGTTTAGTAGTAGCTTCAGCTATAGCTTTAAAATGCTGATAGATTCCCTCTTGCGTAGGTTTAACATAATAAGGAGAAACAGAAAGAATAGCTTCAAAAGAAGACAAATCTCTAGTTTGGAGTTCTGCAACTACTTCCATAGTATTGTTTCCTCCAACACCTAAAACTAATGGTAATCTTCCTTTATTAGCTTCAATAACGGTAGCAATAACAATTTCTTTTTCCGATGCTGATAAAGTAGCATTTTCAGCAGTTGTACCTAATATTACTAAGTATTCAACACCACCATCTATAGAAAAATTAACAATACGAGTTAATGCTTCTGTATCAATTGAAAAATCCGCTTTAAAAGGCGTTACAAGAGCGACACCTGTTCCTATTAATGATTGCATACTAAGATTCTATTTTGTTTAATATTTTTAAATATTTAAATAATTCATGTACGAAAGTCGAATAATTTCCATTTTGAGTTGTAATCGTCAAATGATGTAATCGTTTATCAATAGAAGAAAAACCAACTTTAAATTTTGCTTTCGAATTATTTGTAATCAACACTAAAATTGCTTTTTCTATATCATAATAACTCACCAATAAATCAAAATCCGTTTGAATGAAATTAGTAACAACTGCATCGCTAATGTTTGCGTTCCAATCCAAAATGCTTGAATTAAAAGTATAATGCAAATAGGTTTCTTTTTTATCTATTGTATCCCTGTAAACAAGAATACTCATCGAATTTGCAGAAAAACCATTTGAAATCAATTCTTTTATTAAGTTTTCTTTTTCAAAAAAACTAGTTTCGTCTATCAATAATCCAACTGAACGTATTACAGAAGTATTAGCTAGGGTACTGACCTCTTGCCATTTATTTCTTAATGTATATTTTAAAAATAAATTCTTGAAATAATTTAAAAACATAGTACATTTACCTAGTTACAAAACTAATTAATAATTGACATTAGAAATGGTAAAACTAAAAAAGTATAATCAATTTTTCAAACTTTTTGTTATAATTATAACAGTATTAACAGTTGTTTCCTGCGCTAAACCGCAGTATCAATTGACAAAAATTGAAGGGAAGCGCATTCCTATTACAAAATCAGTACAAGAGACTCCTGAAATAGATACCTATATTAACCCGTATCGCAACCATATAAATGCTGATTTAAGTGAAATATTAGCATATAATCCTGAAACTTTGGACAAAAACAACGGGAAATGGCAATCTCCTTTAGGTAATCTTATGGCAGACGTTTCATTAAAAGCGGGTCAAAAAGTATTTCAATTGAGAGAGAAAAAATCCATTTCGATTTGTATTTTAAATAGTGGAGGAATTCGTTCTATTCTACCAAAAGGAAACGTAAGTGCGCGCACCGCATTTGAAATCATGCCTTTTGAAAATAGCTTGGTAGTTATTGCGTTAAAAGGTGAACAAATACAAGAATTAGTTGATTATTTTATTGCTACCAAAAAATCCCACCCTTTGGCAGGATTGACATTTACAATTGTAAAGGATGCCTCAGCAAAAAACATTCGAGTTCAAGGACAAGCACTAGACATTAATACCATTTATTATGTAGCTACCAATGACTATTTAGCTAATGGTGGGGATAATATGAACTTTTTCAAAAAAGGAATTCAAAAATATGATTTGGACTACAAACTACGTAATATACTGATTGACTATTTTAAAGAAGTCGATACCATTCCAGTAATCAATGACATTCGTATAACTGAAGAATAATTTCCAAATAACAGAAAGATGAAAAGAAGAGATTTTATAGAAAAAACAGCAGCCAGTTCTGCTTTTGTAGGTTTGGGATTGTCTTTAAGCAGTTTTAAATCGGATGCCATAAAGAAAATTACTATTTTACATACTAACGATGTACACAGTCATATTGACCCATTTCCAGCAGATGATCCTCGTAATGCTAATATGGGCGGAGTAAGTAAAAGAGCTGCTTTAATTGCATCTATCCGAAAGGAAACTCCAAATGTCTTATTATTAGATGCAGGTGATATTTTCCAAGGCACTCCTTATTTTAATTATTATGGTGGGGAATTGGAATTCAAATTAATGAGTATGATGCGATATGATGCATCTACAATTGGGAATCACGATTTTGATAATGGAATTGATGGTTTACGAGCTCAAATGCCTCATGCTACTTTTGAATTCATATCAGCCAATTATGATTTTAAGAATACTGTTATGGACGAATTTGTAAAACCATACAAAATATTCATCAAGGATGGAATTAAAATTGGTGTTTTTGGACTAGGCATAGAATTGGAAGGATTAGTGGATAAAAAAGGTTATAAAGAAACCGTTTACAATGACCCAGTTGAAATTAGTCAAGACATGGTGCGTATCTTGAAAAAAGAACAACAATGCGATTTGGTTATATGTTTGTCACACCTTGGTTACAAATACAGCAAAGAAGATGCTGATAAAATTAGTGATTTAAAATTGGCAGCACTTACCGAAGATATTGATTTAATCATTGGTGGTCACACCCATACTTTTTTAGACAAACCAACTGTAGTTAAAAACAAAGCAGGAAAAGATGTTTTAGTCAATCAAGTTGGATGCTATGGAATCAACTTAGGACGTATTGATTTTTACTTTGATAACAACAAACAAAACATTGCAAAAGGGAAATCAATTGTAGTTTAGTAATTATACTATCAATTTTTGGAATTCTTCTTCAGAGATAATTGGGATGTTAAGTTTATTTGCCTTGTCTAATTTGGCTGGTCCCATATTGTCTCCTGCTACTACATAATCGGTTTTGGCTGAAATGGAACTTCCCACTTTTCCACCGTTGTCTTCAATAGCTTGTTTCAATTCATCTCTTGAAAACAAGGTGAATACTCCCGAAACCACAAAGGTTTTTCCATCTAATTTATCAGTTGCGTTGGGATTAAACTTTTCTACAATTTCCAATTGTATACCATAATTTTTTAATCTTTCGACGATAATCTGATTCTCTTGGTTGTCGAAAAAGTCAATTACACTTTGTGCGATACGCTCCCCTATTTCGTCAACCAAAATTAAATCCATCAAACTGGATTGTTGAAGCGCATCAATATTTTTATAATGTTTGGCTAATTTTTTGGCGACAGTTTCCCCTACATAGCGAATTCCTAATGCAAACAACACACGCTCAAAAGGGATGTTTTTAGAAAGAGCAACACCATTAACTAAATTCTCTGCCGATTTCTGAGCCATTCGTTCCAAAGGCAAAATCTGTTCTACTTTCAATTCATATAAATCCGCATAATTACGAACCAGTCCATTATTGAATAACAAAGCAACTGTTTCGCCTCCAAGCCCTTCAATATCCATTGCTTTTCTTGAAATATAGTGTTGGATTCGGCCAATAATCTGTGGTGGACAGCCATAAAAATTAGGGCAATAATGATTGGCTTCTCCTTCGATACGAACTAATTCAGTTTGGCATTCCGGACAATGTGTAATATAGCTAGTTGGTTCAGCAAATAAATTACGTTGTGCCACATCTACTGCAATGATTTTAGGAATTATTTCTCCCCCTTTTTCAACAAAAACGGTATCTCCAACGCGGATGTCTAATTTTTCTATTTGGTCCGCATTGTGTAATGAAGCGCGTTTCACAATAGTTCCAGCCAATTGTACCGGTTCCAAATTGGCCACAGGTGTAATCGCACCCGTTCTACCCACTTGATAGGAAATAGAATTCAAACGTGTGGCTACTTGCTCCGACTTAAATTTATAAGCAATTGCCCAACGAGGGGATTTGGCCGTATATCCTAATTCTTCTTGGTATTGAAAGGAATTTACCTTCACTACTACTCCATCTGTTTCGTAAGGCAAATTATGACGGTGTGTATCCCAATAGTCTATAAATTGGAACACTTCTTCTAAGTTACTAGCCAGCTTTGCTTCTTTAGGTGCTTTAAACCCCCACGATCTTGCCGACTCTAAACTTTCAATTTGAGAATTGAAAGGTAATTGGTTTCCAATTAAAAAATACAACAAACAGTCTAACGGCCTTTTAGCCACTTCGGTACTGTCTTGCAATTTTAAACTTCCCGATGCGGTATTCCTTGGATTTGAATAGGGAGTTTCTCCAATTTCAATTAACTCTTGGTTCATTTTTTCAAAACCAGCGAAAGGCAAAATAATCTCTCCACGCACATCAAATTTAGGAGGGTAATTCCCTTTCAATTGCAACGGAACTGATTTAATGGTTTTGATATTATTAGTCACATCATCACCTTGAAATCCATCACCACGAGTTACTGCTCGTTTTAATTTTCCATTTTCATAGGTAATACTAATGGATGCGCCATCGTACTTTAGTTCACAAGTATATTCCAAAGAAACCTCTCCCAATACTTTTTGAATTCGTTTTTCCCATTCTAGTAAGTCTTCTTTTGAATAGGAATTATCTAAAGAATACATGCGATGTTCGTGGGGAACTGTTTCAAAATTCTTGGTAATTGCACCTCCAACTCGTTGCGTAGGCGAACTTTCATCAAAAAACTCGGGATGTTGATTTTCTAAATTCTGTAATTGTGCCAATTTCAAATCAAACTCATAATCCGAAATAGTAGGCTGATCTAACACATAATAATTATGATTGTGTTGATTGAGTTCCTCTCGTAAGTTTTGAATGGTATTTTGAATGTCCATAGAAAATAAAATTGGCTATTTTAGTATTTGAAATAGTGTACTAAAATAGCCAAATTAATAGAATTACCAATACAATTACGACTCAATAATCGAATTTATTTGTTGGTATAATTGTCCGTCGCTCAAAATGGCTCCTTGTTGAATTAAAGCAAAAATTGACGCATTTCGCTCTTCGGTAAATACTTTTTTACCAATTTTCATTTCAATAGTTTCGGTAAACATATTATCACTTAGCCATTGTAAACCTTCTTTAGTTAGGAAGTTCACTTCTGGAACCAATGATTTCAACACAATCGAATTCACATAAGTATCAAAACATTGAAAAAGGAAAATATGATTTTTAGAAAAATGTTCTAAATAGTCGGCTTTGGACAAAACCCCTTCCCAAATTAAATCTGAAAACACATCTAATTCTTGTTCGGCTACTTCGGGTTTATTTACTTTAATCAAATCCCATTCGGCTTTATCAATCGATTGGCTTGCCAAGAAATTGATAAACTCAGGATGTAATTCTTCAAATTGTTCTTTCGTTAATCTTGCGTATTTCATGTCTTTGAGGGATAGTATAAACTAGTTTCAAATTAGTATAAATAAAAAATGAGATTGCTTTGCTCTTCGCAATACCATTAAAACAAAAAAAATCCCGACTTACATCGGGATTCTAAAATATTGATTTAGAAATTATGCTTTTTCAGCAACAATTTCGTAATCTAATTCTACGATAACGTCTCTGTGTAAACGAACAGAAGCTGTATATTTTCCTGTACGTTTAACAATTCCGCTAGTAACAAATTTTCTATCAATTACTTGACCACCTTTAGCTAATGCTTCAACGATATCAATATTAGTAATAGATCCGAATAATTTTTCGCCACCTGCTTTTGCAGTAATTTTAATTTCGATAGCTTTTAAAGCTTCAGCCAATGCTTTTGCATCTGCAACCACTTTAGCTTCTTTGTGCGCTCTTTGTTTCAAGTTTTCAGCTAATACTTTCTTTGCAGAAGGTGTAGCTAATTGTGCGAAACCTTGTGGGATTAAATAATTACGACCGTAACCGTTTTTCACAGTAACTACGTCATCTTTAAAGCCTAAATTTTGAACGTCTTGTTTAAGAATCAATTCCATGTTGTTGTCCTTGTTATAGAAGTTAGGTTCTCTTGGAGGAGAAACCAACAACTGAGTTTAAATTATTTTAATAAATCGGCCACGTATGGCATTAAAGCTAAGTGACGTGCTCTTTTCACAGCAACTGATACTTTTCTTTGGTATTTCAATGAAGTTCCTGTTAAACGACGAGGAAGAATTTTTCCTTGCTCATTTACAAATTTCAATAAGAAATCAGCATCTTTATAATCAATATATTTGATACCTGATTTTTTGAAACGACAGTACTTTTTAGTTTTGTTAGTTTCTATATTCAAAGGCGTAAGATATCTGATATCCCCGTCTTTTTTTCCTGAAGCAGATTGTTGTAATGTTGCCATGATAATTACGCTTTTTGAGATTTAAGTTTTGTTCTTCTTCTTTCAGCCCAAGAAATTGCGTGTTTGTCTAAACTTACAGTTAAGAAACGCATTACTCTCTCGTCACGTCTAAATTCAGTTTCAAAAGCAATTAATACTTCACCAGCAACTTTGAATTCGAATAAATGGTAAAAACCACTTTTCTTGTTTTGAATTTCGTAAGCCATTTTTTTAAGACCCCAGTCTTCTTTCGATACCATTTCAGCTCCACGACTAGTAAGAAATTCTTCAAATTTGCTTACTGTTTCCTTTACCTGAACATCAGATAAAACGGGATTTAAAATGAAAACAGTTTCATAATGATTCATAAATAATGTATTTATTTGTTAAATTGGCTGCAAAAATAGTCATTATTTTTAAATATCCAAACACTATTTAATGATAAGAATAAGGAAAATTTCAGAATTAATCTAAAATTATTCTTAATCACAATATTTTTTTTGCTTTTACCCAATCAAAAGCAGCCCCAAATGCAGCTCCAATTGCTATTCCTAGCGCCATATTTAATGAGGTGTCTTTGCTAAATATTTTATATACCAATACTACAGCTAACCCTATAGCGGCACCAACTCCAATGGAATTTCCAGTACTATTACTTTTATTATTTTCTTTCATACTTTAATAATAATCAACATTAATAGCTACTTTAATTGCTCTGTATTGCGGAACCGCTTCAAAACTAGTCAACATTTTTTGAATTGTCTTTTTAGTAGATCCTATTGGAGTTGTTTGCGGGATTTTAATTAATATAGTACGAATGTATTCGTTTCGTATGCGACTAATTGGTGGTTCTTCGGGGCCCAAAACTGGTAATGCCAAATTTTGACTCATCACTTGATACAACCACATAGCTCCTTCTTTCAACTTGTCAAAATCACGGTGCTTCAGTGTTAGTTTAATCAATCTGAAATACGGTGGGTATTTATAGATTTGACGGTCATACAATTGTTCTTTGTACATCCCAATATAATCGTTATTGGTTACTTGCTGAATTGTATTGTGATTCGGATTATAGGTTTGTATGACTACTTTTCCACGTTTTTCTGAACGTCCTGAACGTCCAGCAACCTGAGTCATCATTTGGAAACTTCGTTCAAAAGCTCTAAAATCAGGATGATACAGCATGGTGTCGGCATTCATAATCCCCACTAAACTCACATTGTTGAAATCCAATCCTTTGGCAAGCATTTGTGTTCCCACCAAAATCTGAATTTCTTGATTTTTAAAACTATCAATGATTTTTTCAAAACCAAATTTGCCACGAGTAGTATCTTGATCCATTCGGCCAATTTTGGCATCCGGAAAAATTGTGATTAATTCTTGTTCAATTTGCTCTGTCCCAAAGCCTTTTGTTGCCAAATCAATACTTAAACAACTGTGACATTGTGTTGGCTTTGCCATAGCGTAACCACAATAATGACAACGCAATTGGTTTTTATGTTGGTGATAGGTTAAACTCACATCGCACTGCTGACAATGCGGAACGTTTCCACAAGTAAGACATTCCATTATGGGTGAATAGCCTCTTCTATTTTGAAATAAAATTACTTGTTCGCCCAATGACAAGGCAGTAGTAATGGCTTCAGTCAAAGCTTCGCTAAAATGTCCTGTCATTTTTTTACGAAAATAACTGTCCTTTAAATCGACTAATTCAATCTCCGGCAACTGGACATTTCCGTAGCGTTCTGTGATTTCGACCAAGCCATATTTATCCGATTGCGCATTGAAATACGATTCAATACTTGGCGTAGCCGAACCCAAAAGCACTTTCGCTTGATGAGCATTAGCCAAAACAATTGCAGCATCTCTAGCATGGTAACGTGGTGCAGGATCTACTTGCTTAAAGGTTTGTTCATGCTCTTCGTCCACCACAATCAAACTTAAATTGGAAAAAGGTAAAAACAAAGCCGACCTTGCTCCTATTACAATTTGCGCTTTAGGCGATTGTTCCAACACCTGTTTCCATAGTTCAACTCTTTCATTATTGCTGTATTTGGAATGATACACTCCAACTTTGTCTCCAAAATAAGTACGCAAACGACCTACTAACTGAGTAGTCAAAGCAATTTCGGGTAACAAATACAATACTTGCTTGCCAGAGGCTAATTGTTCTTCGATTAACTTAATATAAATTTCCGTCTTTCCGCTTGAGGTAAGACCGTGTAACAAACAGACTTCTTTGGTTTCAAAATGGGAGGAAATTTGATCACACGCTTGTTGTTGTGCCTTACTCAATTCTAAGGCTGCTTCTTGTGCATTCCCTTGAAAATTGATACGATCCTCTTGAATAAAATACTCTTCGAAAATTTCTTTCTCAATCAAAACCTTTAGAATGGAAGATGATGAATTTGCAACTTCGATCAATTGTTTAACTGATATAGGCTGGTTTTCTTTGGCGTTCAATTGAAAGTAGGTCAAGACAATTTCTCTTTGTTTGGCAGCGCCTTTTAGCACATCTAACAAATCACTTAAACCTGAATCCGAATGGTATTTAGAATGCAAACGCACATAACGTACTAATTTTGGTTTGTACAATTCCTGCACTTCTTCTTGTAAAACCAGAACATTTTTAGCAATCAATTTTTGGATGACTGGAAAAACATTTTTCTTATTTAAAATGGAAGTAATATCCTGGATTCGAAGTGAACTTTGTTGTTGTAGGGCTTGATAAACCAAATACTCTTCGTCAGAAAGTATATTTTCTTCAATAATTACAGATTGCTTTTGAGAAACTATCGTCTCACTTTCCAACAGCAAAGCACTGGGCATGGCACCACGATACACATCACCAATAGCACACATATAGTAACTTGCAATCCATTCCCAATGTGTGATCTGAATTTGGGTTACAATCGGGTTTTCATCAAGAATTTGATCGATCTCCTTTGCTTCGTATAAGGCAGGTTCATTTTGATGCTTACCAATAATTAAAGCCGTATACATTTTGCTTTTGCCAAAAGGAACCACTACCCTCATCCCATTTTTTACAAAATGAAATTCAGCTTCCGAAACCCTATACGTAAAGGTTTTAGCTAATGAAAGCGGTAAAATTACTTCGACAAAATACATGTTGGGATATTAAATTAATTAACTCGATGCCAATATTGTGTTCTTCCTAATAAAGAAAAACCAATATAACCGCGAACCTTAAGTTTGTCTTTGGATTCTAAAGCAAGCGCACATTTATACAACTTCCCATTTTTGGGATCTAGAATTTCACCAGAGTTGTATTCAGAACCGTCTTTGGACAATCCTTTAATAATGGTCAAGCCTAAAATTGGTTTATTTTTGTCTTCACCTGAACATTGTTTACAAAGGTTGTTTTTTGTAGCAGGATCCAAGATATCAACTACTTTGGCATAAATTTTTCCTGATTTAGAGAACACTTCTACAATTGACTTCGCTTCACCAGTCACGTCATCAATAGTTTTCCATTTTCCAATAACCGATTGAGATTGCATTGAAGTCATTGCAGTAATGCAAAAAAGTAAGGTAAATAACTTTTTCATTTTTAAATAATTTTGGAGTTTTGTTTTTTTAATTTTTCAATAGTAGCATTCAATTCAAAGCCTAATAATAATATCATACAATTGATCCAAATGTAAAACATCAATATTAATAAGGTTCCAATAGAACCATATAATTCATTGTATTTAGAAAATTTCACTACCCATATTCCGAAAAAATAAGAAGAAATTATAATTAGTATAGTAGTAAATACGGATCCTATACTAATAAATCTGGGTTTATGAAACTGCTTTGTTCCGTATTTTAATAAAATAGAACTAGTGATTAAAATCATGGCTATTACAAAAGCATAACGCCCCAATTCGATTAGCGGAATCCGGTCCGTTACCACATCTTGAATAATAGACTGCTGGATTAAAACCTCAAAAATTACAACTGCGGCAACTGTTACGAGAAGTAAAACAGATAATAACATTGAAATTCCCAGCGCTACAAGATATTGGTTTAAAAATCCACGTTTAATTATAACATGTTTTGAAGATTCAAAACCACCTAAAATTCCTAATATCCCATTGGCCATTAAAAAAATCGAAAGTAAAAATCCATAGGACAACAAACTAGATTGACTATTATTTAAAATATCACTGATAATTTTATAGATAGCATCATAAGTATTGGGTGGTACTCCGTCTTTTACAAATTCTAAAAAATCAGCTTGAAACCCATCAATTGGAATGTACGGAATCAAGTTAAGAATAAACAATGCAAAAGGGAATAAAGCCATAAAGAAACTGAACGCAACTGCACTAGCGTGGTAAGTTAATCCCCCTTCGACTATCCCACGGATATACAATTCTATTAAATCGTACAAGGACAAACCTTCCAGCCAAGGTAATTTAATACGCTGAAAAACGTGCACCAAAGTGCGAAGAACAGGAATTTTTAAAAGCTTTTTCTCTACTACTGATGCCATATTAAAATGCTTTTAAACTCAAATCCATATTAGCGACCGAATGCGTCAATGCTCCTGAAGAAATATAATTGACACCACATTCAGCATACTGACGAATAGTTGTTTCATCTATGTTTCCAGACGACTCCGTTTGACATTGATTTCCAATTAATGCTACCGCTTTTCGTGTGTCTTCATAATTAAAATTATCAATCAAAATCCGATGTACGCCATCACTTTGTAGAATCTCTTTGATTTCATCTAAATCACGAGCCTCCACAATAATTTTTAGATCTAAATTATTCTCCTTCAGAAAGGCTTTAGTTTTGGCTATAGCCAAAGTAATACCGCCCGCAAAGTCAATATGATTGTCTTTCAACATTATCATATCATATAGAGCAAAACGGTGATTTTCGCCACCTCCAATTTTCACTGCCCATTTTTCAGGAGCACGGAAACCAGGAGTAGTCTTACGGGTGTCTAAAATTTTGGTTTTCGTTCCTGCTATTAATTGAACGTACTCATTTGTTTTTGTAGCAATAGCAGACATGCGTTGCATGGAGTTGAGCACCACACGCTCGGCTTTCAAAATAGATTGTGAACTTCCTGAAACATGAAAAACAACGTCACCATATTTTACCCGTTGTCCATCTTCAATAAAGGTTTCCACCTCTAAACTAGCATCAACATAATGGAATATCATTTTGGCGAAAGCTACACCAGCAATAATTCCATCTTCTTTAACTAACAATTTCGCTTTTCCTTTAGCAGAAGCAGGAATACAAGCTAAAGAACTGTAATCGCCTGGCCCAACATCTTCACGTATGGCATTGGTAATCAAAAGTTCTAACTCGTTTTTAAATTGGGAATCACTAATCATTTTCTGCTTTTTTAAGAGTTGCTAAAGTAGGATATATTTTGGGGAAATAAAAGTAGAAATCGTTTTATACTAAAGCAATAAAACTAAAATAATTAAGCAATATAGAAAGACTGTTCAAAATAAAATTCTATTTTTGAATACTTTACAAAATATCAATTTGATGAAAAATAAAATCATACTATTTCTAATGATTTCTTTTGCTTTAATGTCATGTAAAAATGAAATTGAACCAAAAGAAAATACAACTAGAATAATTCCTTTTACTGAAGTTGGAATGAAAATGCGAGAAGAAGCTGCTGCTAAAGCCGCTAAAAAAGCTTCTCAAACAGCTACTAACACTACAGCTATAGCAGTTGGAATGAATCCGGCACATGGACAAAAAGGCCATCGATGCGATATCCCTGTAGGAGCTCCTTTAAATTCTCCAGCAGTTGCTGCAAAAACAACTTCTACAAGTACTTCTGCACCTCAAATGACAGTTACACCTAACACGTCTTCGACTGCAACTCCTATTACTACTGCCGAAGGAATGAATCCTCCTCATGGTCAAGAAGGTCATCGATGCGACATAGCGGTTGGTGCCGCTTTGCCCAAAGAATAATGTATTTTTGAATTGCTTAAATGAATATTAAACTCATCGCCATTGGCAAAACTGACAACAAAGCGCTACAATCGTTAATCGACGACTATACTAAGCGATTGTCTTTTTATATCAAATTTGACTTGGATATCATTCCCGATATTAAAAATGTGAAAAACTTATCAGAAAGCCAACAAAAAGAAAAAGAAGGCGAATTGATTTTAGCCAAAATAACCCCTACCGATCAATTGATTTTGTTGGATGAAAACGGAAAAAATTTCTCAAGTGTAGGTTTTTCTGATGAATTACAAAAGAAAATGAATTCTGGAATTAAAACCTTAGTTTTTGTAATTGGTGGTCCTTATGGTTTTTCAGACACGGTTTACGCTAAATCACAAGGGAAAATAGCGCTTTCGCAAATGACATTCTCACATCAAATGGTGCGATTGTTCTTTATTGAGCAACTCTACCGCGGTTTTACCATCCTAAGAAACGAACCTTATCATCATCAGTAATTTACTATTTACGAATTGGGATATTCGATTTGAAGCATTTCATTAATAGATAAATTCTTCTTTTGAAATGTTAGATAAATGCAAATTATGAATCGCGATTTTAAATTGAAGATAGGTTCCGAAACTAAGATTTTGATCGAATCCTAAAGTGGTTGTGCCTAAATCCTTTTTCAATTGCGTAAGCTGAAAATCGTTATTTGAAATCAATACAACCTCCTTATGTGGCTTACCCTGATGCAATTTTACTTTCGTAAAAGAAATAAAAGCCAAGTTGTGATGCAGACTATCGGAGTAGGAAAAATAATTTTCTGAAGTTTCACTTTTATGGGCACTTCCCTCCTTTTTCGCTTGCAACTTTATAATTTCTGGAACCACTAATCGTAAGGGTAAACGTTTGTCAATATGGAATATCCAATTCGTTGAACTAATGGAGTTTTTTCTATTAACCTCTACCAAAGTGTCTTTTCCCTTTGTTTTAAAAAACAAGTAAATAGGCGAATAATCTTGTACCTCTTTGATAATCGTACTATCCGATTTTGGCAACAAAATCGTTTCCTTTTCACCACAAGAAAACAACACAAAAAGCAGAATTAAACTAGTATATTTCATGAGTTCATTACATTAAATAAAGCAACACATTCCATCGCTTCTTTGACGTCGTGCACACGAAGTATGGAAGCTCCTTTGTACAGCGCAATAGCATTTAAAGCTGTAGTTCCGTTAAGAGATTCATTGGCACTTTTATTCAACACTTTATATATCATTGATTTTCTGGAAATACCAGCTAAAAAAGGTAAATTCAACTGCTGAAAAAATTCTAATTTTTGAAGGAGTTCATAATTCTGTTCTAGCGTTTTGGCAAAGCCAAATCCTGGATCAACAATTATATCATTGATTCCCAGATTTCGAGCTGTAGCTACTCGTTCAGAAAAGTATAAAAGAACCTCTTTCATCACATCGTCATAGGCTGTAAGCGTTGACATCGTTTGAGGTGTTCCTCGCATGTGCATCATAACATAAGGCACTTTGTATTTTGCAATTACTGCCAACATATTTTCGTCTAATTTTCCAGCTGAAATATCATTAATTAAAGCCGCTCCCTTTTGAATACAAGCTTCTGCAACTTCCGAACGAAAAGTGTCTATTGAAATCAAGATAGCTGGAAATTGTTGGACTAATAATTCCACAACTGGAACAATGCGAGACAATTCTTCTGCTACCGATACAAACTCAGCATTGGGTTTACTTGAATAAGCACCAATATCAATAAAGGTTGCTCCTTCTGAAAGCATTTTTTGAACTTGCGTTACAATTGCACCTTCATCTAAATACTTTCCACCATCAAAAAAAGAATTGGGAGTAAGATTTAAAATCCCCATCACTTTTGGCTTTGATAAATCTATAAGCTGTCCTTTGCAATTAATCGTCATTTCATTCTGGTTTTAAAGACCTGGTTTTTCTTCATTCAGAAAAATTATTCTTATTTTTGAAAAATTTTGAATACAAATATACATCAATAATGAAGAATACTTCACAAGAATATGATGCCGTTATCACGGTATGCCGCACTTTATTCAACAATAAAATGAAAGATTACGGATGTGCATGGCGCATTTTGCGTTTGCCATCACTTACGGACCAAATATTCATCAAAGCACAACGCATTAGAAGTTTACAAGAAAACGATGTTCGTAAAGTCAATGAAGATGAGTCAGGCGAATTTATAGGTATTATTAATTATTCGATTATGGCATTAATTCAATTGGAATTAGGAATTGCCGATCAACCTGATTTGGATGTTGCGAGAGCAACCGAACTATACGATGCAAAAATCAAGGAAACCAAAGAATTGATGGAAAACAAAAACCATGATTATGGTGAAGCTTGGCGTGATATGCGAGTAAGTTCATTGACCGATTTAATTTTACAAAAGTTACTTCGCGTGAAGCAAATTGAAGACAATAAAGGAAAAACAATAGTGTCAGAAGGTATTGATGCCAATTACCAAGACATGATTAATTATGCTGTTTTTGCTTTAATTTTAATGAAATAAAACAATCTTTCTCCAATTTTCAATATGATAAATCTTAAAAATATTCTTACCCAATTTTCTCGAATTTTCGTTGGAATTCTATTTATTATTTCTGGATTAATCAAATTGAATGATCCTGTGGGTTTCTCCTATAAATTAGCAGAATACTTTGGCGAGCCTGTTTTCAACTTACCTTTTTTAGTTCCGTTTTCATTGGCATTAGCACTATTTATTGTAATTCTTGAAGTGGTTTTAGGAATTATGTTATTGTTAGGTTTCAAATCAAAACTGACAGTATGGCTTTTGCTATTATTAATTGTAAAGTTTACATTCTTAACATTTTACTCCGCTTACTTTAATGTGGTGAAGGATTGTGGTTGTTTTGGAGATGCTTTACATTTAACTCCATGGGAATCGTTTACTAAAGACGTAGTATTGTTGTTTTTCATATTACTGTTGTTTTTTAATGTTCAACTGATTCAACCGCTATTTAAATCTAAAATTCAAACTATTTTAGTAGCACTAAGTGTTGGGCTTTGCAGTTTTATGGGATATTGGGTATTACATCATTTACCAATAATTGACTTTAGACCTTTTAAAGTGGGTAACTCAATTCAAAAGGGAATGGAAATTCCTGAAGGTGCACCGCAGTCAGTGATAGAAATGACGTTTATTTACAAAGTAAACGGAGTGGATACTGAATTTACAGAAAAGGATTTAATGAATATTCCTGCAGGGGCAACTTTTGTGGATCGAAAAGACAAAGTGATTGAAGAAGGTTATATTCCTCCTATTCATGATTTTGCAATAGAAAAAGAGGGTACAGATTATAAAAACAAGATGCTACGGTATCCAAAATTGCTAGTGTTTGTAACTTATGATTTAGCTATAGCAAGTCAAGACGGGCTTAGCCAATTGGAAAAATTAAAACAAAAAGCAGTTACAAAAGGGTACACTGTTATTGCCATAACCGGATCTACACCAGAACAAATAGAAAAAACAAAACAAGAATATAAGTTTTCGTTTGATTTTTATTTCTGTGATGCTACTGCTTTAAAAACGATTGAACGTGCCAATCCAAGTATTGTTATTTTGCAAAAAGGTACTGTTAAACAGAAAGTACATTATAATGATATCGAAGATTTAAAATTATAACTAGATTACAGTTAATAAGTACTTTAGTTATTAACTATAACGATGGTAAATTAGAACTGCATTCTAGTGCAATAGTATTTCTAATCACTTTACTTTAAATTTGAAAAATATTTACACCTTATGAAAAAATTATTTGCTTTAGTAATTGCATTCGCTACATTTTCATGTACAAGCAATGCTCAAAAAACATCATTTTCAGAAACTGCTTTATCCGAAACTTTATTAGCAACAGATGGAAGTCAGGTCGCTTTTAAAGATATAATCAAAAAGCAAAAAGGAAAAACAACTGTAATTGAAGTTTGGGCTTCTTGGTGTGGAGACTGTGTCAAAGCGATGCCAAAAGTAAAAGAATTACAAGCCAATCATCCTGAAGTAGCTTATACTTTTATTTCGATGGATAAAACATCCGACAAATGGTTAGCCGGAATAGAAAAACATGAATTAAAAGGAGATCATTTCATGGCTAATGACCAAATGAAAGGCGTTTTTGGACAAGCCATAGATTTGAATTGGATTCCAAGATATATCATCCTTGATAAAACGGGTAAAATTGTGCTGTATCGCGCTATTGAAACTGATTTTGAGCTTATCGATGCCACTTTAAACAAATTGAAATAAACTAAAACTATTATATAAAATACAACCGAAATGAGAAAAAAGATTGTTGCAGGAAACTGGAAAATGCATAAAAACGCTGAGCAAACAGAAGATTTATTGAATGAATTAATTGCAAAAGTACCTACAGATACAACTGCTCAAGTTATTGTAGCACCTACTTTTGTCAACTTGGCTTCTGCTGTTGATCATTTAGAATTCACGAATATTGATGTGGCTGCTCAAAACGTTCACCAAGCTGAAAGTGGTGCATTCACTGGAGAAATCTCTGTTGATATGTTGAAAAGTGTTGGTGTAAATACAGTAATCTTGGGACACTCTGAGCGTAGAGCTATTTTTCATGAATCGGATGCATTAATTGCTAGCAAAGTAGATGCAGCTTTGGCTCATGAAATGACCGTAATTTTCTGTTTTGGTGAAGAATTAAAAGACCGTCAATCCAACATTCATTTTAATGTGGTAGAAAACCAATTGAAAGAGGGTTTATTTCATATTAAAGCGGCAAGTTGGGAAAATGTAGTTTTGGCTTACGAACCTGTTTGGGCAATTGGAACAGGTGAAACTGCTTCTCCAGAACAAGCACAAGAAATGCACGAATTCATTAGAGAAACAGTACGTAAATCGTTTGGAAGTGATGTAGCTGAAGACGTTGCTATTTTGTACGGAGGAAGTGTTAAACCTGAAAATGCAAAAGAAATTTTCTCTAAGCCAGATGTAGACGGTGGTCTAATTGGTGGAGCTGCTTTAAAAGCAGATGATTTCGTTGCAATTATCAACGCGATTTAAATTTTTACTTCACACATACAAAAAGAGGTTTGTTCATTCAAACCTCTTTTTTTGTTTTGAATGGTCACAATAAATAAAGAGAAACAGTACATTTGCAAAAAAAATAAAGATGTCAAATAGTTATATCGGATACCATTTTACAATAGAACCCAAAGAATTGGGTTCAGAAATTCTAATCGCTGAATTAGGCGAAAAAGCCTTTGAAAGTTTCACAGAAACAGAAACTGGAATTGATGCTTTTGTACAAAAAGAATTATGGGATGAAACTATTCTTGATGGTATTTTTATTTTGCAATCGGAGGAATTTAACATCAACTACACTTTTAAGGAAATTGAACAAATCAATTGGAATGAAGAGTGGGAAAAAAACTTCGAACCGATTGAAGTGGATGGGAAATGTCATGTTCGCGCTCCATTCCACCCAAAAACTGAAGCAGAATTTGATATCGTAATCGAACCTAAAATGAGTTTTGGAACTGGACATCACGAAACAACTCATATGATGATTCAGCATTTATTAGAAATGGACGTAACTGGTTTAAAGACTTTGGACATGGGATGTGGAACCGCAATATTGGCTATCTTGGCTGAAATGAAAGGCGCTCAACCTATCGATGCTATTGATATTGACAACTGGTGTTATTTGAATTCTATTGAAAATGCTGAGCGTAACAATTGTAAACACATTAATGTTTATGAAGGCGATGCCGCTTTATTACAAGGCAAAAAATACGACTTGATTATTGCCAATATTAACCGTAATATTCTTTTGAACGATATGCAATCGTATGTAGATTGTTTGAATCCAGGTGGAACTATTTTATTTAGTGGTTTCTATGAAGAGGATATTCCGTTTATAGATAATTCTTGTACCGAAAAAGGATTAACCTACATCAAAAAATTCCAAAGAAATAATTGGGTTTCGTTAAAATATGTAAATTAGACTACATAATAGTAAAGTACAAATTCGTCCCTCACATGAGTATCAAAGAAAAAGTTAGAGAAAGAGTTAGTTTTAAAGAAGCAACGACAACTAACAATGAAATTGTGGTGTTTAATGATGATGTGAATACTTTTGATCACGTAATTGATACTTTGGTTCGTGTATGCGACCATACTCCGGAACAAGCTGAACAATGTTCGCTAATTATTCATTACAATGGGAAATGCACGGTAAAAACGGATGTGTATGAAAAACTTAAACCACAATGTATTCAATTGCTAGCTGCAGGATTAAGCGCTGAGATAGTTTAACACTTCACAAATTATTTCATTTTTTTAGACTATTTATAGTTTTATTCTATATTTGATTAAAATAATAGGTAGTTATGAAAGAATATGCAGCAGTTTTAGTCATTGCAATGCCATTGTTTTTGGCCTTGATTCTAATTGAAAAACTATACGGGTATTATAAAGGAGAAGATACAGCGCCTATCATGGATTCCGTTTCTAGTATCAGTTCCGGAATAATCAATTCTCTAAAAGATGTGTTAGGACTAAGTGTTACTTTACTTTCATACGAATGGATGTCCCAACATTTAGCTTTATTCCAACAAGAAATTACCATAACTTCAATAATAATTGCATTTTTCGCAATTGATTTTTATGGCTATTGGTCGCATCGTTTAGCACACCAAATTAATTTTTTATGGAACAAACATGCCATTCATCACAGTAGTGAAGAATTTAATTTGTCATGCGCTTTACGCCAAAGTATTTCTAGTTTTGTCAATCTATTTACTTTTCTATTAATTCCGGCAGCCATATTGGGTGTTCCTGCAAAAGTGATTGCTATCACCTTGCCTATCCACTTGTTTTTACAATTTTGGTACCATACCAAACACATTAAAAAGTTGGGATTTTTAGAGCAAATAATTGTAACTCCTTCCCACCATCGTGTACATCATGCAATCAATCCAGAGTATATGGATAAAAATCATGGGCAAATTTTTATTTTTTGGGACAAACTTTTTGGCACCTATCAAGAAGAACTTGATTCAGTTCCGGCTGTTTTTGGTATTACACGACCAGCACAAACATGGAATCCATTCCGTATTAATTTTCAACATCTTTGGTTATTAATTAGTGATGCTTGGCGCGCCGAAAATTGGAAAGACAGATTTACTATCTGGTTCAAACCAACCGGCTGGCGACCAGAAAATTTTGAAGAAAAATATCCTGTCACTAAAATATCAAACGTCTTTAGTTTCAATAAATACGGTACACAACATTCTAACATATTGATGTACTGGTCAGCAATCCAAATGTTTGTGACCCTAGGATTGGTAAGCTATTTGTATCTATCAATTGCGCAAATGGAACTTCAAAATATATTTATCTACGGTACTTTTATTTTCATAAGTGTTTACAGTTATACTGAACTAATGGACACCAATAACTATTCTTTGTTTTGGGAAAGCGTACGTTTTGTTTTTGGAATTGGAATTATTAGCTACTTTGGAAATTGGTTTAACATTGATGCCAATATTCCATTTGGAACCCAAATCGTAATAAGCTATTTAGCGATTTCCTTAGGAGTCAACATCTATTTTGTAAGCTCTGGATTTAAATCCGAAAAATTGGCTATGGCCTAAATTGATATCGAAATGAAAAACAAACTCTATTTATCTGTTTATATTGGTTTTAGTATTTTTTACTTACTCATTACCGCTTTTGACCAAGAAGACATTGCTCGAATTCTAAAACCTTTTTTACTTCCAATTTTAGTTTTTGCTGTGGCATCCTCAGCTCATTTTGGAACCAAAAAAATATTAATCACAGCCCTAACTTTCTCTTGGATAGGTGATGTAATTTTACTTTTTGCCGATAAGGGCGAAATCTATTTCATTTTTGGGTTAGTTGCTTTTTTAGTTTCGCATGTATTTTACATTGTACTATTTAGCAAACAAACCATTAGCAAAACGATTAGCAATAAATTAAGTTTTGGTGCTGGCATAGGACTTATCCTGTTATATTTCTTTGGGATGATAACTACTTTAGGACCTAAATTAGGTTCGCTTACTATTCCAGTAGTAATCTATGCTGTAGTAATAAGCACAATGTTATTTTATGCTCTAAAAGGAAGTTTTCAATGGAATACAATTCCATATCAATCCGTTTTTATTGGTGCTGTATTCTTTATTTGCTCTGATAGTATTTTAGCTTTCAATAAATTTGATCAACCCATTCCTTATGCTTCATTTTTAATTATGATTACCTACTTAGCGGCTCAATTCTGCATAGTATGGGGAATTTTGAAATTGAATCAAAAAAAATAGCATTCTCTTAAGTTAGAAAATGCTATTCAATTAAATTATAGTAATTTTTAATGCGGTAATTTATCCTTTAAGATACCGTATAAAATAGTTCCAATTAAAGCTCCAATTAGAACCAAAACTACAGGAAAGACTCCTGCACCCAATAGAATAAATATAGGACCTGGACAAGAACCAACTAGTCCCCAACCCAAACCAAAAAAGATACCGCCAATAATATAACGAGCAGAGCCCTTTTCTTTATCCTTGATCATGATGGTTGATCCATCAATAGCTTTGATGTTATTTTTTTTAATTAATTGAATCCCAATAATTCCTGTGGCGATAGCAACTGAAATAATTCCGTACATATGAAACGATTGAAATTGAAACATTTCATAGATACGGTACCAAGACACCGCTTCTGATTTTGTTAAAACAATACCGAAAATAAAACCTACTAGTAAATATTTAATGAATTTCATGATTAAAAAATAAGAGGTAAAATTAAATGAGCCATTAGTAATCCGCCAATAAAAAAGCCAATAACCGCTTTCAAAGAAGGTAATTGTAAATTGCTTAAGCCTGAAATAGCATGTCCCGAAGTACAACCGCCTGCATAGCGTGTTCCAAAACCAATCAATACACCACCAATAATTAAAATCAATATACTTTTTGGTGATTCAAAAATTGAATTTCCAAAAAGTACATCTGGAGCCAATTTGCCATTAGGCGCATCGATTCCTAATATCGCTAATTGTTCTATAGTCTTCGGATTAATCGAAACATTAGTTGGATCACTCATTAAATTTGCCGCTACAAAACCACCAAGTATAGCACCCAAAACTACGATTAGATTCCATTGATTGGCCTTCCAGTCAAAATCAAAATAAGAGATCTTCTTACCAAGACCAGACATAGAACAAAGTGATTCCAAATTAGATGACATTCCGAAATGTTTTCCGAAATAAATTAAAGTTAACATAATCAATCCAATAAGAAAACCCGAAACATACCAGGGCCATGTTTGAAAAAATATATCCATATTATCTGTTTTTTTGTAAAAATAACAAATCTTGGCTGCAATCAAAAACTATTTATTTTAGGCATTGTTTTTGCAAAGGGATTCAAGCTCTAAAGTTCTCACTATATTTGTCTACATATTTTGTTTACTAATTTTGTTTTTTAATATTACTAATTATGAAAAAAATCATCTTGCTTTTTAGTTTATCAGCATTGATAATCTCTTGCGTAAGCACACGATCCACTTTAAAAAATGTCGATGATTCAGCACCCGATCTGATACTTACACCAAACAATACTTTTGATATAAAATTATTTAGTACGGATAAAAAATACGGATACGACAAAGATTATCCTATCAATATATTTTTTCAGACTAGCAAATCTGAAATTAATCATGAACGCTTTTTAAATGCTTTAGCAGGGCCAAAAGGAGAGAAAATAACCTATACGAAATTAGAAAGTTGCTGCCCCTTCCCTACTAAAAGAAGTGAAATGGGCGCTGGATTCTTGGATGTTTATGAACTCAAATGGGAAGGACAAAAAAAGCCAGTGATTTTGTATTTAAATATTTACGAAAAAGGAATACTAATGGTTCCCTTTGGCTTACGACTTAGAGATAATTAGAAACAAAAAAAAGCACCTTACAGGTGCTTTTTTTATTGATCAACATTTCATTAAATTAATACTGCACTTGAAATAAAGCATTGCTAAACAATAAAATTCCATTTTCCCAAAACCCTCTAAATAAAGGATTGTCAATCATATAAATTACTGTTCCTTTCTCTTTTTTCTCTACTGCAAACGTAACCGTTTCTTCTAATTTTTTCTTCAAATTATGCCCCACAAAACCATAACTTGAATAGTTTTTAGGAACGTAAATCACATTAGAAGCTTTTGTTAATAAAGAATATTTTCTAGAATCTGTTTTCAAACTAAAATAACTATTACCTAAACCAAATGACAACGGATGAGAGGAATCTAAAGTATTTTCAATAATTGCACCCGGAATGGAAGACGAGATTAATCTTCTTTCATTATTGTGGAAATCAAACAATCTACTTTTAAGCTCTTTTTCTTTTGCCTCAGTTTCTGCTTTAGTTTTATCCTCCTCAGTTGCAAAAACACGCAAGGCATAATTGTCATTGTTTTCAAACAGACCTAATGCCTCATTCATAGCAATTACTTTTCCTCCTTTTTTGATCCAGTCTGTTACTTGTGATTTCAAATCATCCGAAAAATTATAATTACCGTCCGCAAGAATCAATGTATTGAATTCTGACCAATCTATTCTTCCAATATTAGAAACATCCACTATACTAGTTGGATACTGGATCACTTCATCCAAATAATGCCAAACTGCTCCAAACTCAGTTGGATTTACACCTTTACCTGATAAAAGTAGAATTTTTGGTTTCTTTATTAATGAGAAGTTTTCTCCCCCTAAATCACGTGCATTAACTGAAAATCCAGAAGTCAAATAATTATAATCCGTCTTGGTTTTAATGATATCACTCACCGTTTTCTCAAAATTAATAAAGGTAGGATTATCGCCTTTACTAACTATTAATCCTCCAGCTTCAACGGTAACATCACCAAATACTGCTTTTTGTGCAGCCGTTCTCACGTTGATACCATTTTGAAGAAGTAGAGAAACCACTTTTGCAGAAGTTCTATTATTCCAAGGAATATGGAAAGCATATACTTTCTCTGGAACCATCAATTCTTTTCGATCAATTGAAGGTTTTGTGTTTATTGCCAAACTATTCTTCAAAGCATATCCGTCAATTCCATACGCTAAAGGTAAATCCCAAGCTGTAATATCATAAGACAAACTATCATTCAGCTTTTGATTCGGTTCAAATAAAACCTGAGTCATTACTCCTCGGGGTTGATCTGCTTTAATAATTAAATCATTCGGTTCAATTGAAAATGCATTGTCCTTTTTTGTTTTATAATTGAATCCAATCGATTTTTGACTTGCATTGGCATACGCATATTCAATTCCATTCTTTTTAAGTAACTCAACCAATTGTTCTGACTTTGCATTGTTTTTCATAACATAAGTAGCATACACTCCTTTGGCTTTTTTTCTAGAATTGGTCATAAATCCTCTAAAACCTTTTAGCAATTGATCTGACTGATTGGATGCTGTTTCAATAATCGTCAGTACTGCTTTTGCATGATGAGTCAATCTATCTTTAGTGGTTAAATGAGACCCATTGGCTAATTTAATTTCGCGTCCAGCACCTATTCCACCTTGTTCCAATGTCATCCCAACAGCACCGTTGTATGTGGGATAGGTATCACCATAACTTGGATAAAACAAATCAAATCGTTCACGAGTGTTGTACAACCAATTTTCCTTATCAAATTTGGCTGCAATATTTTTTCCTAATGAGAAATGAAAATCTTTCTGATATTGGTCGATAAATTCATGTAAAGGCTCTGCAGATGGTGGAAAAAAATAAGGTGATTCATATCCCATTTCATGAATGTCTGCATGAACCTGTGGCATCCATTGATTGTATAAAGCAATACGTTTTTGAGATTCAATTTGTGTTTGCCATGCCCAATCACGATTCAAATCAAAAATATAATGATTGTATCTTCCGCCTGGCCAAACTTCCATATGTTCTCTATCAGACAATCCTGGATGCGTTTTCTTTCCTGATATTTCACGAAGCCAATTGGCATAACGAGAAAGTCCATCTGGATTTTCACACGGGTCCAAAATTACAATCGTATTTTTCAACCACTCTTTGGTTTCTTTGTTAGCAGGATTCAATAATTCATAAGCTACAGTCATAGCACTTTCCATACCAGCATATTCGTTACCATGCACGCTAAAGCTAATCCAAACAATAAGCTTGTCTCCAATTTTTTGATTTTTTTGATTGGATAAACCAATAGCACTCAAATTATTATTTCTAATTTGATCTAAATTGGCCAAATTCTCAGGAGTTGAAACAAAATAAACATTTAAATTTCGTTCCTCATTAGTTTGTCCATATACTTGATGTTTAATAAAAGAAGATTCCTTCACTAAATGCCCAAAATAGGCTTCCGTTTGATGGTAAAAGGTAATTTGTTTACCATAATTAGGCAAAAATTCTGAAGGAGATTTAATTTGAGCTACTGTTTGTAATGAATACAAAAACAGAATTAAAATAATTGACTTTCTCATAAGATTTGTAAAAGAATTTATAGGATATCAAATGTAAATATATTTAAATTAAATAGATGATAAAACAGGGAAATGAAATCGAATATTTGCGAAATATTAAAAATACGGTATAAAATTCAAGTAAATTACCAATATATCTAACGCAAAATATATATTTTTGAGAAAAGTTAAATCATGGAAGAATGTATTTCTGTTTTCGATATGTTGAAAATCGGTGTTGGACCATCAAGTTCACACACTTTAGGTCCTTGGAGAGCAGCAGAACGTTTCTTGTCAGAACTTAGAAATGAAAACAAGCTGAATGCTACTATTTCAATTCGAGTAGATTTATACGGATCACTGTCGCTTACTGGTAAAGGACACGCAACAGATTTAGCTGTAATGTTAGGGTTAAGTAATCAGAATCCAGAAACAATTCCAGTACAAAATGTAAAAGGGATTACTGATCAAATTATAAATAACAAAACAATAAATTTAGGTGGCGAAAACACCATTCTATTTGATCCTAAAGTAGCGATTGTTTTCAACAAAAATTTTCTTCCTTTTCATTCTAACGGTATCAAATTCACCGCTTTTTTCAACAAAAATGACCAATATGAAGCTACCTATTATTCAATTGGTGGAGGTTTTGTAGTAGTAGAAGAACGAGTTAACGCCAAAAAGAAACATGTTTTAAAATGTGCTTTTCCATATATAATCAATAATGCAGCCGACTTACTGCAATTTGCCATATCTGAAGAAAAATCAATTTCAGAAATCGTTTTGGAAAATGAAAAATCAATGCGCTCTGAAAATGAAATTCATGAAGAACTACTTCGAATATGGAATACTATGTTGGAATGCATGTATTTGGGTTGTCATTCTGAAGGCATTTTACCTGGCGGACTAAATGTTCGTAGAAGAGCTTTTGATATGCACCAAGATTTGATTGGACTTTCCAACTATAATTCACCACAAACTTGGTTAGAACAAATACGAAAAACTGAGGTTAAATTCCGCCAAATATTAAAATGGGTAAGCTGTTTTGCATTGGCTGTAAACGAAGTAAATGCATCATTAGGCCGAGTGGTAACTGCACCAACCAATGGAAGTGCAGGTGTTATTCCAGCTGTTCTTATGTATTATATGGTGATAGAAAACCATCAAGCTGGAGATAAAGAAATCAAGCAATTTTTATTAGTTGCTGGAGAAATCGGTAGCATCTTTAAGCAAGGAGCTACTATATCTGCCGCAATGGGTGGTTGTCAAGCAGAAATTGGAGTATCATCAGCTATGGCAGCGGCGGCTTTGTGTGAACTCATGGGCGGAACTCCGAGTCAAGTTTTAATTGCAGCCGAAATTGCGATGGAACATCATTTAGGTTTGACCTGTGATCCAATAGAAGGTTTGGTACAAATTCCTTGTATTGAGAGAAATACGATGGGTGCAATAAAAGCCATTAATGCTGCTGAATTAGCATTGGCTACTGATCCAAAGAATGTAAAAGTTCCTTTGGATAAAGTAGTAGATACCATGTGGCAAACTGCCAAAGACATGAACTCTAAATACAAAGAGACTTCTCAAGGAGGATTAGCAGTAGCTGTAAATCTGTCGGATTGTTAATTTACTTTCGCCTGGTATCAATTAAATACACTATTTTCCATAGTCCATTATCCTTAAATAAGGTAAATGCATTTACCCCTTTGTGGCTAAACTTATTGTTCACATAAAATTCGTAAGGCGTCCAAACATGTGCCATGGTGCCATCTACCTGAATCGAATAGTTTAATATTCTTTCTTCAAAAAGAATCGTTGCTGGAATCGTTGCAATAGATAAATAAAAGGAGTGTGGATTTTCATTTTTTAATTGGTTCCCTTTAAGTGATTCCGAAATGGATTGCAAAATCATTTTTTCAGCACACACTGATTTCATCGTGATGCTGTCTTTAGCATGAAAGCCTTTGAAAAAAGTAACGACCACTTGTTTGACATCCTCATTTTGAGAATAAAGAGCGCTTGTAAAAACAAGCATAAGACTTAATAAAATTGTTTTCATAGTATTAAAATAATAATCAATCCTCAAAATAAACAATAATTCTACAATGTTGAGCTAAGAAAAATTGATTTTATTACCTTTACCGCAATTAAATACAATACTATGTCGGTCGCAAAAAAAGATTACAAAAGAATTACTACGAAGTCATTAATTGAAATGAAAGCCAATGGTGAAAAAATTTCAATGCTTACTGCCTATGATTATACAATGGCTAAAATTGTAGATTCTTCAGGCGTAGATGTAATTTTAGTTGGGGATTCTGCTTCGAATGTAATGGCAGGACACGAAACTACCTTACCGATTACTTTGGATCAAATGATATACCATGCTTCGTCTGTAGTTCGTGCTATTGAACGCGCTTTAGTAGTAGTCGATTTGCCTTTTGGTAGCTACCAATCCGATTCCAAAGAAGCCTTGCGTTCTGCGATCCGAATTATGAAAGAAAGCGGTGGTCATGCGGTAAAATTAGAAGGTGGAAGCGAAATTAAAGATTCCATCAAAAAAATATTAAATGCTGGAATTCCTGTAATGGGGCATTTGGGATTAACCCCACAATCCATTTACAAATTTGGAACCTACACCGTTCGTGCTAAAGAAGATGCTGAGGCGGAACAATTAATTGAAGATGCCAAACTACTAGAAAGCTTAGGCTGTTTTGCCATTGTGCTAGAAAAAATTCCAGCTCATTTAGCAGAACAAGTTGCCAAAAGTATTTCGATTCCTGTTATCGGAATTGGTGCCGGTGGTGGTGTAGATGGACAAGTATTGGTAATTCATGATATGTTGGGAATGAATAACGAATTTAGTCCTCGTTTCTTACGACGTTATATGAATCTTTATGAAGGAATGACTTCAGCAATTAGTCAATATGTTGAGGATGTGAAATCATCTGATTTTCCAAATGCTAATGAGCAATATTAGTGACAAGTAATTAGTGATTAATGGTCCATTAATAATGTTCGAATTTTATATTTAATTTGGAAAAAATAGTTTCTAACAAGAATAACCTTCAAGTCATTCACGAAGACAATCACCTTATCGTGGTGAACAAACGTGTAGGCGATATTGTCCAGGGTGATAAAACTGGTGATAAGCCGCTGAGCGACGTTGTCAAAGAATACATTAAAGATAAATACAACAAGCCTGGAGAGGTGTTTTTGGGAGTAGTTCATCGATTAGACAGACCCACTACTGGAATCGTGGTTTTTGCTCGTACTAGTAAAGCATTATCTAGAATGAATGAATTATTTAGCAATAGAGCAACTCAAAAAACATATTGGGCAGTCGTAAAAAACAAACCTGTAAAGTCTCAAGATAAATTGGTGCATTACATTAAAAGGAATGAGAAAAACAATACTTCAAAAGCACATCTAAACGAAGTTCCTGACAGTAAATTGGCTAGTTTGGAATATAAAATCATTAAAGAGCTGACCAATTATACCGCACTAGAAATTGAACTTCATACTGGAAGACACCACCAAATTAGAGCACAATTAGCAGCCATTGGCTCGCCAATTAAAGGCGATTTAAAATACGGATTCGACCGAAGTAATCCAGATGGAGGCATTCATTTACATGCTCGAAAATTAAGTTTTACCCATCCCGTTTCCAAAGAAGCAATAACTATTATTGCCCCTACTCCTGACGATGTTATTTGGAAAGCCGTCTAAATTATAATTTTTAATTTTGTGTGTAATTCAATTTTAAAAATTAAATTGCATACCAAATTTAACTCGTCTAGGTTATGAATTACAAATCGGATATTGGTTATCGAAAGGAAATATTAAAACGTTTATTGAATGCAATAATCATACATGAGGATGAAATTATTAGCGCTTTAAAAGCCGATTTTCATAAACCTGAATTTGAAACTGTAGTTACTGAAACCAGTTATGTTATTTCCGATTTAAAACACACCATTAAAAATCTAAGTCGTTGGGCAAAGCCAAAAAGAGTATTCCCTTTTGTAGTTAATATTCCTTCATCCGATTACATTTATAAGGAACCCTACGGGAAAGTATTAGTAATTTCTCCTTGGAATTATCCTTTTCAATTGGCACTTTGTCCTGTTATTGCTGCTGTTGCGGCCGGAAATCAAGTCGTTTTAAAACCTTCCGAATTAACTCCTAATACAGCGGAGATTATTCAAAAAATAATTGCTAAAGTATTTTCAATCAATCAGGTTGAAGTAATTCAAGGTGATGCGTCAGTGGCTACTCAATTACTAAGTCAACGTTGGGATTATATATTCTTTACTGGAAGTGTGGCAGTAGGCAAAATTGTAGCCAAAGCAGCTGCACAACATTTAACACCAGTCACATTGGAATTAGGTGGAAAAAATCCGTGTATTGTTGATGAAACAGCTAATTTACAAATTGCTGCCAAACGAATTGTTTGGGGGAAATTTATAAATGCTGGTCAAACTTGCATTGCTCCAGATTACATATTGGTGCACCAAAAAAGTAAAGCACAATTTATTCAATATTTAAAAGAAGAGATTACCCATGCTTATGGACATAATCCAGAAATTTCTCCAGATTTTGCTCGAATAATCAATGCTAAAAATTGGACTCGATTAGTAGAAATGATCGAATCGGACAAAGTGATTTTTGGAGGAAAATTCAATAGTGAAACCAATTACCTCGCACCAACACTAATCGAAGAAAACAACTTGGATAGCTTGATTATGCAGGATGAGATTTTTGGTCCTTTATTACCAATTGTCACTTACGATAACGAATCGGAAATTGATACCATCATTGCAAAATATGAAAAGCCACTGGCTTTGTATGTTTTCAGCGAAAGAAATAAATTCTGTGATGAAATCATCTCAAAACATTCATTTGGAGGTGGTTGTATCAACGATACTATGGTGCATTTTTCGAATAATAAATTACCTTTTGGGGGAGTTGGACACAGCGGAATTGGAGCGTATCACGGCCAACTAAGTTTTGATGTTTTTTCACATCATAAAGCAGTAGTCAAAAAAGCAACCTGGATCGATTTGCCATTGCGTTATGCACCTTACAAAGGAAAACTAACTATCGTGAAGAAGATTTTAAATTGGCTATAACCGAATAAATAATTGTAACTACAAAATTATTACACTTTATATGGAATCAATCAATACAAAAATAGCACACTTACTTGCAAATGGATACGAACTACAATTTGAAAACGTATTCAATAAAGCCTTTGAAAACTATAAAAAAATAGCTTTGTATGCAGGACTTGCCATACTTGTTTTTGGATTTATATCCATGATATTTGCTGCTGTTGGACTAATTAGTTTTGTTGGGGTGGAACATTTAAATGAAAATACAATCAAACAATTAGAATCAAAAATGCTAAAGCAAGAATATCTTGGTTATCAATTTATTTTTGTATTGACTATTAATAGTTTGTTTAGCCCAATTAGTGCGGGTTTTTTAACGATGGCAAATGCTGCTCAAAAAGATGTTGAATTTAAAATGCGTCATTTCTTTTCCTTTTACCAATGGTCCTATTTTAAAGAATTATTCGTCGCTACTTTTATAATTACATTGATAAGCTCAGGAATTGATAGCGCTTTAACCTATTTTAAAGTTCCTGTAGTCGGTGGAATTATCTCATTTGGCATTGGAATATTGACCGTTTTGAGTTCTCCGCTAATTATATTTGGCAAACAAAAAGCTCTTGGTGCAATACAGGCAAGTATACGATTAACTAGTTCAAAATTTCTAACACTATTTCTACTTTTATTTGTAGCGTTTTTAGGTTCATTAGTAGGGCTGATTGGTTTCTGTATTGGTGTTCTCTTTACCATTCCTTTCAATATGTCGATGCAATACGCCATTTACGATTCAATTATAGGGTTTGAAAATAATGGTGCGATCGTAGTCGATTCCGAAAAAAACTAACCCAACCAACCTTCTCTATCCAAACTTCGGTATTGTATGGCTTCGGCAATATGGTGCGCTGCTACACTTTCAGCTGAATCTAAGTCAGCAATAGTTCTAGCTACTTTCAATATGCGATCATAGGCTCGAGCCGAAAGATTCAAACGCTCCATTGCATTTTTAAGTAATTCCTTAGAAGTCTCGTTCAAAACACAATACTCCCGAATATGTTTAGTGTTCATTTGTGCATTATAATGAAGATTTGGTATCGCTTCAAAACGGGTGGATTGGATTTCACGAGCAAGAGTTACACGTTTCCGAATTGCGACACTTGTTTCTGCTTTTCTATCATCGGATAATTTTTCAAAGGGTACTGGAGTAACTTCAATATGAATGTCGATACGATCCAACAAAGGTCCCGATATTTTATTCATATAGCGCTGCATTTCATGAGGAGAAGTTGTTTGAGGTGCATCTGGGTCATTAAAAAATCCGCTTGGACTTGGATTCATACTCGCCACCAACATGAATGAAGACGGATACGTTACCGTGAATTTGGCTCTAGAAATGGTTACTTCCCTATCTTCTAATGGCTGTCGCATTACCTCTAAAACATCCCGTTTAAATTCTGGTAATTCGTCCAAAAAAAGAACACCATTATGCGCCATAGAAATTTCACCCGGTTGTGGATAACTTCCCCCGCCTACTAATGCAACATTAGAAATAGTGTGATGAGGACTACGAAATGGTCTTTGGTTCATCAAACCAACTTCTTTCAGTTTGCCAGCAACACTATGAATTTTAGTAGTTTCCAAAGCCTCCCGCAAGGTCATGGGTGGCAAAATACTCGGCAATCGTTTGGCTAGCATCGTTTTTCCTGCACCTGGTGGACCAATCAAAATAATATTATGACCACCGGCAGCAGCAATTTCCATGCAGCGTTTAATGCCTTCTTGCCCTTTGACATCTGAAAAATCAAATTCGGGAAAATCTAAGGTTTGATAAAATTCGGCTCTAGTGTCAATAGTAGTAGGTTCAAGAGATCCAGTTCCTTCAAAAAAATCAATAACTTCTTGAATATTTGCCACACCGTAGACGTCCAAGTCAGAAACAATTGCAGCTTCCTTCACGTTTTGTTGGGGCAAAAAGAAACCTTTATATCCCTCTTCTTTGGCTTTAATAGCTATGGGCAAGGCACCACGAATGGGCTGTAAACTTCCGTCAAGAGACAATTCTCCCATTATGATATAACGCTCGATTTCGTCTCCTTTAATCTGAGAAGAGGCAATTAATATACCTATTGCCAAGGTCAGATCGTAAGCAGAACCTTCTTTTCGCAAATCGGCTGGCGCCATATTAATAGTAATTTTCTTTCCGGGAAGCGAATAACCATTATTCTTTAAGGCTGCTGCAATTCTATAGCTACTTTCTTTAATGGCATTATCAGGTAATCCAACTAAATGATAACCAATTCCTTTATCTATATTTACTTCTACCGTAATTGTTGTTGCTTCAACACCAAAAACAGCACTTCCAAAAACTTTTGTCAACATATGGGGGCATCTTTTTTTTAAAAATAAATAAAATTTAAATACACTAACTATAAAAATTAACTTATGTATTAAAATTTACTGATAATTTAAAATAAAAAGTATTGTCTTGGAATTCAAACAAATGTTAAATTCAGAATTAATAAACGGTTAACTAAAAATTTATTTATATTTAACAATTATTAAAATCTGAATTATGAAAAAAAATCTATTACTACTCTTTTTGTTAGTTTTAATTCCAAAAGTACACGCACAAGATTATTTCCCAAATAACGAAACGGTACAAAACAGGAATCAAAATTTTACCGCATTCACTAATGCTACCATTTATGTAACTCCTAATCAAATTATTAAAAAAGGAACTTTGCTTATTCAAAATGGCAAAGTGGTTAGTGTGGGTACAACAATCGCAATTCCAAAAAATACAATTGTTGTCAATTTGGAAGGAAAAACAATTTATCCCTCTTTTATAGATCTTTACACCAGTTTTGGTGTTGAAAAACCAAAAATCAGCGGACCTATGGCAAGAGGTCAATTGTACGACACCAAACGTTCAGGATATTATTGGAATGAAAATATTCGTTCGGAAATTAATGCCTATGAAAACTTTAAATACGACACTGCTAAAGCTGAAGAATTTTTAAAAGCAGGTTTTGGAGTAGTAGGAACTCATGTTCAAGACGGAATTGCTAGAGGTACTGGAACTTTAGTAGCTTTAAATAATTATGATGCTAGCAAACGTTTAGTCTCTAACAAAGTTACCAATCACTTTGCTTTTACAAGAAGTGCAATAACTGCACAATCGTATCCAAGTTCATTAATGGGAATGATGGCGCTAGTTCGCCAAATGTATTATGATATGGATTGGTACAAAAAAGGAAATTCTGAAACTAAAGATCAATCTTTAGAAGCTTTAATTGCCAATCAAAATTTAGTACAACTATTTACTACAGAAGATAAATTAAATAGTTTAAGAGCTTCGAAAATAGCTAAAGAATTTGGTCTGAACTACCTTATGAAAGGAAGCGGAAATGAATTTGAACGAATTGATGAAATTAAAAACACTAATTCTAAATTCATCATCCCGATCAATTTCCCAGAAGCCTATGATGTTTCTGATCCAAATCAGGCCAACCAAATGGAGTTAAAAGATTTCCGTTTTTGGAATCAAGCGCCATCAAATTTAAAAGTATTAGCAGACAACGGAGTTGTATTTGCTTTGACTACTGACAATTTGAAAAAAATGGATAGTTTCAAAACTAATTTATTGAAAGCAATTCAGTACGGTTTTGATAGTACAAAAGCATTAGAAGCTTTAACTACAATTCCAGCATCTATATTAGGAAAAAGTAAAGAAATTGGATCATTAACAGCTGGAAGTCAAGCCAATTTCATTATTACCTCAGGTGATTATTTTGACAAAAAAACAGTTTTACATGAAAACTGGGTACAAGGAAGTCGTTATGTTGTAAATGATATGACTACAAAAGACATTCGTGGGAATTATGATTTAGTCATTAATAATGAAACCTATAAATGGAAAATTAGTGGTGATGTTGCAAATCCAAAATCGGATATCACTTCAGTTGATAATAAAAAATTGAATTCTAAAATTACTATTGCCAACCAATGGTTGACTACAGTGATCAAACCGTCTGATTCGTTGAAAACGAATTTTACTAGATTGAGTACTTACCTAGGTAATACTTCTAATTTAGCTGGAAAAGCTATTATTAAAGACGGAAAAGAAGTCAACTGGTCTGCCACTAAAACTTCAGATTTAAAAGCAGACGCAGATGCAAAAAAAGAAGAAAAAATCAATCCTCTTCAACCTGTTACTTATCCTAATGTAGCTTTTGGTAACCAAGAAAAACTAACTGCTCAAACGTTATTATTCAAAAATGCTACAATTTGGACGAATGAAAAAGAAGGAATTTTAGAAAATACAGACGTATTAATTAAAGATGGAAAAATTGCTGCAGTTGGAAAAAATCTTTCCGATGTTTCAGCAACAGTTATTGATGCCAAAGGAAAACACCTTACTAGTGGAATAATTGATGAACATTCACATATCGCTATATCTAAAGGAGTAAACGAAGGTGGTCATAATTCAAGTGCCGAAGTAACTATTCAGGATGTAGTTAATTCTGAAGATCCAAATATTTATAGAGATTTAGCGGGTGGTGTTACTATTTCGCAGTTATTACACGGTTCAGCGAATCCTATCGGAGGACGTTCTGCCATTGTAAAATGGAAATGGGGACGTTCACCAGAAGAAATGTTATACAAAAATCAACCTAAGTTTATCAAATTTGCTTTAGGTGAAAATGTGAAACAATCCAACTGGGGCAATGTTAACCCTACACGTTTTCCACAAACAAGAATGGGTGTTGAACAAGTATTTATCGATTATTTCCAAAGAGCGAAAGAATATGACTTAGCCTGGAAAAACTACAACAGTTCTAAAAAAGGAAAAGCACCAAGAGTAGATTTAGAGTTACAAACTTTAGCTGAAATCATTAATAAAGAACGTTTCATATCATGCCACTCTTATGTACAATCTGAGATTTTAATGTTGATGAATGTAGCTGAAAAATTCAATTTCAGAGTAAATACGTTTACACATATCTTGGAAGGATATAAAGTAGCTGATAAAATGAAAGAACACGGTGTGGGAGCTTCTACATTCTCAGACTGGTGGGCTTACAAATTTGAAGTAAACGATGCAATTCCATTCAATGGACCAATTATGCACAATAAAGGAATTGTAGTAGCCTATAATTCTGATGATGCCGAAATGTCTAGACGTTTGAACCAAGAAGCTGCAAAAGCAGTGAAATACGGAAATATTTCAGAAGAGGAAGCTTGGAAATTTGTAACATTGAATCCTGCTAAATTGTTACATCTTGATGATAAAGTGGGAAGTATCAAAGTAGGAAAAGATGCTGATGTTGTTCTTTGGAACACTAATCCATTATCTATTTATGCTAAAGCAGAAAAAACGATAATTGAAGGAGTTGTTTACTTTGACATCCAAAGAGATGAAGAACAAAGAAAAGCAATTGCTAAAGAACGAAATGTTTTAATCGGACAATTACTGGAAGAGAAAAATAGAGGTATGATTACGCAAGAACCTAAAAAAGCGGAGCGAACTGAATACCACTGTGATTCTCTTGAGTACTAAGGTTTACTTTTCAAAAAATAAATTAGAATAATTATGATACATAAAAAAATAGTTCTTTTAACATTGGTATTCGGAATATCATTAGTTAGTAAAGCACAACAGACTCCAGCACCAAAACAACAAAAATCAATTTTGATTCTGAATGCCAAAGCGCATTTAGGAAATGGAACTGTTTTGGAGAATAGTGCCATTGGATTCAAAAATGGTAAAATTGATGTAGTAACTTCAGTTAGCAATGTGGTAAAAGCCAACTACGAAACCATTATTGATGCCGCTGGAAAAGAAGTTTACCCTGGTTTTATTGCGCCTAATTCTACATTAGGATTAGTTGAAATCGATGCGGTAAAATCTTCAGATGACGAATCAGAAATTGGAACCTTCAACCCACATGTTCGAAGTTTGATTGCTTACACTGCCGATTCAAAAGTGGTGGAAACAGTGAGACCTAATGGTGTCTTGATGGCTCAAATTACACCAAGAGGCGGATTAATTTCTGGTACCTCTTCTATTGTACAATTAGACGCATGGCATTGGAGTGATGCTGTAGTTAAAGAAAATGATGGTATACACATGGAATTCCCTTCTAGTTTCAAAAGAAGCGGTTCTTGGTTTGAACCAGGTACAATCGAAGCAAACAAAGAGTACACCAAAGAAATTGCTGAAATAAATGCATTTTTCCAAAATGCAAAAGCATACAATACAAGTGTAGCAAAAGAACGTAATTTAATATTTGAAGCTACAAAAGGCCTTCTTTCAGGAGAACAAACTTTGTTTATTCATGCTAATGAAGAGAAGCAAATGATTGATGCTATTGAACTGGCTTTAAGCAACGGAATTACTAAAATTGCAATTGTTGGTGGATATGAAGCCTACAAAATCGGAAGCTATTTAAAAGAGAAGCATATTGGAGTACTATTAAAACGTGTGCATGGTATGCCAGAAAATGATGATGACGATATTGATTTGCCTTTTAAACTTGCCAAACTCTTAACTGATCAAGGCGTTTTAGTAGGGTTAGAAAATAGTGGCGCACATGAAAGAATGGAGACAAGAAACCTACCTTTTTTAGCAGGAACTTGTGTTGCTTATGGTTTGGACAAAGAAAAAGCACTACAATTAATCACATCAAATACTGCTACCATATTAGGTATCGATACTTTTTGTGGAACTCTTGAAGTAGGAAAAGATGCTACTTTATTTATTTCTGAAGGAGATGCTTTAGACATGAGAACTAATAAATTAAGTAAAGCTTTCATTCAAGGAAGAACGATTAGTTTAGAAACTCATCAAACCAAATTAAACGAACGTTATAAAGGAAAATTTAACCAAAACTAAATTTCCTAACATAATATTCATTAAAAAGGTCAATTGCATTTGCAAATTGGCCTTTTTTTTATGTCATTATTCCCCAATCTGTAATTTAATTCACATAAAAAGCCAATTTATGATTATCAAATTCGAAATTTCAGTATTAAATTACATTAAACCCTAAAAAATTATAGGGGTAATTTAATTATTTAATAAAAATGAATAATTACCCCCTACTTTTTTACGGGTCAATATGATATTTTTATACTTTTATCAAAAATTTAAAAATAATAGTTATGCGTAAAATTGTTTTAAGTGTGATTCTAATCACTGTTTTGGGACTTACTTTTTTCTCAAATTATTTTGTTGTTGAATCAGCAAAACTAGGAGCTCATATTGTTGAATTAAAATTAGACACTGGAGATACAGCATGGATGATTGTTGCTTCTGCTTTAGTATTAATTATGACTCCAGGTTTAGGTTTTTTCTACGGAGGTATGGTAGGAAAGAAGAATGTAATTAGTACGATGTTGCAAAGTTTTATGGCTATGGTAATCGTGACTGTATTATGGGTATTGGTTGGGTTTGGATTGTGTTTTGGTCCTTCTATAGGAGGAATCATCGGAGATCCCTCTTCTAACTTACTTTTTAACGGCGTAAGTGCTAACACTGCATGGGAATTAGCACCAACAATTCCGCTACTTTTATTTGCATTTTTTCAAGCTAAATTTGCTATTATTACTCCTGCATTAATTACAGGTGCTTTTGCAGAGCGTGTTCGTTTCTGGGCTTATTTATTATTCATGGTATTATTTATATTAATTATATACGCACCACTTTGTCATATGACTTGGCATCCTGATGGATTGTTCTTCAAAATGGGAGTTCTTGATTTTGCTGGTGGAACTGTAGTACACATGAGTGCTGGTTGGGCTGCTTTAGCGGGTGCTATTTTCTTAGGAAAAAGAAAAGTACAAAAAGTCAATCCTGCTCGTATTACTTATGTGTTATTAGGAACTGGATTATTATGGTTCGGCTGGTTCGGTTTCAACGCAGGTTCTGCAGTTGGGGCTAGCGGACTTGCTGCACAAGCATTAGGAACAACTACTGTAGCTGCTGCTGCTGCTGCAATGGCTTGGGTGTTCTTAGATAAAATTATGGGACATAAATTATCTGCAATGGGAGCTTGTATTGGAGCTGTTGTTGGATTAGTTGCTATTACTCCTGCTGCTGGATTTGTAAGCATTCCACATGCAATCACAATCGGTATTATTGCGAGTATCATTAGTAACTTAATGGTAATGAAATTCCCTAAAGGAAAAATTGATGATGCTTTAGATGTATTTGCTTGTCACGGTGTTGGAGGTATGACAGGGATGTTATTAACTGGTGTTTTTGCATCGAACGCAGTTAATCCAATTGTAGGTGACAACCAAGGTTTAATCTTTGGAGATACCACTTTGTTTTTAATCCAATTAAAAGCCTTAGTATTGGTATCTATATTTGCTTTCTCTGCATCATACGCATTATTCTTTATTGTTAACAAAATTACTCCTCTACGAGTTAGTGAAGACAAAGAAGAATTAGGATTAGATATTACACAACACGGAGAGTTCTTGTAATACTCCTACTTGATATTTATTAAAAACACCCTAAATTATTAGGGTGTTTTTTTTTACAAAAAAACCGCAAATTATACAACTTGCGGTTTTTTCTATTTTAGCAAAACTTTGATTAATTCTTAAAGTTTGTAAGACCTTCTTTTAACCACGATTCATATTCTTCTATACCAACAAAACTAATTGTAGGTTGTTTTGAATTCAAATTAGCACCAGTTAAATCGGTCAACACATACAAAGGCTGAGTATTTGTTTTGTAAGTAGAAATCATAAAATCTGTCCATTTATCCCCAATAGTTTCAATACTAGCTCCAGTAGATGTAGAAATAAATTGTTCGCTTTTGGGCAACTCTCTTTTATCATCAACATACAAAGAGATTAGAACTACTTGATTTTTTAAAATAGTCAATATGCGTTCGTCTGACCAAACGTTATTTTCCATTTTGCGGCAATTCACACAAGCATGTCCAGTAAAATCCAACATGATGGGTTTATTTACTGTTTTGGCATAAGCCAATCCTTTGTCATAATCATCAAAAACTACGATCTGATGCGGACCTAGCTTAGCGCCTTCTGGCAAAGCTGAAACTGGAGTAACATTAGAAATTGAATTGGCCCCAAAACCTAAAGGACTTTCGCTATATTCCATCGGTGGAGGAAAAGCATTGATCAATCGTAAAGGTGCTCCCCACAATCCTGGAATCATATAGACTGTAAATGAAAGAACTACCAATCCCATTGATAATCTACCTACTGATATATGCGTCAAAGGACTATCATGAGGCAAAGTAATTTTACCAAACAAATACAATGTTAGTGTGCCAAAAATTGCAATCCATATTGCCAAAAATACTTCTCTTTCCAATAGATGCAATTGTAAAACTAAATCGGCATTCGACAAGAATTTAAATGCCAAAGCCAATTCTAAGAATCCCAATACCACTTTCACCGTATTCAACCATCCTCCTGATTTAGGTAACGAATTTAACCAACCTGGAAACATCGCAAATAACATAAAAGGTAAGGCTAAAGCTAATGAAAATCCAAACATACCTACTATTGGAGCTATTCCGCCTTTTGAAGCCGCTTGTACCAACAAGGTTCCAACAATAGGTCCTGTACATGAAAAGGATACAATTGCCAATGCCAAAGCCATGAATAAGATTCCAATCACTCCTCCTCTATCGGCTTGACTATCTACTTTATTGGCCCAAGAATTAGGCAGCATGATTTCGAAAGCCCCTAAAAAAGAAGCCGCAAAAACTACTAACAAAATAAAGAAACCTAAATTGAACCATACGTTAGTAGACAAGGCATTTAAAGCATCAGCTCCAAACAACCAAGTGACAAAAACTCCCAAAAGAACATAGATCACAATTATGGAAACTCCATAAAAAATGGCATTACGAACTCCTGCACTTTTGGATTTACTCTGTTTGGTAAAGAAACTCACGGTCATCGGAATCATTGGAAATACACAAGGGGTTAATAAGGCTGCAAAACCAGAAAAGAATGCAATAATAAAAATAGACCAAAGTCCCATTTCTTTTTCAGAATTTTCTGAAATTGAATTGGATTGCGTTGGTTTTTCTATAACTTTTTGAGTTGCAACTTCAGTTGTATCAACTGTAATCTTTGTTGTATCTATAGGTACTTCAGCAACATTAGCTGACGTTTTAGACGGAATTAAAAATGTAAAATTCTTTTCTAAATTGATACAAGCCTCTTTACAAACTTGAAAATCAAAACTCACCTCTACTTTTGAAAGTTTTGAGTTTGTCAATTTAATTTCTTGTGTCAACTGCGCATTCTTTTCAAAAAAAGTTTCGTTGACTTCAAAAATATCATTGTAAGCGGTTTTGGTTTTGCTTTCCTTGGTTTTACCAATCAACTCAAAATTGCCTTTTTGATTTTTAAAAAAGATTTCTAAGGGTAAAGATCCGCCCTCAGCCGTGTATTGCGAATACAAATGCCAACCCGATTCTATCACTCCATTAAAAGTAAGAATATAATTTCCATTAGACTTTTTCTCAATTTGAGTAGTCCATTTTACAGGATTTAGCAGCTGTGCATTTCCTTTGGCAAAAGCCAATACTATCACTAATAATACAACTATTTTCTTCATGATCCGATTGCTATTTTTAGTATTTTTTTTGTCTCTGAATTAATTTTATATCGGTCGTCTTGACGCATACCAACCACCCAAATTATCTGATTATTAGTACACAAAAGCCATGTCGACTCTTTTTCAACTACCGACAGTTTTTCGTCTTTGAATAATTTGCTCACTTTTTTTGACTTTCCTTCCATGCCAAAAGGCTGAAAAACATCACCTTCTCTCCAATGGCGCAAAACCAGTGGGAATTCTAATTTTTCAAAGTCAACAAATATAGTCGAATTGGAAGTGGATTCCATTGTATCAACAACTGAAAAGTCAATATTTAAGGGAAAATTAACTTTCGATTGAATGGATTCAATTGGATATTCTTGGTCATCCGAATGCAACTTCAACGGACTTAATATCAAATATTCCCTGTCTTTAATTAATCGGAATTCAGGCGCCAACACTTGTTTTCCTGACTGACTATTCACTAACTCATAAATATCCTCCCAAGCAGTAAAGCCAAACTCTGAAAGCCATTGGTACAAATAGGAATTGTAATTTGGTAATTTCAACAATTGATTCAAGTCAAAATAAATTTCATTTCCTTCTTCTTTTGCTACTTGTTGGTACACCATAACTGCAGCATCATCGACTAATTCCTGGGCGGCTTGCAAATACGATTGTGTTTTTTCAAAAGAACTCATGAAATTGGGATTCAACTCTTTTAAAATTGGAATCAAATGATGACGAATTTTATTTCGTAAGTATTTATCAGAAGCATTGCTGCTATCTTCACGCCAAGTCAAATGATGTTGATGAGCATATTCTTCAATCTGTTGTCTAGTAAAAGGCAATAAAGGTCTAATTATCTTTTCGTTTTGTGCAGGAATACCCGACAAACCATCCAAACCTGTACCTCTAGAAAGATTAATCAAAAAGGTTTCTAGATTATCGTCGGCGTGATGTGCTGTCAAAATATAATCGGCTTTTAGAATTTCGATTTGTTCGTAAAACCAACTGTATCGCAACTCGCGAGCGGCAACTTGAGTAGATAATTTGTAATCTTTGGCGAAAGCCTCAGTGTCAAATTGCGTAAATGAGAACGGAATTCCATTTTGGCTCGTGTATTCTTGAATAAATGCTTGATCGTCGAAACTTTCCAAACCTCGCAACTGAAAATTACAATGCAAGACCGTAATTTCATTTTCAATTTGCTGAAAAAGGTGCAACAAAACCATACTGTCCAATCCTCCGCTAACAGCCAGAAGCAGTTTTTTTCCCGTTAAAAAAGGGAAATGAGTAAATAAATGATTTCGGAACTGTTCTAACATGCTCAAAAGTAATTAATTCATAGCAATTTAGCACAATACTTCGTGCATCGCTCTGGCTTTAAGCATACATTCTTCGTATTCATCTTCAGGATTCGATAAGGAGGTGATGGCACTTCCTACCGAAAAAGAAACGTATTTTTTTTCTTGGTTGTACAAAATACTTCGAATGACTACATTGAAATCAAAATCGCCATTCGGACTAAAATAACCAATAGCACCACTGTACAATCCTCTTTTGGTGACTTCCAATTCTTCAATGATTTTCATTGTCGAAATCTTAGGCGCTCCTGTCATGCTTCCCATAGGAAACGTTAATTTTAATACATCAATTAAAGAATATTTATCGTCTAATTTTGAAGTGATTGTGGAAATCATTTGATGTACTTGTTGAAATGAATATATTCCACATAATTCCTGAACTTGAACCGTTCCTTTTTGAGCTGTACGAGATAAATCATTCCGAACTAAATCGGTAATCATAATATTTTCTGCACGTTCTTTTGGGTCGGAAGCCAATTTTTCTTTTGATTCTTGATCTTCATTTAGGTCTGAAAATCGTTTTGCTGTTCCTTTAATAGGTTGCGAAATTAAATGCTCTCCTTCTTTTCTCAAATACCGTTCTGGAGTAGCGGAAAGCAAAAACTGCTTGTTGTTTTTAAAATAAACCGCAAAAGGAGTTTGTGAAATAGCATTTAATTTCTCAAATTTTTGCAGCGGGTTGATTGTCGCATTTTCTGCATAAAATTCCATACATAAATTAGCTTCGTATAAATCGCCACGATATAAATGTGCTAAAAGCGCCGTTACTTTTTCAATATAACTTTCTTTTGAAATTCGTGGCTGAACCGTCACCACCGAAGATTCAATAGTTGTATATGCTGTCGACGAAAGAATTGTATTCCAATCCTCCTCGACTTCGTCATCACATAAATTCAAATAGTGGATAACCACCTGATTCCCTTTAAGTAAAAACAATTTCTTTGGTTGAAAGAAAAATAAATCCGGAAAATCCAAACCGTCAAAATTATTGGATTGTAAATCTTCACTATCGTTTTTCAAATCATAAGATAAATACCCAAACAACCAATCTTTAGTGTTTTGTTGGTATTGTTGTAAATCCTCAAATGCATTGTGATAATCAGTCTGAATCAAAGTAAATGCGTCCACTGCAAGAATGGCATCAAAGCTTGAAAACTCTTGTGGATAATCATTACTGTCCATAAAAACAACCTCGCGAAATTGTTGTGACCAATCCAATACTTGCTTTTTGAATACAATAGGATTTTCAATCGTCTTATGAATTTCAGTTCTCAATTTACTTGGTTTTAGGATGCCAAAAATACAACAAAATTCATTGGTTGGAACAGAAAAATAAGTCTTGAAATCGCATATTTAAATAAATTATTTAGGGTTGGATTTTATATTTATAAAATAAGTATTTTTGAAATTCTAACCTTTAAACCAAAATAATTATGAAAATTACAACATTAATTATCCGAATTTTATTAGGCGCATTTATGATATTTGCTTCTGTAGCCTATTTCTTTGAATTATTTGAAGCGGAAGCGCCAACAGGGAATCTGTTAACTTTTATGAACGGAATCATGGCTTCAAAATACCTATTGCCATTAGCCAAAGCTGTTGAATTAATTGTTGGGATAAGTTTGTTGAGTGGTAAATTTATGAAGGTAGCTTTATTAGCCTTATTACCAATTTCAATTAATATCTTTTTAATTCACACTGTAACCCAAGTATCAGAAGTACCTGTTGCTATTTTTGTATTGGGTGCCAATTTATTTTTAATTTATGCACATTGGGATTCGTACAAACCTCTATTTAGAGACTAATAATTAAGTATAAAAAAAGCCCGTTCAATTGAACGGGCTTTTTTTATATCAACGTTAAAAATAAATTAAACGTGTAATGCTCTATTATCTGTCGCCGCTAAAGCAGCTTCTTTGATTGCTTCTGCAAATGTTGGATGTGCGTGTGACATTCTTGAAACATCTTCAGCAGAAGCTCTAAATTCCATAGCAGTAACTGCTTCGGCAATTAAATCAGCTGTTCTGGCTCCAATCATGTGAACTCCAAGAACCTCATCCGTTTTAGCATCTGCTAAGATTTTTACAAATCCATCTAAATCACCACTAGCTCTAGCACGACCTAAGGCTTTGAATGGGAAACTACCCGATTTGAATTCTACTCCAGACGCTTTCAATTGTTCTTCTGTTTGACCTACAGCAGCCACTTCTGGCCAAGTATATACCACTCCTGGAATCAAATTATAATCGATATGTGGTTTTTGACCTGCAATGATTTCAGCTACCATAGTTCCTTCTTCTTCCGCTTTGTGAGCTAACATCGCTCCACGAACTACATCACCAATTGCATAAATATTAGACGCTGAAGTTTGTAAATGATCGTTTACATCTACTTGTCCTCTATCTGAAATTTTCACTCCTGCTTTATCCGCATTCAATCCGTCTGTGTAAGGACGACGTCCAACAGAAACTAATGAATAATCTCCTTCTAAAGTGATGATTTCACCTTTGGCATTTTCAGCTTTTACCGTAACTACATCTCCGGTTCTTTCAACTGATTGCACTTTATGAGACGTATAGAATTTCATTCCTTGTTTCTTCAAGACTTTTGTCAATTCTTTAGACAATGAACTGTCCATTCCTGGAATAATGCGGTCCATGAATTCTACTACAGAAACTTGCGCTCCCAAACGAAGGTATACTTGTCCAAGTTCAATTCCGATTACACCACCACCAATAATCACCAAGTGTTTTGGTACTTCTTTCAAAGCCAAGGCTTCGGTAGAGGTGATGATTCTTTCTTTGTCAATTTTAATAAATGGTAAAGAAGATGGTTTTGAACCTGTTGCAATAATGATGTTTTTCCCTTCAATAGTTTCCGAAGTCCCATCTGCTTTAGCAATAGCTACATGAGTGGCATCTACAAATGATCCTAAACCATTAAAAACAGTTACTTTATTTTTGTCCATTAAGTAATTGATTCCGCCTGAAGTTTGATCTACCACTGCTTGTTTACGCGCAATCATTTTTTCTAAATTCACTTTAACCTCACCAGAAAGTTCTATTCCGTGTTCAGCGAAATGAGCAATCTCTGCATAATGATGTGAAGATGATAATAATGCTTTAGATGGAATACAACCTACATTCAAACAAGTCCCTCCTAAAGTGGAATATTTTTCAATGATGGCTGTTTTAAAACCTAATTGTGCGCAACGAATAGCTGATACATATCCGCCAGGACCAGAACCTATAATGACTACGTCAAATGAACTCATAATACTAGTATTTGTTTTTTTAGTGATGCAAATTTAAGAAATTAAGTTTTGTATACTATTCAAAATTTACGATTTTTTATTGCGAATTATAGCTCTTTTGTGTTTTTAAGCCCAATTATTCCTAAAAACAAAAACGTTCTGATTAGTATTCAGAACGTTTTTAATTTGTACCAACTATAGAAAACTATTTCTATATATTCAATTTGCTATTTTTTCGGCTAAAGCCAAAGTAAATCACCAAACCTAAAAGCAACCAGATGGAGAAATAAATCCAATTCCAAACACTCAATTCGGCCATCATGTACAAGCAAGAAACCAATCCCAATAGTGGAATTAAGGATAAATCATCTTTGAATGCCCAAAAGGCTAAACCAATTAAAGAAATTAGAAATATCCACATCGGAATTTTGTGCTTGAACAAATCGAATCCGCTTTCGTATTTGATAGTATCAGCAATTGGTAATTGCGCCACAATTGCAGCATACTTCAAATCATCTTCTTGGTATTGACTTAACAACGCCTCCACATCATTAGTGGTAGGTTTTGATTCTAAAGCAACTAAATAAGCATAAACTTTATCCGTTTCTGACTTATCTAAAGCGGTAATGATAGTTTCCGGATTGTTTACTTGCGTTTCATTATTCAGAAAACCCATAGTAGCTTCGTTATTATAAACAAAAGCATACACTAAACCAATAATCAAAGCTGCTGGGAAAATGTATTTCGAATTCACATAAGGTGTCTTGAATTTTCCTCTCGGAATGTCTGGTTTGTTTTGCAATACCAAAACTCCAGCACATACTAATACAAAAGCAAATAAAGTTCCGATACTGCATAAATCGGTTACCATTGTTAAATTCATAAACAAAGCTGGAATACCTACCACAAAACCAGTTACAATAGTGGCGTAAGACGGTGTTTTGAACTTAGGGTGTACTCGAGAGAATTTCTTTGGCAACAAACCATCTCTACTCATACTCATCCAAATACGTGGTTGACCCATTTGGAACACTAACAAAACACTAGCCATTGCTATTACTGCACTTACTGCAATAATACCTGACATCCATTTTAAATCCAACTTCTCAAATACAAAAGCCAAAGGATCGCCTACATTCAATTCGTTATACGATACCATTCCTGTTAAGACCAAAGCAATAACTACATATAAAATAGTACAAATGATGATGGCCCACATCATCCCACGTGGTAAATCGCGTTGTGGATCTTTACATTCTTCGGCAGTGGTAGAAATAGCATCAAAACCAATATAAGCAAAAAACACAGCTGAAACTCCCTTTAATACACCGCTTACTCCGTTTGGTGCAAAGGGACTCCAATTGGTGGTGTCAACATAAAAAGCACCCACGGCGATAACTAACAAGATGATAAATAATTTAACCAATACCATTAAATTACCCGCATTTCGAGATTCTTTCATCCCTCTGTACACCAAAGCCGTAATCACAATAATAATCAACATGGCAGGAATATCGGCTACAAAATGAAAGCTACCAATAACCGGACTAGTGGTCCAAGCCGTATACGCATCTTGCAAATTAGCACTCAAATTATCAAATGATTTTCCTCCTTGCATTAAGGCTGTAGCGTCTTTAAATCCATTAGAAGCCGATAAATAATCCATTTGAATCCACTGAGGAAGATCTAAACCGGTAGACCGAAGTAATCCGGTAAAATAATCACTCCATGAAATAGCAACTGTAATATTACCTACAGCATATTCCATAATCAAAGCCCAACCAATTATCCATGCTATAATTTCGCCAAAAGCCACATAGGAATAGGTATAAGCGGATCCTGAAACTGGAACCATTGAAGCAAATTCAGCATAAGCAAAAGCAGCAAAGCTACAAGCCAAAGCCGTAAACAAAAAAAGAAAAATTACCGCAGGACCGCCATCGGCACTTGCTTTTCCAATGGTACTAAAAATACCCGCTCCAACGATGGCTGCAATACCAAACGCGGTTAAATCTCTTGCGGTTAAATGTTTACCCAAAGCAGCATGTCCGTCACTTTCATTTTGCTCCACCTGTTTCATGATATCCTGAACAGTCTTCTTTCTAAACAAACCTTTTAATGCCATAGTATAAATCGTATTCAATAAAGTGAATAAAGTATTTTGTATTGTATTGCAAACTTAGAATTTCATTTCAAATAAAATCAATTATTTCAAACAAGATTTTAATATCGTAACCGGGTGCTGCGCTGTTCTACTCGTACCGTCAAATATTTGATGACGACAACTGGTTCCTGCTGCAGCAATTGCTACTTTTTGATCCGTCGCTCTAATTTTTGGAAACAAGGTATCCTCACCCATTTGCATACTTATTTCGTAATGTTCTTCTTCGTATCCAAAAGAGCCTGCCATACCACAACAACCGGAGTTATAGATGGTAACTGTATTATTTACAGGTAAATTCAACATGGCAAAAGTAGCTTCGACTGTGCTCAACGCCTTTTGATGACAGTGCCCGTGAATTTTAATCTCTTTCACCTCATCGGAAAATTGTTCTTGACGAATAGCTCCTTTGGCGATTTCGTTTTTGAAAAACTCTTCAATAGTAAACACCTGTTTGGCTAATTGTTGGGCTCCTTGTTTATCTTCTGCTAAACGAAGGTATTCATCTCTAAAAGTCAAAATAGCAGAAGGTTCAATTCCTACTAATGGAATTGCATCAGTCACCAATTCTTTAAAAATATCAACATTAATCGTTGCGATTGCTTTAGCTTGTTCCAAAAATCCTTTGGAAATAAAGGCACGGCCGCTTTCCTGATGGTCTACTACAACCACTTGATAGCCAAGTTTCGTCAACAATTCATAAGTATCAACACCTACTCCAACATCATAAAAATTAGTAAACTCATCACAGAACAAGATGACTTGTCCATTTGGATACGTTCCTTCTTCAAGCTCTTTATGATGGGTATCCAACCATTTTCTAAAAGTCTTTGGGGCCAAATGAGGCACTACGCGCTGCGGCGCAATTCCCATTTTCTTTTTTACAAAAGATAAATTGGCAAACCAATTGGTCAATCTAGGAGTTAAACTTCCTAAATTGTTTAATTTGGCATTGTAAGCAAAGGTTTTGTTGCGATTCGAAAATCCATTTGCTTTTTGATATTGGTACAAAAACTCCGCTTTCATAGAAGCAATATCCACATTGCTTGGACATTCACTAGCACACGCTTTACAACTCACACATAAATCAAAAACTTGATACAATTCTTCTTGATCAAATTTATTTTCTTTGTCCGAATTAGTTAAATACTGTCGCAATGCATTGGCGCGGGCTCGAGTCGTGTCTTTTTCGTTTCGAGTAGCTCGATAACTTGGACATAAAGTTCCACCGGCAGAAGGTAATTTTCTACAATCACCTGATCCATTGCATTTTTCAGCGGCACGCAAAATCCCCATACTATCTGAAAAATCTTGAATCGTTGCAATCTCTGGTTCAACTCTTCCGGATTCTACTCTCAAATTTTCATCCATCTTAGGCGTATCGGTAATACGTCCTTTGTTGAAAATAGCATTAGGATCAAATGCTTTCTTAATACGTTTTAGCAATTCATAATTAGAATCGCCAATCATGTAAGGCAAAAATTCGCCACGGACAATTCCGTCTCCGTGTTCTCCACTAAGTGAACCTCTGTATTTTTTTACCAAAATCGCTACTTCCGTAGCAATCGTTCTGAATAACTGTAAATCTTCTTTTTTCTTTAAATTCAATACGGGTCGCAAATGCAATTCACCTGCACCAGCATGGGCGTAATAAATAGCGTCTTGCCCGTGTTTTTTCATCATCGCTGCAAATTCGGCAATATAATTCGGCAAGTCACTCAATTCTACTGCAGTATCTTCAATCGAATCAGCAGCTTTATCATCACCCACAATACTACCTAAAAGACCTAATCCAGCTTTTCGCAATTCATTAATTTTATCAATCTCTGCTCCGTATAATTTTGGCAAAGCATATCCGAAATTGTGTTGCTCTAAATCCGCAATTAAGGCATCTGCTTGTATTTCTGCTTCCTTAATAGATTCAGCTGCAACTTCCAGCATAATAACCGCTTTAGGATCGCCTTGAATAAAGAATCGATTTTTGGCTTGTTCCCTATTGGTTTTGGTACAATTCAAAATGGTATCGTCCATCATTTCGCATGTATACAAATGATGTTTCATAGCAATCATCACCGCTTCTAAACTTTCTTGAATGGTATGAAAATGAGCTGCCACCATTATATTATGAGTAGGAGGCAAATCGTCCACTTTTAAAGTTACTTCAGTAGTAAACGCTAATGTTCCTTCACTTCCGCAAAGTAAGGTGCCCAAATTGATCGTTGGTTCAGTACCAGAAAATAAATCTGATTTTAATAATAAATCAACTGCATATCCTGTATTTCTTCTGTGGATTTCAGGTTTTGGAAACTCTTTAACAATTTCTTTTTGTGTTTCAGCATTCGAAAGCTCCTCATAAAGTGTATTGTATATTTTACTTTCTAAAGATTCTCCTTTCGTTTTTTCGATAAACTCTGCCGAGCTAAGTGATTTGAAAACTGCAGCTGAACCATCACTCAAAATGGCTTTTAGTTCAACTATCTTATCTCGTGTTACTCCGTACCTAATTGAAGTTGTTCCCGAAGAGTTGTTTCCAACCATTCCGCCAATCATACAACGATTGGAGGTAGAAGTATTCGGTCCAAAAAACAAACCGTGGGGTTTTAAAAACAGATTCAACTCATCACGAATTACACCTGGTTGCACGGTTACTGTTTTATTTTCTTTGTCAAAAGAGACAATTTGAGTAAAATATTTGGACACATCCACAATAATTCCGCTACCTACTGTCTGACCCGCTAACGAAGTTCCAGCAGTTCTAGGCGTCAATGGAATTTGATGTTCATTGGCAAAACGAACTATGGCTTGAATATCGGCAACCGATTTAGGTCTGGCTACAGCAATAGGTTTAATTTGGTAGGTGGAGGCATCTGTCGAATATATGATTTTGTGCAATTCGTCATAGAAAAGATCACCTTCTAATAGGTCTGCTAATTGGTGTAGTGGTACTATTTGTGACATGGTTATCCAAATTTAATTACTGACTATTCAGCAATTGGATGACAAATATAATTGAAATAGAAGAGAATTGAAAGAATGAAAGAAAGCAAATAAAAGTAATCGCATCCTATTAAGAATACAGAAATAATTTAGCATATTTGTCTATCATTACAATTCCATATCCGAATCCAGAAACTATGAGTCCGAGTATCATTTTACTAATTATCCTTATTTACTTTAGTCTACTATTTTACATCTCGTACAGAGTAAGTAAAAAAGACAGTGGCAATGAAGTTTTTTTTACTGCCAATAAAAACTCCAAATGGTATTTAGTTGCTTTTGGAATGATTGGTACGGCACTTTCAGGAGTAACTTTTATCTCGGTACCTGGCGAAGTGGGTTCACCGAATGGGGAACAATTCAAATACTTCCAGTTTATCATTGGAAATGCGATCGGATTTATTGTAGTAGCCAAATTGCTTCTGCCGCTTTATTATCGAATGAACCTTACTTCGATATACGGATATATCGAACAGCGAATGGGTTTCTATAGTTACCGAACTGCTGCATCTATATTTTTAGTAAGCCGAACCATTTCCTCTGCCTTCCGTTTGTATTTAGTGGTTATTGTTTTACAACGTTATGTTTTTGATTTTTACAACATCCCGTTTGCAGCCACAGTTTTAATTTCGCTACTCTTGATTTTTTCCTACACGTATAAAGGAGGTTTGAAAACCATCATCATTACGGATACCTTGCAAACTTTTTTCTTAGTTGCTTCGGTGTTTTTAACCATTTATTTCATTTGTAGTAGCCTGGATTTAGGTATGATCAGTGCTTTCGAAGAAGTTAAAAACAGCAACTACTCCAAAATATTTTTCTTTGATGATTTTATCGGAAGTAAATTCCATTTTGTAAAACAAATTTTAGGCGGAATGTTCGTTACCATTGCCATGGTGGGATTAGACCAAGATTTAATGCAAAAAAATTTAAGTTGCAAAAACATTGGCGAAGCCCAAAAAAACATGTTCAGTTTCACCACTATCTTTGTAATCATCAATCTGTTTTTCTTGAGCGTTGGTGCATTGCTTTATATTTTTGCAGCCAAAAACAATATCCAAGTTCCATTGGATTTAGTAACCAATAAACCGCGAACCGATTTACTTTTTCCTGAAATCGCTTTACATCATTTGGCTACTATTCCTGCTATTGTTTTTCTATTAGGACTTATTGCAGCTACTTTTGCCACCACTGATTCGGCTTTAACTGCATTAACCACTTCTTTTTGCGTCGATTTCTTAGGAATGGATAAGGTGGAAAACAATCAGAAAACAAATTTAGTGCGTACTAGACATCTTGTTCATTTGGGATTTTCAGTGGGTATGTTTGTAGTCATATTAGTATTCAATGCCATTAATGACAGTTCTGTTGTTGGGATGATATTTAGAGTGGCTTCCTATACTTATGGCCCGCTTTTAGGATTATATGCTTTTGGATTGTTCCTAAAATCTAAAAAAGTAAACGACCGATTGGTACCCATAATTTGTATACTATCGCCTGCCCTCACTTTTATAATCAATGAAAATTCGGCAAACCTTTTAGGCGGTTATGTTTTCGATAACGAATTGATTATTGTGAACACACTAATCACTTTTATAGGTTTATTACTGACTAGTAAAACAGTAGCCAATAAATACCAATTTTAAATCTATTCTTCATGAATTCCAATATTGAATCACTATACCAAATCGCACAAAAAAAGACACGAACCATTATTGGGTTGATGTCAGGTACTTCTTTGGACGGTTTAGATGTGGTATTGTGTGAAATATCAGATTCAGGAAAGAATACACAGCTTAGATTAAAAGAGTTTCAAACCGTTCCCTATTCCGAAACTATAAAAGCAGAGATTCGAAAAGTATTTGCAAAAAAAACAATCGATTTCCAACATCTTGCTTTGTTAAACGAATGGATTGGTAACCTGCATGCTGATATCGTTCTAGATTGTTTACAAAAATGGAACGTAGCTCCTGCCGAGGTCGATCTAATTGCCTCACACGGGCAAACGGTAATGCATGCTCCAAAAATAATTCATCAACAAACCCAATTTCCAAATGCTACTTTGCAAATTGGAGACGGTGATCATATTGCCGTTAGTACTGGAATTATTACCATTTCTGACTTCAGACAAAAACATGTCGCTGCTGGTGGCGAAGGTGCTCCTTTGGCAGTATACGGAGACTATTATCTGTTTAGCAGCGAAACCGAAAATCGCATCATGCTTAATTTAGGAGGTATTGGTAACTTTACTTATTTACCCAAAAATCAAAATCCAGAACAGGTTTTTGTAACTGATACTGGAACCGGAAATACATTGATTGATGCCTTCGTACAATTGCATTTTCCCGAAATGAGTTATGACAAAGACGCTCAAATTGCTCGAAAAGGAACTATAAATTCTGACTTACTAAAAGCGCTAAAAAACAATTCCTTTTTTAAAACATCCTTTCCAAAAACAACTGGACCTGAACTTTTCAATCTAGACTATGTTCAAAAAGCAATGATTCAAAGCCAAACCCAACAGCTAGTTGTTGAAGATGTTTTGGCAACACTTACACGTTTTAGTGCCGAAACCGCAGCTGAAGCTATTCTATTCGCAATCAATCAAAGTAACATTACTGCAAAAGAATGTACCGTTTATGTTTCAGGTGGTGGTGTACATAATCCTTTATTGATGGAGCATTTAAATGAACTTGTCGCTAGTCAATTCAAAAATACAAATGACCTTGGGATTTCAGCCGATGCAAAGGAAGCGATACTTTTTGCCGTATTGGCCAACGAAACAATAACCGGAAGCCCTACTGATTTTGGAACCAAACAAGGAATTCCATCGGTACGAATGGGTAAAATTTCTTTCCCTGATTAAATTAATTTGTGTGATTGAAATACCTACAACTGCTCGAAATAGACTAATTTTGTATTTGAAAAGAATAACCCCATAAATGACACATTTTAAGACCTTTACTTTTGCTTTTTTATGTTTGCTACTTTCTATTAGCAACAACTTTGCTCAAAGTAAATTGACCTACCCAAAAAACGAATTTAGAGCCGTTTGGATTGCCACTGTAGCCAATATTGATTGGCCGAAAAACAATACTGACAGCGTTGAAAAAGAAAAAGCCGATTTTATTGAAATTTTAGAATCGTATAAAAAACTTCATTACAATGCGGTGATAGTTCAAATTCGTAGTAATGGAGATGCTTTTTATCCTACTGAATTGGCGCCTTGGTCCCGCAACCTGACCGGAAAAGAAGGCAAAGCACCTTCACCCTATTTTGATACCTTGGAATGGATGATTACTGAAGCACACAAACGCGGATTTGAATTTCATGCCTGGTTGAATCCTTTCCGTGCTACTTCAGGAACAAATACTGAAATCATAAGCCGTAAACACGATCTAATTAAGCATCCGGATTGGATGATTAAATATGCTGGAAAATACTATTACAATCCCGCGCTTCCCGAAGTGCAAAATCACTTGACAAAAGTAGTGGAAGAAGTAGTACAAAAATACGATGTGGACGCCATTCATTTCGACGATTACTTTTATCCGTATACAGTTGAAGGGGAAAAATTTAACGACACAGATTCATTCAATACATATGGAAATGGTCTTGAATTAGCCGACTGGAGACGTAATAACGTGAACACTTTTATTCAACAAATTTCGACTAGTATCAAAAAAATAAAACCTTGGGTACAATTTGGTATCAGTCCTTTTGGAGTTTGGCGCAATAAATCTGTCGATCCAAGAGGTTCTGACACGCAAGCGGGACAAACAAATTATGATGATTTATTTGCTGACCCTTTGGTTTGGATGGAAAACAATTGGATTGATTATATTTTGCCTCAACTCTATTGGAGCTTAGATCATCCCAAAGCTTCCTATACTAAGTTGTTAAAATGGTGGTCTGAAAATGCTAAAAACAGCGCTGTTTACATTGGCAACAGCACCTATAAAATCAAATCGGATGCCGATAAAAAATGGGATGCTCCAACTGAAATTCCGAATCAAATTGATTACACCCGTTCTTTCAATAATGTTCAGGGGAATGCTTTTTTTAGTGCCAAATGGTTTCTTAATAAAAACCAAGATGTTACCCAATTATTAGCTGAAAATCAATATAAATTTCATGCCATTCCTGCTGCTGTTCCTAATTTCAAGAAATTAGTTTTTGATGTTCCAAGAGTAACAAGCATTATAAAAAATAAAACAGAAATAGTAGTTTCATTACAATCGACACGCCACCCTGTTCGCTATGTGATACTGTATGGCACGGAAAATAATCTACTAATTGACAGCGAAGACCCGAGTCATATTATCGATAAATTTTATGTTCAAAAAAATAATAATCGTTTGTCTATTCGTATTCCATTAATTGCTATCGAAAACAAAACTAATTTTGCTTTGTCGTATATCGATTATTATGGAAACGAAAGTAAAGAAATCATCACACAACTTCCAAAATCAGTACTAAAAACTAATTAATAAAAACACAATGAAAGCTGATAAAAACCCTTGGTATTGGATTCCATTATTAAACTTCGCATCTGGTTTTCCGTATGCTATCATTATTTCGGTTTCGGTCATTATGTACAAAAACCTTGGCATCAGCAATGAAGATATTGGGATTTATACCAGTTTACTGTATTTGCCGTGGGTAATCAAACCATTATGGAGTCCGTTTATTGATTTACATAGTACCAAGAGAAAATGGTTTTTAAGCATGCAATTACTAATATCCATTGCTTTTTTAATTGTGGGTTTCACCATTCCAATGAACCACTTTTTCTTTCTAAGTTTGGCTATATTTTGGGTGGCCGCTTTTGCCTCAGCATCTAATGACGTCGCAACTGATGGGTTTTATTTATTATCGCTTTCTAAAGACCAACAATCATTCTTTTTAGGCATTCGAAGCACTTTTTACCGCCTTTCTATGCTAACCGGAAACGGATTAATTGTAATTATTGGTGGCTATCTTGAAACTGAATTTGGCGATAAAACAAAAGCTTGGTCGTATACCATGATTATTGTTGGATTGCTAATGACCCTAATTACGTTGTATAATTATTTCACTACTCCCAATTCAGAAAACCAAACTACTGATACAACGGCTGAACAACAAAAGGATTTTACTACCGTTTTTTCGAGCTTTTTCAAAAAGAAACAAATTGGTTTAGTCCTTGCTTTCATTCTTTTATTTCGTTTAGGCGAATCGCAATTAATGAAAATGCTTACTCCATTTTTAATTGACACCAAAGAATTAGGTGGAATGGGTTTAACTACTGAAGATGTTGGAATTATATACGGAACTTTTGGGGTAATTTCTTTGCTAATTGGAGGCACTCTAGGTGGCATTGCAATTTCAAAACAAGGTTTAGGAAAATGGATGTTACCCATGATTTTAATCATGCATTTACCGATTATTGGATTCATACTACTTTCCCATTTTCATCCTGACAACGTTTTGTTTATTTATTTGGCTGTAATTATAGAGCAATTTGGTTATGGTTTTGGCTTTGCTGCATTCTTAATGTTTTTAATATATGTTGCCGAAGGTGAATCAAAAACATCGCATTATGCTTTAGCTACAGGATTTATGGCTTTAGGCATGATGTTGCCCGGAATGATTAGCGGATATATTCAAGAATTTCTTGGGTATGATAACTTTTTTATCTGGGTTTTTTGCGCCACCATACCAGGTGTAATCTTATCTCGATTTTTAATTTTTCCAGCTGATTTTGGAAAGAAAACTGCTAACAACGAATAATTTAGACGATGACTTTAGAGCAAAAAATTGGGCAATTTTTCTTTCCTGCTGTATTCATTAATGATACCGAAGAAAACATTCAAGCTACTGAAGCTTTAATTCGCAACCATACTATTGGTGGACTTACCTTTTTTCATAGCCGTGCAAGTGCGGCAACCAATTACGAAAGCAAACAAAAAGTAGTTTCCTATGAGGATAGTTATTCCAAGCTAAAGGAACTTGTTGAACGCTATCAAAAATGCGCTCCTACTCCCCTTTTAATGAGTATTGATGCCGAATGGGGTTTGGCCATGCGCATTGAAAATACACCGCAATATCCGTATGCTATCACTTTAGGTGCTTTGCCTGAATCTGAAGTTGATTTGGTTTACGAAGTAGGAAAACAAATAGGAACCGACTTAAAGGCCGCTGGAATAGTGTACAACTTGGCTCCTTTGGCAGATATCAATAACAATCCGAATAATCCAGTGATTGGATACCGCTCTTTTGGCGAAAGCAAAGAAAAGGTAGCGCTATTTGCGAATGCATATTTAAAAGGAATGTCAGAAGCTGGAATTTTAGGTTGTTTGAAACATTTTCCAGGTCACGGTAACACCAATGTCGATTCGCATTTGGGACTACCCATTTTGAATGAAAGTTTAGATCAATTGATGGCTAACGAATTGTATCCATTCATCAAAGGAATAGAAAATAAGGTCGATTCCATTATGATTGGTCATTTGGCCGTGCCCGCTTTGAATGATGAAAAGAACACCTCGGCGACTTTGTCAAAGAACATCATTCAAAATTTACTTCGCAACCAATTGGGTTTTGAGGGACTGATCATATCGGATGCCTTGAATATGAAAAGTGTTTCCGATTTATATACAACCAAAGGACAATTGGAATGGGAAGCTTTTAATGCTGGGAATGATATTTTATGCTTTGCTGAAAATGTAGCTGAAGGAATTCAATACATTTTGAAAAATGCAACAGCCGAAAGGATTGAAGCAAGCTATTCCCGAATTATGCAATGCAAAGAAAAAGTGGGACTATTCAATAGTACGAATCCAGTTACACCAATAAGACACAACACAATAGACTTTTCGAATAGCACCAATTTGAATCGTAAAATTGCCGAGAGTTGCTTGACGAAAGTCAAGTCGGACAGCATTCCATTTAGAATTCAAGAAGCCAAACAAAATAAAACATTGGCACAATTGAGCATTTACAATGATGGCTTTGCAGTCAAAACGATGCGATCAATTGATGCGCCTTTATTTTCTATAGTCGCAGAGAGTTCGATCAATTGCAAAGAAAGTATTTCTCAATACGATACCCTTTTGATTTCTTTGTTTGTGCCCAAAGCCAAACCGCTGAATCAATTCGAAATACAAACTGAGGTGCTTGAATATTTAGGCGAATTATTCCAAACTAAAAATTGTGTGCTCTATGTTTTTGGAAATCCATATGCATTGCAAGTCCTACCTAACTTGGCTTTAGCCAAAGAAATAGTACTAGCCTATCAAGATTTTGAAGTATTTCAAGAGGTTGCTGCGCAACAATTTATTCAAAATTTGGCTTGCAACGGACAGCTTCCTGTTGCTATTAATAACTTATAATTCAAATGTTTATCCTTATTAATTCTTTTTAAAATAATAAATAACTATCACTAAATAAATATTAATAATTAAAATTTATTTATATACCTTTAATTATGATCTAAGTTTGCACCTATAAATTTTTAACTTAAAAACAAAAAATATGTCATTAGTAGGAAAAAAATTCCCAAACATCTCTGTAGACGCTATCTCTGAAATGGGAGATAATTTAAGAATCAACATCTTTGAAGAAGCTACAAAAAACAACAAAAAAGTACTATTGTTTTGGTACCCAAAAGATTTTACTTTCGTTTGTCCAACTGAATTGCATGCTTTCCAGGCAGCATTGCCAGAATTTGCAAAAAGAAACACCATTGTAATTGGTGCTTCATGTGATACTAATGAAGTTCACTTTGCATGGTTAAACACTCCAAAAAACAACGGTGGTATCGAAGGTGTAACATACCCACTTTTAGCAGATACAACTAGAAACTTATCTAACATCTTAGGAATTCTTGATGTAGAAAGTGCAGAATACAACGAAGAATTAGACACTGTATTGGTTGAAGGTTCTAACGTAACTTACAGAGCTACTTATTTAATTGATGAGACTGGTAAAATTTTCCACGAAAGTGTAAATGATATGCCATTAGGTCGTAACGTAAACGAATATTTACGTTTAGTAGATGCGTATACTCACGTTCAAGAAAAAGGTGAAGTTTGTCCTGCTAACTGGGAAGCTGGTAAAGATGCGATGACTGCTGACAGAAACAGTACTGCTGCTTATTTAGGATCTCACTAATAACAAAAAATCAACAGCAATAATAATGGCAGTGTGCTATTGTTATTGCTGTTGCAATTAAAAAATAAAGCTATGTTAATCGAATTAAACGAAGACACTTTACAGGATTTAGTATCCAAAAACGAAAAAGTAGTGGTTCAATTTTCTGCCTCTTGGTGTGGAAATTGTAGAATTATGAAACCAAAATTCAAAAAATTGGCTTCAGAAAATGAAGCATTAACTTTTGTTTTAGTGGATGCAGAAAATTCTCCAGAATCAAGAAAATTAGCCAATGTAAGTAACCTACCTACTTTTGCCACTTTCGTGAATGGAAAATTAGTGAACGAAACACAAACTAATAAACAAGAAGTATTAACGGATTTAGTAAACGAAATCGCGTAACACTTTATTTAAAGAATACTAACACCTGAATACTATGAAATTACCTGTTATCAAACATTTGACTCAATTCATCGAAGAAAACGATCAAGATTACATCATTGAAACAATTGAAGTTTTGGAAGCTATGACCGAAATTCCTTCTTTGAAAGACGAAGAATTAGATGTAATTGGCGAACTAATTTCTAACATGTATGGGGCGCTAGAAGTACAAAAACTAGTAAAAGAGGGAGCCGATAAAAAAGAAGCTTTAAATACTTTTATGAAACGCGTATTGGGATCTATAGACAAATAACTAAAATTCCTTTAAACAAGTTGAAAAAGAACGTACTCCTATTGAGTGCGTTTTTTTTATTTACAATAGCAAGAGTATCATCACCGAATCAATACAAAAAGTGCCACTTCAATCTAAAATTTGAATAAATTTTCATACTTTTGGAACTCAATTAAAAACACATATTATGTCATCTATAACATTAGGCGGAAATCCAATAAACACTTCAGGTGAATTACCAAAAACAGGTTCACAATTAGCTGATTTTAAATTAGTAAAAACTGATCTATCTATAGCAACTTTAGCTGATTATGCTGGTAAAAAAGTAGTCTTCAATATTTTTCCAAGTATCGATACTGGAACTTGTGCTGCTTCTGTTAGAAAATTCAATGCTACAGCTGCCAATCTAAACAATACCGTAGTGCTTTGTATCTCAAGAGATTTACCTTTTGCTCAAAAACGTTTTTGTGGTGCTGAAGGAATAGAAAACGTTGAAAATCTATCGGATTTTAAAGACGGAAGTTTTGGAAAAACAAACGGTTTAGAAATTATTGATGGTGTATTAGCTGGTTTACACTCTAGAGTAGTCATTGTTATCGACGAGAAAGGAACAATTCTACATACAGAACAAGTGCAAGAAATTGCAGACGAACCTAATTACGAAGCTGCATTAGCGGTACTTTAATATTTAATTAATGGAGTTTCAAAAAGACAACCGATTTGTTTCAGGAAGATTAAAAAGTGTCACCTTTGCTTATAAAGGTGCTTTCAAATTAATAACCACCGAACACAGTGTAATGACTCAATTTTCTATCGGGATTTTGATGACTATTGCTGGTTTTTATTTTAACATTACTACCACTGAATGGCTTTTCCAAGTCTTCGCCATCGGATTAGTTATGAGTGTTGAAGGATTGAATACCGCTGTTGAAAAAGTAGCTGATTTTATTCATCCAGAGTTTCACGAGCGAATTGGCTTTATTAAAGACATTGCAGCAGGTGCCGTATTTTTTGCTGCCTTAACTGCAATAGTGATTGGTGCAATCATTTATGTACCAAAATTCTAAATTTACTAGTTTTCAAAAAGAAGAATGGCAAAGAAAATAAAAAGCGAATCCGATCTTAGCGAGAAAAGATCTTGGAAATTATCAAAAGAATATAAAATTGTAATTGGAAGCCTTTTGGTTTTATTTTCAATTGCTTTGTTAGTTGCATTTATTTCGTTTTACCTACACGGTCAAGCCGATCAAAGTGCAGTTGATCAATTAGCTAATAGAAATACTGAGGTGTCCAATTGGTTAGGAAAAATTGGCGCCTATGTGGCTGATCTGATCGTATACCAAGGTTTTGGTGTAGCTTCCTTCTTATTTGTACGTTTGTTTTTCTTAACTGGTTTGTATTTATTTTTAGGATTACCGCTAAGTAAATTGCGATCTACTTGGTTTTGGGATTTATTTGCCATGATTGTAGTTTCAATCATCTTTGGATTCTTTGCTACTTCAGCACCTGAATTAGGTGGGGTCATTGGTTATGAAATGAATTTGCTTTCGCAAGATTATATTGGAAAAACAGGAACGTTACTAGTGTTAATCTTCGGATTGGTAATTTATTTGATTTTTAAAATTAAAGTTTCGCCTGAATCTATTCACAATTTTATTGAAAATTCAAAAAAAGAAATCGAATCTAAAATAACAGCGACTGCTGAAAAATTTGAGGAAACTCAGGAGAATATTACTCCATTACCTCTTACACCATTGGAAGAAGAAAATGACGATGAATTAGAAAATATTCATTTGAAATCAACTACTTCCCAATTTGAAATTAACAAAGAAGCTCTAAAACCAACCATTAGTTCGTCTTCTGAGATCAATTTGGATACCTTACCCAAACCGATTGTAGAGCCTATTGTAACACAATCGTTTACTACTCCCCCTGCCGTTTCAAAAGAACCTATCATCATCACAACAAGCGATGAAGCTTTTGTAATTGAAAAGGCAGAAGAAGAAGATATCGTTGAAGAAAATTTAGCATCGCGCTTAGTAGCTGATTTTGGCTTGTTTGACCCTACCTTGGAATTATCCAACTATAAATTCCCAACCATTGATTTATTAAAAGAGTATTCAAGTGGCGGAATTACAATCAATCAAGAAGAATTAGAAGAAAATAAAAACAAAATTGTAGATACACTTCGTAACTACAAAATTGAAATTGCACAGATCAAAGCTACCGTTGGTCCATCGGTAACGCTATATGAAATCGTTCCTGAAGCTGGAATTCGTATTTCTAAAATCAAAAGCTTAGAAGACGATATTGCTTTATCTCTTTCTGCTCTTGGTATTCGTATTATCGCTCCTATCCCAGGAAAAGGAACCATCGGTATTGAGGTACCTAACAAGAATCCAACTATGGTTTCTATGAAAAGTGCCATTGGTTCTGCCAAATTCCAAGAAGCCGAAATGGAATTACCTATCGCTTTGGGTAAAACCATTTCTAATGAAACCTTTGTGGTGGATTTGGCCAAAATGCCTCACCTTTTAATGGCGGGTGCTACTGGTCAAGGAAAATCGGTTGGATTGAATGCCGTTTTGACTTCGCTTTTGTACAAAAAACATCCTGCTGAAGTAAAATTCGTTTTGGTAGACCCAAAGAAAGTAGAATTAACGCTTTTCAATAAAATTGAAAGACATTATTTAGCTAAGTTACCGGATTGTGATGATGCTATTATCACTGATAATGCTAAAGTAGTCAACACATTGAATTCGCTTTGCGTAGAGATGGACAACCGCTATTCTTTGTTGAAAGATGCAATGGTGCGTAACATCAAAGAATACAACGACAAATTCAAAGCAAGAAAATTAAATCCTGAAAACGGTCACCGATTTTTACCCTACATCGTTTTGGTAGTCGATGAGTTTGCCGATTTGATTATGACTGCAGGTAAAGAAGTCGAAGTGCCTATTGCACGTTTAGCACAATTAGCGCGCGCGATTGGAATTCACTTAATCATTGCTACGCAACGTCCATCGGTAAACGTAATTACAGGTTTAATCAAAGCCAACTTCCCTGCTCGTATTGCATTTAGAGTAACTTCAAAAATTGATTCTAGGACCATTTTGGATACTCAAGGTGCTGATCAATTGATCGGTCGCGGTGATTTATTGTATTCTAATGGTAATGATGTCGTACGTGTTCAATGTGCATTTATTGATACTCCTGAGGTAGAAAGAATTACAGAATTCATTGGTTCGCAAAAAGCGTATGCTACTGCTTATCTTCTTCCTGAATTTGTGGGAGAAGAATCAGGCATCAATTTGGATTTTGACATCTCTGAGCGCGATTCTTTATTTAGAGAAGCTGCTGAAATAATTGTCAATGCACAACAAGGATCTGCTTCGTTATTGCAACGCAAACTAAAATTAGGTTACAACAGAGCTGGTCGTTTAATTGATCAATTAGAAGCTGCTGGAATTGTTGGGCCTTTTGAAGGAAGTAAAGCGCGTAATGTCAACATTTCTGATATGGTGGCGCTGGATGAATTTTTCAACAACGAACAAAATTAATACTCCAATGCAAAACAAAACTATTATTAGAACTTTGTTGTTAAGTGCTGCATTTATTTTCAGTATTTCAATCCAAGCGCAAGACAAAAAAGCCAAAGCGCTTTTAGATCAAGTTTCGGCTAAAGTAAAAGGCTACAGTTCCATTACTATTGATTTTAAGTATTCGCTTTCAAACGCAAAAGAGAACATCAATCAAGACAGCAAAGGAAATGTGATATTAAAGGGAGACCAATATGTGTTGAACTTTATGGGAGTTACTAAACTATTCGACGGAAAAAAAACCTACACTATCGTTCCTGAAGATGAAGAAATCACCATTTCTAAAGTTGACGAAAACGACAATACCGCAGTAACACCTTCTAAAATGTTGACCTTTTTCAATTCAGGTTACAAATATACCTTAGACCAGGCCACTACTATAAAAGGTAAAAAAATTCAGTACGTAAAATTAGTGCCAATGAGCTCAAAGGACCAACGAAAAGAAATATTATTGGGAATTGACAGCCAAACTAAACAGATTTACAATTTAATCGAAATTGGTAAAAAAGGAACCAAAACCACCTTGACTGTTAATTCTTTTAAAACCAATCTACCTTTGTCGAAAAATCAATTTACCTTTGTCAAGAGTAAATATCCCAATTACTACATCAATTCATTAGATTAATTCCTAGGTGAAAATAATTGACAAATACATTTTAAAAACTTTCCTGATTACATTTACTGTGGTATTTGTAATCCTTTTTTTTATATTCATTTTGCAAACCGTTTGGCTGCTTATTGCTGAATTGGCTGGTAAAGATTTGGATATTTCTATGGTGTTCAAATTTTTACTTTTTTCTATGCCGCGATTGGTTCCGCTGGTTTTGCCACTTTCTATACTCTTAGCTTCCATCATGTCTTTTGGTGATTTGTCTGAGAACTACGAATTGGCCGCTATGAAATCGGCGGGTATCTCCTTACGCCGTGCATTACAACCCTTATTTTTGTTTGTTGTTTTTTTAAGTATTGCTGCTTTTTTGTTTGCCAATAGTGTTATCCCCTATGCCGAATATAAATTCATCAATTTCAGAAAAAACATTGCGCAAGCCAAACCCGCTTTGGCTATTGCCGAAGGACAATTTAGTGATGTTGGTGTTTATAACATTAAGGTCAATAAAAAATCGGGGGAAAATGGAGAGAACCTAACTGGAATTACCATTCATAAAAAATCAGAGTTAGGCGATGGTAGTCGAATTGTAATTAAAGCCAAAAAAGGAAAATTGGTAAGTAGCAAAGATTCGAATACCCTTCAACTTATTTTAAATGACGGGAATTATTATGAAGACATTCTTCCTAAAAACTATGAAGACCGTCCCAAAATGCCTTTCGTTAAAACATCTTTTAAAAAGAATATCATAAACATCGACATTTCGGAGTTCAATAAGATTGATGTAGATAATGAAAACATTACCAATACCAATACCATGTTAACTACTAATGAATTACGCTATACTATTGATTCATTACAAAAAAATTACAAGACGGATATCACTTCCTACACCGATAATATTACTCAAAGAGTTGGATTTCAAAAATCGACTCAACCCGAAGTAAAAATTAAAAAACCTAAGAAAAAATTCAATCCAAACCTGCTAGCGTATTTTAATTCCAACCAACAATTGGATATTTTAAATTTAGCCACTAGCAATCTCGAAAGTGTTAAATACTCCCTTGAAACCTCAAATACAGAATTTAAATCCAAGCAAATTAACATCAACGGGCATTTGATCGCCTTGTATGATAAATTCGTCATTGCGTTTGCTTGTTTCTTGATGTTTTTTATAGGAGCCCCTTTAGGAGCCATTATTAGAAAAGGAGGTCTAGGATTACCCGTGGTTTTCGCCATGTTAATTTTCATCTCCTTCCATTTTGCCAATACCTTTGGAAAAAAACTAGCCGAAGAAGGTGGCTTAACTCCATTTTTAGGCTCTTGGATGTCCTCATTAGTACTGACGCCATTAGCCGTTTTATTGACCTATCGCGCGACTAACGATATAGGTTTAATTAATTTGGACATAATTTTAGCGCCTATTCAACAATTTATTAAAAAAATAGTTCCCCAAAAATAACTACCATGACTACGACAAAAATACAACTCAATACCATCGAAGAAGCCATCGAAGACATTCGCCAAGGCAAAGTAATTATCGTAGTAGATGATGAAAACCGTGAAAACGAAGGCGATTTCTTGGCTGCAGCCGAAAAAGTAACCCCTGAGATGATCAATTTCATGGCGACTCACGGACGTGGATTGATCTGTGCACCTTTAACGGAAAGCCGATGTAAAGAATTAGGCCTGCACGTTATGGTAAATAACAATACTGATCCAATGGAAACTGCCTTTACCGTTTCGGTAGATTTAAGAGGCAACGGTGTAACCACTGGTATTTCAGCAGCGGATAGAGCCAAAACTATTTTGTCATTAGTTAATCCTGATACTAAACCACACGATTTGGCACGTCCAGGACATATTTTTCCGTTAATTGCCAAACAAGGTGGTGTGTTGCGAAGAACGGGGCATACAGAGGCCGCAATTGACTTTGCAAGATTGGCAGGGTTCAAGTCGGCGGGAGTGATTGTAGAAATCATGAACGAAGACGGCTCTATGGCGCGCCTACCCCAACTGGTTAAAGTCGCTAAAAAATTCAATTTAAAATTAGTTTCGATAGAAGATTTAGTGGCCTACCGCGTGCAACACGACAGTTTAATTGTGAAAAAAGAAGACTTTGATATCGAAACGCGTTTTGGCACTTTCAGACTGCGTGCTTACGAACAAACAACGAACAAACAAGTTCATATTGCTTTGACTAAGGGCACTTGGAATTTGGGCGAACCTGTTTTAACACGAATCAACTCATCGCAAGTGAATAATGACTTATTGGGTACTTTAACGCACAATGCAGAACTGCATTTGGATAAAATGTTCCAAACCATTAATGAGCATGGCAAAGGCGCTGTGATCTTCATCAACCAAGACATGCAGTCAGTGAATTTATTAAGTCGTATATCCGAATTGAAACAACTACAAACCGAAGGCGAAATGAAAGCGCCACGTATAATTATTGACACCAAAGATTTTGGTATTGGCGCACAAATTTTGCACGATTTGGACATTTCAAAAATCAGATTGGTGACTAATACAAGCCAAAGCAAACGTGTGGGTATGATTGGTTACGGTCTAGAAATTATTGAACACGTCAATTATTAAAAGCAATGCCGAAAATAATTATTTTCTAAATCAAAGAAAATGAAACAATTAAAAAAACGACTTCAAAATTGATGCGTTTTTTATTCAAATAGATTTGCATAACCAAAAAAAGCAGTTATATTTGCACTCGCAACCAGAAAATGGGAGCAACTTATTGGAGAAATGGCAGAGCGGTCGAATGCGGCAGTCTTGAAAACTGTTGACTGTAACAGGTCCGGGGGTTCGAATCCCTCTTTCTCCGCAACAGGAAACCCGAAACGAAAGTTTCGGGTTTTTATATTTAAAATAATACCCACAATATCCCCACAATTAAAATTTTTTCAACTTTTTAAAATTTTAAAACGTTCAAAATCCGATTCGCTTATTTTTTGCCACTCCATAAAAAAGCAATAAATTAGCGCCATCAAAAAATTACTTCAATCACCATGAAAAATACTGCTTTAACGCACATTCACGAAAGTTTGGGAGCCAAAATGCTTCCGTTTGCCGGATACAATATGCCCATTCTTTACGAAGGGGTAAATGCTGAACACGAAATTGTTCGCACTGGCGTAGGCGTATTTGATGTATCGCATATGGGAGAGTTTTTGCTTTCTGGACCTAATGCCTTGGCATTGATCCAAAAAGTAACTTCTAACGATGCCGCTACCCTAACTATCGGAAGAGCGCAATATTCATGTTTACCCAATGCCGAAGGTGGAATTGTAGATGATTTATTGGTGTACAAAATGAAAGAAGACGAGTATCTTTTAGTAGTAAATGCATCTAATATTGAAAAAGATTGGAACTGGATTAGCAGTCATAATGATTTGGGAGTGGAGATGAAAAACCTCTCTGATGACTACTCCTTATTAGCAATTCAAGGACCAAAAGCGGTAGAAGCCATGCAAAGTTTGTCGTCATTGGATTTGGCACAAATAGAATACTACCATTTTCAAATTGGTGATTTTGCAGGAATCAATGAGGTGATCATCTCAGCAACGGGTTATACTGGAGCGGGAGGATTTGAAATTTATTGTAAAAATGCCGATGTAGAACACATTTGGAATGCCGTTTTTGAAGCTGGAAAAGCATTCAACATTCAACCGATTGGTTTGGCTGCTCGCGATACCTTACGTTTAGAAATGGGATTCTGTTTGTACGGAAACGACATCAACGATACTACTTCGCCTTTAGAAGCGGGATTGGGTTGGATTACCAAATTCAATAAAGAATTTACCAATTCTGCTAATTTAAAAGCGCAAAAAGAAGCGGGAGTTACTAAAAAATTAGTGGGATTTGAAATGCAAGAGCGTGCGGTGCCAAGACACGATTACGAAATTGTAGATGCTGCTGGAAATGTTATAGGAATTGTTACTTCTGGAACCATGTCGCCCTCTATGAACAAAGGAATTGGTTTGGGTTATGTAAGCGCAGCATTCAGTGGTGTAGATAGGGATATCTATATTCGAATTCGTAAAAATGATGTGCCTGCCAAAGTGGTTAAACTACCATTTTATAAAAAATAACAAGGATTGTAAAAACGCAAAATAATACTATTTTTGCACCGTTAAAAAATATTAGTAATGGGAAGAGCTTTCGAATTTAGAAAAGGAAGAAAAATGAAACGTTGGTCAGCAATGGCCAAGGCCTTTACCAGAATTGGTAAAGACATCGTAATGGCAGTAAAAGAAGGAGGACCAAATCCAGATGCCAACTCACGATTAAGAGCGGTAATACAAAATGCGAAGGCAGCCAATATGCCTAAAGACAATGTAGAACGCGCGATAAAAAAAGCAACTGATAAAGATACAGCAAACTACAAAGAGGTTTTGTTTGAAGGCTATGCACCTCACGGAATTGCGCTTCTAATTGAAACCGCTACTGATAATAATAATAGAACTGTTGCCAATGTGCGTTCGTATTTCAACAAATGCAATGGAACCATGGGAACACAAGGTTCAGTTGAATTTATGTTTGACCATACCTGTAACTTCCGCGTACCAAAAGAAGGATTGGATCCAGAAGAATTGGAATTAGAATTTATTGATTTTGGTGCCGAAGAAGTATTTGAAGACGAAGACGGAATTTTAATCTATGCGCCTTTTGGAAGTTTTGGAACGATTCAAAAAGAATTAGAAAACAGAGGTTTAGATATTTTATCTTCAGGATTTGAAAGAATTCCACAAATAACTAAAAAGCTAACTGAAGATCAAGTCGCTGATGTGGAAAAATTGATCGAAAAATTAGAAGAAGATGATGATGTAATGAACGTATATCATACGATGGAAGAATAAATTGTATATCCTATAAAAATAAAAAACTCTCGATTTCTCGAGAGTTTTTTTTATGTTGTAAACTTAGAATTATTACTTAATAAATTCTATTTTTTGCGCTTCTTCTTCATTAACACTATCAAAGAATCCTTGTTCATTCATCCAGTCATCACTAAATACTTTACTCATATAACGAGATCCATGATCTGGGAATATAGCAATTACGTTACTCTCTGATGTAAACTCACCTTCGTCAGCATATTGCTTAATCGCTTGAAGTACAGCGCCCGAGGTATACCCCACAAACAAACCTTCTGTTCTAGCTAACTCACGAGTAGCATGTGCACTTTCTTCGTCAGTTACTTTCATGAATTTATCGATTACATCAAAATCAGTAACCGATGGTATTAAGTTTTTACCCAAACCTTCAATACGGTACGGATAGATTTCGTCTTTATCAAATTCTCTTGTTTCGTGGTATTTTTTCAATACGGAACCAAAAGCATCTACTCCTAAAATTTTAATATTGGGATTTTGTTCTTTCAAATATTTAGCTGTCCCCGAAATAGTTCCTCCTGTTCCACTACAAGCTACAAGATGGGTGATTTTTCCGTTGGTTTGATTCCAAATTTCAGGTCCTGTACTCAAATAATGAGCATCAAAATTCAATTGATTAAAATATTGGTTGATGTATACCGAACCTTTAGTTTCTTCGTGCAAACGTTTAGCAACACTATAATAGGAACGCTCATCATCTGCTGAAACGTGTGCAGGACAAACATATACCTTGGCTCCCATCGCACGAAGCATATCGATTTTATCTTTGGATGATTTTGAACTCACCGCAAGAATACAATTGTACCCTTTAATGATACTCACCATGGCCAAACTGAAACCCGTATTTCCGGAAGTAGTTTCTACAATAGTATCGCCTGGAGTAAGAATTCCTTGCTTCTCAGCTTGTTCAATAATATAAAGTGCAATTCTGTCTTTGGAGGAGTGACCTGGGTTAAATGCCTCAACCTTAGCATAAAAGTTACCTTCTATTCCTTCAGTTACTTTTTTTAGCTTGATAAGAGGTGTATTACCTATCAAATCTAAAACCGAATTAAGAGCATTTATTTCTTCTTTCATAAAAAAAAATAGTTGAATAAGGTTCTTTATAATTCACCTTATTGTGAAGCAAATTTAACAATAAAATTCTAATTATTTTTTAATTTCTTCCAAATCCAATAAAAATGTAAATTCTTTTGCCAATTCTTTGATTGCCTCAAAACGCCCAGAAGCACCACCATGACCCGCATCCATATTGGTATGAAGATACAAAACCGTATTTCCTTTTTTATGTGTGCGCAATTTGGCTACCCATTTAGCTGGTTCCCAATATTGTACCTGAGAATCATGTAAACCTGTGGACACAAACATATTGGGATAAGTCTGTGCTTTTACATTATCATAAGGGGAATAGGACAACATATAATCGTAGTATTCTTTTTTATTTGGATTGCCCCATTCATCATACTCTCCTGTTGTTAAGGGAATACTATCGTCTAACATGGTTGTAACAACATCAACAAAAGGGACTTGAGCAATGACACCATGATACAATTCAGGTGCCATATTGACTACCGCTCCCATTAACAAGCCTCCTGCTGATCCACCTTCGGCATACAAATGGGCTGGTGATGTATATTTTTCCTGAATTAAAAATTGAGAACAATCTATAAAATCAGTGAATGTATTTTTTTTCTTTAATAATTTTCCATCTTCATACCATTGTCTTCCTAAATCTTCTCCTCCACGAATGTGAGCAATAGCATAAATAAAACCGCGATCTAACAATGACAAACGTGTGGTAGAAAAATAAGGTTCCATTGTCACACCATAAGAACCGTATGCATATTGCAACAACGGATTCGTTCCGTCTTTTTTCAAATCTTTACGATAGACTAATGAAATGGGTACTTTAATTCCGTCTTTGGCAGTTGCCCAAACTCGTTCTTCTACATAATTGTTTTTATCAAATTGACCACCCAACACAGCTTGCTCTTTCTTAATTTCTTTTTCTTTAGTCTTCATATTGAAATCAATCACCGAAGAAGGTGTCGCCATCGATTGATAGCTATAACGCAAAATATCCGTATTAAAATCTACATTGGTAGTCGTATAAGCGTTGTAGGTTTCACTTCCAAAAGGCAAATAATACTCTCCTTCTCCACTCCAAGGCATAATACGAATATGATTCAAACCATTAGAACGTTCTTCGATAACCAAATAGTTACTAAAGATTTCAATGTCTTCTATTAAAACATCTTCTCTGTGGGCAATCACTTCTTTCCAATGCTTCTTTTCGGTAGCATTTTCAGGAGTTTTCATTAATTTAAAATTGGTCGATTTATCCTTATTGGTCAAAATATAAAACGAATCTCCAAAATGCGAAATACTATATTCTAAACCGCGAACTCTTGGCTGAAAAACCTTGAATTCGGCATCTGGTGTTTCCGAATTCAAAATTCGGTATTCTGTTGTCATGGTACTTTCTGAACCAATCACAATATATTTTCTTGATTTTTCTTTGCCAACAGACACATTAAACGTTTCATCTTTTTCTTCAAAAACCAAAACATCTTGATGGGCTGAAGTTTGTAGTTTGTGTTTAAAAATCTGATTGGCACGCAAGGTTACTTTGTCTTGGCGGGTATAAAAAAGGGTGTGGTTATCATTGGCCCAAACCGAACCTCCTGTTGCGTTTTCAATCACATCTGGTAGGATTTCGTTGGTTTCTAAATTCTTGATTTTAATGGTGTAAATACGTCTTCCAACAATATCTACTCCAAAGGAAGCAAATCGATTATCAGGACTCACACTCAAGCCACCCAATTGAAAAAAAGTATGCCCTTTCGCTAATTCATTGCAATTAAATAAAATTTCTTCTGGAGAGTCCAAACTTCCCTTTTTTCTAGAGTAAATGGGATAATCTTGTCCTTTCTCATAACGAGTGATGTAATAATAACCATTGTATAAATATGGAACCGATTGATCGTCCTCTTTGATTCGACCTTTCATTTCTTCAAACAATTGCTCCTGAAAATCCTTAGTATGCGCAGTCATAGCATCGTAATACGAATTTTCTTGATTCAAATAATCAATGACTTCAGGGTTTTCTCTGTCATTCAACCAATAATAATCGTCAATTCGAATCTCATTGTGTTTCTTTAATTGTTTTGGAAGTTTTTTAGCTACAGGAGCTGAAAGAGTATGTGACATAGACTGTGCATTAATTGTTGTAAATGAAGCGGCAAAAATAACACAAACAAAGTGTATCAGTAGTGTGTTTTTCATGATTATTTAATTTAAAATAAAGAACTAATGTACTAATTTTACATCGAAAATTAATTAAATAAAAAACAACCAATGGATTTAATGGGAATGATGGGTAAGTTAAGAGAAACCCAACAAAAAATAGAAGACACCAAACAACGTTTAAATACCGTACTTATTGACGAACAAAGTTCTGACGGAACACTCAAAGTGACTTTGACTGCCAATAGAACCATCAAATCAATTTCCATTGATGACAGCTTGTTAGAAGACAAAGAACAACTGGAAGATTATTTGATTTTGGTACTAAATAAAGCCATCGAAAAAGCCACCAAAGTGAACGAAGCCGAATTGGATGCGGTAGCCAAAATGGACATGCCGATGATTCCAGGAATGGATAATTTATTTAAATAGTTTACACTATTCGAGTTGCAGGATATCCTGAGATAAAATCGACTACATTTTGTTTCAGGAAATCTTGTAAATGAACCGAATTCAAATGCACTTGAAAATCGGATTCTGAATAAAAACCTTCCCAAACAATTATTTGATTATTATTTTCTATATCCAAATGAAGTTCAAATAAAAAATTACCTTTCTCCAACTTAGTTGCTGCTTGTAATTTTTTCAACGCCTTAATCGCTGTGTCAAAATGAACCTCAGCTTTAATAGCTAAAATAGCCGTCGAGTAAAAACTAGTATCTTCAGTCGAAATTGGCTCAATCAAATCCCATAAATTGCCGTACAAATCCTGAAAAACCAATACTCTTCCGTAAGTTTCATTACTAGGCTCGCGAACAATCTTGATCTGATTATCAACTAAATTCTGATACTCACCATCAAAATTATCTGTATTCATAAATAGAAAAACACGACCTCCGGTTTGATTTCCAACAGATTTTAATTGTTCGTCATTTGCCGCTTTTGCTAATAATAATCGGCATTGCGAATTTTTTGGAGCTACAACAACCCATCTTTTGGTGTTAGTAAGTACCGTATCTTCAATTAATTCAAAATGTAATTTTTGAGTATAAAAAGCGATGGCTTCATCATAGTCATTAACGACTAAAGTAAGTTGATTGATATGATTTGCCATATCTAAATTGCTAACTTCTCTAATGTTTCTATAACGTAGGTATGCATCACTTCACGGTAGTCCAAATGCGTGACCATACGCAATTTACCTTGCCCCATTGAACTAATTAAAATGTTCTTTTGTTTTAATTTTTCAATCAATTGCGATTCGTTTACCTGTGGAGTCAACGTAAAAATTAAAATATTAGTTTCTACAGGTTCCACTGATACTACCCAATCCTTTGATTGTAAAACAGCAGCCAGTTCTTTGGCACGACGATGATCTTCAGCCAAACGCTCTATGTTATGATCCAAAGCATAAATTCCGGCTGCAGCCAAATAACCCACCTGACGCATTCCGCCGCCAAAAATTTTGCGGATGCGCAACGCTCTATGAATCGTCTTTTTATCCGCCAATAAAACAGAGCCAATTGGCGCACCTAAACCTTTGGACAAACAAACAGAAATGGTATCGAATAGTTTTCCGAATTCTTTTGGATCCTGGTTCTTTGCTACCAAAGCATTCCAAATACGGGCGCCATCCAAATGAAATTTTAAATTGTGTTCTTCACAAACTTGTTTGATTTGGCGTAAATCATCCAACTCATAACAAGCTCCGCCGCCTTTATTGGTGGTGTTTTCAACACAGACTAAACTCGTCAACGGACTATGATAAAACTCCGGATTGTTAATTGCTGCTTTCACTTGTGAAGCGGTAATCATTCCGCGATTTCCATTTAACAAACAACAGGAAACACCACTGTTAAAGGAAACTCCTCCACCTTCGTAGTTATAAACGTGGGCATATTTATCTGCAATCAATTGCTCGCCTGGTTGCGTATGCAATTTAATTGCGGTTTGATTGGCCATAGTTCCCGAAGGAAAAAACAATCCAGCTTCCATTCCAAATAGTGCAGCCACCTTAGCCTCTAACTCAATTACCGTAGGATCTTGTTTGTATACATCATCTCCCACAACTGCATTAAACATGTACTGTAACATTTCCGGCGTAGGCTTGGTAATGGTATCGCTAACTAAATTTATTTCCATTTTAATGTTTTTATAGTGACTGACCAACAATTCGCGAATTGTCTTTACTTAAAAATCCTTATTTTTGCCTCACAAAATTACATAATTTATGACAACTACCGAACAAATAAAAGGTATTGTAGAACGCCTTGGTGCGTTGAGGAGGTATCTTTGACGTTGATGCCAAATTAATTGAAATTGCAAACGAAGAAGAAAAGACGTTTGCTCCCGACTTTTGGAACAATGCCAAAGAAGCTGAAATCGTAGTTAAAAACCTTCGCAACAAGAAAAAGTGGATCGAAGATTATGAAAAAGCAATCGGATTAAGTGACGAATTACAATTGGCATACGAATTCTACAAAGAAGGGGAACTTACAGCAGAAGAGTTAGACGAGCAATACCAAGCTACCGAGTTACATATCGAAGGAATTGAATTCAAGAACATGCTTTCTGAAGAAGGAGACACATTAAGTGCTGTCCTTCAAATAACTGCCGGTGCTGGTGGAACAGAAAGTTGTGATTGGGCTTCCATGCTGATGAGAATGTATTTGATGTGGGCTGAAAAACAAGGCTATAAAGTCAAAGAATTGAACTTTCAGGAAGGTGATGTAGCAGGAATTAAAACCGTGACTTTGGAAATTGAAGGCGATTATGCTTTTGGTTATCTTAAAGGTGAAAATGGAGTACATCGATTGGTGCGTATTTCGCCTTTTGATAGTAATGCAAAACGCCATACTTCCTTTGTTTCGGTTTATGTGTATCCATTGGTAGATGACACTATTGAAATTGACATCAATCCCGCTGATATTGAAATTACAACGGCTCGATCTAGTGGTGCAGGGGGACAAAATGTGAACAAAGTGGAAACTAAAGTACAATTAGTTCACAAACCCACTGGAATTCAAATTCAATGTTCAGAGACACGATCGCAACACGATAATAGAAACCGTGCCATGCAAATGCTTCGATCACAGTTGTATGAAATTGAATTGAAAAAACAGTTGGCGCAACGTGCCGATATTGAAGCCGGAAAAATGAAAATTGAATGGGGTTCGCAAATTAGAAACTACGTCATGCATCCTTACAAATTAGTCAAAGACGTACGTAGCGGTTTTGAATCCACAGATGTTGATGGTGTGATGAATGGAGAAATCGACAATTTTTTGAAAGCCTACCTGATGATGATGGGCCAAAAAGAAGAAGAATAAATTATAGAAATACTAAAAATAAAACTCCTCAACATTCTAAACAAGAATCGTTTGAGGAGTTTTTATTTTAAATAGTTGCAAATTCAAAACGAATTGATTTTATTTGAAAAATATACTGCCAAAAAAACCAAACCAATTATTATGAAAGCCTACTCCATTCAAGAAATAAACGAAGTACTTCAAGGAACAATTGTTGGATCTACTACTACTATAATTACAGCGCCAGAACAACTAGATGCCGCATCAGCTACTGAAATCTCCTTTATTGGTCACCGAAAATATGAAAAAAATTGGGCTACTTCTAATGCGTGTGCTGCCATAGTTAACGAAGATATTCGAATTGAACCTGGAGAGAACAAGGCATTCATAAAAGTAAAAAATGCCGATTTAGCTATGTCGCAAGTGTTGGAACTTTTTGCTCCACCAAGTCCAGTATTTCATGTCGAAATTCATCCTACAGCAGTTATTGATGCTACAGCCACAATTGGAAAAGGGAGTAAAATTGGTGCCAATGTCTATGTTGGACCGAAAACTACCATTGGAGAAAACACGATCCTCTACCCTAACGTAACGGTGCTAGACGAATGTTCCATCGGTGACAATACCGTAATTTGGTCAGGAACCGTGGTTAGAGAGCGTTGTCATATTGGTCATCATTGTATTATTCATCCTAATGCGACCATTGGAGCTGACGGTTTTGGTTTCAGACCTGACCCTCAAAAAGGATTGGTAAAAATTCCGCAAATTGGCAATGTGGTTATTGGCAACGGAGTTGAAATAGGTGCTAATGCTTGTGTTGATCGCGGAAAATTCAGTTCGACTGTATTGGGAGACGGATGTAAAATTGACAATTTAGTACAAATTGGCCACAATAGTAAACTAGGACGTTTTTGTATTATGGCTGGAAACTCTGGATTAGCAGGTTCGGTAACCTTGGGTAATGGCGTGATCATTGGCGGAAGCGCCTCGATAAAAGACCATACCACACTTGGCGATGGTGCTATTGTAGGTGCTGGTTCCGGAGTAGTTAGCGATGTTGAGGCAGGTAAAACCGTTTTGGGTTATCCAGCCGTTGACGCTCGAGATGCACTAAAACAATGGGCAATTTTAAAACGCCTAGTAGAAGAATCCAAAAAATAAAAAACAATCAAAAAGAAATTAAAAATCATCATTTGGAACTCCTTTTCAAATGATGATTTTGTATTTTAGCTTTTTAAACAGCAATACCCACAATTTATATGGATTTGAATTTCAATAAAAACGAAGATCACAACAAACTGTTACTTTCTGAATTACGCAAAAAGTTAGGCGAAGTAAAACTAGGCGGCGGTGAAAAACGCATCCAAAAATTGCATGCCGAAGGAAAAATGACAGCACGTGAGCGCATCGATTATTTATTGGATGCCAATGAAAAAAGTATTGAAATTGGCGCCTTTGTGGGCGAAGGAATGTACAAAGAACACGGCGGTTGTCCTTCGGGCGGGGTTGTGGTCAAAATCGGATATATCAAAGGAAAACAATGCATCGTTGTTGCCAATGATGCCACCGTTAAAGCGGGAGCTTGGTTTCCAATAACTGCTAAGAAAAACCTTCGTGCGCAAGAAATTGCCATGGAAAATCGAATTCCAATTATTTATTTAGTGGATAGTGCTGGGGTGTATTTGCCTTTGCAAGATGAAATTTTTCCAGACAAAGAACACTTTGGTCGCATATTCAGAAACAATGCTTTAATGAGCAGCATGGGAATTACTCAGATTTCGGCGGTGATGGGAAGTTGTGTTGCAGGTGGTGCTTATTTACCCATCATGAGTGACGAAGCTTTGATTGTAGACAAAACCGGAAGTATCTTTTTAGCCGGTAGTTATTTAGTGAAAGCCGCCATTGGCGAAAGCATTGATAACGAAACTTTAGGTGGTGCTACAACACATTGCGAAATCTCAGGAGTGACCGATTATAAAGCCAAAGACGACAAAGACGCTTTGGACAAAATAAAAAATATTGTGGGTAAAATTGGCGATTATAATAAAGCCGGTTTTAACCGAATCAAATCAGAAAAACCTGCTCAAGACGAAAATGAATTGTACGGCGTGCTTCCAAAAGCGCGTACCGATCAATACGATATGATGGAAATCATCAAGCGAATGGTAGATAATTCCGAATTTGAAGCCTACAAAGAAGGCTACGGTCAAACTATTATTACGGGCTATGCTCGTATAGACGGTTGGGCTGTGGGAATTGTAGCCAATCAACGAAAAGTAGTCAAAACTAAAAATGGCGAAATGCAATTTGGAGGCGTTATTTACTCAGATTCGGCAGATAAAGCCACCCGATTTATAGCCAATTGCAACCAGAAAAAAATTCCGTTAGTGTTTTTACAAGATGTGACTGGTTTTATGGTAGGCAGTAAATCGGAACATGGCGGTATTATAAAAGACGGCGCCAAAATGGTGAATGCGGTTTCCAATTCGGTAGTGCCAAAGTTCACTGTCATTGTTGGGAATTCCTATGGTGCTGGAAATTATGCTATGTGTGGCAAAGCGTATGACCCGCGTTTGATTGTGGCTTGGCCAAGTGCTGAATTAGCTGTAATGGGTGGTACACAAGCTGCCAAAGTATTGGCACAAATTGAAGCCAATTCGCTAAAAGCAAAAGGAGAAGAAGTTGATGAAGCTAAAGAAGCCGAATTGTTTGCCAAAATAAAAGCGCGTTATGACGAACAAGTATCGCCTTACTATGCCGCTTCCCGTTTATGGACCGACGCGATTATTGATCCCATAGATACGCGAACTTGGATATCGATGGGAATTGAAGCGGCCAACCACGCTCCCATAGAGAAACCATTTAATTTAGGGGTGATTCAAGTATAAAAAAAGAGAGGTATTTACCTCTCTTTTTTTTTATCTATTAGCAATACTTTGATCTCGTATTACTTTACCGGTTGCAGTTCTCTTAAATTCAGGGATATAGAATATTTCTTTCGGTTTTTCGTATTTGTCTAACACATCAAAAACAGATTCTTCTATTGTCATAGGCTCGCCCTCTACATACAAGACTAATTTTTCTCCCAAAAGATCATCAGCATGACCGTATACAAAAAAACAATTCGTAAATGATGCAGCTAATTTTTCTTCAATTTGTTCTGGAATTAATTTAATCCCTCCGCTATTGATTACGTTATCAAAACGACCTTTCCAAACGAATTGGCTATCTGAAACTAAATCGACCAAATCATTGGTTACAATTTTTTCACCACTAATTTTATGAGCGTCAATAACTAAACAATGTCGGTCGTCTGTTGTAATTTTCACATTGGGCAATACCTTAAAAGCCGACTCTCCTACTCGTTTAGCCGCAATATGGGTAATCGTTTCAGTCATGCCGTAAGTCTCATAAATTTTGGACGGTATTGTAGCCAGCTCTCGTTCTAATGGCTTATTGATTTTGGCACCGCCAATGATTAACTTTTTAATTCGACCTAAGTCGTTCAACGAGTTTTTGGCTTGCAAAGGAACCATTCCACAAAAATCGAAATCACCTTTTACGCGTTCCATTGGATGCGAACTTGGTGCTACAAATTCCATGTCTAAACCTAAGATAAATGCTCTGACAAACATCATTTTACCCGCTACATAATCGGTTGGCAAACAATGTAGCACTTTTTGCCCCGGTTGTAAATCAAAAAAATCACCCGTAGCCAGAGCCGAATTGACCATCGCTTGTTTGTCAATTCGAATGATTTTTGGAGCACCTGTGGAACCTGAAGTATTCATTTCTAAATAGGGTTTTGGATCAAACCAATCCAAAATAAAAATCCCTAAAGGTTTTTCATAATTCTCGCCTTCTTTAATAAACGAATACGCAACACGAAGTAAGTCGTCTTTTGTAAAACTGAATCCGTTTAATTTAAATTTGTTGTGTACGTTCTGATAGGTAATTGTACTCATTTTACTATTATTTTTAAAATGTTGAATTAAATGTTTCCCATAAGTTTTTGACGCCAATTACCCCAATGGTATTTTCTAGCAAATAGCCATATCAGTAGCGGGAAAAATAGACTGACAGGCAAAATAATATCGAATAAAACACTTGGATCCGAGACGCTCTTTAAGATAGAATGTGTTTGAATTGCTGTCCAATCTGAGGTAACTAACAGCGCTCCAATAAAATTGTTCGCAAAGTGAAAACCTAAAGCCAATTCAATTCCGTCATCCATCAAAGTGATCACACCCAAAAACAGTCCTGTTCCAATGTAATAAATCAATATACTATAACCCATTTTGTCAACCTCTGGATTGGCAATATGAAGCAGTCCGAAAATAAGTGAGGTCATCAACAAAGGAAACCATCTGTTTTTAGCCATATTACCAAAACCTTGCATCAGATAGCCTCTAAAAATTAACTCTTCGCAACCGATTTGAAAAGGAAAAAGTAGTAAGCCTACGCCAAACAAACCCAGAAAAGGAATCAATTGAAACTGAACAATAAAATCCTGAGGATGGATACTGTAAAATACAATTGTAGTACTAATAGTTATTAGTGCCCAAATGGAAAAAGAAAACAGTACTCGGTTCCAATCGATTTTTTTTCTAGATGTAATAATGGTTAAGAAGGTTTGTTTATGAAAAAATCGGACTAACGCAACCAATTGAAAGAAAATAAAAACAAACGACAGCAACATTAAAAATAACGTTAGATTGGGTTCGAATAATCCAATTGTCGATTGATAGGTAGTTGGATAAGGAAGGTTGTCCTGAGACGTTTTTAAAAAAACCCCAATAATAAAAGGCAATTGTCCAATTAAGGAAGCACAAAAAAGAAGCAATGAACCCACTAGGTATTTCCAGAATTCACTTTGCTTAGCGTTAATTTGATTTAAAAACATACTGATTGGACTATAAATAATAATGATTCTAAAATACGGTTTTAAATCCAATATTTTTATTACTTCGCAAAAAAAATAATTTATGATACAAATATACCATAACCCACGCTGTGGAAAGTCAAGAAATTGTTTGGCTCAGGTTACCGAAAAAGAATCGGAAGTTAGCATTATAAAATATCTTGAAACCCCTCCTACAGAACAAGAAATCAAAACTATTTTACAAAAATTGAATTTCCAACCTATTCAATTGGTTCGTGTAAAAGAACGCATTTGGATTGACAACTATAAAAACAAATCGCTTTCCGATGCAGCTATCATCCAAACCATGGTGACACATCCAATACTAATTGAAAGACCTATTCTAGTTAAAGGAGACAAAGCCATCATTGGAAGAATTCCTGAAGAAGTAGCTCAATTTCTTTTGCAACAGATGTATTAATTTTTAATTTACAAACTTGATGTAACCTTTTAGGTATTTGTCAGTCTAATCCCCCGTAACTAAAATCATTATTGATGAAAAAATTAAATGCGATCGCATTAATTGTACTGTTTTTAAGCAGTATACTAAGTTTTGGCCAACAACCACCAATGGTAAAAGCCAAATTAAAAATAACTGGAAAAGTTATTGAAAAAACAAGTAAGCAAGCTTTAGAATATGCTACTATTACTCTTCGGTTACCCAATAATCCAAAAGCAATCACAGGAGGCATTACCAATAACAAAGGGGAATTCTCTGTCGAAGCTGCTGCTGGTACTTATGACATTACGATAGAATTTATCTCCTTTAAATCTACCGAAATCAAAGGAAAGACTATTAACTCCAATACTAATTTAGGAACAATCGGTTTAGCAGAAGATGCCGCTCAATTGAACGAAGTGGTAATTCGTGCTGAAAAAACTACAGTTGAAATCAAATTGGATAAAAAAGTATTCAATGTGGGAAGCGATTTAATGGTTAAGGGAGGAACAGTGAGTGATGTTTTGGGCAACATTCCTTCGGTATCTGTAGATGTAGAAGGAAATGTGAGTTTAAGAGGAAACGAAAATGTAAAAATATTAATTGATGGTAGACCGTCTAACGCGATTAATATAATAGAAGCGCTTCGTATTATTCCAGCAGATGCCATTGACAAAGTAGAAGTAATTACGAATCCATCGGCGCGTTATGATGCTGAAGGTGGCGGAGGAATTTTGAACATCGTTTTGAAAAAAGGAAAAAATTTAGGTTTCAACGGAACCTTTATTGCAACTGGCGGAATTCCTGATAATAATGGATTAAGTGGAAATGTCAATTACAAAACCAAAAAGGTAAGTTTATTTACAACTCAAGGGTACAGTTTTAGAAGTAATCCTGGAAACATGATCAATGAAACTACCTATTTCAATTCTAATAATTCAATTCGTAATTTTATTGTAGAACCTAGAGAAAATGACCGTTATGGTAAAGGTTATAATGGGAATTTTGGTGTTGATATAGCGCTGGACGAAAAAACGTTTTGGACAAATACATTCAACTATCGTAACAATAATAGTGACAATACAGATAGGGTTTTTCAAAATTATTTCACTTCAACAAAGCAATTTGATTATACTAGAAATCGTATCAACAAAGAGGACAGTGATAGTGAAAATATAGAATACACAACCAATTTTGTTAAGAACTTCAAAAAAGAAGGGCATAAATTCACTATTGATGGGTCGATTTCGTCAAATGATGATGCTAATACCGCGATTGTTACCGAAACTGGAACAAACACCAGTACTACAAAATTAGATAACACGATTAATAATCAGAAACAAGACCGAGTTTTGATTCAAAGTGATTATGTTTTGCCATTAGGTAAAGGCAGTCAGTTTGAAGCGGGGTACCGTGGTGATTTTTCAAAATTAGTCACTGATTATCAAGTAAAAAACGACGGTATTATTAATCTTAACTTTACTAATGTATTAGAATATAAAGAAAAAATAAATGCTGTTTATACTCAGTACGGATTCAAAAAAAATAAAGCATCTGTGCTTTTAGGATTGCGTTATGAAGATTCAAATATTGAAATTAATCAATTGGCTACTTCCGATTTTAATACCAAAAAATACGGTAATTTATTTCCTAGTGCATTTTTTACTTATGAGTTATCGGATAAAGCAAGTACCTCTATAAGTTATAGCCGAAGAATCCAAAGACCTAGAGGTAGAATGTTAAATCCATTCAGCAACTTGTCCAGTAATATCAATATTTTTGTTGGTAACCCTGATTTAGATCCATCAATGACTGACGCAATTGACTTTGGATACATCAAACGTTGGTCAAAATTAACATTAAGCACTTCATTATATTACAACAAAACAACCGATGTGTTTCAGATGGCTCGAAGAGAATCTGGGAACTTTGTAAATGGTACTCCTATTATCATCACTTCGCCAATTAATATTGCGACAGAATTTAGAACTGGTTTCGAATTTACCTTAAACTACTCACCATACAAATGGTGGAAATTGAACTCTAACTTCAACTTCTTCCAAAGTGATACTAAAGGAGATTTTGTATACACTAATTTTAACAATGTAGTGGTAACACAAAGATTCAACAACAACGCTACTTCTTGGTTCAGCCGACTAACATCTAAAATTACATTGCCCTCTAAAATTGATTGGCAAACCAATTTAATGTACATGGGAGGACAAACTAATGCACAAGGAAAAGTATTAGGAAACTTTAGTGCCAATTTAGCCTTCAGTAAAGATGTATTCAAAGACAAAGGAACTTTTGCGCTAAATGTAAACGATGTTTTTAATGGTAGAAAAAGAATTATGGAAACCTACTTACCTGGTGTATTAAGCTCAAGAGCTGAAATGCAATGGAGAGTAAGACAAGTTACTTTATCTTTCACCTATCGTTTTAACAAATCAAAAAACGAAAGAGAAAAACAACCTAAGAAAATGAACGAAGGTGGTGGTGAAATGGAATATCAAGGTTAAATAAATAGGAGACTGTCTGAAAAGGCAGTCTTTTTTTTGCATAAAAAAAGCTCCGAATTTCGGAGCTTTTTTACTATCAAACAATCAGATTAAGCTGATTGTTCTTCTTTCTTTTTTGCTTTCTTTTCTTTGTAAGCTTCCCAAGAAGCTCCACCAACCCAGTACGACACGAATCCAACTAAGAAAAACATTAGCCAAAATCCCATTGTCAAAATGGTTAAGAAAAGTAAAAAGCCTAAGTACTGTGAAAAAGTAAACATATTTTCCGGAATTTGTTTGTATACAAGCACAAATGTAAGTTTAATATTTTGGCCTGACAACAAAAAAATTAAAAACTAATTCAACTTTTTTTAACTTGTATAAAAACACCTAAAATACAGACTTACACTCTTCCAATTTATTGAAAGTTCTATTGGTTGAAATAACGAGGAATCAAATGTTGAGTCAATTGATTTCCAATAAACTCGCTCGTTTCTTTCGGATATTCAATAGTAGTGTCTGGCACAGCAACGACCACTATTGCTCCAGGATGATGTAAATCAACTTCCTTATTTTCATTAGGCAAATATCCATAAAACGGATCTTCAGGATTAGATTGTCGAAGTGTGCAAGCAATGGAATTCGTACTTGTAGGATTCAAATCGGCTACAACTCGCAACTTGCCGTCTTTGGTATTCAACAATTCTTGAGACACAAGCACTGATTTCCCATTAATAGACGAATTAGCAATACAGATATCTGAAACTGTTGTAAAGGATTCTAAATTAACTACATCTGGAGTATCAATGAATGTATATACTGCTTGTGCAAAATTCTTAGAGAGAAAATCAGCCGAACTTACTTTCTTTATTTTTAATGCTTTCATAATGACCTCTGCACCTTCTAAATTAGTTTCTGAACCAATAAATGTAATTTTTAATGGAGGTAAAACAGGACGCTTTAAATAGGTTGTCAATGACGCTTGATCTGAAAAAGTAGCAATAGCAGGCAATTTAAATAATTCAAATTTAAGTCCGAAAGCACGAAAAGCATTATAGGTACCTACAAGACCAGTCAATGCATCCAAAGTAAATAATGGATTAACTGTCTTAATTAAATCAGCAACAAATACATACTCTTTCCCTGGAATTAAATCCGATGGAGCAATAGGGTTGATTCCAATCAAAACATCGCAATCGGCAACATCATTTGTTAGCTGTATCCCTTTTGAACTATATTCCTCGTCAGTGAAGATTCGACTAACGGAAGATTCCACTCGAAACTCCGCCTTTGGATAAAGTGACTGCAATTCTACAATTTGTTTTGGAGAAAAGGCAACTCGACGATCTATTTCCTGATTCAATTCTTTAACAATCCCGAATTTCAAATTCATTATTTATTATAATTATATGTATTCAATTTTCTAATAAATTAGAAAATCATATTATTTAAACCCAATTTTTGATTCCAATTAAAATAAGACTCACTGAAACCCAATTAAATACCATTTTAATAACATTCCATTGTGGATAAAAAGTTCCTCATAATCGAAAAAAGCCTTCCTAAAAGCGATGGAATCAATATATTTGTGATTCAAGTACCACTACACAAAATGAATTATTTTAAGAAAGCAAATATACTACAAATACTGGTTTTATCTCTTGTTTTGAACTCATGCGGCAAAAGCGAAACTGATTCAGATATCAAAGATTCGGAACTTCCTGAGAACGTCTTACCTAAAATGAGACCCTTGACAAATGAAGAACCAAAATTGAGCAAATCCTATGTGACTACAACCCGACAAAAAATAGCGCATTTTTACAATAAAAACTGGCCTGGAAAGAGCGCAAATGGCGCGTTTTTAGTAGCAAAAAATGGCCAAATTGTTTTTGAAAAATACGATGGTTTGGCTAATCTTAGCAAAAAAGATAGTATTACACCTACGACTCCATTGCATATTGCTTCCGTGAGTAAAGTCCTCACTGCTGCAGCTGTACTCAAACTAGTGAATGCCAATCGACTGAAATTAGATCAAAAAGTAAATACTATTTTAAAAGAATTTCCATTTCCAGAAGTGACGGTTCGAATGTTATTGAATCATCGAAGTGGATTGCGTAATTATGCCTATTTCACTGACCGTGATGATGGAGTTTGGGATCGCCATAACCGTTTGACTAATCAAGATATCTTGACCCTCTTGGCTACAAAAGACATTGGATTAGAATCAAGAACCAATACTCGTTTTGCTTATTGCAATACTAACTATGCGATGTTGGCACTTATCATAGAGAAAATTACTAAAAAGAGCTACAAAGCTGCAATGACTGAAATGATCTTCAAACCTCTAGGAATGAAAGATACTTTTGTTTTTGATTACGAAAAAGACAAAAACCGAATTGTCCCATCGTACAAAGCCAACCGCGTAGAAATTGGCAAAGACTATTTAGACGAAGTGTATGGGGATAAGAATATTTATTCCACCGTTAGGGATCTTTTAAAGTTTGACCGCGCGAGAAGCAGAAAAGATTTCTTGGAGCCGGCATTGGCAAAACAAGTTCATGTAGGTTATAGCAATGAAAGAGAAGGTGAGAAAAATTACGGTTTAGGAATTCGAATGATCAATTGGAAAACAGGTCAGAATTTTTATTTCCATAACGGCTGGTGGCATGGTAATACCTCATCCTATATCACACTTCCTAAAGAACAGGTTACCATAATTGCTTTATCAAACAAAATGAATAAAAGCACTTATAATGTAAAAAAAGTAGCGCCCCTTTTTGGAGACTACCCTTTTGAAACGGATACTGACGAATAATCTCATTTACAAATTACGATTTCAAATAGCCAAATCAATTCGTTTTATCCCTTAAAATGAATTACCTTTGCCACTCGGTTTTTGGGTTAGTTATTGACTTTCCTATAATCGAAATGGGGTCGACTGGTTTTGACAGCGAGTCGAATTGAAAAGTAAGCAGGTCGAGAACTGAAGTAATTCTCGTTAATAAAAGGCTTCACACTTTTTACACGGCGAAGGAAACTACGCTCTTGCTGCATAATCTGAATCATAGTAAGATTAGCCTCGTCCTACCAGGTAGGAAAGCAGGATTCTCCTCAAAGGCTTTGGTTTATAGCATTTGATCTAGGAGAATCGTAAATATAAACCTAGGGCATCGTTTGTTTCGGGCGGTACTTGAAAATTAAGAGACTAAGTGTTTTGTGGCTGTTTCTGGCCTAGCAAAACATCGAAAAATCAATCAGAAAATAAGCCTGTAGAAAGCTCTTTAGTTGCTTGTTTGGACCCGGGTTCGATTCCCGGCGACTCCACATTAGAACAGTTTGATTAGGCGCCCTTCGCATTTGCTCAGGGCGCTTTTTCTTTGCGCGAACTCTCCCAAAAGGCGCCACAATCCATGTCAGGTAATGGTTTCATTAGTTATGGCTAATTTTCAAAGCAATAATTTAGATGGCAATTAGCATGGATTAAATGAGTGAGTGCTTTAGTGGTTTTAGTAAAAAAGGGAGTAAATAGGTGCGATATCCGTGATGTATTGATACACTTAGTGAATTTCCACTCCCTTATTTCGCACAGGTAGATTTTAAATTACTGCAATTCAGAGGTTTAACTAAAAAATAAACCAATGAGTGTAAAACTATCAATCTGGATTCGTCCCAGCGAAAAGAATGTCGAAAAAAGAACTCCAATCTATCTAAGAATTCAGCTGAAGTCAATTAGAACCGAGTATTCTATAGGTGAATCTATCACCATAAAAGAATGGGATAAGCAAAAACAAAAGGTAAAAGGATTTTCTGCTCAGGCGGAGGCGGTAAATGGTAAAATAGGTGCAATAAAAGCGAGGACATTAAAGATTTACAATGAGTTGTTGTTGTCAGGAGAACCATTCAATGCTCACACTATTAAAGATAGACTTGTCAATGGTCTTTCTAAAGCCATCACATTTGATGAACTAATGGATGAATATCTTGAAAAGATGAAATCGTTAAAAGGGCAAAGTTACTCCCAACCAACAATCATAAAATATAGGAATACTCAACTTAGAGTGTCTCAGTATATTAAGAAGAAGTATAGGAGGAATTATATTTACCTCTATGAATTAGATTTTGATTTCATAGACGGATTTGAAACATTCTTAAAGACTGAATTTAATAATAGCAACACTACCTGTAAGAAACATTATGATCGGGTTAGTAAAATAGTTAGAATAGCTTTGAACAAAGGATATATCAATAGGTTTCCATTTACTGGGTATAAAATAAAACTAGATAAAACACCACTAGTTTATCTGACTTATGAAGAGGTTAAACAAATTGAAGCAAAATTTTTTGATATTGATAGATTAGAGCATTGTAGACTTTTAGCATTACTTGGATGTTATTCTGGCTTATCTTTTTCTGAAATGGCAAACCTAGAACCCAAACACATTGTTTCTTCAGATGGTGAAGTATATTGGATCAGCATGGTTCGTCAAAAAACCAAAAGGCCATATAGGGTGGTGTTGTTACCGCAGGCGTATAATTATATTCAAGAGTTACAGAGATTCAAAAAGGGTAGTAGAGATCAATCCAAACTTATCCCGATGTTTAGCAATCAAAAATATAACTCATACTTAAAAGAGATTGCAGACCTTTGTGGTATTCCAAAAAAGCTAACCACTCATGCACTTAGAAAAACTTTTACTATTGGGATAGCTCTAAGACAGAATGTTTCAATAGAGCTAATTTCCGCTCTTCTTGGACATTCTTCAATAAGAGTTACAACTGATTATTATGCAAAAATAACGGATGAAATTATGATTGAAGGAGTGAAGAGTTTAGCTGACCAATTAGATAAATTTAATAATAAACCATCTTAAGTAACTCTATTAACAAATCCTATATAGTGCCATAGTTAATATGCATTTTTCATAGCCATAACTAATGAAACCATTACCTGACATGGATTGTGGCGCCTTTTGGGAGAGTTCGCGCAAAGAAAAAGCGCCCTGAGCAAATGCGA
>MGWH01000005.1 GCA_001800905.1 Flavobacteria bacterium GWA2_35_26 | reverse complement strand
CTACCAAGACTTCCTGGAGAAGCGAGATATACACAGCACCATATCATCCAGTTGTGCTTTAACAGACTAGTTCTTCAATTTTGGGATTTTTAGCCAAAAAATTTTTAAACCGATTTTGACCCTTTTTTCTTAGTTCTAGTAATACACCCTTAGGTTTTGAATCATTATCAAGAATCATAAAAGTCATTATCCTCCCTGCCCAAAAATCATTTACCCTTTATTCAAGCCCGGATACCAGGAAGGCTCCCAGGCACCCCGGTGTTAACCAAGAGCCCTGAGCAAATGCGAAGGGCGATTTAAGCACCAAGTGTTATTATTAAAGATTGTAGTTCAAGCACTAGAAACAATTAGAACTATTTGAACATTGATTTAAGGCTATTAGATGTGATTTAAGTCGTTATTATCTCTTCATCCTAAAATGATACATTTATGAAACAGAAACAGCCCTACGAAGCATACTATATGCGTACCAGTCACTTCCTCCAAAACATCATAACCCAGGTTGAACAAATACCAGAAGGTGCAGTCGTTTTTAAAGATGAAGGTGTCTCTGGAAGAATAGAGTTCCAACAACGCAAAGCCGGTGGTAAACTCATTGAAGAGATTAAAGCTGGTAGAGTTAGATCCATATCCGTGTTATCATCTGACAGGCTTGGGAGATCTACCTCAGATATCTTGGCTACCATTAATATAGCTCATGAGCATAAGACCCCAATCAAACTAATCCGTGAAGGAATAACCACATTGGATGAAAAAGGTAATGTCACCCCAATGACCATGCTTATGACGAATTTGTTATCGACACTAGCAGAGTTTGCTTATTTAACCCAGCGTGAGAAAATTTTATCCGGGGTAGCAGCAGCTAAAGCTCTTGGAAAGTACACAGGAAGAAAACCAGGTTCCATTGAAGATCTATCCAAGTTCTTATCCAAACCCAAGGTAGCCAAAATCAAGACCCTACTTAAAGAAGGTGTTGGTGTAAGAAAGATATGTAGAGTAACAGAATCTTCACCCAACTATGTCTATAAGGTAAAGACCAGATTGATGGAGATGGCATAAAAGCCTTGAGCTGGGGCGAAAGGCGATACTATTAGACATGAGGCATGGGCCTCATTGGAAGCTAATAATATTTTAAATAGTTTTATTTGAAACAATAGTACAAGGGTTCGGGTCGTTTTTATTTATATTTGGAAAAACAAACGATCTTTGAACTTGCAGTAGTAGAATAAGTGCGAAAAAAGGGAGTACTGGATAAAACTAAAATTATTAAACAACTAATAGATAAGTGGTTATAGCCGAAAAGTTCGGTACGGCACAGACTCCACAAAAAAAGCCTTGTATTTTTACAAGGCTTTTTTTAATTAAAGTAGATTACAATCCCAATTTACATTAGTATCGTACCACAATTGCCCTTGATCTACTTTTAGAGGACAATCAAAATTATTGGTATACAAAGCCCCTGTTCCTAATCCTTGAGGCATTAAATTGTGCTGTAAAAAAGTCCATTGCGCAATGGCATTTAATCCAACGTTACTCTCTAAAGCCGAGGTAATCCACCAACCAATTTGATGTTTTTCGGCCAATGAAATCCACTCCTGAGTTCCTCGAAAACCACCTACAAAACTAGGCTTCAAAATAATGTATTGCGGCTTTATTTTTTGTAATAATGTTTCTTTATCTGATGCCGAAAACACACCTATTAGCTCTTCGTCCAAAGCAATGGAAAAAGGACTGGTTTTACACAGTTCTGACATCCTGTCAGTATTGTTTTTCGCAATAGGTTGCTCAATACTATGTAGCTTAAATTCAGATAATTGTATTAATTTATCTAAAGCGTTATTTTTATCAAAAGCCCCGTTAGCATCTACTCGGATTTCGACTTGTTCTGGACTGAAATTAGCTCGAATATACCGCAATAATTGCAGTTCTTTATCAAAATCAATAGCACCAATTTTCAATTTAACACATCGGAATCCAGTCGCTAGTTTTTCTTCAATTTGCTCTTTCATAAATGACTCCTCACCCATCCAGATCAATCCGTTAATTGGAATGGATTTTTGACCTTGAGTAAAGTCCGAAGGAAAAAGTAAATAAGGCATTTCGCTTGCTAACGATTGGAATGCCATTTCTATACCAAATTGGATGGATGGAAATTCTAATAAAGCTTCCCAAAGCAGGTCTTTACCCAAATGAATATTAGCACAAGTCCATTCTAGTTTTTTTTCGTAATCGGGACGGTCATCACAACTTAGGCCGCGAAGTATTCCGCATTCGCCTATTCCTTTTTTACCGTCTTGTTCCAAGACAATAAACCAAGTTTCTTTATCCGTCATGATACCTCTAGAAGTTCCTGAAGGACGTTTGAAATGTAGTAGGTATTTGTGATAGGTTGCTTTCAAAGGAATTTATTCTAAAATTTTCAAGATAGCATTGAAGTCTTCGTTTTGAATTCCTGCCTTTTGAAAAGCATCAAAATCCAATTTAGTCTTTTGTATCCAGCTCAAACTATCCGTTACATTTTGATAAGAATAGGTTTTATGAATTGTTTTAGCCGATTTATAATTACCGTTTAACAGATAAGCATGTGCTAAATTTAATTGAATCAACAACTCGGTTGCGTCTTGTTTTTCGGCTTCTTGCAAAATCTTAAGTGCTTTTCCGTATTGTTTGGTGATTAGATAATAATAACCAAGCATGTTGAAATCCAAAGCGCTACCTTTATTATTGTTGATAATAGTATTCATTTTAGCGATTGCAGCACCGTACCTACCTTTTTTAGCTAATACTGAGGCTTGTGATCGTAAATCCGAATTGAATGCGTTAGAAGCGCCTGATTCTGTAAAACAAAGTGCTCCAAAATCTTTAAAAGCCTTATTACGTTCTTCGATTAATAATTTCTGAAACTCTTTGAACGAATATTTTGTTTGAATTTTATCCGAAACACAAACACAAAAATCATCTGAATTGGATATTTTCTGAGCCAAACTAGATGATTTACATTGGTCAATTATTGCTTTTCTATTTTCTTTGGTCCAACCTCGGCTCAATTTATAATCTAACCAAGGCACTACTTCTAGTATAATTTTTTGGTTTAGAATCCAATTTTTACTTTCAAAACCAAACCACAAAATATTGGAATTCCCACTCCATTGCAAACAATCGGATTTATCTGTAGATAATCGCTTAGCATCTTTACTTATTGGCTCATCTTGAACGAAACAAGCTTCATCTGTTGCGCCTGTGGTTAGATAATTTCCAGCCGCCTCCGACTTGGTAAAAACAGCATATTTACATTTGTCGTCTCCTGATATTTTTGAAACCAAAAACAAAGCACCAGCCGAACCTTGACTAATTCCAGTTGGATCCGGAATCGCTTTTAAAACCGAAACCAAACTATTGGACATTTGCTGGTTTTTATCCAACAACGTAATACGATAAATCAACTCGGTGGTTCCCGTTGGTAAATCATCAATCTTAATTAAAATACGATCTCGCGCCGATACAACTACTTCTTTGGTTGTAGCACGTTCTTTATCCCAATACCCGTCTTTTTGAGCAAATAGTAAGGGTATTGATATAAAAAAGAAAAAGAGAGAACTAATTTTATTTAACATACAAAGTGTTCGTATAATTAAGACGGCAATTAATAATAATCACCTATGAGTTGTTTACAATTAAATCAGAAAAGAAAAATATCATACACAACGCTAACATCACAGAAAGTGCAAAAGTACTCAATGCTACTTTTTTTAATTCTGGATCTAACAACTTGCTATTATGATTTTTATAAACAGTTACTAGATGTTTTACTAGAGGAAAATAAGCCAATACAAATAAATATTGGTCGAAATTAAAATCACTAAAAATCGCAAATAGCAACACCAATATCATAGCGCCAACAATCAGGAAGTAATGGTATTTTTTTGCGTTTTCGATTCCCATTTTGACCACCAAAGTATTTTTACCCGATTTTCTATCGGAAGCTTCGTCGCGCATATTATTTAAATTCAATACCGCTACACTCAAGAAACCAATAGCGGTTGCCGGTAAAAACAAAATGGCGTCCAATTGTTTGGAATACAAAAAATTAACTCCAAGCGTACTCACTAATCCGAAAAAAACAAATACAAATACATCACCAAAACCTCGGTATCCATAAGCTGAATTACCCACTGTATAACGAATAGCAGATGCAATTGCTGTAATTCCTAAAATCAAATAAAACAAAGAGTAACCTAAGTTATGCGCTCCAAAAGCCAGATATATTAAATAAATTGCAGAAAATAATGTCAGCACGGAAGTCAAAACAATAGCGTTTTTCATTGCCTGAGGCGTGATTACCCCGCTCTGAATAGTGCGCTTAGGACCTACTCTATCTTCGTTATCTGTTCCTTTCATTCCATCGCCATAGTCATTGGCAAAATTGGACAGAATTTGCAATCCCAAAGTAGTAATAATTGCAAAAGTAAAAAGTTTCCAATTGAAAACTTCCGTCGGAGTAAGCACATCATCTGTTGGGTTTGCCAAGGCATACATACTCCCCACTATAATTCCAGAAACCGATAAGGGCAAGGTTCTTAATCGAGCAGCTTCAATCCAATGTTTCATTTTTTGTATTTGTAAGGTTATGGTTTAAAAATGTAGAGATCTACCTTTTATGGCAACCATTTTTTCTCGAAATTCGGTTTTCTTTTTTCCAAAAAGGCATTTCTACCCTCCGCTGCTTCCTCTGTCATATAGGCCAAACGAGTGGCTTCACCAGCAAAAACTTGCTGTCCTACCATACCGTCATCAGTTAGATTCATAGCGAATTTTAACATTTTGATAGACGTTGGCGATTTGGCTAAAATTTCTTGTGCCCATTCGTAGGCAATATCTTCTAGCTCATCGTGAGGGATAACCGCATTCACCATTCCCATTTCATAGGCTTCTTGAGCAGAATAATTGCGACCTAAAAAAAAGATTTCACGAGCTTTTTTCTGCCCCACCATTTTGGCTAAATACGCCGACCCATACCCTCCGTCAAAACTGGTTACATCGGCATCGGTTTGTTTAAAAATAGCATGTTCTTTACTCGCTAAAGTCAAATCGCAAACTACGTGCAAGCTATGACCGCCACCCACAGCCCAACCTGGGACAACACAAATAACCGCTTTTGGCATAAAGCGAATCAATCGTTGAACATCTAAAATATTCAATCTATGATAGCCGTCTTCACCAACATATCCTTGGTGTCCACGAGCTTTTTGATCCCCTCCACTGCAAAAAGACCATATGCCATCTTTAGACGAAGGGCCTTCCGCTGATAACAAAACTACTCCAATCGAAGTGTCTTCTTGTGCATCGTGAAAAGCTTGCAATAATTCGGAAGTAGTTTTAGGACGAAACGCATTGCGCACCTCTGGGCGATTAAAAGCAATTCGTGCTACTCCATTGCATTTTTTATAGGTAATATCTTCAAATTCTCGGACTGTTTGCCAATCTATCTTGCTCATAATTCTTTGATTTGAGTGTAAAAATAAGTCATTTTTTAGATTCTTTACAAAAAAAGGCAATTCAATAAAATGAATTGCCTTTTGATACTGATATAAATGAATATTTACTCTTTAACCAAGTAAATTCCGTCGTCTTTTATTTCAATTAATTTTTCTCTATACAAAGCACCTATAGCTTTTTTAAAGATCTTTTTACTCATTTTTAAGACCGTTTTAATGTCTTCGGGATGCGAATTGTCATTCAAACGTAAAAACCCGCGATTAGCACGTAATTCGTCAAGAATTTTCTCCGCGTTAGGTTCGATACTTTGATATCCTTGCACTTGCAGCGCCACATCTATTTTATTGTCCGGACGAATATTTTTAATAAAACCTCGCATTCTGTCACCGGTACGAATCGCATCATCATAGACCTCATCTTTGTACAACAATCCTTTGTGTTGTTCATTGATAATGACATTGATTCCAATTTCGGTAATATGTGAAACTATTAAATCTACTTCTTCGCCTTTTTCAACTGTCAAATGATCGTTATTCAAAAACTGATTGGTTTTACTTGAAGCCACCAAACGGTTGGTTTTTTCGTCCATGTACAAATACACCAAATAACGCTTTCCTTTTTCCATTGGACGCGCTTGTTCTTTGAATGGAACCAAAATATCTTTTTCCATTCCCCAATCCATAAATGCCCCAATTTGATTGATGTAATTCACACGCAAAAGCGCAAATTCATTCAACAAAATATAGGGTGCTAAGGTAGTGGCTACCGGACGTTCTTCGTGATCCAAATACACAAAAACAATTAACTCTTCGCCAATTTCAAATTCGTTGGGAACATATTTATTAGGTAAGAGCACGTCGTGAATTCCTTCAGGATCTTTTTCGGGATTTCCCAAAAACAAACCCACTTTGGTATCCCGTAAAATCGTAAGTGTATTGTATTTTCCTATTGCTAACATTTCTTCAATTCTAAAGCGCAAAGGTACGAAGCCAATTTGAATATCCGAGCTATTCCTTAGAAACAAAAAAATGGGGATACTTTTTCTATATTTCTTTTCGTATACTCTTTATAAAAATAACTATTTTTGCGATCTAATTTTTTAGCTATGCCAAATAGAAAATACAAAATTGCAGTCATTCAATTGAATCTGAATGATGTTGCCGAAAACAACTTAAAGAAATGTTTGAGTTGGGTTCGTGATGCAGCGAGTCAAGGTGCCGAAGTAATTTCGCTTCCTGAATTGTACAGCAGTCATTATTTTTGTCAAAGTGAAGATGTAGATAATTTTGCTTTGGCAGAATCATTGTACAGCACTTCTTTTATTGCTTTTAGTGCATTAGCCAAAGAATTAGGTGTGGTAATTATTGTGCCTTTCTTCGAAAAAAGAATGGCAGGAATTTACCACAATAGCGCTTACATTATTGACACGGATGGATCTGAAGCGGGTTTGTACCGCAAAATGCACATTCCAGACGACCCCCATTTCTACGAAAAATTCTATTTCACTCCAGGCGATTTAGGTTTCAAAGCATTTCCTACTAACAAAGGAAAAATTGGCACCTTAATTTGTTGGGACCAATGGTATCCTGAAGGTGCTCGTTTAACCGCTTTGCAAGGTGCTGAAGTTTTATTTTACCCTACTGCAATTGGATGGCATCCTTTAGAAAAAGAAGAATACGGAGTCAATCAACACGGGGCTTGGATGAATGTAATGAAAGGTCACGCAGTCGCTAATGGCGTTTATGTTGCTGCAGCTAACCGTATTGGTTTAGAAAAATACTTACCGAATACTTCAGGAATTGAATTTTGGGGTTCCTCATTTATTGCAGGACCGCAAGGCGAAATTTTGGCGCAAGCCTCTCACGATAAAGAAGAAATCTTGATTGCAGAAGTCGATTTGGATTTACAAGAGAATGTACGTCAAAACTGGCCATTCTTCAGAGACCGCCGTATTGATGCTTTTGGAGATATTACAAAAAGAGCGATCGATTAATCATGAGTACTCCAAACAGACGTTTCCCTGCCGAATGGGAAAAACAAGAAGGTATTTTACTTTGTTTTCCGCACAATGGAAACGATTGGCCTGGCAAATACGAAGCTGTTCAATGGGCTTTTGTCGAATTTATTAAAAAAGTAGCTGCTGTCGAAAAAGTATTTTTGGTAGTCGCAGATGAAAAACTACAATCTAAAGTAGCTGAAATGCTCGAGAGAGCGCATGTTCAAATTACTAATATTTCCTATATCATTCATAAAACAAATCGTTCTTGGATGCGCGATTCTGGGCCCATCATTGTAAAAAATGGCTCCAAAAGAGAAGCCTTGAATTTCAACTTTAACGGTTGGGCAAAATATTCCAATTTTCAATTAGATAAACATGTTCCTAGCAAAGTAGCCGATTTTTTGAAGTTACCTTTAACTCAAGTAACTTACAAAGGAAAACCAGTTATCGTGGAAGGTGGCGCTATTGATGTAAATGGAAAAGGTACCTTGTTGACTTCAGAAGAATGTTTGATGCATCCTACGATTCAAGTGCGTAATGCCCATTTTACTAAAGCCGATTACGAAGCCGTTTTTAAAGAATATTTAGGTATTACCAATGTAATTTGGGTTGGCGATGGAATTGAGGGTGATGACACTCATGGACACATTGATGATTTATGCCGATTTGTGAATGAAGACACCATTATCACCATTGTTGAAGACGATAAAAAAGACGCTAACTACCAACCGCTTCAAGAAAATCTTAAGCGCTTGCAAAATGCCAAATTAGAAAATGGTCAATCGCCAAAAATAGTATGTTTGCCAATGCCAAAACGTTTGGATTTTGAAGGGTTGCGTTTGCCAGCGAGTTATGCTAATTTCCTTATTTTAAACCAATGTGTTTTAGTACCTACTTTTAATGATAGTAAAGACCGAATTGCTTTGAACATCTTAGCGGATTGTTTTCCTGATAGAGAAATTATTGGTATCAATGCCACCGATTTTATATGGGGATTTGGAACTTTACATTGCTTGAGCCAACAAATTCCATCTTAAAGCGGAATACTATACTAGTATAAAAAAAACGACTGATTACTCAGTCGTTTTTTTTATGGTGTAAAATACTATTATTGTTTAGTAAATGACATTTTTCGGCCATCGCCTAAAATCATTTCAAAACCAGTTTTAGCTTCATTGAATTCTATTTGCAAACCTGCACGTTTAGATTCGAATTTATTTTTACCAGTTGGAGTTAAATTGAATTTTGGATAACCAACAATTTCCACATTTAAAGCCCCATTTTTTTCAGTAATTATAAATTTAAGCGGCGCTTTATCAGTTGTAAAAGTTCCTAAAAATCCGTCTAAGATTAAATCTTCGTCTACTTTACCTTTTTCAGCAGTCCAAACATTATTGGCTTCATTTACATCAGGAAATACGTGATCAGGATCTAATGTAATACTTTCAATTGGCTCTGTAGAGTTATGTTTGAATGACCAGTCTACATTTTTTTGCCAAATTTCAACCGGTAATTTTACACGTGTTACTTTACCACTTTTAGTTTTTACATCTAATACAATTGGCATTGCCATTTTTTCAAAGTTCTCAATGTTGATTATGATTCCTTTAGCTGGATCGTTTTTGATATATTTTATAGAATTAATTCCTTGATCCAAACGCCAATTGTATTGGAACCAACCTCTCCAAAACCAACTTAAATCTTCTCCTGCAACATTTTCAATAGTTCTAAAGAAATCATCTGGAGTAGGATGTTTGAATGCCCAACGCTCAACATAAGTACGCAAAGCCAAATCAAATCGTTCTGGTCCTAAAATTTGTTCTCTCAACATCACTAAGCCTGCACCTGGTTTAGAATAACACAAAGTACCAATATTAGCCTCCTTCATATTGTCAGGTGAACTCATCATAGTTTCCAAAGCAGGATTAGTATATAGTTCTGAATCTCTATGTAAATCCGCTTTATCTTCTTTGTATTCACCATTATTAAAATCATGTGAACTCAATGAATTAATAAACGTGTTAAACCCTTCGTCCATCCATGCAAATAATCGTTCGTTAGAACCCACAATCATTGGAAACCAAATATGGCCAAATTCATGATCCGTTACTCCCCAAAGACTAGCGCCTTTCGATTCCCATCCACAAAAAACAATGCCAGGATATTCCATTCCGCCTTCATTTCCTGCAACGTTTGTAGCTACTGGATAAGGATATTCGAACCATCTTTTTGAATAATTTTCAATAGAAGTTTTAGTATATTCTGTGGATCTTCCCCAAGCATCATTACCGTCACTTTCTACTGGATATACTGATAAGGCTAAAGCTTTTTTACCACTTGGTAAATTAATTTTGGCTCCATCTAAAATAAAAGCTTGTGAAGAAGCCCAAGAAACATCTCTTGCGCTCTTAATTTTGTAATGCCACGTTTTTGTAGAAGAAGTTGTTTTAGGCAAATTATTCACTTCTGCTGCCGTACGAATCAAAACTGTAGCATCGCTTAATTTAGCTTGTGCCAAACGTTTTTGTTCTTCTGAAGAATATACCTCAGTTGGATTTACCAATTCTCCTGAACATACCACAACATGATTGGAAGGAGTTGTGATTTTAACATCAAAATCTCCATATTCCAAATAAAACTCTGAAGCTCCTAAGTACGGATTGGTGTTCCACCCTCTTACATCATCATAGACACACATTCTTGGATACCACTGTGCCATGGTGAAAATTTTACCATTTTTAGTTTCCAAAACTCCCATACGATCTGAACCTTCGAAAGGAGCTATAAATGAAAAGTCAATTTTAATTTTTACTACTCCTCCTTTTGGATTCAATCCTTGAGGAAGAAAAACTTGCATTCTCGTATCTGAAATAATATACTTCGCCGCTACTTCAGTAACTTTTCCCTTAGAAGAAGTAACTAATTTAACCGATTTTATTTTATGACCACCATCAAAAATTTGTCCTTGTGCTCCATTACGACTTCCTGTAATAGGCACAACTGCATTACCTCTAGAATCTGCTTGAAATAAATTTTGATCTAAATTCATCCAAACAAAATTCATTTTGTCAGGACTATTATTAGTGTAGGTAATTACACCCGAACCTGTTATTTCATTTTTCTGTTCATTCAATTGGGCTGTCAATTGATAATCAGCTCTGTTTTGCCAATATTCATGACCTGGCTGTCCACTAGCAGAACGTGTGCTTGTTCCGTTTTTCGAATAGAAAAATGGAGCAAAAGCATCGTGGTAATTGTAATTCGACTTTTGTTTCACTACTGCAGCTTGTTCTTGCGACCAAACCGAAGAAATACTTAGTAAAACTGTCAATACTAAAATCAGATTGTAACGTATTTTTTTCATTTTATTAAATTTTTATATCACAAATAAATGAAAAAAAAGAAGATTTTAAACGATCTCGCTTCAAATATATTTGAAAATCAAAACAACCATTCGAGTTTTACAATTTATACTTTTATATTTACCATTCTAAAATCAAGTAAACAATGTCGATTATTACCCTATCAAACGACGTAACTAATGCTCAAATCAATACGCTGGGAGCTGAATTATGTTCGTTAAAAAACGCTAACAATAGAGAATCTATTTGGGAAGGAAACCCTACTTATTGGGGCAAACATTCTCCTGTTTTGTTTCCAATTGTTGGTACACTCAAAAACAATACTTACAATCATAACAATAAAGAATACCAACTAACTCGACACGGATTTGCGCGAGATATGAAATTCGAATTAGTAAAAAAAACAGATAGTAGTGCAACCTTTTCTATTCAATCCAATTCGACCACTTTGGCAAATTATCCTTTTCAATTTGAGTTGCAAATTCAATACAGTCTAGTTCATGCTACTTTGGAGATAGCTTACACAGTAATTAACAAGGATACTACAGAAATTCCATTTTCTATTGGAGCACATCCTGCGTTTGCACTTCCAGGTAATTTTGAAAACTATTCTCTTGAATTTGAAAAAGAAGAACCTTTAGAATATACTTTGCTTGAAAATGATTTGGTTTCAAAACAAACTGAAACAATAGCAACCAATTCTAATTCCGTTCCTTTAACCTATAAATTGTTTGAGAGAGACGCATTAATTTTCAAAAAATTGCAATCTAATTCATTGACTATTCATGATAAAGAAAAACCCCTATTAAAAATTCATTTTGAAAACTTTCCTAATTTGGGTATTTGGACTAAAGTTGGCGCACCTTTCATTTGTATAGAACCCTGGTTTGGTTATTCTGACACTACTGAAAGTAATGGCAACCTTTTTGAAAAAGAAGGCATAGTTATTTTAAAATCGAAAGACACTTTTCAAACCAAATTTAGTATAGAAATCCTTTAACCAATCCTATGTTAGAATTGAATTTTACTCCATTTCCAAATCTTGAAACCCAACATTTGAGGTTACGACGTCTCAAAATTACAGATGCAGCTGAAACTCTAGCCTTGCGTTCTAATCCAAAAATTATGAAGTTCATTCCAAGACCTTTAATGAAAACTACTGAAGAGGCGCTGGAATTTATCGAAACAATGGATACTAATATCAATAGTAATTCATTAATCAATTGGGCAATTACGACTAAAGAGGAAGATCGATTAATAGGAATGATTGGTTATTACAGAATGAAACCTGAAAATTATAGAGCTGAAGTAGGCTATTTATTGTCGGCAGAATTTCACGGAAAAGGAATAATCACTGAATCTTTAGAACGGGTGATTCAATTTGGTTTTGAAGAAATGGGATTACATTCTATCGAAGCAGTAATTGATCCTGACAATTTTGCTTCAGAAAAAGTATTATTAAAAACTAATTTTATCAAAGAAGGACATTTCAAAGAACACCAGTTTTTTGACGGGAAATTTTTTGATAGTGTTTTTTACTCCCTACTAAATAAAAAAAATTGAGTGGATTACAATTTTGGCAGTGTATTTACATACAATTCTTCTACTTTTTTTCGAGCCCAATCTGTTTTTCTTAAAAACGTCAAACTCGATTTCACCGAGGGATTTTCATTAAAACACTTAATTTTAATTAATTCGCCAAGAGTATCAAAACCATAATATTGAACTAATTGTTCTACTATTTTTTGAAGTGTAATTCCGTGTAGCGGATCTTTAGAAGATTTGTTTTCCATGACACAAAGATATATATTCGATAAATAATTAATTTAAATAATTCCAAATGAAAAAAATTATAGTGTTACTACTCTTTTTTTGGATCCAAGTTACTTTAGGCCAAAATACGATCACTCAATATTATTTCATCAGACATGCCGAAAAAGCAGATAGTTCAAAGAACCCTGATTTATCTGAGAAAGGTATTGAAAGAGCCCAGCAATGGAAAGCATTATTTTCAGAAATTAATTTTGATTCGGTCTATTCGACTGATTTTAATAGAACACTACAGACGATTCAACCTATTGTAGCAGGCAACAACCAGCTACTTAAAATTTACAATCCCAAAATGATAGACGTAGAGTTATTCAAAAAAGAAACTCATGGTAAAACTATTTTAATAGTAGGTCACAGCAACACTGTTCCCAACATGGTAAACCAAATCATTAAAGAAAACAAGTACGTCGATATAGCGGAAAATCAATTTGGCAATTTATACATCATAACTCTATTCGAAAATCAAACACAATCACAACTATTGCATTTAAAATAATAAAGTTCTTTTGCCTTTCCATTTTTTCTTTTTTGTACTACTTTTGCATTGCTATGCAAAAAACAGTTAACATACTTAATAAACGAGCTCGTTTTGATTATGAAATAATCGAAACCTATACGGCTGGAATTGTTTTAGCTGGTACAGAAATCAAGTCCATCCGTTTAGGCAAAGCTAATATTACAGAGAGTTTTTGTGAATTTAGCAACAACGAACTTTTTGCCATCAATACCTACATTGAAGAATACGCCTTTGGAAATCAATTCAATCACAAATCAAGAAGTGAACGTAAACTACTTTTAAATAAGCGTGAGTTAAAAGGATTAGCCAGAAGTGTTCAAGCCAAAGGGCTCACCATAGTGCCTTTGAAAATGTTTACCAATGAAAAAGGAATGGCAAAACTAGAAATCGGTTTGTGTCGTGGAAAGAAAACCTATGACAAACGAGAATCTCTAAAAGAACTAGATACCAAAAGAGATTTAGATAGAATTAAGAAAGCTTTTTAATCAAAAAGTTTTTTTTACAAGAAATTATGACTAATTTTGTCTTGACAATTAAAAACATTTATATAAAATGAAAACACTAATCAAAAATGCTAGAGAACAAAAAGGCCTAAAAACTAGAGAACTTGCGCAATTATTAGGTATTGACCAAGCATTAATTAGTAAGTTTGAATCAGGCACAAGAAAACCAACAAAAGAGCAAGTAGTTAAACTGGCTTCCCTACTTGAGATTGATTATGAAACATTGATGGTTGCTTGGTTAAAAGAAAAAATACTATATGAAATTGGCCAAGATGAATTTGCTCTAAAAGCCTTGCAGGTTGCCGAAGAAGAAATACGATATGTTGCAAAAAACAACACAAATACACTTTCAAAATCTTTAGAAACACTTTTAGCTCAAATTGATGTTTTAAAAGCTAAATTAGACCGTGTTCGTCAATTCGATAGTTATAGAATTTCACAGGCTTTAGAATTAGAATATACTTTTGAAAGCAATAGAATTGAGGGAAACACCATGACACTTCGCGAAACTGATTTGGTGATCAATGAAGGTTTGACCATTTCAGGAAAAAGTATGCGCGAACATCTTGAAGCTATTAATCACCAGGAAGCAATAGCTTTTATAAAAGAGTTAATGAAGAAAAACACTTCTTTGAATGAAAGAGAAGTTTTATCTATTCATAATCTTATATTAAGAGGGATTCATCCTGAAGATGCTGGTAGATATAGAAAAGTACAAGTCATGATTAAAGGAAGTGGTCACACACCGTCTCAACCTTTTTTAGTTGCGAAGGAAATGGAAGATTATTTAATTTGGTACGAAACCAATAAAAATAAATTACACCCAATAATTCTTGCTGCTGAGATGCATGAGCGATTAGTCACCATACATCCATTTATTGATGGAAATGGCAGAACATCACGTTTAGTAATGAACTTGATTTTGTTGCAACATGGTTATGTAATTGCTAACATCAAAGGAGATTACGATACAAGAATGCGCTACTATCAAACCTTGGAAACAGCCCAAACTCAAAACAACAAAGAAGATTTTATCTTGTTTGTAGCTCAAATTGAAAAAGAGAGTTTGGAGCGCTATTTAGCAATTATTGGTCAATAAAAAACCCGCAAATTTGCGGGTTTCGTTTAGTTAGTATCTTCTAATAAGGGAACGAATTTAAATTCTCCCAATTCATGTTTTTCAAATTGAGTTTCATTTTTACGAATGAGCAAGGTCATGATTTGCACTTCCTCGCCTAACGGAATTACTAACCTACCCCCTATTTTTAATTGAGCCATCAAAGGTTTAGGAATAATTGGAGCTCCCGCAGTAACAATAATACTGTCAAAAGGTGCGTGAATTTCTAATCCTTTGTATCCATCACCTGAAGAAATGTACTTAGGACGAATGCCTAATTTTGGTAATAAAACGGATGTTTTTTTAAACAATTCTATTTGACGTTCAATAGTATACACTTTGGCTCCCATGGCACACAAAACAGCGGTTTGATAACCAGATCCTGTTCCTATTTCAAGAATTTTATGTTCTTTTTGAACTTCTAATAATTGGGATTGAAATGCCACAGTATATGGCTGAGAAATGGTTTGACCCGCACCTATTGGAAACGCTTTATCTTGATAAGCATAGTCTTCAAAACTTGAATTTAAAAACAAATGTCTTGGCACTTTTTTTATCGCCTCAAGCACTTTTTTATCCGTAATGCCTTTTTGTTCTAAAATGCTTACTAATTGATTGCGAAGTCCTTGATGTTTGGCCGTGTCTTTCAAAATTTGGGTTTTAATTTTGGTAAAAGTAACAAAGAAATTCTAATTCCAAATAGCGAAATTTAAATTAAAATGGGACAAATAATTGTCGATTTCACCTAATTAATTCATCAATTAATTGCTATTTTTGTGCAAACTACATTATTATGCTGAAAATTGGAGTATTGGGTGCTGGTCACTTAGGTAAAATACATTTGCGTTTATTGCAACAATCGGAAAAATACGAATTAGTTGGTTTTTATGACGAAAATCAAGAAAACGGAGCAAAAATAGCTGCTGAGTTTGGATACAAACAATTTGATACAATTGCAAAATTAATTCATGCTGTGGATGTTATTGATATAGTAACTCCTACTCTTTCGCATTACAAATGCGCCAAAGTTTCCATCAAGTCAGGGAAGCATGTGTTTATCGAAAAACCAATCGCTACTACTGTTGACGAAGCCGAGGAAATCATCGCTCTTGCAACTGAATATAAAGTTAAAGGTCAAGTTGGACATGTAGAACGTTTCAATCCTGCCTTTATTGCTACTAAAAATATGATTGAAAACCCGATGTTTATTGAAACACATCGATTAGCTGAATTCAATCCAAGAGGCACTGATGTGCCCGTAGTTTTAGATTTAATGATTCACGATATTGATGCCATTTTGAGTGTGGTGAATTCAAAAGTGAAGAACATCCATGCGAGTGGCGTTTCAGTCATTAGTGAAACACCTGATATTGCCAATGCGCGTATTGAATTTGAAAATGGTTGTGTAGCCAATTTAACTTCCAGCCGAATTTCGATGAAGAACATGCGTAAAACGCGTTTCTTCCAAAAAGACGCCTACATCTCTGTTGATTTCTTAGAAAAAAAATGTGAAGTTGTCAAAATGAAAGACGCTCCTGAAGTTCCTGGTGACTTTGATATGATTTTACAAAATGCTGAAGGTGTGAAAAAACAAATCTATTTTTCGAATCCCGAAGTACAACAAAACAACGCTATTTTAGACGAATTGGAATCTTTTGCTGATGCTATCAACAACGATACTACACCCGTAGTTACTTTAGAACAAGCGACCAACGCTTTGCGTGTAGCCTATCAGATTATTGATTCAATGGAAAATAAATAATTACCAAATGAAAACAATCGCTGTAATTGGAGCGGGCACTATGGGCAACGGAATTGCTCATACTTTTGCTCAAAATGGTTTTACCGTAAAACTGATCGATATTTCTGAAAAAGCATTGGATAAAGGAATGGACACAATAGCGTCTAATTTAGATCGAATGCTTGCCAAAGGAAGTATTTCACAAGAAGATGTTGCCAAAACTATCACCAATATTATTGCGTATACCGATATTAAAGACGGTGTAGTTGGCACGGATTTAGTGATTGAAGCTGCAACAGAAAATGTCGATTTGAAATTGGCCATTTTTAAACAACTCAACGAATCTTGTTCCCATAATACGATATTAGCAACGAATACTTCTTCCATTTCTATCACACAAATTGGAGCTGTGGTAACACATCCAGAACGTGTAATTGGTATGCACTTTATGAATCCAGTGCCCATTATGCAATTGGTAGAAGTAATTCGAGGATACAACACTAGCGATGAAGTCACTCAAATCATCATGCAGTTATCTGAAAAATTAGGAAAAGTGCCTGTTGAAGTGAATGATTATCCTGGATTTGTTGCCAACAGAATTTTGATGCCTATGATCAATGAAGCAATCGAAACCTTATACAACAAAGTAGCTGGCGTTTCTGAAATAGACACCGTAATGAAATTAGGAATGGCGCATCCCATGGGACCTTTACAATTAGCCGATTTTATTGGATTAGATGTTTGCCTTTCTATTTTAAACGTGATGCATGACGGTTTTAAAAATCCAAAATATGCGCCTTGTCCACTATTAGTCAATATGGTTCGTGCCGGGAAATTAGGCATAAAATCAGGAGAAGGTTTTTACAATTATGCCGAAAGCAAAAAGGCTGAAAAAGTATCCGCTCAATTCATTTAATACAAGACACCCCATGTCAATTCAAAATAATTTACAGTCCATTCAAGCATTACTTCCTAAAAAAGTGACTCTGGTTGCGGTTTCCAAAACCAAACCCGTTTCCGATTTAATGGAGGCGTATGAAGCAGGTCAGCGTATTTTTGGTGAAAACAAAATCCAAGAAATGACCGAAAAATGGGAAGCCATGCCCAAGGATATTCAATGGCATATGATTGGTCATGTTCAAACCAACAAGGTGAAGTACATGGCACCTTATGTCAATTTGATTCATGGCGTGGATAGTTTAAAATTACTACAAGAAATCAACAAACAAGCGCAAAAAAACAACCGAATCATTGATTGTTTGTTGCAAGTATATATTGCTGAAGAAGAATCCAAATTTGGTTTGGACGAAAAAGAAGTAAACGAAATTTTGGAGTATGTACAAAATCACAACAACGAAATGAACCACATCCGAATTGTTGGACTCATGGGAATGGCGACTTTTACAAATAATCCGGCTCAAGTAGAAAAAGAATTCAGCCGCTTGAAAACTATTTTTGATTCTTATTCTAATTTGAACACTAACAACTGTCAACTGAGCACACTCTCCATGGGCATGTCGGGTGATTATACTCTTGCCATCAAATGTGGCAGTACAATGGTTCGTATTGGAAGTAGTATCTTTGGAGGACGATAAATAACTCCAAAAGTCAATATCAAAAACAAAAATCAAGATAAAGTAAATAACAACTGATAAAGTCCAATAAAAATGCAAGACAATTCCATTTTTAGCGAAAAAGTATTCAATTTTGAAGATAGACTAGTTCGTTTTGCTGGGGAATGTATTTTCTTTACAAGAAATTTGAGCAAATCATTTGAAAATGAATATTATAAAAATCAATTGATTAGATCCTCTGGAAGTTCAACTTTAAATTTTGGAGAAGCTCAGGGTACTATATCAGATAAAGATTTTATTTTTAAACTCACTTTAGTTGTTAAAGAACTTAAAGAATCTAGAAATTCTTTAAAAATATTAAATTACATTAAAGAAGGAAATGAGGTTGTCAGAGATTCTCTATTAATTGAAGTCGAAGAATTAATTGCTATTGCTTCTAAAATGATTATAAATAAAAAATAACTTCCATATCAATCTTAATTGCAATTTCAAAATTCTAAATTTTAAATTTATGGTGATTGAAATTGATTTTTGAAATTGATTATTGAAATTGATATTGAAAATGTACTGTATACTTGACATAGAAACTACCGGAGGTCAATTCAACGAAGAAGGAATTACCGAAATCGCCATATACAAATTTGATGGTCACGAGGTAGTGGATCAATTCATTAGTTTAGTCAATCCCGAAATTCCTATTCAACCTTTTGTGGTCAAATTAACCGGAATTAATAACGCCATGTTGCGTTCGGCACCCAAGTTTTTTGAAGTAGCGAAACGCATCATCGAAATCACTTCCGATTGCGTAATTGTCGCCCACAATGCCTCCTTTGATTACCGAATTTTACGCACCGAATTCAAACGTCTTGGCTATGATTTTCAAGCCAAAACATTGTGTACAGTAGAATTGTCAAAAAAATTAATTCCGGACCAACCTTCGTACAGTTTAGGGAAATTAGTTCGCGCATTAGGGATTCCAATGTCCGACCGACATCGAGCAAGTGGCGATGCTATTGCTACCACCAAATTGTTTAAAATGCTCTTGGAAAAAGATGTCGAGAAGCAAATTTTAAACGATTATATCAAACAGGAAATACAAAAGGGAATTGCACCAAAATTGTTGGATATTGTAGAACATTTGCCTTCAAAAACAGGAATATATTACATTCATAACGAAAAAGGCGATTTGATTTATATTGGCAAAAGCCGCAACATTAAAAAGCGAATCAACCAACATTTTACAGGAACTTCTACCAAGTCTAAAAAAATACAACGAGAGGTATATTCTGTTACTCCTGAAGAAACCGGTAGCGAATTGATTGCGCTTTTAAAAGAAAGCGAAGAAATCAAAATCAACAAGCCCGTTTATAATCGTGCGCAACGCAAAAGTATCTTTGAATGGGCTTTGTATGCCGAAAAAGACAGCAACGGCTACTTAAACTTAGGGTTGCAAAAAGTAGACGGTCGCAAAAAAGAAATCACCTCTTTTACCACTTTACAAGAAGGTAAAAATGCTCTTTTTCGCATTACCGAAAAATACCGTTTGTGCCAAAAATTGACTGGCCTATACCAAACCAATGCCGACTGTTTTCAATATAAAATCAAGGAATGTGATGGCGCTTGTATTGGCAAAATTACGGCCGAAGAATACAATGCACGTGTACAAAAATTAATTACTGAAAATAGTTTCGAAAGCAAAAATATAGTGCTACTTGACCGTGGCCGAACTATAAACGAACGTTCCGTTGTGCTAATTGAAAATGGTATTTACAAAGGCTACGCATTTTATGATTTGAATTATCAAGTGACCAACATTGAAGTCTTAAAAAACATTTTGATTCCAATGCAACACAACCGCGATGCCAAAACAATTATTCAAGGACAAATTAGGAAAAGTAAATCGCTAAAAGTAATTTCGTTTTAATTTATTAGGAGCTATTCCCGCTTTCCGTTACAATCTTTGCTTTAAAGCAAAGGATTTTCACTTCAATCGGGGCTAGAACACGTTTAGAATACACAGATGAAATACCTCATTACTATCATTGGCCCCACTGCTATAGGAAAAACTTCCTTAAGCATTGCTTTGGCACAACAGTTCCAATGTGAGATTATTTCGTGCGACAGCCGACAATTTTTTAAAGAAATGCGCATTGGCACCGCTGTTCCTAGTAATGAAGAATTGGCTGCTGCTCCACATCATTTCATTCAAAATAAATCCATTTTTGAAAACTATAGCGTTGGTGATTTTGAAAAAGAGGCCATTGCCCAACTCAACGAATTATTTAAAACCAATGATTTTGCTATTTTGGTAGGAGGTTCTGGTTTGTATGTTGATGCTATTTTAAAAGGATTTGATTCCTTTCTAGATATTGAGGCTTCAGTTCGTGCAGAAATAAATGCAAAATACGAGCTACACGGAATTTCTTATTTGCAAGAACAATTAGCCCTTTTAGATTCAAACTATTTTAAAAAAATAAGTTTGGAAAATCCGCAAACACTTCAAAACCCGCAACGCATAATGCGATTTGTAGAAGTATGTATTGGCACTGGAAAACCCTACTCCTCTTTCTTGAATCAAGCAAAAAACAATCGCGATTTTACGCCTATCATTATTGGTTTGGAAGCAGAACGAAGCGTGATGTATGACCGAATCAATCAACGAGTAGATATCATGATGAACGAAGGGCTTTTGGCGGAAGCCGAACAATTGTATCCTCACAAAGAATTAAACGCATTACAAACCGTCGGTTATAAAGAGTTATTCCGATATTTTGATGGAGATGATAGTCTAGACTTTGCCATTGAAGAAATCAAAAAAAACACCCGCCGTTTTTCCAAACGCCAATTGACCTGGTTCAAAAGAACTGAAAATGCCCAATGGTTTGATTATTTGACTGACCGAAATGAAATCATCCAATATATCAAGACATCCTTTAAACAAAATTCATAATTCAATATATGCCAATCGCTCCAAATTTTACTTCTGTTTTAAGCAAAGAATGGGAAATTAATTTCACTCAATGTGCACCCAACGGCTATTTGAAATACACCGAATTGTGTAATTTATTACAAATGACGGCTGCAGCCCATTCTGAGATTGGCGGAATTAGTTTTACCGATATGCAGGAGTTTCACCAAGCTTGGGTATTGAGTAGAATGCGTGTCGAAATCAGTGAATTGCCTAAATGGCGCGATGTAGTTACCGTTAAGACTTGGATAAATTCGTTAGAAAACTCCCGCTCAGTACGTGCTTTAGAAATGTATGTCAATGGAAAAAAGATCGTAGGATCAGAAACCTTTTGGGCGGTTTTCAATACCGAACTGCGTCGTCCCGAAGCCTTGGCTTTGCCTTATGAACATTTCGAATTGTTTCCGGACAATAAGGCAACTGAAGCAACTTTTTCTAAAATAAACCTGAATCACGACAAAGAAATGGTGTTTGAAAAAACGGTTCGTCTCTCCGATTTGGACATTGTCAATCATGCTAATAATGTCAAATATTTAGAATGGTGTTTGGATCTAGCCGACGAAACCAAAATTTTGAACCAAGCAATTGCAAGTTTCGAAATGAATTTTATGAAAGAGCTTTCGTTAAATGACGCAGTGATTATTCACGAAAACACAGAAACTAATACTAGTATTTTTAGCATTACCAAAGAAGACAAAAACTGTTTTGCCTTACAATTGAACTGGAAATAAAACTTATTCTTTATTAATTTAACATAACAATAACATTTATTTGTATATACAAATGATATTTACATTACATTTGTATCTACAAATTTCGTACTAACAAATATGAAAATCGAAGACATTTTAAAATCAACTGTACCCATGGATAATTCTAAAAAAATTATCATGAACATTATGTATACCCAAAACATAATTGCAGAGCGTTTTAATGAGATGTTGAAACCGTTTGATATTTCATCAGAACAATTTAATGTACTCCGAATTTTAAGAGGTCAAAAAGGAAAACCTACTAATATGTTTGTGATCCAAGAACGAATGTTAGCCAAAACCAGCAACACTACCCGATTAGTCGATAAATTGTTACTAAAGGAATTAGTAACACGTGAAGTTTGCCCTGCCAACCGCAGAAAAATCGAGGTGACCATCACCCAAAAAGGATTGGATTTATTAATTGAATTGGAACCCAAAGTTAAAATACACGAAGAGTCCTACTCTCAAAAGTTATCTGAGGAAGAACGCTTACAATTAAACGAATTACTAGAAAAATTTAGAAATCAATAAACTACAAAAAATACTATGAGTACATTTTTAGAAAACCAGAATTGGAGATACGCTACGAAGAAATTTGATGCTACCAAAAAAATTACTGACGCTGATATTGCATTTTTAAAAGAGGCAATTCGCTTGAGTACATCTTCATACGGTTTACAACCTTACCGAGTTTTCATAGTTGAAAACCCTGAATTAAGAGCTAAACTAGTTGCAGCATCTTATGGTCAAGCTCAAGTTGCTGATGCCTCTCACCTATTGGTTTTTGCCAATGAATTGAATTTCGGTGAAGCTGGAATTGATCAATTAGCAACTACCATTTGCAAAACAAGAGAATTGCCATTAGAAGCCATTCAAGGGTATGTGGATTATATGAAAGGAAATATTACTGGTTTACCAGAAGAAGTGAGAAACATTTGGACAGCAAAACAAACTTATTTAGCTTTAGGAAATTTATTGAATGCTGCTGCCGAACTTCATATTGATGTTACGCCAATGGAAGGATTTATTCCTGCTCAAGTAAATGAAATCCTAGGTTTAGATCAACTTGGTTTGAATGCTACTTTATTAGCTCCAATAGGATACAGACATGAGGAAGATGCTACACAGCATTACAAAAAAGTTAGAAAATCAAACGAAGAATTATTTATCACACTTTAATATTAACAATCAAAATTTAAAACAAATGAAAAATTTAAAATCAATTGCGTTAGCATTAGTAGTAGCATTCGCTACAGTATCAGTATCAGCTCAAACTAAAAAAATTGACGCTGCAAAAAGTTCAATCAACTGGTTAGGAAAAAAAGTAACTGGTCAACACAATGGAACTGTAAACTTTAAAGAAGGTGCTTTAGTTTTCAAAGGAAAAAAAGTAGCTGGTGGAAACTTTACAGTAGACATGACTTCATTAACTGCTACAGATCTACAAGGTGAATACCAAGGGAAATTAAATGGACACTTAAAAGCAGATGATTTCTTTGGTACAGAGAAATTCCCAACTGCTAAATTAGCATTCAAAAAAGTTGCTGTAAAATCGGCTAACGTATTTACTGTAACTGCAGACTTAACTATCAAAGGAATTACTAAACCAGTAACTTTTGACTTAGCTACAACTGCTAACTCTGCTTCAACTAAATTCATGGTAGACAGAACAAAATACGATATCAAATACGGTTCTGGAACTTTCTTTACATCAATTGGTGATAAAGCAATTGCTGACGAATTTGAATTGGAAGTTAGCTTGAAATTCTAATATTTAATATTCAAAACAGGAAAAGCTCTAACGAAGGTTAGGGCTTTTTTTATATCCAACAATAAAAATAGTTTCAAAATCGAATTCCTAATTCCTAATTCCTAACTACCTTTGCACTTTATATAAATTGATTATTATGAACCTACAACATATTCCACAAATCAAACATACTGAAAGTGGTAACTTCTTTTTATTAGCAGGTCCTTGTGCTATTGAAGGCGAGGAAATGGCTTTACGCATTGCTGAAAAATTAGTTGGTATTACAGACAAATTAGAAATTCCTTTTGTTTTTAAAGGCTCCTTTAAAAAAGCGAATCGTTCTAGAATTGATAGCTTCTCAGGAATTGGTGATGAAAAAGCACTACAAATATTACGTAAAGTATCCGAAACTTTTGGTGTACCAACAGTTACGGATATTCATACTAATGAAGATGCTGATATGGCAGCACAATATGTAGATGTATTACAAATACCTGCGTTTTTAGTTCGCCAAACCGATTTAGTAGTGGCTGCTGCCAATACAGGAAGAACCGTTAATTTGAAAAAAGGACAATTCATGAGTCCAGAAAGTATGAAACATGCCGTTCAAAAAGTATTGGATTGCAACAACCAAAACGTCATGGTTACCGATAGAGGAACTATGTTTGGTTACCAAGATATGATTGTAGACTACAGAGGAATCCCTACGATGCAACAATACGCTACAACAGTATTAGATGTTACGCATTCCTTACAACAACCTAACCAAACAGCAGGTGTAACTGGTGGAAGACCTGATATGATTGAAACCGTTGCTAAAGCAGGAATTGCAGTTGGTGTAGACGGAATTTTCATCGAAACCCATTTTGACCCAGCTAATGCAAAAAGTGACGGGGCGAATATGCTGCATTTGGATTATTTTGAAGACTTAATGACCAAATTAGTAGCTATCCGAAAAACGATAAATCAATTTTAAATTAATACCTAATTTCATTGAAAAATTTAATTTTATCTAGCGCTTTACTTTTCATTACACTTTCTGTATTTTCACAGGAAACCATAAAAATTCAAGATAAATACACTGCTCATAACAAAGGAAAATTCTTTATTTCTTGGGGAGGAAACCGCGAAACCTATTCTAAATCAGACATTACTTTTAAAGGGATTAGTTATGATTTCACCATTCATAATGCAACTGCTCATGACAAACCTAAAGGTTGGCATATTGATTACATCAACCCGGGTCGAATGACCATTCCACAAACTAATTTTCGAATGGGTTACTTCGTTAATGATCATTATAGTATTGCTATTGGGGTTGATCATATGAAGTATGTTATGACTCAAAATCAAACAGCAAATATTACAGGTTATATTGGAACACGTCCCACTTTTGGTAACTTGTATAATAATACCCCTGTTGTACTAACCGAAAACTTCTTGATGTTTGAACACACTGACGGTTTAAATTATGTAAATACTGAAATCTCTCGACATGATGATATTTCAAAAATATTTTCAATTGAAGACACCGATAAAATTCAAATCAATCTAACAGAGGGTGTAGGTGTTGGAATGTTATACCCAAAAACCAATAGTACACTCTTAGGGAAAGAACGCCATGATGACTTTCATGTGTCTGGATATGGTGCTTCTGTAAAAGCTGGTTTAAATCTAACTTTTTTCAAGCATTTTTATATTCAAACAGAAATAAAAGGCGGATACATCAACATGCCAGATATTCAAACTACCAATAGCGATGACGATTGGGCCTCTCAAGAATTCTTTTTCTTTCAAAAAATTATTGCTTTCGGGGGAATATTTAGAATTTAATTCCACTTATAAAAAAAAGGCTTCTTTCGAAGCCTTTTTTTATTATTTGATTATCCCATTTTGATCCATCAGATACAGTAAAGATGTCATCGTTGCTGCACCTAATTCTAGCTCTCTTTTATTGATAGCATCAAAATTGTCATTCAATGAGTGGTGGTAATCAAAGTAACGCTGTGAATCTGGTTTCAAGCCAGCTTTAACAATTTTACCAGAACTTAACGGATTAATATCAGCACCAGCACCTCCTTTTACAAAACTATGAATCAAATACGGCTCAAATAAGTTTTTCCAAGAAAGGATTTTTTGATAATTGGCATCGTCAGCTTCAATAGAAAAACCTCTTGGGCTAAATCCCCCCGAATCACTTTCTAAAGCGAAAATGTGATTTTCATTATTAGTTTGTGCTAACTCAGCGTATTTTTTACCTCCTCTACCTCCATTTTCTTCATTCATAAATAACACCACTCGGATTGTATTTTTAGGTTTGTAACCAATCTGTTTAAAAATACGTAACGTTTCCATACTCTGAACTACACCTGCACCATCATCATGCGAACCATCAGCTAAATCCCATGAATCCAAATGTCCACCAACAACCATAATATTCTCTGGATGCTCACTTCCTTTAATTTCTCCAATTACATTATACGAAAGTGCGTCGGGCATTTGTTCACAAGATTGCTTGAAGTAGAATTTCAAATTGGGATTGGCTTTTAATTTTTGGCTTAACAATTCGGCGCCATTGGTGCTAATCGCAGCTGTTGGAATATATTCCGCTGGTGACAAATCGCCATAACTCTGTGCTCCAGTATGCGGAAAATCATCCAAGCGCAAATTCATCGAACGAACAATTGTTCCTACTGCTCCCAATTTAGCCGCTTCTTTAGCTCCTGCATAACGTTGATCTACACAACCGCCATACGATTTGAAAGTTTCAATAAAAGTGGGATCCATTGGTCGATTGTAAAAAACAATTTTACCTTTGATTTGGTCACCCCATTTTTTTAAGTCTTCAATTCCCTGTACTTCGATAACCGCTGCTGTCAATCCATTTTTTGAAGTGGCAACAGATCCACCTAAAGCAGCAATAGGAACGCTAATTTTCGTTTTATTATCTAAAATGTAAGCCGTTTCTTTTTCCCCTCGAACCCATTTTGGCACCATCATTTCTTGCAAATAGACCTTGTCTAACCCTAAAGTTTCTAATTGAGCTTTGGTATACTGTACTGCTTTCTCAGCATTGTCAGAACCCGACAAACGAGCTCCAATTTTATTTGATAAATGATCAAGCCAAGAATAGCATTTGGCATTGGTTAAACCTGATTTATAGATATCTTTTATAACTTGTTCGTCATTTGATTGTGCTAGCATTGCTATTCCATTAAAGAAAAGTACTCCTACTATTAATGATTTTTTCATAAGTGGTCGATTTATTGAAGGGCAATTTCGGAATTCTTTTTAAATAAATGAGAATTAATGGTATAAAAAAACCTGCTTATAAAAAGCAGGTTTGAATAATTAATTGATGGGTTCAAAACTAATTGCCGTTCCACCCCCTGGGGCTAAATTCAATTTGATTTTTGAAGCATTGGTTACCACTACACTTCGTATTGAGTAGGCTTTTGGATTCATTTTCCAATCGGCATCTTTAGCGTCTTCGTAAATAATGGCTTTGTATTTTTTTCCTTTTGTTAGAAAGTCCAATTTGATTTCGGTTTTTCTAGCATTTTCATCGGTGATGGCTCCTAAAAACCAAGATTGTTTGCCTTTTGCTTTCCTAGCGACAGTCAAATAATCACCTGGCTCAGCTTGCAAATACTTACTGTCTTCCCAATCTAAAGCCACATCTTTAATAAATTGAAAAGCATCCGAATATTTTTCATAATTCTCTGGCAAATCAGCGGCCATTTGAATGGGAGAATACATTGTTACATACAAGGCCAACTGTTTTGCCAAAGTAGTCTGCACTTGCTCTGTTTTCTTCTTGTCGTAATGACTCATTTTAATTTCGAAAATTCCTGGTGTATAATCCATAGGTCCTCCCAATTGACGGGTAAACGGTAAAATCGTTTCGTGCATCGGCGGATTTCCTATACTCCAAGCATTAAATTCGTTTCCACGTGCTGCCTCAGCGGCTACATAATTAGGATAGGTTCTTCCTAAACCTGTTGGATGTGATGATTCATGAGAATTAACCATTAATTTATAATCTGCTGCACGTTTTACCACATGCGCAAAATGATTCACCATGGTTTGTCCATCATGCATTTCGCCACGCGGAATAATTTTCCCAACATAACCCGTTTTAACAGCAGGATAGTTGTATTTTACCATGTTCTCGAAAGCACGATCTAAGCGTCTTTCATAATTTGCTACCGAACCAGACGTTTCGTGGTGCATAATCATTTTTACATTTTTTTCTTTGGCGTAAGCCGAAATCGCCGCAATGTCAAAATCAGGATAGGGTGTTACAAAGTCAAAAACTTCTTCTTTCCAATTGCCTGACCAATCTTCCCAGCCTTCATTCCAACCTTCTACCAATACTCCATCAAAACCATGTTTAGCCGCAAAATCAATATAGCGTTTCGTGTTGGTAGTAGTTGCTCCGTGTCGCCCTGTAGAGGCTAGTTTTGTTCCAAAATCAGTAGTAGCGTTTTGAGAACCCGCATAATCCCAAGTAGAATTACCCACGTGCATTTCCCACCAAATACCGACATACTTCATCGGTTTTATCCAAGAAGTATCTTCCAATTTAGAAGGCTCGTTCAAGTTCAAAATCATTTTAGAAGCTACAATATCTCTAGCATCATCACTAATCATAATAGTTCGCCATGGCGAGACACAAGGCGTTTGCAAATAAGCTTTATCACCAATTGCATTTGGAACTAATTCTGATTTTAATTTGTAACTAGATACATCCGCTTTCAAATGCATTACAGGATAGTTCACAACCGCTGCTTCAAAAATATTGACATATAAGCCCGATGGTGACTTCATCATTAAAGGCGTTTGAACGGTATATTTCCCTGGAATGGATTTCACACCAATACCATTATTCATATTGATCTTTGAATTATCTATATCCGAAAACTGAGTTTCGTTATATTCGTATTCGTTACTATCAAAATCACCTGGTAGCCAGAATACTTTATTATTTTCAGTCAAATTGAATTGAGTGTCTTCATTTGAAATGATGAAATAATTCAGTTCTTTTTGTTTTGGAAAATCATAGCGAAATGCTACCCCTTCATCAAAAGCTCTAAAAACTAAATTCACTTTTATATTGGTTCCTTTTTGGATTAATGCCACGACCAATTCGTTGTAATGATTGACAATCGAAGTCTGTTCCCCCAATACCGGTTTCCACGTTTCATTGAAGGTTTTATTTTTTGAGGTTTGAATCTCAAAGTTAGTATTCAATGCAGGCTTATCTTTTAATTGGATTCCTAAATCACTCGATACAACAACTGACTTCATTTTATAATTTACCGAATAAGTTGGTTGTCCAGAGGAGGATAATTGAAAAGAAAGGGTGATTTTACCAGAAGGAGAACTCACAGTTTGTGCCTGAGTGAATCCAAAAGAAAATACGATCAATAAAGAAAATAACTGTTTCATTTTTTATAAATTTAAGAATGCGAATATACTTGAATTATTAGATAGATAAAGGGATTAAAACCACCTTCTTTTTTTGAAATACAACAACATGGCAATTCCTATTAACACCATCACTCCAATAACGGTATGATAGCCATAAGGATAATGTAACTCGGGCATGAATTCGAAATTCATTCCGTAAACACCTACAATAAAAGTTAAGGGAATGAAAATAGCCGACACGATAGTCAAGGTTTTCATAATCTCATTCATCTTATGCGTTTGTGCCGAGAAAAAGAAATTAGAAGCACTATCTAAAGCACCTGTATCCGATTCAATTTGTTCCAAAAGTTCCAAGCTTTTTTGATACAATCGTGCAAAAAAACTAAAATTATCATTTTCAATTAAGTTGAATACGTTATCGTCTTTAATACTTTTAATATCGTAAAGCGAATCTCGAAGTGGAATAATAGAACGTTTTAATAAATTAAAATTGTCTCTGTGTTTTTCAATACGTTCCAAAATAATGGGATTGTCACTGTTCTTAGATAAATTAATCAACTCTTCTACTTTGTCTTCCTCATGTTCTAAGGTAATGTAGAAGTTTTCCATTACGGCATCCAATAAAATATACAAAAGATAATCTGCTTTCTTAGTTCTCACAATTCCTGTATGAGTTCGTATTCGCTCACGAATGTGCGTAAAGAAATCACTTCGCTTTTCTTGAAATGAAATCAAAACCCCTTCTTTGATTAAGAAACTAATTTGCTCCGTTTGAATCGTGTCTGAATTTTCTTTAGGTAAAAGGGATTTAATATTAAAGAACAAAACCTCTTGTTGCTCTTCTAATTTAGTTCGTTTAGTAGTATTTAAAATATCAGCCATCAGATAACTATCAATGCTAAAATAATCCCCAAGAGCAGTAATCAATTTCGGATCATTCAAACCATGAAGGTTGAGCCAATTTGTTTTTTGAATGGCTATACTTTCGTCAAAGTCAGCTACATTTATTTTTTCGAATTCTGTCAAAGTCAAATCATCATAAACAAACAATTGCATTTCCGATTCGCTGTCTTTATGAATACCTGTATATTCTAAATGCAAAGGCTGTACTTTTCGTCCTTTTTTATATTTAATTTTTCTCATAAACAAAATTCATTAATAGTACCTTTTGTCAAACCAAATAGTACCAATACCATTACAAAAATAGGTAGAAATAAACTCTAACTTTATGAGATGAGTCATATTTTTGAAATAAAATAAGCCTTAGTGCCAATAGGTACTATTGAAACAAAAAATAAAATTCATGTCGTTTTTTTAAAAATAAAGCAATAGATTTGAATATTCGTAGTATGTTTACGATAAATTATCACCTTATTCTACCAAAAACTAAATATTAATTTAAAAAGAGAATTTAAATGGTACAACTAAAATCCAGTTTAATTATTGCCAGTTTTCTTGTCTGTTTTAGCCAAGGAGCAATCAGTCAAACTAAGAAAAAGAAAGATGCAGCTAAACCTGCAATTACAGCTTCAGAAACCCCAAAACCTGAGGCTAAAAAAGGGCCTAAACCGTACAATAAAGTAATTGACACTACGGCCGTTACCCAAAAAGGGTTAATTGACATTCATAAAATGGATGCCAAATACCTTTTTGAAATCCCAGCTTCTTTACTAGATACTGAAATTATGACCATTACACGATTTTCTAAGACTCCAGCTGGAGGTGGAATTTTTGGTGGTGAAGAAGTGAACAGACAAGTAATTCAATTTGAAAAAGGATTGAACAACACCTTGTTATTACGTTCAATTAGTTATGTAATCATGTCGCCAGACGGAGATAAACCATTGGCGCAAGCAGTAAAAAATTCCTCTGCGAATCCTATTATTGGCAATTACGAAATTTTGGCAATCAAAAAAGATAAAGATGGAAAAGAATCAGGTTATGTAATTGACATGACACCAACTTTTGATGGAGATGTACAAACGTTTTCATTAGACCCAGTGAAAAAACAAACCTTAAGTATTCAGGCATTCCAAAAAGAAAAATCATTTATCCAAAAAATAAGCAGTTTCCCAATCAATACTGAAATTAGAACGGTAAAAACCTATTCTACTGTTCCTGCATTGATCTCTTTGAATCCTGCACCAAGAATTGGTACTAATTTACCCGCTGGTTTAGATTCAGGATTTTTAACTGTAGAATTAAATACTTCTATGATTGCTTTGCCAAAAAATCCTATGCGTAAAAGAACATTTGATGCACGTGTAGGTTATTTTGCAAACCAATATGGAGTTTTTGAAGAAGAATCACACAAATCAGATACTGAAGTTTTTGCGGTTAGATGGCGTTTAGAACCGAAATCAAAAGAAGATGCTGCCAAACAAAAAAGAGGTGAATTGATTGAACCGGCTAAACCGATTGTATATTACATTGATCCTGCTACGCCAGACAAATGGAAAAAATACATCAAACAAGGTATTGACGATTGGCAAGTAGCCTTTGAAAGTGCAGGTTGGAAAAATGCTATCCGTGGTGAATATTGGCCAGAAAACGACCCAACAATGAGTTTGGAAGATGCCCGTTTTTCTGTATTGCGTTATTTTGCTGCCGAAATTCAAAATGCGTATGGACCTAACGTTCACGATCCTAGAACAGGAGAAATTTTAGAAAGTCATATTGGTTGGTACCACAACATCATGAGTTTGTTGCGCAACTGGTATTTAATTCAAACTGCTGCAGTTGATCCTGCTGCTAGAAAAAAACAATTTGACGATAATTTAATGGGCGAATTAATTCGTTTTGTATCTTCTCACGAAGTGGGTCATACTTTAGGATTACGTCATAATATGGGAGCTAGTTCTGCTACTCCGGTGGAGAAATTAAGAGATGCTGCCTTCCAAGAGAAAAATGGACACACATCTTCTATCATGGATTATGCACGTTTCAATTATGTTGCCCAACCTGAAGATGGTGTAAAACATTTGTTCCCAAAAATTGGAGATTATGACAAATGGGCTATTAAATGGGGGTACTCTTATTTTGAAGATGCCAAAACAGACAAAGAAGAGAAAGCTATCTTGAATGAAATGACCAAAGAAGCTTACAAAAATCGTCGCCTTTGGTTTGGTACCGAATCTAGTCCTTACGATCCAAGATACCAAACAGAAGATATTGGAGACAATGCTATGAAAGCTTCTGCTTACGGTATCAAAAACTTGCAACGTATTCTCCCTAATTTATTAAAATGGAGTTCTGAAAAAGGAGAAAGCTATGCAGAATTAGACGAATTGTACTCTGCTCTTACAGGCCAATTCAGACGTTATTTAGGTCATGTTACTAAAAATGTTGGTGGAATATATGATACTCCAAAAACCTATGATATGGGTGGAAACCAATTTGAAGTAGTTCCAAGAAGCATTCAAAAAGAAGCTGTTAGCTTCTTAAACACACAATTGTTTGCTACACCTAAATGGTTAATGAATCAAAGTGTTTTAGCAAAAATCAACCCAGACAACGGTGTGGAAGCGATTAAAGCGATGCAAGAATCAACTTTAAGTAATTTATTAGCTGGAGACCGAATGGTGCGTTTGTTTGAAGGTTCGTCTATCAATAAAAACAACTATACTGTAGATGAATTAATGACCGATGTACGTAACGGAATTTTTGCTGAATTAAAATCCAATAAACCAATCGATATTTACAGAAGAAATCTTCAAAAAGTATTTGTTGATAAAGTAACTGGATTATTAAAACCGGGTTCTACTGCTGTTCGTTCAGTACCTGTAGGAGTAACTTATGGTTTTAACACTAGAACAGTTAACTTAAACCAAACCGATTTACCTTCTATTGCTAGAGGACAATTAGTTAGTTTGAAATCAAATGCAAAAGCAGCTGCTGCTCGTGCAACTGACCGATTAAGTAAATTACACTTATTGGATTTAGTAGCTAGAATTGATACTGCTTTAGATCCAAAATAATAAAATCCGGCTTGCAAAAGTCGGATCATATTCAATAAAAAAACCGAGCTATTTCTAGCTCGGTTTTTTGTTTATATAAATGAAATAATAATTATTTCACTTCTTCGAAGTCAACGTCTTCAACATTGTCACCTGATTGCGCATCTCCTTGAGGTTGTGCATCTGCTTGACCTTGTTCTCCTTGAGCATACATCGCTTCAGTAGCTTTTTTCCAAGCTGCATTGATGTTGTCCAAAGCAGTTTGAATCGCTGCAATGTCTTGAGATTGGTGAGCCATTCTCAATTCAGTTAAAGCATACTCGATAGCCACTTTGTTGTCATCAGATAATTTATCACCCAATTCTTTCAATTGACTTTCAGTTTGGAAGATCATTCCGTCTGCTTCGTTCAATTTTTCTGCTTTTTCTCTTGCTGCTTTATCAGACTCAGCATTAGCTTCAGCATCTTTTTTCATTTTCTCGATTTCTTCAGCTGTTAATCCAGAAGAAGCTTCGATACGAATATCATGTGATTTTCCAGTTCCTTTGTCAGTAGCAGAAACTTTGATGATACCATTAGCATCAATATCAAAAGTTACTTCAATTTGAGGAACTCCTCTTGGTGCTGGTGGTATACCATCCAAGTTGAAACGTCCAATCGTTTTGTTGTCAGCAGCCATTGCTCTAGCACCTTGAAGAACGTGTAATTCAACAGTTGGTTGAGAATCAGCAGCCGTAGAGAAAATTTGCGATTTTTTAGTTGGAATAGTTGTGTTAGACTCAATTAATGTAGTCATTACACCACCCATAGTTTCGATACCTAAAGAAAGAGGTGTTACGTCAAGTAACAATACATCTTTTACATCTCCAGATAAAACTCCACCTTGAATAGCAGCTCCAATAGCAACCACCTCATCAGGGTTAACCCCTTTAGATGCTTTTTTACCGAAGAATTTTTCTACCTCGTCAGCAATTCTTGGCATACGAGTAGAACCTCCTACTAAGATTACTTCGTCAATATCAGATGTAGCTAAACCTGCATCTTTTAATGCTTTAGCAACTGGCTCCATAGAACGTTTTACTAAAGTATCAGACAATTTTTCGAATTGTGCTCTTGTTAATTTTTTAACTAAGTGCTTTGGTCCTGAAGCTGTAGCAGTAACGTATGGTAAGTTGATTTCAGTTTCAGCTGAAGATGACAACTCAATTTTAGCTTTTTCAGCTGCTTCTTTGATACGTTGTAATGACATTGGGTCTAAACGCAAGTCAATTCCTTCTTCTGCTTTGAATTCATCTGCCAACCAGTCAATGATAGTTTGGTCAAAGTCATCTCCACCTAAGTGAGTATCTCCATTTGTAGACAATACTTCAAAAACTCCATCTCCTAATTCCAAGATAGAAATATCAAAAGTACCTCCACCTAAATCGTACACTGCAATTTTTTGATCTTGTCCTTTTTTATCCAAACCGTAAGCTAAAGCTGCAGCTGTTGGTTCGTTGATAATACGCATTACTTTCAAACCAGCAATTTCACCTGCTTCTTTCGTAGCTTGACGTTGTGCATCGTTAAAATAAGCTGGAACAGTAATAACTGCTTCAGTAACTGTTTGACCTAAATAGTCTTCAGCTGTTTTTTTCATTTTTTGAAGTGTCATAGCTGACAATTCTTGAGCAGTGTATAAACGACCGTCAATATCCACACGTGGTGTATTGTTGTCTCCTTTTACTACTGAGTAAGGAACTCTTTTTGCTTCTGAAGTAGTTTCAGAATAAGATTGTCCCATAAAACGTTTAATAGAAGCAATAGTTTTGGTAGGATTTGTTACCGCTTGTCTTTTTGCAGGATCTCCTACTTTAATTTCTCCGCCTTCAACAAAAGCGATAATAGAAGGAGTTGTTCTTTTTCCTTCCGCATTAGGGATTACCACTGCCTCGTTACCTTCCATTACAGAAACACAAGAGTTGGTTGTACCTAAATCAATTCCGATGATTTTACCCATTTTGATTATATTTAATTTAATTTGATATTCATTTTAATCACTCGCTGTCGACAAGTCAATCTTTGTGCCAAGGCACTGACAGTATTTAAATTGTCAGTTTTTAGCGTCTCTGACGTAAAAATGGCTGACAAGTTGACATTTTGTTTCGCTTTTATTCAGATTTTTCCTTTAAGACTTTGATGATGAAATAATGATTTGTTAAGTAATTTTTTTATTTTTGAAATAACATTAAGAGCCTAAAACTATTTTAGCAAGCTTAGGTTTAATTTTATTCTGATAAAAATTTGATTTATTTTATTTTAATAGTTTCCATAATAATTATAATATTTTGGAAATTATACAGCCCTAAAATTAAAGGCATAATTGGTGAAAAAAGTATTTCTTCAATCTTATATTTATTAGATAAATCCAAATACAGTGTCATTAATAATATTGTACTAAAAAGAGATACAAAAACCTCCCAAATTGATCATGTTGTGATTTCTGATTTTGGAATATTTGTTATTGAAACAAAAACTACAAAGGTTGGATTGTTGGCAACGAAAAATCAGAGCATTGGACACAAGTGTTATTCAAAAGAAAAAAGAGATTTTATAATCCCATAAAACAAAATTTGGGACATATAAATGTTTTAAAAACTTATCTAAGTAAATATCCTTCAATAAATTACATCCCTATTGTTGTTTTTTTATCAAAATCAGATATTAAAGTAAAAACAACTCATGACATAATAAATTCTCGGCAACTTATCCATACGATAAAAAAGTATAATGAAATAAATATAGAGAAAAGAGAGAAAGAAGATATTTATAAAATAATAAATGATGCTAATTTAGTTGATACTTACGACAAAACTGAACATATAAAATCAATAAAAAAATTAATCCAAAGAAGAAAAAGCGACATTCAAGATAATAAATGTCCTCAATGTGGTGGGAGATTAGTTTTAAGAAATGGGGAATATGGGGAATTCCTTGGATGTACATCATATCCGCGTTGTAAATTCATTAATAAAATTTAATTTCTTAAAGGACCTAACTATTTTGATTAATGTCTATTATGTATCTAAAAATTCTTCATTCTTTTTTTTGAATAAAAGAATTGTAAAACACTAACTAATACATATCTTTAACCTTCTATTAGGCTTTGATACTAATAAATTCAACAAACCTACAAATAGCTTGTAATCAAATACAATTAATTATGAATACACCTTGGGTAGAATCTCCTTTTTTTAAAGAAATTCTGGCAACAAAACAATTGAGCGAAAAAGAACAAAAAATGGCTTTGGACTATAACGAAAATGGTTTTATAGTCATTCCCAATTTAATTTCGGAAACAGTGATTGATGAAATTAAATTCGATATGGACAACAAAGGATACAATCCTGAATTCCAGATGGATAATCAACGTGATCATGTTCGAATTCAAGATTTATGGATGTATTCTGAAAGTACCAAAGGTGTCGCTTGCAATACTGAAATAGCAGCGATTTTAGCAATGCTATATGATCGGGAACCGATTCCTTTTCAAACCTTGAATTTTAGAGTAGGTTCGCAACAAAGAGCCCATTCCGATACGATTCATTTTAGTTCTATCCCTGCTAAGTTTATGTGTGGAGTTTGGGTAGCCTTAGAAGATATAACTCCTGAAAACGGAGCTGTTTTTTACTATCCAAAATCACAAAATCTACCAGAATACAACTTTTCTCATTTTAAATCTACTCCTTCAGATACAGCCTATTCAGATTACATCGAATACGAAGATTTTATTGAGAAAATTGTAGAGGCCTACCAATTTGAAAAAAAACCATTTTATGCTAAAAAAGGAGATGTCTTGATTTGGTCGTCCAATATCATTCATGGTGGTTCCAAAGTGTTGAATGAACAAGCGTCTCGCTATTCTATGGTAACCCATTACTATTTTAAAGATTGCATCTATTACACTCCCATGCTATCTAATATGGTGACTAATGAACTTTTTCTTAGAAATAATTTAATAGATATTAAAACTGGAAATAAAGTAGAGCAGTCGTTTAACGGTTATCCTATTAACACCTATAAAACAGCGCAAGATAAATTCATTTTAAATGATCGTTTGACTAATAGCGTTGTTTATAACCCCCCTTCAAAAAAATCGAAAAGTAATCATTTTCTAATTCGACTAGGTTTAAAAAAATAGAAAAACCATTAGCAACTATTTGGTATTTGAAATGAATTGATATCAAAAAGACTTTTTCTTTACTAACAAATACCAAACATTAAATGAAAATTATTTCGAAGTTTTTACTTTCAATTTTTGTATTAATTTGTTTTTCTAGTAGCGCTCAACAAAAAGAATGCTACCAAATAAAAACTTACAATTTAAAATCAAATGCTCAGTTAAATGTTACCGAGAACTTTTTAAAAGCCGCCTATTTGCCTGCTTTGAAAAGAATTGGAATTCAATCGATTGGAGTTTTTAAACCCAAAACATTTTCGTTAGATTCTATCACCAAATTAATTGTTGTAATCCCGTTTAAATCTCCTAAACAATTTTTTGAATTGGATCAAAAATTAGCTAAAGATCGAGTCTATCTTCAAGCTGGTGCAGACTACATCAATGCCAAATACAACCAAGCACCCTATGAACGAATCGAATCCGTTCTTTTAACTGCTTTTTCCAATCATCCTTTTATAACCTTGCCTAAATTAGACAGTCCGCGTTCAGAACGTGTATATGAATTGCGCAGCTATGAGTCGGCTACTGAAGCCATCTACAACACTAAAGTGGATATGTTCATTGGCGGTGAAGAGAGTAAAATTTTCGATCGATTGGGATTCAATCCTGTGTTTTATGGCGAAGTAGTTTCAGGTGGAAAAATGCCCAACTTGATGTACTTAACGACTTTTGCCAACCAAGAAAGCAGGGATGCGCATTGGAAAGCTTTTGTAGATTCTCCGGAATGGAAAGCCTTACTTAAAATGGAAAAATACAAAAACACCATTTCGCACATGGATATTCTATTTTTATATCCTACTGATTATTCAGATTATTAAACTGATATCAATTGCAAAAAGAAACCCCAAAAACGAAATCGCTCTTGGGGTTTGCTATTTTATCTAAACTCATTTAAGGAACGTTCAATAATTCCGAGACATTCATGAATTTGACTTTCGGTAATTACTAAAGGTGGTGCTAATCGAATTTTATTACCGTGAGTTGGTTTGGCTAACAAACCATTGTCTCGGAATTTCAAGCAAATTTCCCAAGCCAAATCAGAATCTTCTTCACTGTCAATCACAATTGCATTTAGCAATCCTTTTCCTCTAACCAATTGAATCAAGGGATTTCTAGATTGAATTTCTTTCAATCCATGACGGAAAACTTCCCCTAAATAAGCGGCATTTTGTGCCAGATTTTCGTCTTTAATTACGTCCAAAGCTGCAATCGCAACGGCAGCTGCAATTGGATTTCCACCAAAAGTGGAACCGTGTTGTCCTGGCTGAATTACATTCATAATGGCATTATTGGCTAATACTGCCGAAACTGGAAAAACACCTCCGGAAAGTGCTTTACCTAAAATCAAAATATCAGGTTTTACTTCCGGTTTGTTCTCGCAGCCTTTTTTACATTCGCAATTACCACAAGTAGCTAATAATCGTCCGGTACGCGCAATTCCGGTTTGAACCTCATCGGCAATAAACAACACATTATTGGCTTCGCACAATGATTTGGCTTGCGCCAAATAGCCTTCGTTTGGAACATAAACTCCTGCCTCTCCCTGAATTGGTTCTACCAAGAAACCAGCAATATTTTTGGAAGAAGACAAAGCTTTCGCCAAAGCATCGACATCATCATAAGGTATTTTGATAAATCCATTGGTAAATGGTCCAAAATTCTTGCGTGCCGATTCGTCATTGGAAAACGAAATTATGGTAGTAGTTCTTCCGTGGAAATTGTTTTCACAAACGATAATTTGCGCTTCATTTTCAGGAATTCCTTTTACTTCATAAGCCCATTTTCTACACAATTTTAAGGCTGTTTCTACTGCCTCAGCACCCGTATTCATTGGTAATACTTTGTCGAAACCAAAATACTTTGTTACATATTCTTCGTACGGACCCAATTGATCATTGAAAAATGCCCTAGAAGTCAAGGTTAATTTTTGTGCTTGTTGCACCATTGCACCAACAATCTTTGGATGACAATGCCCTTGGTTGACTGCTGAATAGGCCGATAAAAAATCAAAGTATTGTTTCCCATCTACGTCCCAAACATAGACGCCTTCTCCTTTTTCTAAAACCACTGGAAGCGGATGGTAATTGTGTGCTCCGTATTGATTTTCTTTTGCAATCAGTGCTTCTGATGTAGAAGACAATGTAGTAGTATCGTGACTCATAAGTAGCTTATTTATGTTGAAAAATTACAAAACAAATTTAGTCAATTCTATATATTATAAACACTTAAAAATACTTTTTGACTTAATTAATTACAATAAAAGTCAATTTTTAAAATAATTAAACATTTAAAAGTTAATTTATTAAATTTTATAATAAAAACATAAATTCAAAAAGAAAAATAACTTACTTTTATTGGCCACAAAAAAGTAAATTTAACTTTTAAAATCCCTTTCAATGGAAAAATTAGATGAATTCGATATCAAAATCATCAAAGAATTAGAAAAAGATGGTCGCATAGCCTACTCTACCATTGCCACTAATTTGAAGATATCCAACACGATGGTGCACCAACGAATTAACAAATTAACCGAACAAGGAATTTTAGCTGGTATCCAACCCATAATCAACGAAAAAAAAGTGGGTTACGATTGGGGGGCTTTTACTGGTATTACTTTAAACAAAGACCACGATTCAGATCGAGTTATTGAAGAATTAAAAAAGATTCCTGAAATTACCGAATGTTACTATATTACTGGTTCTTACACTTTATACATTAAAATGATTGCTAAAAATCACGAACACATGCGTAAAATTCTGTACGAACAAATCGACTCCATTCCTGGAATTGCCAAAACCAATTCAATCATAGAATTGGGATGTGCTTTCAAAAGAAATATTTCACTTTAATTAATACAATAATGAAACATACTTACCAAAATCAAATACAAAAAGCGGCTCAAATTGCATTTAGTTTATTTCTTATTTTTTGTTTTTCATTGGCGAATGCCCAAAAATCAAAAGGAAAATTATTCATTATTGGTGGTGGAAACCGCTCTGATCAATTGATGCAACAATTGGTCGATATATCACAATTCAAAAAAACAGATTATATCGTGGTATTGCCCATGTCAAGCGAAGAACCTGATAGCGCTTACATTTATTTTAAAGATCAATTCAAACGATTGACTCCTAACCCTATTGTCATGTTGAATTTTGACAAAACAACCGTTCAAAATCCAAAGTTGAACGACTCCTTACAAAAAGCAAAACTCATTTTTATTAGTGGTGGAGACCAAGCACGTTTTATGAATGTAGTCGCTAATACACCTGTTTATTCTTCCATACATAAAGCATTTCAAAACGGAAGTATCATTTCAGGAAGTAGTGCTGGAGCAGCTGTAATGTCTGAAAACATGATCACGGGTAATCAGAAATTAGAAAAAGAATATTCAGGTACATTTGAAACTATTCGTTACGATAACTTAGAAACCACCCCAGGTTTAGGATTGGTTACCAATGCTATTATTGACCAGCATTTTTTGGTAAGAAGCCGTTTCAACCGCTTGATCTCAGCCATGGTGGAGTTTCCGAATTTGACTGGAATTGGAATTGATGAAAGTACCGCCATTATTGTAGATGGAAATAATGTAAAAGTAGTGGGAGAAAGCGAAGTGGTTGTCATGAAAAAACCAATCGGAATTCAAAAATACCCGTCAAAGAAATTGATTTCTTTAGAAAGTATGCAAATGAGCATGTATGTAGCAGGACAACAATTTAAATTAGACAAATAATGAAAATTGTACAACAAACGATAACACTTTTACTTCTGATTGGAACAAGCTTTTCTGTTTTGGCTCAAGTGAGTAGTAAAGAAAGTATTCGATTAACGCAACTAGCCAAACGAGTAACTATAATTAGAGATCAATGGGGAATTGCTCATGTCTACGGTACAACCGATGCTGATGCTGTTTTCGGAATGCTGTATGCACAATGTGAAGACGATTTCAAACGCGTTGAAATGAATTATATTGAAAAATTAGGACGCCTATCTGAAATTAAAGGTTCGGCCACTTTATATAATGATTTAGAAACCCGCTTATTAATTGATGTTGCTGAAGCTAAATCTGATTATCAAAAAGCGGCACCTTGGCTAAAAAAATTACTCAATAGTTATGCGGATGGGATTAATTATTATTTATACAAAAACCCAAATGTAAAACCCCTACTATTAACCCATTTTGAACCTTGGTTTCCTTTACTTTGGACAGATGGAAGTATTGGCGCAATTAGTACTGCTGATATTACTACACAAGAATTAAAAGACTTTTACGGAAAACCCGAGGATAAAATAGCCTTTGTTGCCCAAGAAAAAGACATGCAAACCGGTTCCAATGGTTTTGCCTTGGCACCAAACAAAACAGCTTCGGGTAATGCGATTTTGTATATCAATCCGCATACTACTTTTTATTTTAGACCAGAGATTCAAATTAGTAGCGAAGAAGGTTTACAAGCCTACGGTGCAGTTACTTGGGGGCAATTCTTTATTTACCAAGGATTTAACGAAAATTGTGGCTGGATGCACACTTCTTGTAATGTAGACGTTGCCGACACTTATATTGAGAAAATAGTACGTCAAAAGGGAAAACTATTTTACAAATACGAAAATAAATTACTCCCTATTAAAGAGAAAAAAATTACAATACAGTATGTTGAAAATGGTAGAATAATTCCGAAAACTTTTACTACGTTTTTTACGCACCACGGTCCCATTATGGCTAAAAGAGATAATCAATGGATTAGCTTAAAATCCAATAATCGTTCAATGAATAGTTTGATTCAAAGTTGGGAACGTACCAAATCGAAGAATTTTGTGGAGTATCAAAAAGCAATGGATTGGAAAGCCAACACATCCAACAATACAGTCTATGCAGACAATAAAGGAAATATAGCCTATTGGCATGGAAATTTTGTTCCCAAAAGAGATCCGAAATTGAATTGGGCACAACCAGTAGACGGCAGTATAGCTGCAACCGAATGGAAAGGTTTGCACCCAGTCAAAGAAACGGTACACTTATTTAATCCAAAAAATGGCTGGTTGCAAAACTGTAACTCTACGCCTTTTTCAGTATCGGGAAATGAAAGTCCAAAAGAAGAAAATTACCCTCCTTATATGGCGCCAGATGGAGAATCTTATAGAGGAATTAACGCTGTACGAGTATTATCTAAAGGTGAAAAATACACACTAGATAAAATAATTGAAACGGGCTATAACAACCAATTGCCTTTTTTTGAAGAACTAATTCCTGCCGTGGTCAACCAATTTGAAAAAAGCATACAAAATGGAGAAACGAAATACAGTAGCCTTTCAGAAGCCATCCAAGTTTTGACTGCCTGGGATTTAAGAAGTAACGAAAATTCAATTGGCTTAACTTTGGCAAACGAATTGGGTTTCAAATTAGATCCTCTTTTGCGAAAAACCTATATCGATCAAGGTGAATTGGATCAGGTAGAAAATACTCGGAAATTCATACAGCATCTTAATCCAGAACAAGTATTGCCGCAACTACAGGAAGTAATTATCGAGTTAACATCTAAATTTGGTACTTGGAAAATGCCTTGGGGCGAAATAAATCGCTTTCAAAGACTCTCTGGAGACATCGATAATCGTTTTGATGATGCTGCACCAAGTTTACCAATTAGTTACACCTCGGTATTGTGGGGAGCTTTACCCGCTTTCAAAAGTGCGTATCAAAATAATACCAAAAAACGCTATGGTTTTAGTGGTAATAGTTTTGTATGTGCGGTGGAATTTGGCCCAAAAGTAAAAGCAAAATCCCTATTAGCTGGAGGAAATAGTGGTAATCCAAACTCTAAACATTTTAATGATCAAGCAGAAAGATATCAAAAAGCACAATTTAAAGAGGTGCTGTTTTACAAAGAGGATGTAGAAAAAAATAGTGTACGCAATTATCATCCAGGTGAATAAAATAGTAGGCATTTCAAATATTAATTCGATATTTGTTGAAAACATAAAAACGATGAAAAACTTCCAATACCTTCTATTAGGCGCACTCCTTTTCACGACTGGTGTATTTGCACAATTACAACCCGTTCAGTACAAAGATGAAGCGCAAATTTTAAATGGTTTAGCCATCAAACCTAATAAAGCAACTGCTCAAAAACCAGGAATTTTGGTACTCCCAGCCTGGAAAGGAATTGATTCACATGCCAAATCAACTGCTGAAAAACTATCGAAATTAGGGTATTATGCTTTTGTAGCGGATATTTATGGTGAAGGAAATTATCCGCAAACTACGGCTGATGCAGGAAAGATGGCTGGATTTTATAAAAAGAATACGCTATTGTACCAAAAAAGAATCGAATTGGCTTTGGCACAATTAATTCAATCAGGTGCTAATCCAGAAAATATTGCCGTAATTGGTTTTTGTTTTGGTGGAACAGGTGCTTTGGAAGCAGCAAGAAAAAACCTAAAAGTTAAAGGAGTGGTTTCTTTTCATGGAGGTTTAGGAAGAGACACTTCACTTCCAATTAGTCCAATTACTACGAAAGTATTAGCCTGCCATGGTGCGGATGATCCTTTTGTTTCCAAAGAAGAAATTGCTGGTTTCCAACAAGAGATGCGTGAGGCTAAAGCCGATTGGGAAATGGTGTATTATGCCAATGCAGTACATTCATTTACAGATGTTGATGCAGGAACCGATAATTCCAAAGGAGCTGCCTATAACGAAAAAGCGGCAACACGCTCTTTTGAACACATGAAATTATTCTTAAACGAAGTATTACTTAAATAATTAACTAACCTATATTAAATTACAATGAAAAAAATACTTTTTCTTTCCCTTATTGCCTTGGGAACATCTTGTAAAAACGGGGCTTTGGTAGCAACTAAAAACGTTGATCCAACCGAGTACATGAAAACTATTTCTGCAGACGATTTAAAAAAACACCTTTATATCATCGCTGCCGATTCTATGGAAGGACGTGAAACAGGTTCGGCTGGCCAGAAAAAAGCTGGTAAGTATTTAATTAGTCAATACCAACAAAATCAAGTATCATTCCCAAAAGGAGCATCTGATTTTTACCAAGCAGTTCCTGCTTCTTTTTTGAACAAAAAGCGTAATAATAATCTAGCGGACTCCGAAAATATTTGGGCTTTCATTGAAGGGTCAGAAAAACCAGAAGAAGTAATCGTTATCTCGGCGCATTACGATCATGTGGGTATCGAAAATGGTGAAGTGTATAATGGAGCTGACGACGATGGATCAGGTACTTCGGCATTATTAGAAATAGCTCAAGCCTTTCAAACGGCAAAAAAAGCAGGCCATGGACCGAAACGTTCTATTCTTTTTTTACACGTTACAGGTGAAGAACATGGTTTATTAGGTTCTCGTTATTATTCTGAAAACCCTTTGTTTCCATTAGCCAATACGGTTGCTGATGTCAATATCGATATGATTGGACGTCGTGATGCATTACACGCCGATACTAACAATTATGTATACATCATTGGAGCGAATCGTTTATCCTCTGAATTAGATCATATTAGTGCCACTATGAATCAAAAATATGTAGGTCTTGATTTGGATTATCGTTTTAACGATCCGAAAGACCCGAATCGTTTTTACGAACGTTCCGATCATTATAATTTTGCAAAATTTGGAATTCCATCTGTATTTTTCTTTAATGGCGTTCATGCTGATTACCACAAAAAATCAGACGAACCTAACAAAATCGAATACGATGCTTTGGAAAAAAGAACACAACTAGCTTTTGTTATCGCTTGGGAATTGGCCAACCGAAAAGACCGAATTGTTGTAGATGTGATTAAAAAATAAATAAATCTTGTCCAAAACTGAGGGTGTTTTAAAATTGTAACATTTGTCATTCCGAATTCATTTCGGAATCTATAAAATAATTAAAATCAATTATTTTAGAAACTGAAACAAGTTGAGTTTGACAAGTTTTATTTTTTTAAGACACCTTTTTTATATATCAGTTGCAATCTCTCTGGCATTCCTAGACCATTCGCTCCAAGAACCTACATATAATTTAGGCAGTGGCAAATCGGCAATAGCCAAGGCCAATAATGTATGACAAGCTGTTACTCCCGAACCACAATGAACTACTCTATTCTCTTCAGGAATAGAATCGAAAGCATTTAGGTATTTGGTTTTTAACTCTTCTGGCGATAAGAAAAAACCGTTTTCGTCTAAGTTAGTTGTAAACGGAATATTGGTTGCTCCAGGAATATGTCCTGCAACCAAATCAATTGGTTCAGTTGCACCACTGAAACGTTGGGATTCTCGCACATCAATCACTACAAAATCATCTTTTTGTATTAGGGCATCCATGCCTTCTAGATCTATAGTAGGCCATTGCCAAGAATCCATCGGATAAGGCGACACCGTATTAGGACTTGCAACTTCAGAACTTATTGGAAACCCAGCCTGAATCGCCGCTTGAATACCACCATTCAATACTTGTACTTTTTCATGTCCAATGGAACGCAACATCCACCAAAAACGCGCAGCTGCATTCGCGCCATTTTTATCATCATACACCACCACCCAAGTTTCGGGCACAATACCTAGATCGGTTAAAGTCTTCGAAAACTGTTCCGCCGTTGGCAAAGGATGACGACCACCTTTGGCTACATCTTCTTTCATATCGGCTAGTTGAGTGTTGACATCTACAAACAAAGCCCCTTTTAAATGGGATTCTTGGTAATTTTGGTAAGCTAAAGGACTATTAGTAGCATCCACCAATACTATTGCGTTGGTTTGAACCGCTTCGAGTAATTGATTGGGAGTAATTATTGGATTCATATTGGTGAAATTATCAAGATAAACTTAGTAATTATTTTTCGATTATAAGCACAAAAAAAGCCCCGAATTGCTTCGAGGCTTTTGCCTTTTGGGTGGATGACCGGGTTCGAACCGGCGACCCTCGGCACCACAAACCGATGCTCTAACCAGCTGAGCTACAACCACCATTTGTATAACGGGTGCAAATATAGCACAATTGTTCACTTTCGCAAAGAAAATTTTAAAAAAATATCCCAATTTTAAATCAAATCTCCTAAGCTATTGACAGCCAAATACCTTTCTACGGTAAAACCTTCGGCGTGGTTTACTCCTACTAATCGTCCTAAATCTTGTGTACGGTAATTTAAGCTTTCTAAAAAGTTTTTACTCGTAATGGGTGATTCTGGTTCCTTAGAATTAGGATCGTGAAATTGAGATTTATAAGCTAAAATTGAAGCTACTTTTTTATCTGTAAATCCTGTAATATCGACTACAAAATCGGGTTTGATATCGTTCCACTGAATGTAATGATAGACTATTTTAGGACGCCAAGCTTGTTGCGTTTGCCCGCCCAATTGAGTTTCAATTTTCAACAAGCCCGATAAAAAACAAGCATCTGAAACTAATTGACTGCCTTTGCCATGGTCAATATGTCGGTCTTCAATGGCGTTACATAAAACTATCTCCGGTTGGTATTTGCGAATCATTTTAATCACTTCCAATTGATGCGCTTCGTCATTAGCAAAAAAACCATCTCTAAAACGAAGGTTCTCACGTACTGAAACACCCAAGATTTTAGCAGAAGCAGCGGCTTCTTGATCACGCAAATCAGCCGAGCCACGGGTTCCTAATTCGCCACGAGTCAAATCAACAATTCCGACTGTTTTGCCCAAGGCAATTTCTTTTAAAATTGTCCCTGCGCAACCCAACTCAACATCGTCCGGATGTGCTCCAAAAGCCAGTATATCTAATTTCATCTTGATATTGTTTTTTGTAATTCTATAGTATTCGTTTCATAGTCATGGACTTATTCACGCTTTCCTTCCATTCTTTCTCAGGATTGCTGTCTTTTGTAATACCGCAACCCATATACAAATGGGCCACATTATTTTCCATTTGCATACAGCGCAAATTTACAAACAAATCCGATGCAAAGTTGCGATTCAATTCACCTAAAAAACCAGTATAAAAACTACGGTTGTAATTTTCATTGGCTACAATAAAAGCTTTCGAAATCGCTTTGGGTACACCACAAACTGCGGGAGTAGGATGCAATAACTGTATCGCTTTTTTCAAATCCAATTCAGGCCCAAACTCGCCCGAAATATCAGTTTTAATATGCCAAAGAGTACCTGCTTTAACGCTGTAAGCTTCTGAAACATGAATTTCTGAACCCACCTCTTTTAATTTTGAAACAATATAATCGGTAACAAATTGTTGTTCTTCTTGTTCTTTTTGTGGCCAAATCACCGTTGCTTCACCTGTGTCTTTTTGCGTTCCCGCCAAAGCCATCGTTTCAAACGAATTAGTAGTTGCTTTTAGCAATTGCTCTGGACTGGCGCCAAGCCAAGTCCCAATTTTTGGATGGTACAAGCAATAGACAAAAGCAGAACGGTATTGGGCTACCAATTTTTTAAAAGTAGTACCCAAATCGAAATGTTCGAGAGCAACACTTTCCTTTCGTGAGACCACTACTTTTTGGAATTCACCTGTATGAATGGCTTGAATTCCTTTGCTTACCAAATTTTGAAAGTTGGCTTGCGCCGAGGTATCATTGCCAAAATCAACTTCATTTTGCGGAATCGTTTCTGAGTTCGCAATCCAATCTTCGCTACAGTGTTCCGAAGCGTTTTCTGGAATAATATAATTTTGGCTTCCGTCGAAAGAAGCAAAAACAAAGCCTTTTTCGGTGTAATCGTGTACTTCAAATAAAGTATCATTTTGTTGAAACAAACCTAAAACGGTATCCGAATTTGGTTTAGAATATACCACAAAAGGTAAACTATGTTGGTGATGACGAACAATCTTATCGACTAATGAAATCATGGGAATGTTTTCTATTTATTCGATTTTTCGTTTTGGCAATACCATATTGGTCAATTTACAAAGGGAAATTAAACTTCCTTTTTCATCCACAATTCTAATTTCCCAAAGGTGAATACTTTTCCCTTTATGGACAATTTTGGCTGTAGCCGTCACTATTCCGTTGCGTTTCGATTTTAAATGATTAGCAGCAATCTCGATACCACGCACTTCAAACAAATCTGAATTAACAAACAACATCGACGCTGCGCTTCCTACACTTTCAGCTAATGCGACAGTTGCACCTCCATGAAGCAATCCCATAGGTTGATGTACCGAAGGATTAACAGGCATAGTAGCTACTAAGAAATCTTCACCTGCATCTACATATTCAATGTGTAAAGTTCCCATCAAAGTGGTTGCAGCATACCCATTGCAATAGTCGAGTATCTTTTGTTTATCGAATGTCATAGTCTAGTTTTTGAAGATGTAAAAATAGGATATAAATAATAAGTCCTAAAATAAAAATGGAATAAAGATAACAGAGCAAATTTCAATAATAGTGTTGGTTCCACAATAATTTTCCAATTATTCGTTATTTTTACCAAAAAACAAAACCCATGCAGCTGAATCGATTGTTGTTTCTTATCGGAATCCTAGTGACGGTATGTTCCTGCCGTTCCGATTTTGACACGGTTAGCAGCAAAGGGGATTTAGTTTTTTCACAAGACACAATTTTTTTAGATACTGTTTTTAGCACTATCGGTTCCAGCACTTTCCAACTCAAAGTCTACAACAAGAGTAATCAAGACATTTCCATTCCTTCGATTCAATTAGGCAAAGGATTAAGTTCCAAATACCGAATGACCGTTGACGGCATGTCTGGTAATCAAGGAAAACTATTCCAAGACGTGACACTTTTGGCCAAAGACAGTCTCTATATTTTTATCGAAACTACTGTCAGTGCAGCTGATGCCAATCCAACTGATTTTTTATACACTGACCAAATTCAATTTGGCAGCGGAGCCAACCTTCAAAAAGTAGAACTAGTAACTTTGGTAAATGATGCCGTTTTACTTTTTCCACAACGATTATCCAACGGAGGGAAAGAAACAATTCCCCTGGGAAACAAAACCGTAGAAGGATTTTATTTAGACGATACTGAGTTGCATTTTACCAATCAAAAAGCCTATGTGATTTATGGATACGCCGGAGTTCCTTCAGGGAAAACCGCCATTTTTGATGCGGGTGCGAAAGTTTATTTTCATGCCAATTCCGGTTTAATGATTGGCAATACTGCTTCGCTACAAATCAATGGTCGAAGTTCCTCAACTAGCCAAATGGAAAACGAAGTTGTTTTCCAAAGCGACCGACTCCAATCAGACTACGCCAATGTTCCTGGACAATGGGAAACCGTTTGGATTGACCAAGGAGCAACTAATAATACGATCAATCATTTAACGATTAAAAATGCATCTATTGGTTTGATGATCCAAAATAACACTGGAACTTCAACTAACATCAAAAACACTCAAATCTACAATTCGGCTCATTTCGGAATAGTAGCACAAAACGGAAAAATAAATGCTGAAAATGTAGCTATTAATACTGCTGGAGAAGCCGCTTTATCTTGCACTTACGGTGGAAATTACACGTTTACCCATTGTACTTTTAATAACAACTGGAATAGTTCCAACCAAATGGCTGTCAGTTTGAGTAATTTCAAATTAGGTGCTGTACCAGAAACGAATGCCTTAAGCAAAGCAAGTTTCAACAACTGCATTATTTATGGAGCTTATACTAACGAATTAGAATTAAGTAAAAAAACAGGAGCCGCTTTTGAATACCAATTCAACAATTGTTTGATCAAAATGGATGCGAAAGCCGGGGCAACAAATCCATTATACCAGTTCACAAATGATCCCGCGCATTACAATGCCATACTCTTGAATCAAGATCCGAAATTCCAAAGTAGTGCTAAAAATAAACTCAACATTGATGCGACATCAGCAGCTTTCGCAAAAGGAAATGCGAGCTATCTCATTCCGTTTGATATTTTAGGAGCTACGAGAACTTTACCACCAGATTTGGGTGCCTACCAAAGCAAACCATTTGTTAACTAATTTTTCATAAGTCTTTGCTTTTGTTACTTGCTCGAACTATTTATTTAAACTAAATTTGCATCGCAATACAACAAACTCAATACAATGATTCATTTCTTTGAAAACCAAAGTAAAACTGTTTTTGCCGTTCAAACTAGTAATCCCGAAACTTCGGGAGAAATTTCGGCTGAAGACATTTCAAAACTAAACTGGCTTTTTGCCGACGCGCATAAAATTGAGAAATCCGTACTAGCGGATTTTTTTGTTGGTCCCCGCGCCACTATGATTACGCCTTGGAGTACCAATGCGGTTGAAATCACTCAAAACATGGGAATTTCAGGAATCATTCGAATTGAAGAATTTTATCCAGCATTTGAAGATTATACCGATTTCGATCCGATGCTTTCGCAAAAATATACCGAATTACACCAAGACATTTTCACCATCAATGTTACTCCAGAGCCTATTTTGGAAATTGAAAATATTGATGCCTATAACAAAGCAGAAGGTTTGGCGTTAAGCCCTGAAGAAGTAGAATACTTAGATAATTTAGCAACTAAATTAGGTCGCAAATTAACTGATTCTGAAATTTTTGCTTTTTCACAAGCCAACTCAGAACACTGTCGCCATAAAATTTTCAATGGCACTTTCGTGATTGATGGTCAAGAAAAAGAAACGTCTTTATTCAAATTAATCAAGAAGACGTCTCAAGAAAATCCAAACGATATTGTTTCGGCTTACAAAGACAATGTGGCTTTTGTTAAAGGTCCGAGGGTGACACAGTTTGCACCAAAAAGTGCTGACAAACCCGATTTTTACGAAGAAAAAGAATTTGATTCGGTACTTTCATTAAAAGCCGAAACGCACAACTTCCCTACTACTGTAGAACCTTTCAACGGTGCTGCAACAGGGTCTGGAGGAGAAATTCGTGACCGTTTGGCCGGTGGTCAAGGTTCATTGCCTTTGGCAGGAACTGCAGTGTACATGACTTCCTATTCTAGATTGGAAAACAATAGAAATTGGGAAAATGGTGTTGCCGAAAGAAAATGGTTGTACCAAACTCCAATGGATATTTTAATCAAAGCGTCGAATGGTGCTTCTGATTTTGGAAATAAATTTGGACAACCCCTAATTACGGGTTCCGTTCTAACTTTTGAACACGAAGAAAACAACCGCAAAATTGGGTATGATAAAGTGATCATGCAAGCGGGCGGAATTGGGTATGGAAAATTAGACCAAGCGATCAAACACAAACCACAAGAAGGCGATAAAATCGTTATTCTTGGAGGTGAAAATTATAGAATTGGAATGGGCGGTGCTGCGGTTTCATCTGCAGATACTGGAGCTTTTGGTTCAGGAATTGAATTGAATGCCATCCAACGTTCGAATCCAGAAATGCAAAAACGTGCTGCCAATGCCATTCGTGGTTTGGTAGAAAGTGATCAAAACCCTATCGTTTCTATTCACGATCACGGGGCGGGTGGTCACTTGAACTGTCTTTCGGAATTAGTAGAGGAAACTGGAGGTTTGATTGATTTAGACCAATTACCTGTAGGAGATCCTACCCTTTCTGCAAAAGAAATTATTGGTAACGAATCCCAAGAAAGAATGGGATTGGTTATTGGCAAAAAAGACATCGACACCTTACAACGCATTGCCGACAGAGAGCGTTCGCCAATGTACCAAGTGGGAGATGTAACTAATGACCATCGTTTTACTTTCGAATCTAAATCTACTGGATTAAAGCCTATGGATTATGCTTTGGAAGATTTCTTTGGCAGTTCGCCAAAAACCATAATGACAGACAAAACGGTTACGTATAACTATAAAAACGTTCAATACGATGCGACGCAATTTACTTCCTATTTAAAAGAAGTATTACAATTAGAAGCAGTAGCTAGTAAAGACTGGTTGACCAATAAAGTCGATCGTTGTGTAGGTGGAAAAGTAGCCAAACAACAATGTGCTGGACCCTTACAATTGCCTTTGAACAATTGTGGCGTCATGGCTTTGGATTATAATGGAAAAGAAGGAATTGCTACTTCTATTGGTCATGCACCCATTGCGGCTTTAATTGACCCAGTAGCAGGAAGTAGAAATGCGATTGCAGAATCTTTATCCAATATCGTTTGGGCACCTATCAAAGACGGATTGAAAGGAATTTCATTGTCAGCCAACTGGATGTGGGCCTGTAAAAATGAAGGAGAAGACGCGCGTTTATATGCAGCAGTAGAGGGATGTTCTGAGTTTGCCATCGAATTAGGAATCAATATTCCAACAGGAAAAGATTCGCTTTCGATGAAACAAAAATACCCTAACGACGAAGTAATTGCGCCAGGAACTGTGATCATTTCAGCTGGTGGAAACTGTACCGATATAAAGAAAGTGGTGGAACCTGTTTTACAAAAAGACGGTGGTTCAATTTATTATATCAATTTGTCGCAAGATGAATTCCAATTGGGAGGTTCTTCTTTTGCGCAGATTTTAAATACGATTGGTACTGAAACTTCAACAATAAAAAATGCGGCTTTCTTCAAAAAAGCATTCAATACGATTCAAGAATTAATTGGTGACAATCAAATTGCTGCAGGACACGACATTGGAAGTGGTGGTTTAATTACTACGCTTTTAGAACTTTGTTTTGCCGATATAAATTTAGGAGCACAATTAGATTTTAGTGCTTTCGCAGAGAAAGACTTGGTTAAAATCCTTTTCGCTGAGAATATCGGATTGGTGTTACAAGCCAAATCAGATGCAGTTGTTGAGGCCAAATTAAATGCAAACCAAATTGAATTTTTCAAAATTGGAAACGTAACCAATACGGCTACATTAGAAATAGCAGATTGGAAATTAGACATTGCAGAATACCGTGATATTTGGTTTAAAACTTCGTATTTGCTAGACCAAAAACAAGCTAAAAACGGAACCGCAAAAGAGCGTTTCGACAATTATAAAAATCAAGCACTTCAATTTAGTTTTCCAACTCATTTTACGGGTAAAAAACCAGTTGTAGACGCAAGCAAACCACGTCCAAAAGCTGCGATTATTCGTGAAAAAGGAAGTAATTCGGAACGCGAAATGGCCAATGCTATGTACTTGGCAGGATTTGATGTTAAAGATGTACACATGACCGATTTGATTTCGGGACGTGAAACTTTAGAAGACATTCAATTTATTGGTGCCGTTGGTGGATTCTCTAATTCTGATGTTTTAGGATCAGCTAAAGGTTGGGCCGGAGCCTTTTTATACAATGAAAAAGCAAAAACTGCTTTAACTAATTTCTATAAAAGAGAAGATACTTTGTCTGTGGGAATTTGTAACGGTTGTCAGTTGTTCATGGAATTAGAATTAATCAATCCAGAGCATGAAGTACACGGAAAAATGCACCACAACAACAGTCATAAACACGAAAGTATTTTTACTTCGGTGAAAGTTCAAGAAAACAAGTCCGTTATGCTTTCTAGTTTAGCGGGTAGTACTTTAGGAGTTTGGGTATCGCATGGTGAAGGTAAATTCAATTTACCTTTAGGAGAAGATAAGTATAACATTGTTGCCAAATACGGATACGAAGGTTATCCAGCCAATCCAAATGGTTCAGACTATAATACGGCAATGCTTTGTGATGCAACAGGTCGCCACTTGGTCATGATGCCTCATATTGAACGTTCTATTTTCCAATGGAACTGGGCCAATTATCCAAAAGACAGAAATGACGAAGTTACTCCTTGGGAAGAAGCTTTTGTCAATGCCAGAAAATGGATTGAGAATAGATAAAAAAAAGCGACCAAATGGTCGCTTTTTTTTTTATGTTAAACTTAATGTGATGCTAATTTCTTATCCATTACCCTTGTCATATAATCTTGCAGATAAGCTTTACAATTCAACTCAATTTGATTCATTTCAGAATTTCTTTTGGCGATCAAATTGTGTTTTAAATCTTTATCATTTTTGGCATAAAAGCCAATTACTTTATTTCCGTCAAAAGTACAGATATAATTTCCACTCATGAATTGGTATAAATTAGAAGAATAGCGAATTACGAAAGGTTGAATTTGCTTATCTCCTACCAAACTCCTACCCCAACTTCGAAACGGTTTTTCATAACCAATCAAGTCTAAAATAGTTGGATACAAATCAATTTGCTGCGCATATGCTGTTGATTCTCCAATTAGCTTAGTATTCGGTTTATAGATCATCATTGCCACTGCATTTTTATTCATTTCCTTTTTATACTCATCATAATAAATCGTGTTTCCATGATCGCCTACAAAAACAAAAATGGTGTTCTTAAACCAGGGTTGTTTCTTGGCTGAAGCGAAAAACTGTTGCAATGCAAAATCAGTATATCCAATACATTGATGAATATTAACATCTCCTTTTGGAAACTTCCCTTTATATTTTTCAGGAACTTGATAAGGCTCATGAGAAGTAACTGAAAATAACGTAGCCATAAACGGTTGCTTTTCTTTACTAATAGTTGTATTAAAATATTGAAAGAAAGGCTCATCCCAAATACCCCACACACCATCAAAATCATCATCGTTATTGTACTCATTTTTCCCATAATAATGATCAAATCCTAAAATGTTGGCATAGCCTAAAAACCCCATAGAACCATTAGGCGCACCATGGAAAAATGAAGTAGCATATCCTTCACTTTTTAAAGTTGAAACCAAAGACTCCGTTTTTTGTTTTGGATACGGAGATGATGTGAATGCATCTTTAAATGACGGAATTCCCGCTAAAACGGAAGACATTGCATGAATGGATTTATAACCATTCGCATAAGCATTTGTAAAAATCAAACTGTGTTGCGCTAACGAATCAACAAAGGGTGTATATCCTTTATACTTCGGAATTGTAGTGTTTTTATTAAACGACCCAAAATATTCTTTGGCATTACTTTCTAAAATAAAGATCACCACATTGGGTTTTGTTTTTGGATTGTTTTGATAGTGTTTTATAGGTTGTACCAAAGAATCAATCGTAGATTGATCCACAAAATGCATCTTCTTGAAATTATTACTAAACAGTGTTCGAATCAATGCAAAAGGCGTATTCAAAACCACATCGGCTTGGGACACATTTTTCACATCACGACTGGCATCAATTAAATTAATTGGTCGAGTACTCTTTTTAAAATCACCTCGAATACCTCCAATAATTAATGTCGCAATTACTAAAAACCCAACCGCCGAAGTTCCAAAATAAGTGATCCCTTTATGCGACGATTCGTTTTGTACAGACACTTTTTTGTAAAGGTAAATCCATGCATAAGAAATTACGAAAAACAATATAAAAACATGCCAATAATTGAGTAGAAAATTAGTCATCAATAGCAATTTATTGCTCTCATGTTGTAACGAATCTAGTGCTGCAATAGTTGATCTTCCAAAATTAAAACGGTAATAAATAAAATCAACAAAATTGGTAGCATAACCCAAAAGATTCGGAATGAAGTACAAATAAAATAAAAAGGTTTGGTACTTTTTACTGTGATTAATTCGCAAGGGAAGAATTGAAAAAACAATAAACAACAAATTCAAATACAAGATTGAAGCCGTGTCAAAGGTCAAACCATGGTAACACATACTAACAATATCTGTTACTCCATCAATTTGAATTAAATTCCGATTGTAAAAAAAGAATAACAAACGAGCAATAGTATAAAAAACATATGCTAGTAAAATTCTATAGCCTACTACTTTATACTCCTCAAATCTTGGAAATCGTTTCATATATGTTTTAAAAAATTCAATAGACAAAATTAGGTAATTCATACAAAGAATTTTAAATTATAAATAAATATTGCAAATCAGTTTAAATTAATTAATTTGCATCAAATTTTTACCAAATGATTTCAATTACACGACTTTTTGACTTCCCTTACTATCAGCTAGAAAATTTCAATATTTCTGATGCTTTAGTGACCAAACAAGATGGGAAATGGATCAAAACATCTACCGAAGAATATATAGCAAAGGCTAATGCAATATCAAGAGCTCTGATGGATATGGGAGTTCAAAAAAATGATAAAATTGCTATCATTTCAACCAATAATAGAACGGAATGGAATATTATGGACATTGGTATATTACAAACCGGTGCCCAAACCATTCCAATTTACCCTACTATTTCGGAAGTAGATTACGAATACATTCTGAACCATTCTGAATCTACCTATTGCTTTGTTTCGGACGAAGAAGTGTTACACAAAGTGAATGCGATAAAATCTAATGTCCCTACTTTAAAAGAAGTCTATTCGTTCAATACCATTAAGGGTTGCAAGCATTGGTCCGAATTGTTGGAATTAGGAAAAGACGAAGCCAATCAAAAAGTTGTTGAAGAACGAAAAAATGGAGTTCTTCCATCAGATTTAGCTACTATAATTTATACTTCTGGAACTACTGGAAAACCCAAAGGCGTTATGCTTTCTCATAACAACATTGTTTCTAACGTAATTAATAGTGCGCCGAGAATTCCTTTTGAAAAAGGAAAAAGTCGTGCCTTAAGTTTTCTTCCTGTTTGTCATATTTTCGAAAGAGTTATTTTGTATTTGTACCAATATTATGGTGTATCCATCTACTTTGGCGAATCAATTGATAAAATCAGTGACAATATTAAAGAGGTAAAACCAAACGTAATGTCGGCTGTGCCAAGATTATTGGAAAAAGTATACGATAGCATTTATGCTAAAGGAACTCAGCTAAGCGGAATCAAAAAGAAGCTTTTCTTTTGGGCAATCGATTTAGGATTGCGCTACGAGCCCTACGGAGCTAATGGCGCTTGGTACGAGTTCCAACTTAAAATAGCACGCAAAATGATCTTTAGCAAATGGAAAGAAGGTTTGGGTGGTAATTTAGATTTGATGGTTTCTGGAAGTGCCGCTTTACAAACTCGTTTAGCTCGTGTATTTGCTGCTGCTGAAATCCCCGTAATGGAAGGATATGGTTTGACTGAAACTTCTCCAGTAATATCTGTTAATGATGTTAGGAATTTCGGGTTCAGAGTGGGAACCGTAGGAAAAGTGATTGATGGAGTTACCGTAAAAATTGCCGAAGATGGCGAAATCCTATGTAAAGGTCCTAATGTCATGATGGGCTACTACAAAGATGAAAAACTTACTTCGGAAGTAATGACTGATGATTATTTTCACACTGGAGATATTGGCGAATTTGACGCAGATGGTTTCCTTAAAATTACAGATCGTAAAAAAGAAATGTTCAAAACCTCTGGTGGAAAATACATCGCACCACAATTAATTGAAAATACGATGAAACAATCGCGTTTCATTGAACAAATTATGGTCATAGGCGATGGTCAAAAAATGCCAGCTGCCTTCATTCAGCCAAGTTTTGATTTCATCAAAGAATGGGCGAATATCCACAAAATAGCTATTGGAACTTCAAATGAAGAGATCGTTGCAAATTCAAAAGTGATTGAACGCATTCAAGAAGAAGTTGATAAACTCAATGAGAAATTTGGAAATTGGGAAAAAATAAAACGTTTTGAATTAACGCCAGAAGTCTGGTCAATCGAAGCAGGGCACCTTACCCCTACTTTAAAATTGAAAAGAAAAATTGTGATGGAAAAATACCAAGATTTATTCCATAAAATCTACAATTAAACTAATTATAGAATAAAATACCTACAACCCCTTTTTGCTGAATCCAACAAAAAGGGGTTGATTATTTTATAATTCTTCAAAAAAAATATTTTTTATTATGCGTGCATAGTATTTATTTCATATATTTGAAATCGATATAGCAATGCAAGATGAAAGATAAAACAATAGATTACGTACTTAGAGCTACCTGGCAAGCGGTATCCCGTATGTACAATGAAGAAGCAACAAAATACGGCGCCACCATGGCTACAGGTTTTGTTTTACTTAGCATTGATAAAGATAAAGGCACACCCTCCACTACTTTAGGACCCAAAATGGGAATGGAAGCTACTAGTCTAACTCGCACCTTAAAATCAATGGAAGAGAAAGGATTAATCATCCGTAAAAAAAATCCATTTGATGGTCGTGGTGTCTTAATTTACCTGACCGATTTAGGCAAAGAAAAACGAGATCTTTCTAAAACTACAGTTTTAAAATTCAATGAAACGGTAAAGCAACATGTTTCAGATGAAAAATTACTTCATTTCATGGAAGTGGCTGACACCATCAACGAATTAATTCAAGATAAAAATATATTTAATCAAACGGATACAATAAACGATGAAACGAATCATTAAAAAAGTAGCGGTTGTAGGTTCTGGAATTATGGGCTCCGGAATTGCCTGTCATTTAGCTAACATTGGATTAGAGGTTTTACTTCTAGACATTGTGCCCAACTCATTGACCGAAGCAGAAGAAAAAAAAGGATTGACTTTAGAAAGTAAAGTGGTTCGTAACAGGATGGTAAACGATCATTTGGCGAATGCCTTAAAATCGAAACCATCTCCTATTTATAATATCAAATTTGCCAATCGAATCACCACTGGAAATACAACGGATGATATGTCCAAAATTGCTTCTTGCGATTGGATTATCGAAGTAGTTGTGGAACGATTAGACATTAAGAAATTAGTATTCGAACAAATCGATAAGTACAGAAAACCTGGAACTTTAGTTACTTCAAATACTTCTGGAATTCCAATACAATTTATGAGCGAAGGAAGATCGGATGATTTCCAAGCCCATTTTTGTGGAACACACTTTTTTAACCCAGCACGTTACCTTAAATTATTCGAAATCATTCCTGGACCAAAAACCAATCCAGAAGTGTTGGATTTCTTAACTGAATATGGTTCTAAATTTTTAGGAAAAACTTCGGTTGTTGCCAAAGACACACCTGCCTTCATTGGAAACCGAATTGGAATTTTTGGTATCCAAAGTTTGTTCCATTTAGTGAAAGAAATGGGATTGACAATTGAAGAAGTAGATAAGTTAACCGGACCGGTTATTGGCCGACCAAAATCAGCTACATTCAGAACTGTCGATGTAGTGGGTTTAGATACTTTGGTTCATGTAGCTAACGGATTATACCAAAACTGTCCAAACGACGAAGCACACGACTTGTTTCAATTACCTGATTTTATTTCCAAAATGATGGAAAACAATTGGTTAGGTAGTAAAACCGGTCAAGGTTTTTATAAAAAAGAAGGAAAAGAAATCTTATCCTTAGATTTAAATACATTAGAATATAGAGCTTCAAAAAGAGCATCTTTTGCCACTTTAGAATTAACAAAAACCATCGATAAACCTATTGATCGTTTCAAAGTGTTAGTAAAAGGAAAAGACAAAGCAGGTGAGTTTTATAGAAAAAACTTCGCTGCCATGTTTGCGTATTGCTCGAACCGAATCCCTGAAATTTCAGACGATTTTTATAAAATAGACGATGCGATGAAAGCTGGTTTTGGATGGGAAAATGGCCCATTCGAAATTTGGGATGCTATTGGCGTCACTAACGGAATCGAATTAATGAAAGTAGAAGGCTATGAACCGGCTGCATGGGTTACCGAAATGGTAGCATCAGGCAACTCTAGTTTTTACACTGTAAAAGAAGGGGCTACTTATTATTATGCTATTCCTTCAAAATCACAAACTAAAATTCCTGGTCAAGATGCCTTTATCATTCTGAATAACATTCGCGAAAGCAAAAAAGTATGGAGTAATAGTGGCGCTATAATTCAGCATTTGGGTGACGGAATTTTAAATTTAGAATTCCAATCCAAAATGAATACAATTGGCGGCGATGTTCTGCAAGCCATCAATAAAGCAATTGATTTATCTGAAAAAGAATACAACGGATTGGTTATTGGAAATCAAGCAGCCAATTTTACTGTGGGTGCCAATATCGGAATGATTTTCATGATGGCAGTCGAACAAGAGTACGACGAATTGAATATGGCGATCAAAATGTTTCAAGACACGATGATGCGCGTACGTTACTCAGCAACTCCTGTAATTGTTGCTCCTCACGGAATGACATTGGGAGGTGGTTGCGAAATGACCATGCACGCTGACCGAGTAGTTGCTGCAGCTGAAACTTATATTGGATTAGTGGAATTTGGCGTTGGTGTGATTCCTGGTGGTGGTGGTTCCAAAGAAATGGCATTACGTGCTTCGGATTTATTTCACAAAAACGATGTAGAACTAAACGTATTACAAGAATATTTCCTAACCATTGGAATGGCAAAAGTAGCTACATCTGCTTATGAAGCTTTTGATATGGGTGTGTTACAAAAAGGAAAAGATATTGTTGTAGTCAACAAAGACCGCCAAATTGCAACTGCCAAACAAGTAGCGCTTCAAATGGCTGAACAAGGTTACACCCAGCCTATTCAAAGAAAAGATGTAAAAGTTTTAGGAAAACAAGCACTTGGAATGTTCTTAGTGGGAACCGACCAAATGCAAGCGGGAAAATACATCTCTGAACACGATCGTAAAATTGCCAACAAATTAGCCTATGTTATGGCGGGCGGTGATTTATCAGAGCCAACTTTAGTTAGCGAGCAGTATCTTTTAGATATTGAGCGTGAAGCTTTCTTGAGTTTATGTACCGAAAGAAAAACATTGGAAAGAATCCAATTCATGTTAACTAAAGGAAAACCGCTACGTAATTAATAATCTAATGTAATAACACAGATTGATTATTTGTGTTCCAAAAATATAAAAGATGAAAACAGCATATATAGTAAAAGCATACAGAACGGCAGTTGGTAAAGCACCAAAGGGTGTATTTCGATTCAAAAGACCGGATGAATTGGCTGCAGAAACTATTCAATTCATGATGAATGAGTTGTCAGATTTCGACAAAACCCGAATCGATGATGTAATGGTTGGAAATGCCATGCCAGAAGCTGAACAAGGTTTAAATGTAGGCCGATTAATTTCATTAATGGGATTAAAAGTAACCGATGTTCCTGGTGTAACTGTCAATAGATATTGTGCCTCAGGGTTGGAAACAATTGGAATGGCTACTGCCAAGATACAAAGCGGTATGGCCGATTGTATTATTGCAGGTGGTGCCGAAAGTATGTCGTTTATTCCGATGGGAGGTTACAAACCAACACCGGATTACGCCGTTGCAGCTGCAGGAAATGAAGATTACTATTGGGGAATGGGATTAACGGCTGAAGCAGTTGCAAAACAATACTCGATTTCACGAGAAGATCAAGATGAATTTGCTTATAATTCCCACCAAAAAGCTTTAAAAGCCCAAGCTGAAGGAAAATTTGACAACCAAATTGTACCGATAACTGTAGAACAAACTTTCATTAACGAAAACGGAAAGAAAGAAACCAAATCGTATACAGTAACTAAAGATGAAGGTCCGAGAGCAGATACTAATTTGGCCGCTTTGGGTAATTTAAAACCCGTGTTTTCCGCTGACGGAAGTGTGACGGCTGGAAACTCTTCACAAATGAGTGACGGTGCAGCATTTGTACTGATCATGAGCGAAGCAATGGTCAAAGAATTAGGAGTTACTCCAATTGCACGATTAGTGAACTATGCCTCTGCAGGTGTAGAACCAAGAATAATGGGTATTGGACCAGTAAAAGCAATTCCGAAAGCTTTAAAACAAGCTGGTTTGACTTTAAAAGACATTGATTTAATTGAATTAAACGAAGCCTTTGCTTCCCAATCATTGGCAGTTGTTCGCGAATTGGATTTGAATCCTGAGATCGTAAACGTGAATGGTGGGGCTATTGCATTAGGACATCCACTGGGTTGTACAGGAGCCAAATTATCGGTACAATTATTTGATGAAATGAAGCGTCGTGGCAGCAAATACGGAATCGTAAGCATGTGTGTGGGAACTGGACAAGGTTCTGCAGGTATCTACGAAATTATATAATTAAGCAAACTATTTAGCAAACATAAATACATTTTATAGTATGGAAGATATCACCAGAGGCGGGCAGTTTTTAGTAAAAGAAACAAAATGTGAAAATATATTCACGCCCGAAGATTTTTCTGAAGAGCAATTAATGATGCGAGATTCTGTAAAGGAATTCGTAGACAAAGAAATTTGGCCTTATAAAGACCGATTTGAAAAGAAAGATTATGCTTTAACCGAAGAAACCATGCGTAAAGCAGGTGAAATGGGTTTCTTAAGTATTGCTGTACCTGAAGCTTACGGCGGAATGGGAATGGGATTTGTGGATACTTGTTTGGTTTGTGACTATATTTCAGGAGCTACAGGTTCATTTTCAACGGCTTTCGGGGCACATACCGGAATTGGGACTATGCCAATTACTTTGTATGGAACCGAAGAACAAAAACAAAAATACGTTCCAAAATTAGCTTCTGGCGAATGGTTTGGTGCTTATTGTTTAACTGAACCTGGCGCAGGAAGTGATGCTAACTCAGGGAAAACTAAAGCAGTTTTATCTGAAGACGGAACACATTACAAAATTACAGGTCAAAAAATGTGGATTTCCAATGCGGGATTTTGTTCACTATTCATCGTTTTTGCCCGAATTGAAGACGATAAAAACATTACAGGATTTATCTTAGAAAACTCTCAAGACAACGGAATCTCTTTCGGTGAAGAAGAACATAAATTAGGAATTAGAGCTTCTTCTACGCGTCAAGTATTTTTTAACGAAACAAAAGTGCCTGTTGAAAACATGTTGTCTGAAAGAGGTAACGGTTTTAAAATTGCCATGAATGCTTTAAATGTAGGACGTATTAAATTAGCAGCTGCTTGTTTGGACGCGCAACGTCGAGTTACTTCTAATGCAATAAGTTATGCTAATGATAGAGTACAATTCAATACACCTATTGCAAGTTTTGGAGCTATTCGTGCCAAATTAGCTGAAATGGCAACTTCAACCTATGCAGGTGAAAGTGCTACCTACCGTGCTGCTCAAGATATTGAAACAAGGATTAAAATACGCGAAGCAGAAGGAGTTTCACATCAGGAAGCGGAATTGAAAGGAGTTGAAGAATTTGCTATCGAATGTTCGATTCTTAAAGTAGCAGTTTCCGAAGATGTCCAAAATTGTGCAGATGAAGGAATTCAAGTGTATGGCGGAATGGGATTCTCTGAAGATACACCGATGGAATCGGCATGGAGAGACGCTCGTATTGCACGTATATATGAAGGAACGAACGAAATTAACAGAATGCTTTCTGTTGGAATGTTAATCAAAAAAGCCATGAAAGGCCAAGTAGATTTATTAGGTCCAGCCATGAAAGTGCAAGAAGAATTAATGGGAATTCCTTCTTTTGACACTCCCGATTATTCTGAATTATTTTCGGAAGAAAAAGAAATGATTGGTAAATTGAAAAAAGCCTTTTTAATGGTTGCAGGTGGTGCCATCCAGAAATTCGGAACCGATTTAGAAGCGCACCAACAATTATTAATGGCTGCTGCAGATATGTTAATCGAAATTTACATGGCAGAAAGTACTGTTTTACGTACGGAGAAATTAGCCAAAAAACAGGGCGAAACAAATGTACAAGAACAAATTGCAATGGCTCGATTGTATTTGTATCAAGCGGTTGACATTGTAACTCAAAAAGGAAAAGAAGGCATCGTTTCTTTTGCTGAAGGCGACGAACAACGCATGATGTTAATGGGATTACGTCGATTTACAAAATACACTAACATGCCAAATGTAGTTGGTTTAAGAGAAACCATTACAGCAAAATTAGTTGCCGAAAATAAATATTGCTTTTAAGCAGAAAGATAGTTTTTAGTTTGAATTTAATTTGTTTTAAAAACCGTTCTGATTGTTTTATCGGAGCGGTTTTTATATTTTAAGATTATATTGAACATATTTCTCCTAATAGATGTAACTTTATCCTAATAAAAAAACATAAAAATGAAAAAAATAGTAGTATCCATTCTTGTTATTGTAGCTGTTATTATTGGCTGTAAAACTGCCAATTCAAATGATGTAAAAAAACTAGCTCTGTATTTTGAACCGAAGAGTAATAGTTCAGTTGCAGGAACTGCAACCTTTACAGAGAAAAAAGGAAAAGTCACTTTTGAAGCTAAACTTACTGGGCTAAAACCGGGTGTTCATGCCATTCATATTCACGAAAAATCAGATTGTTCTGCCGCTGATGGAAGTTCAGCAGGCGGACATTGGAATCCTACCTTTAAAAAACACGGTAAATGGGGAGAAGGAGAATACCATAAAGGCGATATTGGAAACTTCACAGCTGATGAAAATGGAAATGGAACAATCACTTTGACTACTGAGGAATGGTGTATAGGTTGTGGAGATCCTGCTAAAGATGTTTTAGGAAAAGGATTGATAGTGCATCAAGGTGCTGATGATTTCGTAACGCAGCCCACTGGAAATTCTGGAGCTCGAGTAGCCTGCTCAGCAATCATAAAGTAACAATTATTTACTTGGCAATTCAAACCGTTTTGTATTCATTTACAAAACTGTTTTTTAATTTTAATTTCATCTTTGAAACCAGAAAAAAACCTAGCTTTGTACTTTTAATTCAAGTTAATGATAAACCCTTCAGTACCCGGTTGGATCGATAAATTTTTCAGTGAACAACAGATTTCAAAGATGGAATTGGTCACTGAAAATGATGCTTTCTATAAAGCATTAAGAAAATCAGGATTTATCTATGGGCACATCATTTCGTTGGATACAAAATCGGTAATTCCTATTACTGGTTGGTTCAAAGAAGAAGTGTCAAAAGTAGCTTTATTGAATAGCCTTTTAGGAGTTTATAGTGTTACTAAGGAAAAACTTAATTGGGAGGAATTCATTGCCGAAACGGTGTCTTTTTATAATGAGATGCATCCAGAAGAATTTAACTTGTTTAAAAAATTACTCCCAAAGAATAGTCCTTCACTTACACTTGAAAAATTCATTGACGAACGAGTTCAAACTAATGAAAACATCATCAGTAAAAACTTTTCTCATTTAGTTACCAATGCGCTTTTGTATATTGATGTATTGGCCTTTCGCCAATATTTAATGCATGGAAATATCCCGGAAAAATATCTCAAAAAAATAGAAGAAACGATTGTCAATATTGTCACTCTGGCTTTGAAAATCAAAACCAATAAATCGCAATACGACGACTTATTAATCAAACTTTTTGAGGCATCTATACGTTATAGTAAATTCTCCAAAAACTCTAATTTGAGTTTAGAAACACTGGAATTGGATTTTTTTACCAATGAATTAGAAAAGAATTACCTAATTGACATTGCTGGTATGGCGCTATGGAACGATGGAGTTTTAGAAACGAATGAATCCTATTTTTTATTTCAATTGGCCGAAGCTCTTGCTGTATCTGACGAGTTTGTAAAACAAAGTATCAACGATACGAATCTCTTTATTTCCAAACATAAAAAGGAAATTCCTTATTTTAATTATTCCAATCCTGTTAAACATTTTTACGATCAAACTACGCAAAGTGTTGTCACTCTTATTGCACGTAACAAAACACGCCTAGTGAAGGAAATTGTTCAAAGTAAAGAACTTATGGTATTGTTAGCTCATTCAACAAGCAGGGATTTGGATGAAAAAGAAAAGAAAAAAATAAAAAAACAATTACTTGATATTTGTAAAACTATCCCATCATTAACCATATTTTTATTGCCTGGAGGAAGTTTGTTGTTACCCATATTGATCAAGTTTATTCCTACCCTACTTCCATCAGCATTTAATGAGAATCTAAATGATTAATAATTATTAATCCATGAAAATTGATTTTCATTAATTACAGTTTTTTGTTGTCTGATATACTCTAAATAAGCTGCTGCTACCGGACTCATTTTCTTGCCTTTTAACCACACTAATTTCCAATTGGTCACAATGGGTAATCCTTTGGCAGGAATAATCTTTAAATCCCCCTTTTCCAATTCGTTTTTCAAACCAATTAACGGCATGATTGATAGACCAATTCCTGATATTACTGCCTGTTTAACTGCTTCATTAGAAGTTAATTGCAGTTTGCTTTTAATGATATATCCTTTTTTTGAAAAATAATTTTCCATATGTAATCTTGTAGCAGAACCTTCTTCTCTATAAATCAAAGGAACATCAATTAAAGCATCATTACTTGATAATTTTGAATCATTCAAATACTGTTTATTACTTACCAAAAACAATTTATTTTGCATTAATGTTTCAGATTCAACATTGATTTCTCCAGGAAGATTAGAAACTAATGCAAAATCAACTTCATTATTTCTTAAAGCTTTAATCACTTTTGATTTATTGGTAACATCCATATCAAGCTCAATACCATTGTTTGAATTTAGAAAATCACTCAAAAAATAAGGCATCACATATTTCCCTGTCGATACAACAGATACTTTTAACACCCCTGATAATATTCCTTTGTAGGCAAGTGTTTTAAAATTGATTTTTTCAACTTCACTTAAAATTTGTTCGGCAGTTGATGCAATTTCTTTTCCGAAATCAGTAACATACAATTGCCTCCCTATTACTTCTGTAAGTGGGATTTCAAATTGATCTTGAAAATTTTTTAATTGTATTGATACTGCTGGCTGTGTAAGATGTAGCTCATTAGCAGCCTTAGTAATACTTTTTGTTTGAGAAACTTTCAAAAAAACTTTTAATTGATGAAATGTATAATTCATATAATATATTTATATAAATGATAACAAATATAAATAAAAATATATGATTATTAAATTTGAAATTTGCAATAAAAAAAGATGCAAAAGATACGATTCCTTTTGAAAAGCAAAATTAAAATGTTCTGTAAATCACAAAATACGATTTACAAAACAATAATTATTTTATTGTCAGTAGCAATGGTATTTAATATTCTATCCGAATTTTCATTCTTGTCTACTATAATTCTTGGAGTATCATTGTTTGTATCAACTTATTTATTAAAAATAACTAAAGTCAAATTATAATCATGAAAAACGAATCACAACACAAATTAATAGAAGGTATTTTTGATCCAAATGAAGCAAAAACTCTTCTTAACTCATTAATTAACAACAAGATTAGTTTTCATAGTTTAGAGGATTTTAGCAGTCAAATTCGCTTCAATAAAGATGCTAATCATTCCAAAAAAAGGATTGAAGAACTGAATAAAATGAAGGGTTTAATTGAAGAAGTGATTCATCTAGCGGAAAAAGAAAAGCATACATTGGAAATTGAATGTATGATTAAAATTTCAGTAAATAAATAATGTTTGAAGGAAGAAATTTACTGATAGCTACTCAACACGGAAAAGAAAAAATAATAGCTCCAATATTTGAAAAAGAATTTGGTGTTACATGCATAGTAAACCAACTATTTAATACCGATACATTAGGCACATTTAGCGGAGAAATTGAAAGAAAGAAGGATGTAATCTCCACGCTTCGCCAAAAATGCTTATCAGCAGTAGACCATTACAAATGCGATTTAGTGATTGCCAGTGAGGGATCCTTTGGAGCACATCCATCCGTATTTTTTCTACCTGCAGATGAAGAACATTTAATGCTATTGGATATTAAAAACAATTTAGAAATAATCGCCACTGAATTAAGCACTTCGACAAATTTTAATGGAACATATGTCGCTACAGAACAAGACCTATTAGAATTTTCATCCAATATTCAATTCCCTTCCCACGGATTAATTCTTAAATCAGATGACAGTAATTTTTCTATATGTTATAAAGGGATTACGAATGAAAAAGAACTACTTATTCAATTCAACCAAATCCAAAAAATGTTCGGAAAAGTATTTGTTGAAACCGATATGAGAGCTTGTTTCAATCCAACTAGAATGAAAGTTATTGAAAAAACCGCTCATAAATTAGTTGAAAAGATGAATACCAAATGTCCCAGATGCGATACCCCGGGCTTTGAAATTAAAGAAGTGACTCGAGGATTACCATGTAATTTATGCAACTCCCCTACACAATCAGCTTTAAGCGTTAATTATCAATGCAAAAAATGTTTACATCAAGAGACTAAAATGTTTCCTAACACTAAAAAGTATGAAGATCCAATGTACTGCGACTATTGTAATCCTTAATTAATTATGACAGTAATAACTAAAGATATTTCTTTCGCAATCCATACCCTAAATGAAGGCAAGGTAGTTGCAATTCCAACTGAAACAGTTTATGGCTTGGCTGCCAATATTTATAACGAATCCGCAGTTAAGAAAATATTCGAAATAAAAAAAAGACCCAATAATAATCCGCTAATCGTTCATCTTAAGTCAACTGAACAACTGAAAGAAGTCGCCAAAGAAATACCTCATTTAGCAACTCAATTAGCGGCTCAATTTTGGCCAGGTGCATTAACCTTAGTACTAAAAAAACAAGATTGTATTTCCGATTGGGTAACTTCAGGAAAGAATACTGTTGCTGTTAGAGTTCCTAATCATCCTTTGACTTTGAAGCTATTACATCATTTAAACTTCCCCTTAGCTGCACCAAGCGCCAATCCTTTTGGGTCAATTAGCCCAACAAATGCGCAACATGTTTTTGACTATTTTAAGAATGATATAGACGTTGTTTTAGATGGAGGAAATTGTCAAAATGGAATTGAATCAACCATTATCGGATTTGAAGGAGAACTACCTGTACTTTATAGATATGGTGCTATTCCGATCGAAGAAATTGAAAAAATTGTAGGCCCAATAAAGGTCCACAATAAAGATTCTATTGCCCCAAGTGCGCCTGGAATGTTTACTAAACATTATGCTCCAAAAACAAAATCTTTTCTAGTTGAGGATATTGAAAAAGAATTAGAGTCTATCTCATCTGAAAAAATTGGGGTACTTCAATTTCAAAATAAGGTAAATACAACTAAGCCAATTGTACAGTACATTTTATCTCCAACAGGAGATTTTAAGGAAGCTTCAAAAAATTTATATTCTTATTTACATGAATTGGATGCTCTAGGTCTAGACGTACTCTTAATTGAAAAATTACCCAATATTAATCTAGGAAAATCTATAAACGATAGATTAAACAGAGCAGTAGCTGAATTATGAGACTAATAATACGAAATGCACAGATTGTTAACGAAGGGAGAATTGTTACCAAAGATGTCTTAATTAACAAAAATCGAATCGAGAAAATTGATCATTCAATTGCGATACACAAAGAACTTGTTTGCAATGAAATTAATGCAGAAGGCTTATACCTACTTCCCGGATTTATTGACGATCAAGTTCATTTTAGAGAACCCGGACTTACCCACAAAGCTGACCTATTCACCGAATCTATAGCAGCTGTTGCTGGAGGTATTACCTCATTTATGGACATGCCAAATACGTTACCTAATACACTTACTAATGAATTACTTGAACAAAAATATTCGTTAGCAGATGAAAAATCATTAGCCAATTATTCTTTTTTTATGGGGCTTACCAAAGATAATTGGGAGGAAACTTTAAAAACAGATACGGAAAATGTTTGTGGGGTTACAGATGACGGATTGTATTTTTCTAAAGAGGATGGGATTATAGCCAATTACCCAGAATATATCGAAAAAATATTTGCCAATTCCAATACTTTAATAGCGTTACATAGCGAAAACGATGCTATTATCAAGAAGAATACTGAAACGTTACAACTTCAATTCAATTCAGATATTCCTTTTGAATACCACCCCATAATACGAAACGAAGAAGCATGTTACTCCACCACGAAAGAATTAATTGATATTGCAAAAAAATACGGAAATAGATTGCATTTATTTCATATTTCAACTCTAGCTGAAACCGAATTATTTGATTGCAAAACACCTTTACATAAAAAACGAATTACTGCCGAGGCCTGCGTTCATCATTTGTGGTTTTCAGACCAAGATTACAAAAAATTAGGAGCCAAAATAAAATGGAATCCTGCAATCAAATCAGAAATGAATCAAAAGGGTTTATTTGATGCATTACATAGCGGAAAATTAGACATAATTGCTACAGATCATGCTCCCCATACCATAGAAGAAAAAACAGGAACCTATTTTCAAGCCATGTCCGGAGGTCCATTAGTACAGCATGCTCTTCCTGCATTGCTAGAAATGTATCATCAAAATAAATTGACATTAGAAATGATTGTTGAAAAAACGGCTCATTATGTTGCTGAAATTTATAAGCTAAAAGAGCGCGGTTATATAAGAGAAGGTTATTATGCTGATTTAGTATTAGTTGATATAAACCAATCATGGAAAGTGACAAAAGAAAATATTTTATATAAATGCAAATGGTCTCCTTTTGAAGAACAAGTTTTCCAAAGTAAAATTATGACAACTATTGTAAACGGAAATATAGTATATACTAACGGAGTATTTGATTATTCCCCAAAAGGAATGAGACTACAATTCTCAAAAATTCGATAAATAAAACCTAAACTTGATATAAATAATTATGAATGTAAACTTGCTCATTGAAAACTTAACAAATCCAGCTCTTCTCTTTTTCGTACTTGGAATCATTGCAGTGTATTTGAAAAGTGATTTAGAAATTCCTGAAAATTCCTCAAAATTTATCTCCTTATATCTTTTATTTGCCATCGGTTTTAAGGGGGGGCAAGAATTATCCCACGAAACCTTTTCAACTGAAATTATATGGTCTTTATTATTTGGTATTGGTATTTCGGCAATAATTCCAGTATATACCTTTTTTATTCTGAAAAGAAAATTAAACCTCTTTGATTCAGGGGCTATTGCAGCAGCATATGGATCTGTAAGTGCCGTTACATTTGTTACCGCAGTATCTTATTTAGAGGCGCATCAGTTGCAATTACACGGGCATATGGTTGCAGTTATGGCAATAATGGAATCGCCTTCCATAATTATTGGATTAATGCTTATTTCGATTTTTTACAAAGGAGATAATACTAAATTCCAAAAAAAATCTATTGTAAAACATTCGCTAACGAATGGTAGCGTTCTGCTTATCCTTGGAAGTTTAGTTATTGGCTATCTAGCTAATGCAGAACAAGCTCAAGGAATAAAGCCGTTCACAAATGATTTATTCAAAGGCTTTCTTGCAATATTTTTATTAGATATGGGAATCACGAGTGGGAAAAAATTAAAATCCTTCTTTAGCAGTGGATGGTTTCCATTAGTTTTTGCAGTGGCAATCCCAATTGTAAATGGGTGTTTATTTGCAATATTAAGTTCCGTTGTAACCGATGATATTTCAAACCGATTTATTTTTTCAGTATTAGCCGCAAGTGCATCATATATAGCAGTTCCAGCTACAATGAAAATTACAGTTCCAAAAGCAAATCCTGGACTTTACTTACCTATGGCTTTAGCCATAACATTTCCAGTGAATATAACCATTGGCATGCCAATATATTTATCAATAATTAATTGCACATCGTAGTACTAATTTGTTATAGCGTCATGGTATAACTATTTATAGTAATGAGTTATAAGCAATTTAAAAGTTGAAGACAGTCTATAAGTTTAACTTATTGTTTTTATATTTGCATCAATATAAACTATTCTTATGACTATTACTCAACTTAAATATGTACTTGCAGTAGCTGAATACAAAAATTTTACGCTAGCTGCAGACAAATGTTTTGTAACTCAACCTACTTTGAGTATGCAAATTCAAAAAATTGAAGAGGAACTTAATATCCAAATTTTTGATCGCACCAAAAAACCCATACAATTGACCGATATAGGTCAAAAAATTGTAACTCAAGCTAAAAGTATTGTTAATGAAGCTGATCGAATTCAAGATATTGTTGAACAACAAAAAGGATTTATAGGTGGTGAATTTAGATTAGGTATTATCCCTACCATTATGCCTACTTTGCTTCCGATGTTTTTGAAAAATTTTATCAAAAAATATCCAAAAGTAAAATTGATTATTGAAGAGCTCAATACTGCTGAAATAATTACAAAATTAAACAACGGCCATTTGGATGCGGCGATTGCTGCAACTCCGCTCCAAGAAGAAAAAATCAAAGAGATTGTGCTTTACTATGAGCCATTTATGGCCTATATTCCTGAGGGACATCAACATTACCAGAAAAAAGAAATTGAAGTTGCCGATTTGAATTTGGACGAAATTCTATTACTACAAGACGGACATTGTTTTAGAGATGGTATCCTTAATTTATGTAGAAATAATACCAGAAATGAAATCAATCATTTTCAAATAGAAAGTGGTAGTTTTGAAACTTTGATTAAGTTAGCCAATGAGGGACTAGGTACCACCTTATTGCCTTTTTTACATACTTTAGACTTAAATGAATCGGATAAAAATAAACTACGCCATTTTAAAGAGCCGAAACCTGCTCGTGAAGTCAGCATAATTTATCCAAAAAGCGAACTGAAAATTCATATCATCGACGCGCTACGGAATACTATTTCCGGAATAATTAAAGGAGCCATTGCATTTCAAAATGTAGAAATCATTAGCCCATTAAACAAAAAATAAAAAAAAGGAACCAAATTGGTTCCTTTTTTTTATGAATTAATAACTAACAAACAGGGTTTTAGTTCTGGTTTTTCATTTGTAAATCTATATAACCATTCTTTTAATTGGACCATTTCATGGGGCAATAAAGTTTTAATCGCTTTTTGTAATTCTTTGTAAAAAAGTGCAGGATCAAAACTGACTCTCTCTAGAATAGATTTGGTGTAGTCAAGCATTACTTTTGTCATAATGAATTCAATTTTGGGTTAAACTTTAAATTTCGCTGTATAAAATTACATCAATAGTAAATGACATAGTGTTATTTTAACGAAGTTTTAAGTAATTTATTTTATTCCCGAAATTAAACTGACTCAATAGCTTTACTTGCACGAAACATTTCTCTTTTTCCCGGTGGTCCAGCTAACTTTTCAACTGTAAATCCAACCTCAATCATGCTTCTTTTAACTACTCCTCGCGCAGCATAAGTAACTAATTTACCACCTGGCCGAAGAGCAGTAAACATTTTTTTAAAAATCGCTGTACTCCATAGTTCCGGTTGCACTCGATAGCCAAAAGCATCAAAGTAAATCAAATCAAATTCTTCGACTGCATCAATTTCGTCAAAAAACTGCTTTCGTTTGGTTAACTCAAATTCAGGATGTAAAAAAACTTTTTCATCCCAGTTACTTTCGTGCATTTTTTTAAATAGAGCTTCATCTGAAATTGCATTTAACTCGGTCACATAATTCATTGCTATAACTTCAGCTGCATTCACAGGATAAGCTTCTACTCCAACATAATGTATCGATTGATGGAATTTTTTAGATTCCAATAAAGTAATAAAAGCATTTAACCCTGTACCAAATCCTATCTCTAAAATAGATACTGCTTGATTTGGAAATAAGGAAAGTCCATTTTTAATAAAAACATGTTGCGCTTCCTGAATAGCACCGTGTTTGGAATGATAACATTCATCCCATTCTTTGAGATGAATTGTTGTAGAACCATCGAGCGTTTGAATAATTTCTCTTTCCAATACCTTTTATTTGAAATTTATACTACCTAAGGCGTTTTATTTTATGCCCAAAATTAGTTAAAACAAAAACGTTTCATTCGAAAAAAAATGATATTTATTATATAATTCCCATAAATCAACCTTAATTGAATGATTATTTTTAAATATACATAAATCACAGATAAATGCTTTAATTAATAGTATTTTCATAAGTATTTTGCCGATTTTTATTTAATTTTGTAATCGTTAAAAAATAGGAGCAATTGCTTTTCATTTATACAATAAAAATTATTCTTTATTATGAGTGCAACTCAAACCAAAAAAATTGAAATTATACCATCTGCTACTTCTAAAATTAATGAGGTAGATTTTGATAACCTAAGTTTTGGAGCCGTTTTTACAGATCACTTATTTGAATGTGATTTTATAAATGGCGAATGGCAAACTCCAACTGTCAAACCCTACGCTCCTTTCTTAGTAGATCCTTCGACTCGTGTTTTTCATTATGGTCAAGCAATTTTTGAAGGAATGAAAGCCTACAAAGACGAGCAAGATGCAATTTGGTTATTCCGACCTGATGAGAACTACAAACGTTTCAATAAATCAGCGGTTAGAATGGCAATGCCTGAAGTTCCTGAAACTATTTTTATGGATGGTTTGAAAGAATTACTTAAAATAGACCAAGCTTGGGTAAAAAAAGGCGACGGAAACTCTATGTACATAAGACCATTTATGATTGGAACTGGAACCGGTGTAATCGCCAATCCTTCAGACAACTATAAATTCATGATTATCCTATCTCCTGTTAAATCGTATTATGCAGGTGAAGTTAAAGTAATTGTAGCTGAACATTACAGTAGAGCTGCAAATGGCGGAATTGGTGCAGCAAAAGCAGCTGGCAATTATGCGGGGCAATTTTACCCAACTAATTTGGCTAACAAAGAAGGATTCCAACAAGTGATTTGGACCGATGATGCAACCCATACGAAACTAGAAGAAGCGGGTACGATGAACGTGTTTTTCAGAATCAATGATACTTTATATACAGCACCTACAAGTGAGCGTATTTTGGATGGAGTTACTAGAAAAACACTTATTGATTTAGCTAAAAGAGAAGGTATCCAAGTTGAAGTACGTTCTGTATTAGTAGACGAATTAGTAGAAGCTGCTAAAAACGGAAGTCTAAAAGAAATTTTCGGTGCTGGAACAGCTGCCGTAATTAGCCCAATTGCGGGATTCTCATACAAAGACCACTACTACGAATTACCTAAATTAGATAATTCAGTGGCTGCCGATTTAAAATTAAAACTAACTAATATTCAAAATAAAGTAGCTGAAGATACTTTTGGTTGGACTGTCAAAGTATAACCAATACTTATTAAATACAAAAAAGCGATTTTCAGATGAAAATCGCTTTTTTTATATTAAAATTAATTTAGTTTATTCTCCTAAAATTTTAGAAAAATCAGGTCTAAAATAATTCGGCCCTTTCATTACTTTTCCGTCCTCACGATAAATTGGATTACCATCTTCTCCTAATTTACTCATGTTTGAGCGCTGAATTTCATCAAACACTTCCTCGATTTTATGTTGCAAACCGTGTTCGATAATTGTCCCACAAAGTATATACAGCATATCGCCTAATGCATCTGCTATTTCAACCAAGTCATTGTTTAAAACGGCTTCTAAATACTCTTCATTCTCTTCTTTCATTAAATTATAACGAAGATGCTTTTTGGTTTCGCCCAAATCGGCAACGGGTGACTCACTATGTCCTATTCGAAATGCGGTGTGAAATTCCTTAACCGCTTTAATTTGTTTTTGCATAAATGGATTCATTAATTGGATTGGAAAATTAACAACTATTCTTGAATAAATGCCTAAATTTGCTTTAAAATTTTCAACAGATGTTTAGTACAGGACAATTAATCTTCGGACTCCTTTTTTTTATAGCTTTTGTAATTGCAATGTTTTTTTCTTATCGAAAAGATGCGCGATTGCACCAAATTTTTTACAAAGGGAATTATAAAATATTGATCGGTTTTTTAGTATTTATAGGATTACTTTTTGTAATCAAGATTTTCTTTAAGCGCTAGTATATTTTTTTTTCAACAGATATTGTGAAATAAAATAACGTAACTTTACGTAAGCAACCCTTTTACAGTCAATATGAAAATCTTAAAATATTTCTTCCTTTTACTTTTGCTTAGTTTTATATCTTTTTCTGTTTTTATAGCAACACAAAAAGGTAATTTTTCCATCGAAAAAAGTAAAATTATTCATACTTCAAAATCAAACGTGTACAATTACGTAAATGATGCTGAAAACTGGCAAGATTTTATGTATTATATGTTGGGAGATACTTCATTAAAAGGGCAATTCTACAAAAATACTTTAGGCAAAGGGGCCAAATTCACCTGGGAAGGCTCTGAAGGTACTGGAACAATTCAAACTTTATCGCTAAAAGAAAATGATAGTATTCATCAAAAAATGGATTGGGATGATTCCAAATTCAAAATCACTTGGATATTCAAAGATACTTTAGGCGGAACAAAAGTTACTGTAAAATCGGTAGGAGAAATGAGTTTCTCTTATAAAATTTACACTGCTTTACATGGTGGAGCCCGCAAAATTATTGGTGACCTTTTTGATAAAAGTTTGGTTAACCTAGATCGTAGTTTGGTATATGAAATCAACACTTACAAAATCAAAGTAAATGGATTAGTTCAAAAATTGAGAACCCCATACCTTTATCAAAGTTTTACCAGTAAAATTAGTAAGGTAGTACGAAATTCGAGAATTGTTTTTCCAAAAATAATTGCTTTTTGTGAGCAAAATGAAATTGAACGCAATGGCAAACCCTTCATTATTTACCACACCTATGATGAAAAAAGTGGATTAGCAAAAATTTCGCTTTGTATTCCTATTAAAGAAGCCATTATTACGAGTGAAGGAAGTGATATTTTAGCGGATGAATTAGAATCATTTTCAGCCATTAAAACTTCTCTTTACGGGGACTATTCGCATACCAAAGAAGCCCTGAAAAAATCGAAATCGTATATTAATCAAAAAGTAATTACACCTGATTCTCCATTTTCACATATAGCAATATTTACCATCAGTAAAAGTGATATAAAAAAACCCTCTAAATGGAAAACTGAATTTTACTTTCGGGTTAAACCCAAAAAAGAAACACCCAAAATAGTTCCAGAAACTGAAAATACTCCAGATTCAGAAACAGAAACCAATCCATCAGAAATTTAATCGTTTGATTAAACCTTTTGGATCCCTTCTATTCTAATCAGTTAAACAAAAATTTTGCAAGAAGAAAAAGAATTTATTCAAGAATTATTGGATCCTAAAACGCAAAATGAAGCGTTTCAAAAACTCTTGCATACCTATCAAAGACCTTTGTATCATCATATTCGAAATATTGTATTGAACCATGATGATACTGACGATGTTCTCCAAAATACATTTATTAAAGTATTTCAAAATCTAAAAAACTTCAAAGGAGAAAGTAAACTTTTTTCATGGATGTACCGAATAGCTACTAATGAGTCGCTAACGTTTATCAAACAAAAAGCCAAAAAAAATAATACTTCTACGGAAGAAATAAATGCCAAAATAATTGATAATCTGCAATCGGATGTTTTTTTTGATGGTAATGAAATTCAGATCAAACTACAAAAAGCCATAGCTTTATTACCCACTAAACAACAATTGGTTTTCAAAATGAAATATTTTGAAGAATTAAAATATGAAGAAATCGCAACTATTTTAGACACTTCAGTTGGCGCATTAAAAGCCTCCTATCACCATGCAGTAAAAAAAATAGAAGCCTATGTCACTTCAAATTAAACCTTTTAAACTCTTTTTAGTCAAAACCTTGCCATGAAAAAATTTAATTTAGAAAATATACCGAAAACTACCTCTGGATTTATAGTTCCAGACAACTACTTTGAAGATTTTTCAAAAAAGGTTCTTTCTCAATTTCCCGATGAAACAAATAGGGTGATTCCATTGTATAAACAAAAAAGCAAACTACTTATGGCAGTAGCAGCCATATTAGTCATTGGATTATTTATCCCAATTTTTAATCAACTTTCAAAACCTGCAGAGGAATTAGATCTAACTACTTTAGAAAATCATTTAAGTTATCAAACTAACATCAATCAATATGATCTAATTAGTGAATTAGACGAAGACGATTTAAATAAGATGGGAGCGACAATTCAACTAAAAGACGAGATCATTGAAGAACATCTAAGTATCAATTCCGATTTAGAGAGACTTTTATCAGAATAAAAAATCAATTAATACAATCAATTATGAAACTTCTTAACCTAGTATTCGCATTACTTTTATTTAGCCCGTTTAGCTCATTTGCGCAAGGCGAAAATATGAAAGAAAAAAGAGAACAAATTAAAGCAATGAAAGTTGCATTTATAACTACAGAGTTAGATTTAAATAGTTCCGAAGCAGAAAAATTTTGGCCTATTTACAATGCCTTCGAAGAAAAAGAATTTGAATTAAAACATTTAAAAATGAGATCGTTTATTAAACGATATCGTGATGGAAAAGATAAAATGACTGAGAAAGAAGCCAGTGTACTTTTAAGTCAAATGGAAACAAATGAAGAGGAGTTTTATGTATTGAGAAAGAAATTCATACTTAATTTAAAAGGAATTCTTCCTGCGTCAAAAATCATTAAACTTAAAAAATCAGAGGAGGACTTTAGTAGAAAATTGTTATTGCAGTACCGAAATAGAGGACAAAGAAAAGATTAAATTCATATAATATACCCCCCAAAAGCCATTCCATAGGGATGGCTTTATTATTTAAATCGAATACGAATCACTTTATTTTTACCTGCTGCGATAGCTGTGTTGTTATTCAAAAATCTGATAGTATACAAACTAGAATCTGTACTCCATTGATTCCAACTACTACCACCATCATTAGAGTAATAAATTCCTGAAGCACCTACGCTAATCAATTCTTTTCCATGACTATTGGGAATATATTGCACACAAGAAGCATACCCAAAACCCTGATTCTGCGCTACTAATTTCCAGGTTTTTCCACCATCATGCGTTACTGCTTTATTATCAAAGTTTTGATTCAGTACTTCATAATTTCCACCCGATATGAAACCAACTGATGAATTGTAAAAATCAGCTGTAAAAATTCCTGTCATTTGCTTTCCTTGAACTATTGGTGTTTCCACTACTGACCAACTATTACCTTTATTTATAGAATGGAATACTCGTGCTTTTTTTCCGCCAGATACAAGCCAAGTAGCATTGCCTTTAATTACAATATTGGTATTACTTGCCGCAAAAGCAGCTTCGCCATCAACTAAATGAGGTAATCGATCTGAAGGCATTTTTTGCCATGAAACTCCCCCATCTCGGGTGGTAATCATAGAAAAACTACCTTCTATTGGATCACCAATAGCAATACCTTTTTTATCATTCCAAAATTGCATACTGTCGTAAAATACTTTTTCGTGATTTTCTTGGTAAACCAATTCATAACTCAAATCCTCTTTTGAAAATTTATATAGCAAAGCAGGATTACCCACGTTTAAAATAAAAACATATTTTTCCGTTTGGGCAATACTCCTAAACTCGGCATTTTTTTCAGAAGGCAATTTAATTTCTTTCTTCTGATTTGTCTTCACATCTATGAAGCCAAATCTAGATTGATCCGCTGCATACCAAACTTTATCATGATCCAATGCCAAAGCACGAATACTGATTTTATCTTGTAATAAAGTATCTATAGTGACGGTAACGGCATTTCGGTTGTCGACAGAATGAATTGATTTACAAGAAAAAAATACAATACTGACAACAATAAGAACTAGTTTATTCATAAAAAATCAATTAAGAATGCTAAAATACAATTATTTAAAATGCAATTAATATTTAGAAACTCTGCCGAAACTCAAAATTAAATTTAAATAATTAAACTACTGGAATTCTATAAGATAGTAATTCACACCTACCATTGTGATTTTTTTGAATTTTTTATCCTAATATATTTAAAAAGAGTAAATTTGCCCACTTTTTAATCAAATATCATGAGCGTAGCGCACAAAGATCTTCATAGTAAATTAACACTTGGTGGTCTATTAGTTTCTTTAGGTATTATTTATGGTGACATCGGAACTTCTCCTTTGTATGTAATGAAAGCCATTTTGGGTGACCATATTATTAATGCCGATATTGTTTTAGGAGGAATATCATGTGTTTTTTGGACACTGACTCTGCAAACTACAATTAAATATGTTCTCATCACTTTAAGTGCTGACAACCATGGTGAAGGTGGAATTTTTGCTTTATACGCTTTGGTCAAAAAAACCAAAATACGATGGCTAATAGTACCCGCTATTATTGGAGGAAGTGCTTTGCTAGCCGACGGTATTATAACCCCTCCTATCTCTGTATCGTCTGCCGTAGAAGGAGTAAGAACTTTTTATCCTGAAATCAATACCATTCCGATTGTAATTGGAATTTTGTTCATATTGTTTACAATTCAGCAATTTGGAACCAAGTTAGTCGGGAAGTTTTTTGCTCCTATGATGTTAATTTGGTTTACTATGTTAGCTGTTTTGGGAGGAATTCAAATTGCAAAACATACTGAAGTTCTCCAAGCAATAAACCCCTACTATGCTTACAAATTACTTTCTATACATCCGGACGGTTTCTTCGTTCTTGGGTTTGTATTTTTATGTACAACAGGAGCTGAAGCCTTGTATTCAGACATGGGTCATTGTGGAAGAAAAAACATTCGAATCAGTTGGATTTTCGTAAAAATAGCATTGCTACTAAACTACTTTGGACAAGGTGCATACTTAATTCATCACGAAGGAGAAACTTTAGCTAGTTTAGGTGGTAAAAACGGAAACCCATTTTATTTAATCATGGCCGATTGGTTCCAACCTATTGGAATCGTAGTAGCAACATTGGCTGCCGTAATTGCATCACAAGCTTTGATTAGCGGTTCGTTTACATTAATTAACGAAGCCATGCGATTGAACTTTTGGCCTAAAGCCAAAATAAAATACCCAACTGAATTGAAAGGACAATTATACATTTCTTCCATTAACTGGTTGCTTTTTATTGGTTGTGTTGGAATTGTTTTACACTTCGAGGAATCAAGCAATATGGAACACGCCTATGGCTTAGCTATTATCCTTTGTATGATTATGACTACCATTTTATTGAATTTTTATTTGATAATGAAACGAGTGAAATGGTTCTTATATGTGCCTTTAATTAGTATTTATTTAATAATTGAATTTAGCTTCTTAGCTGCTAATATTACCAAATTTGCCGAAGGGGGTTATGTAACATTGTGCATCGCTCTTACTTTAATTTCAATTATGACTATTTGGTATTTAGCTAAGAAAATTAATAAAGCATACACCAAAATTGTTAAAATTGAAGATTACAAAAAAGTCTTGGGCGAATTAAGTGCCGATCTAACAATCCCAAAATACGCAACCCACTTGGTATACATGACCAATGCAGGTAGAGTGGATGAAATTGAAGAAAAAGTAATGTATTCAATTCTTCAAAAAAGACCAAAAAGAGCCGATATCTACTGGTTTGTTCACGTTAACATTTTATCAGAGCCTTATAAAACTGAATATAAAGTAACTGAGATTTTAAAAGATGATATTTACCGAATTGATTTCAATTTAGGATTTAGAGAACCTACTAAAATCAACTTGATGTTCCGCGAGGTATTGAAAGACATGGTTAAAAAGGGTGAGGTAGATATCACAAGTCGTTACGAATCTCTAAATAAAAATAACATCCTAGGGGACTTCAAATTTGTATTATCTGAAAAATTCCTATCAAATGATAGTGATTTATTATGGCATGAAAAATTAGTTATGAATTCTTACTTCTTAATCAAAAAACTTAGTTTATCGGAAGAAAGAGCCTTCGGATTAGACAGTAGTTCTGTGAAAATTGAAAAATTCCCAATGGTACTTCACGCACCAGAAAATATAGGATTAACAAGAGTGAAATAGATTTCTTGTTTTAATATACAAAAAGACACTGTTTAGCGACAGTGTCTTTTTATTTAGAACATTAAAATTTAGCTTTCCAATCATTAAATAGTACCTTTGCAATTCAATTATTTAAAATGAGATTACATAGAAATTTAGTTTATACTACCATTGACGCATTAAATGCCATTTTCAACGAAGGAGAATATGCAGACAAAGTGGTAGCACGTTCCTTAAAAAAAGACAAACGTTGGGGAAGTTCTGACAGAAAATTTGTTGCAGAAACCATCTATGAAATTGTACGCTGGAAACGATTGTACTCTGAAATAGCCGAAGTTAAAGAACCTTTTGATAGAGATAATTTATGGCGCATTTTTGCGGTTTGGGCTGTATTAAGAGGATATCCTATTCCGGATTGGCGCCAATTAGATGGTACTCCTGAACGAAAAATCAAAGGTCGTTTTGATGAATTATCTAAAATTAGAACCTTCAAAGAATCTATTCCAGATTGGATGGACGAAATAGGGGTAAAAGAATTAGGCGAGAAAGTTTGGTCAAAAGAAATTACTGCTCAGAACCAACCGGCTAAAGTGATTCTTCGTGTTAATACGCTAAAAACCACCAAAGAAAAGCTAAAAGCGATTTTGATGGATTTGAATATTGAAACCGAGTATTTGAAAGACCAACCGGATGCTTTAGTTTTAAAGGAAAGAGCCAATGTTTTCTTAACCGATGCTTTCAAACAAGGTTTCTTTGAAGTACAAGATGCCAATTCACAATTAGTAGCTGCTTTTCTTGATGTAAAGCCTGGAATGCGTGTTGTAGATACTTGTGCTGGTGCTGGAGGAAAAACCTTGCACATTGCTTCTTTAATGGAAAATAAAGGGCAATTGATTGCTATGGATTTGTACGAAAGTAAATTGAAGCAATTAAAATTAAGAGCTAAAAGAAATAGTGCTTTTAATATTGAATACCGAATTATTGACTCTACTAAAGTTATCAAAAAGCTACATGAAAAAGCAGATCGTGTATTGATCGATGCTCCTTGTAGTGGTCTAGGTGTATTAAAAAGGAATCCAGATGCTAAATGGAAATTACAACCTGAATTCATCGATAATATTCGAAAAGTTCAAGCTGAAGTATTGGAGAACTACTCCAAAATTGTAAAACCTGGCGGAAAGTTAGTCTATGCAACTTGCTCTATTTTACCTTCGGAAAACCAAGAACAAGTGAAACGCTTCTTAACTACCGAAATTGGGAAACAATTTCAATTTATTGAAGACCGAAAGATATTAGCTTCAGAATCTGGTTTTGATGGATTTTATATGGCACTATTAGAACGAAAAACCATCTCATAAAGTTGGTTTATCATAAATATATAATGGTTTAAAAAGAATCCCTTTAGGATTTTTTTTAAGCCATTTGTAATTTAATGGAGCATTTCATCTTCAAATAATAATTTGATATTCTCATAGGAGTTCTTCAATGCTTCTTTAATTTGTATCGGACTTAGCCAAGCGACTTTTTCAATTCCTTCTTCGGCTTGACCTACAAGAGTACCTTCATAATCAGAGGTCATCTCAAACCAATGCGTAATTTTAAGTCGGTATTTACCGTTCCGTTTAAAAACGTGATAGGTCTTTTGTAATTTTTTGGTAACCGCTAACAAGCCAACTCCCGTTTCTTCTTCCACTTCACGCATGGCAGTGTCTTCAATTTCTTCGCCTTTGTTGGTTCCTCCTTTTGGTAAATCCCATTTTCCATTTCTAAAAATAAAGAGCACCTCACCTTTTTTATTGTAAACTAAGCCACCACCTGCTTTGTTTACAGGGATCTTTTCTTTTAAAGTTTTCAAAATTTCCTTTTCATCGGGATGGTATAAATAGGCTTTTTGAATTTTATTTTGAAAAATTTTTACAATAAGCTGTTCGATGTCAATACTTTCTAACAAAAACAATTGAAAATCGGTCTCCTTAGAGATATGATTTGTTAAAAAAAGTGGTTTGTCGTTCACAAAAACTTTATACATTTGCGCTATGATTTTTAATAAAGAAACAGCCGAAAAAACAGCCGAATTGCTTTTGCAAATAAATGCAATTAAATTGAATCCAAGAAATCCTTTTACATGGGCTTCTGGATGGAAATCACCTATCTACTGTGATAACCGACTAATACTCTCATTTCCAGCTATCCGAAATTATGTTCGTGATGAATTTGCCAAAAACATTGAAAAACAATTTGGCAAACCCGACGTTATTGCAGGAGTTGCTACAGGTGCCATTGGAATTGGTATACTTGTGGCCGAAAGCATGGGACTACCTTTTGTGTATGTTCGTCCTGAACCAAAAAAACACGGAAGACAAAATCAAGTGGAAGGTTTTTTACAAAAAGGTCAAAATGTAGTGGTGGTGGAAGACTTAATTAGTACTGGAAATAGTAGCCTACTTGCTGTAGAAGCGTTGAAAGAAGCGGGAGCTAACATTAAGGGAATGGCCGCTATCTTTACCTATGGATTTGATGTAGCTGAGCAAAATTTCAAAAAAGCTAATGTGGAATTATACACTTTAAGCAATTACGAAAACTTATTGAATTTGGCTGTAGCCAAAAACTATATCACAGAAGAAGAACAACAAACCTTGAGTGAATGGAACCAGAGTCCTTCAACCTGGAATGTTTAATTTGTTAATACAAACCAAATGAATTTAGAAAGTCCAAAAGTAAATGTTCAAAAGTCAGCTCAAAATCTATTTGAATTGCTGTCTGATGTAAAAAACTTTGAACAATTAATGCCTGAAAATATTGCGAAATTTGAAGTAATTGGTGCTGATGCTTTCATTTTTGGTTTGAAAGGAATGCCTGAAATCAAATTAGTCATTAAAGAAAAAACAGCTCCTACTAAACTAGTTTTAGGCGCTGCCAGTGATAAACTGCCTTTTACATTAACTGCTTCAATTGACGCAGTTAATGTAAATAACGCTGATGTAAAATTAGATTTTGAAGGCGATTTCAACCCAATGATGGCTATGATGATTAAAGGGCCAATTCAAAAATTCATCGAAACACTGGCTGAAAACATGCACAAAATTTAATTATAAAATAAAATTTAAAAAGGGCTGTAATTTCAATTACAGCCCTTTTTTATTAATATAACATTTGAACTTCTTTAATGTCAAATTCGGCAACCGAATCATCCTCCAGCAAAACTCGCAACCTACCAATTGACGATATCCCCTGAATAATTCCCATGAATTTTTCTTCCTTTTGATTTATGAATGGCATTGGAATATCTTTTTTATACAACAATTCCACAAATTGTTGGCGTAAAGCGTCCGGATTGTTTTTGCTCTCGGTTACATTCTTTTCTAAGTTGGTGATAACATCAATAAGTAACTCCTCTTTATCAAATTCAAGACCTGTAACCACTGCCAAAGAAGACGCTTTGGGTAATCCGTCAAAATTAGTTTGGTTCACATTCAAGCCTAATCCGACAATTGAATGAATTGATCCGTCACTTTTAATGCTATTCTCAATCAAAATACCTCCAATTTTTTTATTGGCTGACAGAATGTCGTTGGGCCATTTAATGCTTAAATCAGGTATATTTTTCTTTTTTAATGTCGAAATAACAGCCAATGAGAATGCAATATTTAAGTTAAAAATAGCATTGGTATGTATTAAGTAATCCTTAACCAATACACTCATAATTAGATTTTTACCTATTTCTGAATTCCAAACTGCTCCCCTTTGCCCCTTCCCTTTTGTTTGGTTCTCGGCGGTAACAACAGTAAAATTTTCTGTGTTTTGTTGGGTCGATATGCCTTTGAGAAATTCGTTAGTCGAATCAATGGCATCGAGTTTGATTAGTTTCATACAACTATTATTTGCAAGACAGAACTTAATATTCTGTTAATGGTTCAAAAATAATCACAAAAAATGGTAACTTTACCAACTTATATTAAAAATAATTCATGGCGAAAAAGACTATAAATAATGATGCACTTATTGCAAACATCATTAAGGGAATCGAAGAAGTAAAAGGAAATGATGTTGACATCTTAGATTTAAGAGAAATAGATACCGCAGTTTGCGATTATTTCATCATCTGCAACGGAACCTCTAATACACAAGTTAACGCCATCGTAAGCTCCGTACAAAAAACCGTATCCAAAGAATTGAAAGATAAACCTTGGCATGTTGAAGGAACTGATAATGCCGAATGGGTATTAATGGATTATGTCAATGTGGTAGTTCATGTTTTTCAAAAACATATTCGTGAGTATTACAACATTGAAAGCCTTTGGGGAGATGCAAAAATTACTTCAATAGAAAACAAATACTAAAGAAAAAAACGAGTAATGGCGAATAATAATCCGAATCCGAATAAATTTAAAGTAAGTCCTTGGTTAGTATACGTGGGAATTCTTCTTATTTTTCTTTTCATCAGTTTTGCAACTGGCGGAAGTAATTTTGAGGAACCTGCTCAATTAACCTCGTCTAAATTCAATAACTTTCTAGAAAAAGGGCAAATTGAAAAAGTAATTGTATATAACAAAAGCGAAGCGGAAGTTTACCTAACAGCAGCGGCTTTAAAAGACAAATCAAATTCAAAAGTAGCGAAAGATGTTTTTGACCGACCTAATGCCGGACCGCATTATACTTTGGAAATTGGTAACGACCAAATTTTTCAAACTAAATTAGAAAAAGCGGTGGGAGAAGGAAAATTGAAAGATTTCAACTTCTTACAAAAAAGCAATTGGACCGATATTTTTGTGAGTCTACTACCAATCATCGTAATTATTGCCGTTTGGATCTTCATCATGAGAAGAATGTCTGGTGGCGGTGCTGGAGGTGGCGGACAAATTTTCAATATTGGAAAGTCAAAAGCCAAATTGTTTGATGAAAAAACAGATATCAAAACTACTTTCAAAGATGTAGCCGGTTTAGAAGGAGCTAAAGAAGAAATTCAAGAGATTGTAGAATTCCTTAAAAACCCTGAAAAATATACCAATCTAGGAGGTAAAATTCCGAAAGGCGCATTGCTTGTCGGACCTCCGGGAACAGGTAAAACGTTGTTAGCCAAAGCAGTTGCTGGTGAAGCACAAGTGCCATTTTTCTCTTTATCAGGTTCTGATTTTGTGGAAATGTTTGTAGGTGTTGGTGCTTCTAGAGTGCGTGATTTGTTCAAACAAGCTAAAGAAAAAGCACCCGCAATTATCTTCATTGATGAGATTGATGCAGTGGGAAGAGCGAGAGGAAAAAACAATATGTCAGGCGGTAACGACGAACGCGAAAATACATTGAATCAGTTATTAACTGAGATGGATGGTTTTGGAACCAATTCGAATGTTATCGTACTAGCCGCTACTAACCGTGCTGACGTTTTAGATAAAGCGTTAATGCGTGCTGGACGTTTTGATAGACAAATTTTTGTAGACTTACCAGACATTCGCGAACGCGGAGAAATCTTTAAAGTACATTTGGCTCCTTTGAAAAAAGTTGAAGGATTGGATGTTGACTTTTTAGCCAAACAAACTCCAGGTTTTTCGGGAGCAGATATTGCTAATGTATGTAACGAGGCGGCTTTAATTGCAGCCAGAAATAATAAAACTGCTGTAGACAAACAAGATTTCTTAGATGCTGTCGATCGAATTATTGGTGGTTTAGAAAAGAAAAATAAAATTGTAACACCTGAAGAGAAAAAAGCAATTGCTATTCACGAGGCAGGTCACGCTACGGTAAGTTGGATGTTAGAACATGCTGCGCCACTAATCAAAGTAACTATTGTACCTAGAGGACAGAGCTTAGGTGCTGCCTGGTACTTGCCGGAAGAACGTTTGATCGTTCGTCCTGACCAAATGCTAGACGAAATGTGCGCTACTATGGGAGGAAGAGCTGCTGAAAAAGTAATTTTCAACAGAATTTCTACAGGTGCATTAAGTGATCTTGAAAAAGTAACGCGTCAAGCTAGAGCTATGGTAACCGTTTATGGTTTGAATGAAAAAATTGGAAACGTTACTTACTACGATTCGTCAGGGCAAAGTGAATACAGTTTTTCAAAACCTTATTCGGATGAAACTGCAAAAGTAATTGATGAAGAAATTTCTAGTTTAATTGAGGGTCAATACCAAAGAGCAATACAAATTTTAGAAGAAAATAAAGAAAAACTAAATCAATTGGCTGATATTTTAATTGAGAAAGAAGTCATATTTAAAGACGATTTAGAAGCTATTTTTGGAAAGAGAAGCTTTGATGCCAACATGGAAGAAGTGGTATCGTAACTTTAAAAAAGTAATAATTATTAAAATCTTAATTCAAAAAACACTTTTGAATTAAGATTTTTTTATCTTTGAACGTTTTCAAACAATATTTTAAGTAGTTCAAATAGAATATGAGTCTTTTTAAAAAACTTTTCAGTTCATATAAATCGGCATCTGACGAAGATAAAGATAATGAGCAAAGCCAATTTCTTCCAGAAGTAACTATGGCTGTTGATGAAGCTTTTATATATCATTTTAAAAAGAATGGCGGAAAATTTATCTACTGTGAGAACAAAAAAGAGATAAGCGAGCAATTTGAAAATATACTGGAAGAAAACGATTGGTTTGAAAATGAAGTTTTATGTTTTGATCCTACTCTTTTTGAATTATTAGAAGAAAACAAACTACCTTTTGACAAACCAACAAACCCTGCTTTTTTATTGGCTAGTTGCGAAAATTTAATTGCTGAAGAAGGTTCTATTTTATTTTCTTCTAAACAAATCAAACAATTAAAACCATTCGAATTACCTGTAAACATTATAGTTATTGCAACCACAAGTCAAATTCTTGGGGCTAAAAGTGATGGTCTTAGTGCTATAAAAAAGAAATACGAGAGAGACTATCCTACCAATATTACTACCATTAAATATTTCGAAAAAGCAAAAGAAGAAGACTTCACTCAATACGGAAGTTCTGCTAAGAATTTATATTTATTGCTTTTAGAAGATCTTTAAAATGAATGAAACGCTCAAAAGATTAATTTCTGGTGTAGTTTACATTACACTTTTATTATTCTCTATCCTTTACTCTACTGAAAGTTTCATTCTACTATTTGGAATTTTTTTAGTCATTGCAACATTTGAGTTTTGCAACTTAGTTAAGATAAACAAAATTTTACCGCTATCGCTCGTATCGCTTTCATATACAGCAATTAGCCTGTTGAGTTATTACAAAACAGAAACTGACAATTACCTTTCTAATCTTCGAGAACAACCCATCCAACTCGGTATTGATATTGACCAACTAAACCTAGTACTTTTAGCTATTTGTTTGTTGATTTTTATAAAATGTTTGATTTTCTTATTTGACAATAAAGAACAAATAGTTTTTCCTATTTGGAAATATTTGTATTTAGTTGGATACATCCTTTTACCTTTCATCTTTATTGTGAAAATCTCATTCGGAATAAATGATTACAATCCTAAAATTATCATAGGCCTTTTTATTTTAATTTGGACCAATGACACTTTTGCATATTTGGTAGGAAAGTCAATTGGAAAGCACAAATTATACGAACGTATTTCCCCTAAAAAAACTATTGAAGGATTTTTAGGCGGTGTAGCATTCGCAATTTTTGCTGGTTATTTGATTTCAAAACTTTACATCAAACCCAATCCCAATTTTAGTGATACTTCAATTCTAATCTGGACAATGATTGCATTGATAGTAGGCGTTTTTGGAACTATTGGCGACTTAATTGAATCCAAATTCAAACGAATTGCTGAAGTAAAAGACAGCGGAAAAATAATGCCCGGACATGGAGGCATTCTAGATCGTCTAGATAGTGTTATATTTGTAGCACCAATTGTATATTTATTTTATCAAATTTTATCCTATGTTTCATAAAGAAGGAACCCCGTCAATTTTATTAGGTACATTCATTACCGCCATTGTTGTTTTAGCAAGTGATAGCTTAATCGATACTGACTGGATCAAGATGACAATCAAAATCATAGCCATCCTTTTTTTAATAATTATTCTTCAATTTTTTAGAAATCCAAAACGTACGTTTATCTTAAATGAAGATGAAATTTTATCTCCTGTAGATGGAAAAGTAGTCGTTATTGAAGAAGTGTACGAAGGGGAATACTTCAAAGACAAACGTTTACAAGTTTCTATTTTCATGTCGCCTATTAACGTGCATGTCACTCGTTATCCTATGGGAGGTGTAGTTAAATTTAGCAAATACCATCCAGGCAAATTTCTAGTTGCTTGGCATCCAAAAGCAAGCGAAGAAAATGAAAGGACTACTATTGTTGTAGAAAATAAATCTTTCGGTGAAGTTTTATACAGACAAATTGCTGGTGCTTTGGCGAAGCGAATTGTAAACTATGCTACAGAAGGTATGCAAGTAATTCAAGGAACGGATGCTGGATTTATAAAATTTGGATCTAGAGTGGATTTATTTTTACCTTTGGGTACTCCAATTAATGTTGTGTTAAATCAAAAAGCCATTGGCGGAAAAACAGTTATTGCAACCAAAGCGTAATGATTGAAACCGATTTAGATAAACGATTTGAAGAAGCTGTTGCAGCCGCTTCAAAAATGACGCAAGCCTCTTTACCACAAGATGTACAATTGCGTTTGTATGCGTTTTATAAGCAAGCTACCTTTGGTTCAGCAGAATACAACCAATCTGAAAATTTTGATTTGCGAAATGCTTTTAAAACCAACGCTTGGATGCAAATCAGTCATTATTCCATTGAAGAATCCAAAGAACAGTATATCCAAATTATCAATTCTTTATTGAAAAAATAAACAAGTCATGAAAAAGCACTTTTCTAAAGTTATTTATGTAGCATTCTTTTTTATTTTATTCTCTTGCAACAAGAAAAAATTAACCGAAGTAGTCGAAGTTCCATTGCCTAGTGCAGAAGAAAAAATTACCATGGGAATGCCAGATGATGTGAAAGCAAACGACGGTTCATTTCAATTGGAAAAATTAGCCTTTGGATATGATGCTATGGCACCCCAACTCTCCGCAATTACTTTAGAAAATCATTATTCTAAACATTATTTATCGTATACTAACAAATTGAACGAAGCAATTACTGGTACTAACCTTGAAAACCTGACTATAGAGGAAGTATTAGCGCAATTGGATACCAGTATTGAAGAACAAAAAAACAATGCCGGTGGCTATTACAATCATTCCTTATATTTTGAATGTATTGGTGCAAAATCAGCTGGCCAACCAAAAGATTCATTGGCATCTGCAATCGTAAAAGATTTCGAATCATTTGATAATTTTACAACTCAATTTAAAGGCGAAGCGACCAAATTGTTTGGCTCAGGTTGGGTGTGGTTAATTGTAGATCGTTCTGGAAAATTACAAATTACTAGTACAGCCAATCAGGATAATCCGCTCATGCGAAATGCTAAAGTACAAGGAAAACCTATTTTAGCGTTAGACGTTTGGGAACACGCCTATTATTTGGATTACCAATACAAACGAAAAAACTACATTGACGCTTTCTTTAATGTCATCAACTGGAGAAAAGTAGAAGAAAATTACGAAGAAGCTATTGCCCAATAGTGCTTTAATTTTACTGTAATTGGTACACAAAAGATTCTGAAGGTTTCAAATCAATAATTACTTTTCCTTCACCATTGATAACCTTTAAAGTTAATTGGCTATTTTGATACAATTGATCAACGATTCTGTATTTACCATTTTTCAAATGCCATTTTTGAACAATATCCTTTGGAATTATTAATTCGAATCGGCTCTTTTTTGATGAAGAAAAATTAGCGACTACAATTAATTTTTGGTTATCTGACCAACGTACAAACGAATACACTTCTGGTAAATATCCGCCAGTAATAGTAGTATTTGCGGAATGTATTTCTTTAAAATCGCCTACTAATGCAGAACTCTTCAAAGTAAAATTCAATACTCTTTTGTAGAAGTCACGCAACGATTTCTCTGAAGGAGTTAATTTACCACCGTCAAATTTGCCATTGTTCATCCAACGTTGGTGATTGGGAACACCTACATAATCAAAGATGGATGTTCTAGAATGGGAACCAAAACCACCGTTTTCGTTTCCTGCCTCTCCTACTTCTTGACCAAAATAAATCATTGTTGGTGAAGTACTTATAGTAGCCGAAACTACCATCAAAGGTTTTCCATTTTCAGCCGAACCTGCAAATTCTGGACTAGCTAAACGCTGTTCGTCATGATTGTCCAAGAAATGTAACATATGGTGCTCAATATCAGACAATCCTTTTTGAATACCCGTAATGGGATCTGTATTACTTCTGCCTTTTACAATTTCTTTCAACTTGTCATACAATTCCACTTTGTCATACAAATAATCCATTTTACCTAAACGAATGTAATTTCTGTATTCTTTGGGATTGTAAACTTCTGCCAATAAAAAAGCATCCGGTCTTTGTACTTTAATTGCTGAATTCATGTAGCTCCAAAACTCATAGGGCACCATTTCGGCCATATCGTATCGAAAACCATCAACTCCTATGGCCAACCAATATTCTGCAATAGCTCGGAATTTTTTCCAAGAACTCGGTACTTCTTTATCTTTCCAAAAATCGAAATGTTCTTGACAACTTTTGGTTTCAAAACCTGACGGTAGAGAAGCGAAATCTTTAGTTCCATCAGGACGAACACCATAATTTACTTTAACCGTTTCATACCAATCGTTTTTGTCTGGTTGAGCCAAACGAGAGCCATTACCAGTCCATTTAGCTGGAAATTCATCAAATTTACCATCAATCAATGGATTCGGTTCTCCATTCAAAGGAGTAATTCCCTCAGGAATTTCAAAACGAGTATTGGGAATGTAATAGAAATTATTATCTCTATGATACTCTAAGCTAACATCATCATCCGCACCAAAGTCTCTCACTCCATTTGGATTATTCTTTCCTTCATATTTTCGTGCCACATGATTAGGCACGATATCTATGATTAACTTTAAGCCTGCTTTGTGTGTACGTGCTATCAAGTCTTCAAATTCTTGCAATCGATTGGCCGGATTTACTGCCAAATCGGGATTCACATTATAATAATCTTTTACGGCATATGGCGAACCCGCTCTTCCTTTCACCACTTCGGGATCATCATTTGAAATTCCAAATTGCGTATAATCTCGAATAACTGCATGATGTGGAACTCCTGTATACCAGATATGACTTACCCCTAAATCTTTAATTTCCTTCAAGGCTTTGTCAGTAAAATCATTGAACTTTCCAACTCCATTTTCTTCGATTGTTCCCCAAGGTTTGTTAGTGGTATTTGTATTTCCAAATAAACGTGTAAAAACCTGATATACAACTGCTTTATGTTGTGTATTCGTAGTGATTGAATTCTGTTTATTAGCCGTATTCGACTGAGCTACAGCAAAAAAAGTAGTAAAAAGAGTAACCGAAAGAAAAAGTGATTTCATAAAATTCTATATTGAAAAGAAGAACAAATATAAATTATTTTAAGTATAGTCAAGTTTTGAAATCGAATCAATATGTAAACCTATTAAATGCTTTATAATTATTTATTAAATCCACTTGCTCTTCATACAATTTGATTAATTTTATACCCAAAATATTTAGACTTGAAAAAAATCCAAATTGTATTCTTTTTTGCTTTGTTTTTAGTAGTGGTACCAAAAGTATTGGGACAGGCTCCTAAAAAAATCATCGTAGAACATTCTGATTTTGCTGATGTGAACCAAGTAGAAATCCCAGATGCTTTTTTACTAACAGGCAATGTGCGTGTCAACCATGACGGCGTGGTTTTAACCTGTAACAAAGCCTACTATTTTCAAAAAGAAAATTACATCAAAGCTTTTGGTAATGTCCAATTAGTACAAGGTGATACTTTATTTTTGAATAGCAAATATGCTGAATACAGTGGCAATGTCAAAAAAGCATTTGCTACTGGCGATGCCGTAATGAGTTCGCCCGAAGCAACTTTGGTAACTGATACTATTAATTTTGATCGAAACACTCAAGAGGTTTTTTACAAAACTAAAGGCACGATAACCAACCTACAAAATACTTTAGTAAGTAAATCTGGAAAATACTTTGTGCCTCAAAAAAAATTCCAGTTTCTAACTGAAGTAACCATCACTAATCCTACTTATGTGATCAAGTCCAATCATTTGGATTACTACAGTAATTCGGGGCACTCGTATTTATTGGGACCATCAACCATTACCAGTAAAGCCAATTATATTTACACTGAAAAAGGCTTTTATGACACTAAGAAAAACAAAGCGCATTTTTTGAATAAATCTTATATCAAATACGATGATAGAATCATACGTGGCGACAGTTTGTATTACGATCGAAACAAAGAATTTGCTACAGCATCTCGCAATGTAAAAATTACCGATTCCATTAATCGTGGTATAATAAAAGGCCATTATGCCGAAATGTACAAGAAAAAAGATTCCCTTTTTGTAACCAAAAGAGCCGTTGCCATCAACTTTGTCGAAAATGATTCAGTTTACATTCATGGAAAAAAATTAATGGTAACTGGAAAAGAGGGCAATCGAATTATTCGCGCGTTTAATAATGTGCGTTTTTTCAAAAAAGACATGAGTGGCAAATGTGATTCCATTCATTCCAGTTCCAAAATTGCGTTAACCAAATTAATTGGAAAACCCATTCTTTGGAACGGTCAAAGCCAAATAACAGGTGACATCATGCATCTTATTGGCAACAACACGACACAGAAATTAGACTCGCTCAAAGTATTGAACAACACCTTTCTCGTCTCAAAAGATACTCTCGGAACAGGGTATAATCAAATTAAAGGACATAATCTCTTGGGTAAATTGATTGAAGGAAAACTGCACGATGTGGATATCATCAAAAACACCGAAGTCATTTATTATATGCGAAATGATGCGAAGGAACTCATTGGCATCAACAAAAATAAAAGCAGTAAAATCAATATTTTGTTTAATAAAAACGAGGTAGATGAAATTACCTTTTTTAAGCAAGTGGATGGCGATTTATTTCCTGAAAAGGATTTACCCGAAAATGACAGAAAATTAAAAGGCTTTATTTGGCGTGAAGAGGAACGAATTCTTTCTAAAGACGACATCTTTCCACCCGAAGAAAATCAGGATAATGAAAAAATAGCCAAACAAGCCAAAGCACAAAAAGACAAGAAAAATGTACCAATGAAAGTACGAAAGGAAACTTTGGACTACGATAAATAAAAGAAGAAATAGCAAAATTCAATTTCAATAAAAAATAAAGTGAATACCGATTTTATACAATACCAAGCACAGACCTCTCCATACCCTCTAGGAATGGAGGTATCGCATGCTGTAGGATCATACATTTACGACACCAATAACAATCGTTATTTGGATTTTGTAGCCGGTGTTTCGGCTTGTGCATTAGGACATCAACATCCTAGAGTGAATCAAGCCATTAAAGACCAATTGGATTTGTATTCGCATGTCATGGTGTATGGTGAGTATTCGCAAAGTCCTGCAGTAGAATACTGCAAATTAATGGCTTCGCTCCTGCCCGCTCCTTTAGACAAAACCTATTTAGTTAATTCGGGTACCGAAGCGATTGAGGGAGCCTTAAAATTAGCGCGCCGTGTTACGGGTCGTAGCCAATTGATTTCTTGTCACAATTCCTATCATGGCAACACGATGGGATCGTTAAGTGTGATGGGTTTTGAAGAACGCAAGCAAGTTTTTCGCCCTTTAATTCCAGATGTTGAATTCATTACGTTCAACAACGAAGCAGATTTAGAAAAAATTACAACAAAAACAGCCGGTATATTACTAGAAACCATTCAAGGTGGGGCAGGATTTATCCAACCCGAAAATGATTTTTTGAAAAAAGTACGACAACGTTGCGACGAAGTTGGTGCAATAATGATATTAGACGAAATCCAACCGGGTTTTGGACGCACTGGAAAACTTTTTGGCTTCCAAAATTACGATGTTGTTCCTGACGTAGTCGTGATGGGAAAAGGCATGGGAGGCGGAATGCCTGTGGGCGCTTTTACTGCATCTTCAGCCATGATGGATTTGTTAAGTCATAATCCAAAACTAGGACATATTACTACTTTTGGAGGACATCCAGTCATAGCGGCAGCCTGTTTGGCTACCTTAAAAGAAATTACTGAAACTACGTTGATGGCGGAGGCTATAGCCAAAGAAAAACTCTTTAGATCGCTCTTAGTCCATCCTTTAATTGAAGAAGTTAGAGGAAAAGGATTAATGTTGGCTGCGATGACCAAAACCCCAGAAATTACCAATGAAGTAATTTTAAAATGTCAAGACAAAGGCTTGATTTTGTTTTGGTTACTTTTTGAAGGATGTGCCATTCGAATTACACCACCACTCACTATTTCTGAAGAAGAAATTCGTGAAGGATGCGCCATTATTCTTAAAGTTATGGACGAAATAATTCAAAAGCAATAGCGAATTTTCATCTTGCTTTTTGTTAATTAAATTGTTCACAACAATTATTACTTTTTCTTCGATCAGGGATCTATTTCCCTAATTTTATTTAGGCCAAAATCATAAACAAAACAGCATGCAATTAAGCAACGAAGAAGAAGAGTACAACTTATCTCTTTCCAAATTTGAGTCGATGTTAAAGACCAATAAAGTCTTGTTTTTTGACTCCGAGGAATTCGAAGAAATCATCCTGCACTATATTGATTCTGGTAAAACATCTTTGGCCAAAAAGGCGCTTAAATTAGCTTTGGAACAACATCCAAAATCAACTGGTTTAAAACTAGTTCAAGTAGAAATGCTAGTGTATGAAGACCAATTGGATTTGGCTGACAAAATGTTAAATGAGTTGTATGCTATTGAGCCGAACAACGAAGAAATTTACATTCAAAAAGCCAATATTTGTTCCAAAAGAGATCAACACGAAAAAGCAGTTGAACTCCTTAAAATTGCCCTACAATATACCGATGATTATGCCGATGTCTATAATTTAATTGGGATGGAATATCTTTTTATGGACAATTTAGAAATGGCAAAAGACAGCTTCATCAAATGTTTGGAAGAAGATTTGGAAGATCAATCAGCCTTATACAATGTTGTCTACTGTTTTGAGTTTTTGGACCAAAACAAAGAAGCGATTACTTATTTGAATCAATACATCGATAAAAATCCATACAGCGAAATTGCTTGGCACCAAGTGGGTCGCTTACATTATGGTTTAAAAGAATACGAAGATGCCATTCGTGCTTTCAATTATGCTACATTAATTGACGACGAATTCATGGGTGCTTTTATGGAAAAAGCCAAAGCCTTGGAGCGTTTAAAACAGTATGCCGAAGCTATTGAAAGCTACGAAAGAACCATCGAATTAGACGATGCTACTTCCTATGCTTTACTTCGTATTGGTAAATGCCACGAACGATTAGGTAATACCGCTTTGGCTATTAAATACTATAACCAAACCGTACACGAAGACCCATTATTGGATAAAGGTTGGATTGCGATTACCGACTTTTACGTTCGTGAAAATAACTACCAAAAAGCACTGTTTTATGTGAACAAAGCGCTAGCCATTGACAACCAAAATCAATTGTATTGGAAACGCTATGCTACGATTAATAAACAAATGAATTTCTTTGAAGAAGCTGAATTTGGGTATCGTAAAGCAGTTGAATTTGGTGATTACCAATTAGACACCTGGTTGTTTTGGGTCGATATTTTGCAGTTCTTAGGTGAGTTTGATAGTGCTATTCAAACCTTGTTACAAGCTACTGAATATTTTCCTGAAGAAAACGAAATTGAATACCGTTTGGCTGGATTGTATTTTATGATTCAAGACAAAACAAAAGCAAAATTCCATTTGAGTAATGGCTTGCGATTGAACTTTGACAATTACATTTTAATTGAAGATTTATTTCCCATGATTTGGGAAGAAAAAACAGTTCAAAACTACGTTGCAAAACATAAAAAATAAGCATGACAACTATACAAAAGCGCTTCGGTTTACTGGGACGCAATATCAATTATTCGTTTTCTAGAGGTTATTTTACAGAGAAATTTGAAAAAGAAAATCTAGAAGGATATACCTACGAGAATTTTGATATTCCTACTATCGCCTCTTTCTTAGACGTGATTAAAAACAACGATCACCTTAGCGGGATGAATGTCACCATACCCTACAAAGAAGAAGTAATCCCTTTTCTAGATAAATTATCAAAGAAGGCGCAAAAAATTGGCGCAGTTAACACCATTAAATTTACCAAAAAAGGCAAACTAAAAGGATACAATACTGATTATTATGGTTTCCAAAAATCCTTAGAACCTTTATTGGAATCGCACCACAAGAAAGCCTTAATTCTTGGAACTGGTGGCGCTTCAAAAGGCGTGGCTTTTGCCTTAGAAGAATTGGGAATTGAATATCAATTCGTTTCAAGACAAGCCAATGAAACTACTTTAGGTTACAATCAAATCACTGATCTTCTCTTTGACGAATACCAAATTATAATCAACTCCACTCCTGTTGGAACTAGCCCAAATACAGCAGCTTATCCAGAGATTCCGTACAAATTTTTTACCAAAAAGCACATTGCTTACGACTTAATCTATAATCCTGCTGAAACACAGTTTTTAAAAAAAGCGCAGCTTCAAGGTGCCAAAACTAAAAACGGATTAGACATGCTTATTTTTCAAGCAGAGAAAGCTTGGACCATTTGGAATAAATAATGTACGACCCATTCTGCAAAACTTTTGAAGCCTTTGCTAAATTCCATAAGATCTCAATTCTTTTACTTTATAGGTTTTAACCATCCAAAATAATAAACTTAAATCACCTCATTTTTAACGTAAAACGATGATAAATAAGGGATTTATTTTGCTATTCAATTGGGGTTTACTATCTTTCGACTTGAATAATTAGCAACCTTATACATTGAAAAAATGTTAGAAGAAAAGAATGATAACCTGCAACATGCAGACGGAAACACGACAGATTCAGTAGAATCAACACCAACAACTTCACCGAATGAAGTTGAATTAACTGCAGTAGCATCTGCTGAAATAGATGAAAATCAGACTATCATTGAGGCGATTGCCGATAGTAATGCCGAAGAAAGTGAAGATGAAAGTGTAAAAGAACGCCACGATATTCCGATGCAAGACTATGACGCCTTATCGATGGAATCTCTAGTTGAAGAATTAAATACTTTGGTCTCCAACGAAAAAGTAGCATCGATAAAAGAGCATGTAGAAGAAATTAAAAAAGCCTTTTTAGCCAAATACAACCACCTGATTGAGGAAAAAAAAGAAGAATTTCTTGCTGAAAATCAAGATCCAAATGAAGATTTTCAGTACCATTTCCCATTAAAATCCAAATTTGACACCATTTATTCTGTTTACAGAAACCATAAAAACGAACACTTCAAAAGCTTACAAACGAGTCTAAAAAACAATTTAGAAAATCGTTTAGCCATTGTGGAAGAGTTAAAAGAATTAATTAATCCGCAGGCCAACATCAAAGACATCTTAAAGCATTTTAATGAATTAAGAGAACGTTGGAAAAATGCGGGGCCAATTCCAAAAGACAAATACAACCACGTTTGGAACAATTATCATTTTCATGTTGAAAATTTCTACGATTATTTGCATCTAGACCGTGAGGCAAGAGATATTGATTTTAAACACAATTTAGAGCAAAAACAAAAAATTGTAGCTCGTGTAGAAGAATTAGTTCAAGAAGAAGACATCAACAAAGCATTTCGTGAATTGCAAGATTTACACCGCATTTGGAAAGAAGAAATTGGACCTGTTTCTAGAGAACACCGCGAAGAAATCTGGAATCGATTTAGCGATTTAACCAAACAAATGCACGACAAACGTGAATTGTTATTTGAAAAACTAAAAGGTGCCGAAGTAGATAACTTGGCTAAAAAACAAGAAATCATTGCTCAAATTGAAGTATTAGCCACTGAAAAGGTTAACGCTCATACACAATGGTTAGTACAAATAGAAAAAGTAGAAGCTTTGAGAGCCGCTTTTTTTGCAGCAGGAAAAGTTCCCACTGAAGTCAATGAAGCAACATGGGCTGCCTTTAAAACAGCTGTTCGTAATTTCAATTCGTTTAAGAATTCGTTTTATAAAGATATCAAGAAAGACCAGAACGAGAACTTGAGTAAAAAACAAGCTTTGGTGGCTAAAGCCAAAGAATTACAAACAAGTACTGATTTTGCTACTTCTACTCCAATCATGAAACAAATTCAGGAGGAATGGAAGAAAATTGGTCACGTTCCAAGAAAATATTCTGATAGTATTTGGAAAGAATTCAGAGAAGCTTGTAATCATTATTTTGACCAATTAAAGGAGCAAAAAAATGAAGACAATAGCGAAGAAGTAGCTGCTTTTGAAAACAAAAAGGCCTATTTGGAAACCCTACGCGCCTTCCAATTAGTAGGTGATCACAAAACGGATTTAGACGGAATCAAATTGCATATCCAAAACTGGAAAGCGTTTGGTAAAGTTCCTTTTGCTAGACGTCACATCGAAGGAAAGTTCAACAAAATATTGGATGCCCTTTTTGAAAAGTTAAGCTTAAGTAAAAAAGATTCCGACATGATGCGTTTTGCAAATCGTATGGATCAATTGTCTGAAAGTAATGATTCAAGAAAATTAGAAAACGAGAAAATATTCTTAATTCGTAAAATTGAAGAAGTTCAAAACGAAATTTTCCAATTAGAAAATAACATTCAATTTTTTACCAATACTAAAAACGCTAAAAAAGAAAATTCAATTGTGTTAGAAGTTCGAAAAAACATCTCTATACACAAAGAAAGTTTAGAAGTTTGGAAAGAAAAATTGAAGCAATTGCGCAATTTGAAACAAGAATAGTTTACTAAACTCCCTACAAAACCTCAATTCGAAAGATTGAGGTTTTTTTTATGCAATAAATTGAAGGGATGATAAATATCATTTTAATTGGTGTAAAGCGGACTTACTTTTGATCATTCAAATGATTTTGTTATGACTCATTCGCTAATCCAAAAATACAATGTTCCAGGGCCAAGATACACCAGTTATCCAACGGTGCCCTATTGGAATGAACTTGATTTTTCCTATGAAATTTGGTTAGCTACTCTTAAAAAATCATTTATAGAAAGCAATATTTCGGAAGGAATCAGTTTGTACGTCCATCTACCCTTTTGCGAAAGCATGTGCACTTTTTGTGGCTGTAATAAACGAATTACCAAGAATCACGAAGTAGAACATCCTTACATTCAAGCCGTACTGAAAGAATGGGAATTGTATTGCACCCTTTTGGGCGAGAGACCCAAAATTAAGGAAATTCATTTGGGTGGCGGAACCCCTACATTCTTCTCTTCTGAAAATTTAGAAGCCCTGATCCACGGAATTTTTGCCAAAGCCGATAAAGCTGAAGGACATGAATTTAGTTTTGAAGGACATCCCAATAATACGACTCGTGAGCAGTTGCAAAAACTATACGATCTAGGATTTAGACGTGTGAGTTTTGGTGTTCAAGATTATTCTGAAAAAGTTCAAAAGGCCATTCATCGTATTCAACCTTTTATCAATGTGGCCAAAGTTACTTTATGGGCCAGAGAGATTGGATATACCTCAATCGGTCACGATATTATTTTTGGCTTGCCGTTTCAAGAAAAAGAAGATGTAATTGATACTATTGAAAAAACCAAATCATTACAACCCGATCGATTGGCTTTTTATAGTTACGCCCACGTGCCTTGGATCAAAGGAAATGGTCAGCGCGGATTTAATGACGAGGACATTCCCAAAGATGCCGCCAAACGAGAATTATATGAAACGGGCAAAGAGCTATTATACAAAAATGACTATCACGAAATTGGGATGGATCACTTTGCCTTAACAACCGATAGTTTATTTGAATCCTTTGAAATAGGTAAATTACACCGAAATTTTATGGGATATAGTTCTTCAAAAACACAATTGATGATTGGCTTAGGAGTATCTTCTATTAGTGACAGTTGGTACAGTTTTGCTCAAAATGTAAAATCGATTGAAGAGTATTACCAACTATTGGATGCGAATACTATTCCTGTTATTAGAGGTCATCTTTTGACGGAGGAAGATTTAATCATTCGAAGACATATTTTGAATTTAATGTGCCAATTTGAAACTTCATGGACAGAATCAAAGTACTACTTCAAAGAAATTCCGGAAGTTATGGTACAATTAAAAGAAATGGAAAAAGATGGCTTGATTCATTTCATTCCCAACGGGATACAAGTTACTGAAGATGGCAAACCATTTGTTCGCAATATTTGTATGGCTTTTGACTTACTACTAAAACGAAAAGCGCCCGACACAGCTTTGTTTTCTATGACCGTTTAATTGCTAATGACAGTTGGGTGTTTCTTGAACAAACAAACTCATATTGGCTGGTGAAACGTATGGGATACCCAATCCTAATCCGCGTAGAATAAACAAAACACCGATAACAACTCCTACATAAGGAATCAATTTTTGAATTTTGTTTCGAAATGAAACTGTCATTATCGAATTCAAATACGTAACACTACTCATCATTGGAATGGTTCCAATACCAAAAAGTAGCATATACAGAATTCCAAAAGGAACATTTTGCATAGCAATAGCGCCAAATAACGCTACATAGACCATTCCACATGGCAAGAAACCATTGAGGAGTCCAATAGTAAATAAGGATTTATAACTTTTGTTTTTAAATTGCTTTCCTAAAGACGATTTAATTTTAGAAATCAGACGATAAACAGGTTTTGAAAAATTATAATTAGCCAAAACTCTTTCGGGAGTTAGCATCGTAATAATCATGGCAACTCCAATGAATATAGACAATCGTTGTTGAATTCCAGCCAGAAAAAAACCTTTTCCGACTAAGCCAAAAATAAAACCAATACACGCATAGGCAGATAATCTCCCCAGATGATAGGTAATAATTTGAGTCGCTTTTTTAGTTGGATTTGTTCTGTCTACGGGAATCATCAAGGCAATTGGTCCGCACATACCTATACAATGCAGACTACTAATTAAGCCAAAGATGAAAGCAGAATACAACATACTTGTCTAACGAATATAAATAGTTTCTTTGGTTAAATACGATTTGCCATCGTATTGCCATTCCATATTAATATCCCAGCGGCCACCTACCAAACTTTTATTAGGTATGAGCAAAGTTGGTTCAGAAATTGAAATCGGAATTTCAAAATCTAATTTCTTGTTAGATGGCCTATAGAGGGATACTATTCCTTTAATTTTATTAGGTACAAAAGCGGAAGGAAAAATGATTTGAACTCCACTTTGGGTTACTACTACCTTTGGTTTTTCGCCCAAATCCTGCGCATTTTGGGTACGTTTCATTTCTTCACCAAAACGGGCATCGTGTTTATAGTATTCGTCTACTACCAAATCATTATCGTATTTGGAATTGGATTGCACCTCAACAACAAAATACAAAATGAAGGTCATGAATAAGCCAAATGCTATTACTATACCTGTTCCCCAATTGAATTTAATTTTCATATACTATTTATTTAATTAATCGAAACTTCTTGGACTAAGAAAATTAGTCGTTGCAGTTTCAATTTTTTTATTTCCGTTATAGACTTCTATTTCCAACTTTGTTTTATCGGTTTCCAATAAAAACTGATTGATTTCAATAAACAAAGTCCCGCTATTCATCCCTTGTTTTGGTACTTTAAAATCCTGATGTCCTACTACATTTAATGTTCCTTTAATTCCAACCAATTTGAAGTGAATATCTTTAAATTCGTCATTCGTTTTATTAATTATTTTAAAGGTATATACATTACTAATATTGTCCCCTTTGTGTTGGAACAATTGTCCTGGCAATCGTAAAATAGAAGCTTCTACATCGGTTCTTAAAAACAAAAGTCCTGTCAAAACTCCAATTAAAATTACCAAAACCGCAGTATAGCCTTTCATTCTGGCTGTAAACTGAAATTTGGATTTCTTTTCTATTTCGTCTTCTGAAGCATAGCGAATCAATCCTTTAGGTAAACCCACCGTTTCCATAATCGAATCACATTCATCGATACAAGCGGTACAGTTGACACATTCCAATTGTGTTCCGTTTCGAATGTCAATCCCAGTGGGGCAAACATGTACACATTGATGACAATCAATACAATCTCCTTTTCCAGAAGCGGCACGATCTTCATTTTTATTTAATTTAGCTCTACCCGATTCTTTTTCGCCACGAACAAAATCGTAAGCTACGTTAATCGATTTGTTATCCAAAAGTACCCCTTGCAATCTTCCATAAGGACAAGCAATAATACACACTTGTTCCCTGAACCAAACGAATACAAAATAGAAAACTCCGGTAAAAATCAACAATGCTATCAAAGTACTTAAATGACTTTCAGGTCCGTCTTCGATCATTTTAAATAGTTCGTCACTACTAATTAAATAGGCTAAAAATACATTGGCAATGAAAAAAGAAATGACCAAAAATACCGACCATTTCAATCCTTTATTTATGATTTTCTCAGCATTCCATTCTTGTTTAGCTAATCGGATTTGAGCACCTCTATCTCCCTCTATCCAATATTCTATTCGGCGGAAAACCATTTCTAGAAAAATAGTTTGCGGACAAATCCATCCACAGAATATTCGCCCAAAAATAACCGTAAAGAGAATGACGAATACCACTCCCAAAATCATAAACAAAACAAACAAGTAAAAATCTTGAGGCCAAAATGGAAAACCAAAAATATTAAAACGACGTTCCAAAACATTGAACATCATGAATTGATTGCCATTGATTTTAAGGAATGGATTCGAAATTAAAATGGCTAATAAAAAATAACTTACTATTTTACGGTATTCATATAACTTCCCGGAAGGTTTCTTTGGAAAAATATATTTTCTATGCCCGGTTTCATCAATGGTGCCAATGCTGTCTCTAAATGATTCGTCTTGTAAATTTGACATGGTATTGTAATTTTAAAAGACCAATTTCGAATTTGAAATTGGTCTTTTAGTTAGTTGGCTTATTTTGCAGGTGTTGCTGTAGCTTCCTCAACCCAAACTTCTCCTTCTGGAGCTTTTGGATCTTTAGGATTACTTCCTTTCAAAGAAATAATATAACTAGCCACTTTTTGCATTTCTTTTGGTTTTAAAGTTCCTTTCCAAGAAATCATCCCTTTTCCATCTCTTCCGCCATTGACAAGAGTATGGAAAATATTTTTGATTCCTCCACCTAAAATCCACAGGTCATCTGTTAAGTTAGGTCCAATTTGCCCACCAGCATCAGCTCTGTGACAAGCTGCACAATTGGTTGTAAATATGGTTTTACCTTCCGCTAATGAAGGAGCATCCGTTAACAAAGTCACCGTTTTTTCATCCATTAAATCAGGAGCCGTTTTCATGTACTCGGCCACTTCAATTTTGGCTTGTGCCATTTCTTTTTTCAATTCCATCTCTTGGTCATCAGCTCCCATGATTTCAAAACGAACCAAATAAATCGCTGCGAAAGCAATACAAGCATAGAATAAATAAATCCACCAAGGTGGTAAATTATTATCTAATTCTTTGATTCCGTCATAATCGTGATCCAATAAAAGTTGTCCTTCATTTTCAATTGGTTCAGACTTCGTCAATGCTTTTACCAGTTTAGTATACCATTGGCTTTCTTTGAAACTTATTTGTGACACTTCTTCCAACTTTGCTTTCTGTTCCTCAGTCAATAATTGATAGGTAATTTTATCGATAGCACTAACAGTAATTTCTATTGCAATCAATAGAAACAGAAAAACAAATAAGAAAACAGAGACCATCGGAAACTTAAGAAAAGCAGGTCGGTCGCCAGAGTCAATAAAAAATTCCATAGCGCCAAAAACAGCGAAGAATATAATCGGAACTCTTACATATACAGGGATTAATTTTTTCATTTTAAGCAGTTTTAAAATTATAATGTAGGATTGTCTTTCAATGGAATCTGGCTCAACTCCTCTATTTTTTCTTTTTTATACGAGAATACCCAGAGTGCCAATCCAACAAAGAATAAAAAGAAAATTAATAACGATAGAATGGGATAGATCGCAACTCCAGCGATAGTTTCCATATTGTGTTTTATTTGTTCAAACATAATTTCTATTTATTTTTTAACTTTAATATCTGTTCCTAGTCGTTGCATATACGCAATCAAAGCAATGATTTCTCTTTCGTTCATCGGTACGAATTTTTCTCCTTTGGCTGCTGCTTTTTTCTTGCTTTCTTCATAACTTTTTACAAAGTCAGGATCGTTCTTCAAGCTTTCTTCAATTTTAATTGCTTGGGCTCTTAAATCTTTTTGCGCATTGGTAACTTGTTCTTTTGTATAAGGAACCCCAAGTGTTACCATGGCTTCCATTTTCTTTTGAGTTAATGAAATATCCATTGGTTCATTGGCAAACAACCATTTATAACCTGGCATTATTGAACCTGCTGAAATACTTTGTGGGTTCCAAAAGTGATTGAAATGCCAGTTGTCATTGTACTTCCCACCTACTCGTAACAAATCGGGACCTGTACGTTTTGAACCCCAAAGGAATGGATGATCGTAAACAAACTCACCTGCTTTAGATTGCGGTCCATAACGTTCTACCTCACTACGGAAAGGTCTAACAGATTGAGAGTGACAACCCACACATCCTTCGCGAATGTATAAATCACGACCTTCTAACTCCAATGGAGAATAGGGTTTTACACTTGTAATAGTTGGAATATTTGATTTTACCATAATCGTTGGAACGATTTGAATAATCCCTCCAATTAAAATCGCAACGGTAGCCAAAATGGTCAACTGAATCGGTTTTCGTTCCAACCAAGGGTGGAATTTTTCACCTTTCAATCTTCCGCTACTGATGGGTTGTAACTCCGGAGCTTCGGCCAATTCATCTTCGATAGATTGCCCTACTCTTACCGTTTGAATGATGTTATATACTAACACTAACATTCCGGTAAGATACATGGTACCTCCAACTGCTCTCATTAAATACATTGGCATAATTTGAGTCACTGTTTCTAGGAAGTTACCATAGGTTAAAGTACCATCAGGATTAAACTGTTTCCACATAGACGCTTGTAAGAAACCGGCAACATACATAGGAAGAGCATATAATATAATTCCTAAAGTTCCAATCCAAAAATGGAAATTAGCCAATTTAGTAGAATACAAAGGTGTTTTTGTCATTCTTGGAATCAACCAATAGATCATACCAAAGGCCATGAAACCATTCCAAGCCAGAGCACCAACGTGTACGTGAGCAATAATCCAATCCGTATAATGTGCTATAGCATTTACATTTTTTAGTGACAACATAGGTCCTTCAAAAGTGGCCATCCCATAACCAGTAATGGCTACTACGAAAAATTTCAATACAGGTTCTACACGTACTTTGTCCCAAACTCCTCTTAAGGTTAACAATCCGTTGATCATCCCTCCCCAAGAAGGAGCAATTAACATTACGGAGAACACAACTCCTAAGTTTTGCGCCCATGTAGGTAAAGCCGAATACAATAAGTGATGCGGTCCTGCCCAGATATAGATAAAAATTAAAGACCAAAAGTGAACAATTGAAAGTCGGTATGAATACACTGGACGATTGGCTGCTTTAGGTACAAAGTAATACATCAAACCTAAGAAAGGTGTCGTCAAAAAGAAAGCTACTGCATTGTGGCCGTACCACCATTGCACTAAGGCATCTTGTACCCCGGCATAAACAGAGTAACTTTTTAAAGCCGAAATGGGCAACTCTAAACTATTAAAGATGTGTAAGACCGCTACTGTAACAAATGTGGCCAAATAAAACCAAATGGCAACATACAAATGACGCTCTCTTCTTTTAATAATTGTTCCAATCATGTTGATACCAAAAGCAACCCAAATCAAAGCAATGGCAATATCAATTGGCCATTCTAATTCGGCATATTCTTTTGAAGTACTATATCCTAAAGGTAAAGAAATGGCAGCCGCAACAATAATTAATTGCCAACCCCAAAAGTTTAAGTTACTCAAAAAATCACTAAACATTCTTGCCTTTAACAATCGTTGTAATGAATAATAAACCCCAGCAAACATGGCATTACCCACAAAAGCAAAAATAACCGCATTCGTATGTAAAGGTCTCAATCTACCAAAACTCAACCACGAGATACCGTCGGTAACGTTTGGAAAAAGAAACATAAAAGCCAAAATAAGGCCAACTAACATTCCTACAACACCAAAAACAATGGTGGCGTAAATGAATTTCTTTACAATTTTGTTGTCGTAATAAAATTGTTGCATTTCCATAATTAAATTTGTTTTTCTTCTGTTGTTTGTACTGATTTATTTGGGGTTATTCTAAGCTCGTCGTCAAAAAGCATTCGCACTGATGGCGTGTAATCATCGTCGTATTGTCCCGTTTTAACTGCTCGTATAAAAGCAATAAAAAACCCAATGGCGACAAGGATACTAATGGAGATCAATAAATAAATTACACTCATAACTTACATTTATGTTAACAAAATTAAGACTCGTGATTCTCAAAAAATATGACATTTGTCATGCCGTAGTAAATACATAACAAATACACAATTATTGCAATCTTCTTCTGGAATAATAATTACTCATTACAGTTACAAAACTGACAATTGTAATCGTACTCAAAGGCATAATTATCGCTGCCACTAAAGGCAATAAATTACCCGTAATTGCAAAGGATAGCCCAACCACATTGTACAACAAAGAGACTGTAAAACTCATTTTAATTGTCGTGATTGCTTTTTTTGAAAGTGCCATAAATGAATCCAGTTGATCAAAAACATTAGCATCCAAAATAGCATCGCAAGCCGGTGAAAAAACATTAACATTTTCTGCAATAGAAATCCCAACATTACTTTGAGCCAAAGCGCCAGCATCATTTAGCCCATCACCTACCATCATTACATTTTGGCCTTTTTCTTGTAAGTTTTTAATAAACTCTAATTTCTGTTCTGGTTTCTGATTGAAAATCAATTCGGTGCCCGGTGGTAATAATTGTTCCAAAGCTTTTTGTTCACCTTCATTATCACCCGATAAAATTTTTAGTTGGTACCCTTGACTTAAATGTGCAAAAAGGGAAGACAAGCCTTCTCTATATTGATTGTTAAAGACATATTTCCCAATATAATTTTCATTGATTGTGATATGAACCGAAGTTTGTTGGATAGCATTTTCTTCATTGGCACCTACAAACGAAGCCGAACCCAATTGAATCGTTGTTCCGTTTAGAGTTGCCTGAATCCCTTTACCAGTTATTTCTGCAAAATGATCCAATTTCAGTTTCTGAGTTTCTGGTAAAAAATCATACAACATTCGGCTCAAAGGATGATTGGAAGCGCGAAGTACATTTTTAATTAAAACAAGATCAGCTTCTGATAGTGAATTTCCCTGAAATGCAATATTGGATTTTTTATTGGTCGTAATGGTTCCTGTTTTGTCAAACACGATTGTATCTACTTTAGCTAATTGTTCAATAACCAAAGCGTTTTTAAGATAGAATTTTTTCTTGCCCAATATTCGTAAAATATTACCAAAAGTAAAAGGGGCGGTCAATGCTAAAGCACATGGACAGGCAACAATTAATACGGCAGTAAACACATTAAATGCGGTATTGGTATCTTTCAAAATCCAATAGCCAAAACTCAAAAATGCAATTAAAAGTAAAATAGGGGTAAAATAACGCGAAATCTGATCGGTAATGGTTTTGTGTTTTTGCTCCACATTTTTTTGAAAAACATCGTTGCTCCATAGTTGCGTCAAATAACTTTGGGATACCGAATACAAGACTTCCATTTCAATCATTTTTCCTATCTGCTTCCCTCCTGCAAATACTTTATCGCCTGATTTTTTAGTAATTGGAATCGCTTCTCCGGTTACAAAACTATAATCAATATCAGCCGTTTCGGTAATCAAAATTCCATCTACCGGAATTAATTCTTGATTTCGAATCAACAATCGATCTCCTTTTTGGATATCATAAATGGGAACACTTTCTTCCAGATTTCCTTGGATACGCGTAATTGCAATTGGAAAATAGGATTTGAAATCACGCTCAAAGCTTAAAAAACTATAGGTTTTGATTTGGAACATTTTTCCTAAAAGCATGAAGAAAACCAATCCGGTTAAACTATCAAAAAAACCCGATCCATAGTCCATTACAATATCAACGGTACTTCGCACAAACATCACAATAATTCCCAAGGCAATTGGAATATCGATATTAAGCATTTTGGATCTGATGCTTTTGTAGGCCGAAACATAATAACCGCTAGCAGAATAGAAAAAACTTGGTAAGGATAAGGCAAAAATCAACCAACGGAAAAAGCCGCGGTATTGATCCAACCAATATTCTTTGACTTCAAAATATTCTGGAAAAGAAAGTAACATAATGTTACCGAAACAAAAAAACGCTACACCTAATTTGTAGGTTAAACTTCTATCAACAGTATTTGAACCCGCTTCATAATTTTCCAAACTTATATAAGGTTCGTACCCAATACCACTCAATAAATAGACAATCTCTTTTAAAGAAACTTCTGCTGGATGGAAGGTAATACGGACTTTTTTCTCAGGAAAATTAACTTGAGACGTACTTATTCCCTTTTTAAGACGTTGTAAATTTTCCAAAATCCAAATACATGAACTACAATGTATATGAGGAATGCTAAGTGAAACAATAGCGGTTGCATTTTCTTCGAAATCCAACAATTTTGACACAATACTTTCATTATCTAAGAAATCATATTTACCATTAATATCTTGCGGAGTTGCTCCAGGTGATTTTTCAAAATCATAGTAACAAGTCATATCGTTGAGACTAAATATTTCGTAGACGGTCATACAACCCGTGCAACAAAATGATTTGTCATCAAAAATAATCTCTTCTTTTTCTACAATATCCAAACCACAATGGAAACAGTTTTTTGTATCCATACTCTTTGCTCAATTTACCTGTGACAAAGGTTACCAATAGTTACAACTTAAAATATGACATTTGTCATAATAATCACTAAATTTGTTTTTCAATAAAGTCCCAATTGGTAGTATGAGTAAATGTGAACAATGTATCGTTAGAGAATTCAGCTCTTTGAAAGCACTAAACAAAGAAGAACTTCTACATCTTTCTGACTGCAAAGAGTCGTACACCATCAAAAAAGGTGAGATGATCTTTGAAGAAGGAGACACCATTAATGGCATTTACTGTATAAAAGATGGCGTTTGCAAAATGTCCAAATTAAGTGCTAATGGTAAAGATCATATTGTAAAATTAATTTCCAAGGGAGAATTGTTAGGACAACGTTCCATCATAAGCGATGAACCGGTCAACTTAAGTGCCGTTGCTTTAGAAGATATGGAAGTATGCTTCATTCCAAAAACAGAAATCATGGGATTTTTTGACAAAAACAATCAGTTTTCTATGAATGTCATGAAAACGATTTGTGGTGACTTAAAAGAAGCCGATCTTCATTCGGTAAATATGGCACAAAAAACGGTAAAAGAACGTTTAGCCGAGACTCTATTATATTTGGCAGACACCTTTGGAAAAAATGAAGATAACAGTTTGAAAGTGCAATTGTCAAGAGAAGAATTAGCCAGTATGATTGGTACAGCAACCGAAAGTTGTATTCGTTTACTTTCTGATTTTAATAAATTGGGGTTAATCGAATTGACTGGTAAAAAGATTACGCTCAAAGAAATTGGCAAACTAAAGAAAATGGCTGAATAGAAATCACTATTCAAATCCCATTACCTAATTCTAAATTTAATTTCGTTAATCTTATGAACTAATTGGTATTTAAGTTCATAGGGTATGAAACGAATCTGTACTTTTTCATTTTGAAGTTCTACGTTTAAAGTACAACTTTTATAATTATGTACGATAAATTCTCCCAACAAATAGATTCCAGAAACCAACCAAAAATAGAATCCAATTGGATAAAAACTAAAATTTAATCCAATAAAAATTCCGCCCATAAGTATATATACAATTTCATAGATTACAGGAATTTTCTTTACTGAAACAAATACTTTTTTAATCTCTTCCAAAGGGATTTTTTTTTGATTAATTAAATTAACATTAATCAACAATTCTGTTTCGACTACCTGGATTCGGTCTATACTATTATTAAACAACATATCTTTTCCAATTAAAGGGAATTACAAGATTCCTAATTTTCAAAACAATAAATTAAAATACATAACAAATATAAATCGCAAAAAATGTATATTTAGCCCATAATTAGCCCATAAATATTTAAAAACGATGAATCCAGAAACATATAGTCAATTACGTATCGATATACAGAAACAAATTGGTTTCCGAATTGAAAATAGTACCGAATTAAAAATGGTGCATGAAGCGATTGAATGGAAAACCAAGAAAAAAATTGGATATAATACATTACGGCGTTTTTTTGGTTTTTTAAAAGGAACTACTCCCAATTTAAATACTTTAAATACTCTAAGTCACTATATAGGCTATGAAAATTTTAGTGCTTATCAAAAGAAATATTTAAAAGACAATGACTGGTTTGTATGGACACAAACGATTAAAATTGAATTAAGTGAAACGATTAATGAAATTGATGTTCAATGGTTGGAATCGCAACAAGACACAACTGATTACCACTTAAAAGTTGCCTCTATAATTAAAACGTTTATTTATAAGAAAAAATATTCGGTACTAAATCAATTTTTTGATGCGAGAATTTTCAAGTTTGAAGAAGCTAATCAATTAAAATTAGCAGCAAACATCTGTTTACTTTTTAGAAGTTTAAACAAGGATGATATAACACAAATAATACAAAAAATCACTCCTAATCAATTATTCAGAGAAAACATATTGCACTGGTTTATAGACTATTCCTTTTTTAATGGGTATTATGGAGATTTTATTGGAGAGGCAAAAAAACATGCTTTAGCGGATAGCCATGAAGCTTTATTTTACGATTTAATTTTAAATTACAATTGTTATTTGTCCAATAGTTCTAATTTAAAACCTGTCGATTTAAACCGATTACAACCTGATTTTTTTATTGTATTAAAAGGTCGGTGTTTTGCATACAACTTACTCTATTTCAATGAGCAAGAAAATAAACTAGAGTATGAAAAAACATGGAATCAATTTTTAATACTACTCAATAAATCAGATCAAGTCAATTTGTTAACTATAGAATTATTTCCCGCTTTACTATTTATAAAAGACTTTGAAAAAACGAATTATCTAATTCAAAATTATTACGAAGAACTGTTAACAATAGCGAACTGGAGCGGTTACCCGTCACAAGCAATGATATTAATTACTCAAACATTACATTTAATTAAAGAAGCTAAAATTAAAGAAGCTAAAATCGGGTTTGATTTGATAGATCTTTCTAAATTTAGTTTGTCGTATTCTGATTATATTAAACTTTTTTATTTGATTACAAAGTACCATCTGGCCACAGCATTGTCGTCAAATGAAGAAGAGTTATTTAAAATTCAAAACGAATATGAATCAATAGCTATTCAAACTGGATTCAAGAGATTTTCAATTGAATTTTTAACCCAATTTTTAACTATTGATGTTTTAGATTAAGATGCAATACATAAGCACCAATAGCTATAATAAATAGTGCCAAACCTATTTTTTTATTCCATTTTTCTTTAAAAAATAAAGCTCCAAAAAGGATTGTTAAAATAGGAGTTGCCAATGGTAAAAGCGATGCTAATAATGGATTGGTAATCTTCAATCCTAAAAAACCAGTCCAAACAGCAGCAAAAATCAATACTGCCATGATGAATACTAAATTAGCTGATTTTATCATTGATTGAAACCAATGTTCTTTTTCTGATTTAGGTTGTGCTATTAATCCAATACCACCGACTAAAAAAACAATTATTTCTTGATTTACTACTGAGAAAAGTGGCGAAATAGATTGTTTGAAATTATACCAATGCACCAATCCAGAGGATGCGAAAAATAACGACATTAAAATATAATATATGACTGTTTTACTATTGGATTCATTTGTAGGTAATTTTTGAATTTGAAAAACATAAATACTAAATCCTACTATAATTAAACTTGTTCCAGAAACAAAATCTAATACATTGAATTTTTCAAAAAGCAATAGATAAGTCACAGTAAAGGCAATGGTCAATAAATTAAATATACCTAGTTGCCTTAACGTTCCTTTTTGAAGGGCTGATAACATACAAATCAAGCCAAATGCGCCTAATACAGATGCAATTGTAATTCTCCAAAAAGAATTCCAGCTGATTTGATTTAGCATGTTTGGAGCAAAAAAAAGGATGACGATGATTCCAATACTAGCTGTCAAAAAAGCCCTTGAAGTCATTACCAACCAACTATTTGTTTGTTGTAAAACCTTTTTCCAAAGTAAATTATTCAACGCGTATAATACAACTGACAGTAATAAGTAAATCATAATTAAAAATTATAATTGCTTCGCCTCGTTCCAAAACACATCCATCTCGGCCAAAGTCATATCCATCAATGGTTTTCCCATTTCGGTCGTTTTGCTTTCTAAATATTGAAATCTAGTAATGAATTTTTTATTGGTTCGTTCCAAAGCATCCTCGGGATTGATATTCAGGAATCGGGCATAATTGATCATAGAAAAAAGGACATCTCCAAATTCAGCTTCCATTTTATCTTGATCGCCAGCAGCTACCTCCACTTGTAATTCGTGTAATTCCTCCTGAACTTTGTCCCAAACTTGATGTGACTCTTCCCAATCAAAACCAACTCCTTTTACTTTATCTTGAATTCGGCTTGCTTTAACCAAAGCCGGTAAGCCTTTTGGCACACCTTCTAAAACCGATTTTTTTCCTTCTTTCAATTTCAATTTTTCCCAATTTTGCTTTACTTCTTCTTCATCTTTTACTTCCACATCACTATAAATATGAGGATGACGATGGATCAACTTATCGCAAATGGAATTACAAACATCAGCGATATCGAAATCCTCGGTTTCACTTCCAATTTTGGCATAAAAAACAATATGTAATAACAGATCGCCCAATTCTTTTTTGACTTCTTGCAAATCATTTTCTAAAATTGCATCGCCCAATTCATAGGTTTCTTCGATAGTCAGGTGACGTAAACTTTGTAAGGTTTGCTTCTTGTCCCAAGGACATTGATCACGCAATTCGTCCATGATAGTTAACAATCGATCGAAAGCTTGAAGTTGTGATTCTCTAGAGTTCATTTTGAAATAGGTTTTGGTAAAAATAAAAAAATCCTGCTAAGAAAATGATCTCAGCAGGATATTAAACTGTTTAAAAACAATTATGCTTTTTTAGCTTTTGCTTTTTTAGGCTTTTCCTCAGTAACTGATTCTTCTTTGCTAGATGCTTTAGGAGCTTCATCCTTAACCATTCCTTTAGATTGTAACAAATTGTACCAGTTCAAAACTTTTTTGATATCAGAACCATAAACTCTTTCTTCATCATAATCAGGTAAGATTTCTTTGAAGTAAGCGGCCATAGTAGCTGCATCTTCTTTGTGAGAAATAGCAGGTCCGTTTTTTTCTTTTTTGGCAATGGCATTCAATATTTCAGCCAAAGGCTTTTCAGCCTCATAAGTATAAATTGAAATTTCTGATAACAAACTTACGTTGGCTTTCATATTCACTGTAATTTTTTTGCCATCCAATAAAGATTCGGCTACAAAACCAGTACGGGTTTGGATTTTCAATTCGTATAAACCTGGTTTACCAGAAATAGCAAGTATTTTTTCGATATTCATTGTATCTATTTTTATTAAATTATCTTCCTTTTTTACCAAAGAACTTCATTCGATATTCTTGAAATGTTTTTCCTTCGATAATGTTTTTTAATTTTTTCTGAATCAATCGCTTTTTCAAAGACGAAATTTTATCGGTAAATAAAATTCCTTCAATGTGATCGTATTCGTGCTGAATTACTCTTGCAATCAAACCATCAAAAACTTCAGTTTTCATCACAAAATCCTCTTCACAATATTCGATGGTAACCAACGGATTACGGTATACATCTTCACGTACATCTGGAATACTCAAACAACCTTCGTTAAAACTCCACTCCTCGCCTTCTTCTTTCAAAATTTTAGCATTGATAAAAGTGCGTTTGAATCCGTTCATTTTCTTTTGATCAGCTTCAGACAGATCCTCATCATCACTAAAAGGTGTGGTGTCAATCACAAATAAACGTATTGGCATTCCTACTTGAGGAGCAGCTAAACCAACTCCACAAGCATTGTACATGGTATCGTACATATTGGCAATAATCTCCTTTAAGTTTGGATAATCGGAATTGATTTCCGTTCCAACCTTCCTTAAAACAGGATCTCCATAACCTATAATTGGTAAAATCATTAGTGTCGTATTACGATTTAACTTATGAGAATAAAGCTCTTTTAATTCTCAAATTCGAGTGCAAAAATAGTAAAAATAGATAGTATTATAGAATTAATTTGGTTTATGTACATTTCATTAAAAATGAAAGACAAATTACCATCGAAAACTACCAATAAAAAACAAAAAAGCACCGAGAATTTCGATGCTTTTACTACTTATATGTTTGTTATTTAGTTCAGCTTCAAAGTCTCTGTTGTACTTTTTCTTACCTCAACTAATAAATCCGGATTGGCATTCAATTCCTGGCCAAATGAAGGGATCATCACTTTTAATTTGGATTGCCATTCTTTAGATTGAATTTGGTCCTTGAAACATTTTTGTACTACATCTAACATGACCGAAACAGCTGTTGATGCGCCAGGAGAAGCTCCTAATAATACTGACAATGTTCCGTCATTAGTCGTGATTACTTCGGTTCCAAATTCCAAAATACCACCTTCTTTTTCATCTTTCTTTATCACTTGCACACGTTGACCAGCACGCTCTAATTTCCAATCTTTCGATCTTGCGTTTGGCACATATTCTCTCAAGGCATTCATTCTGTCTTTTGGCTTCTGACGAACTTGTTCAATCAAATATTTTGTCAAAGGAATATTTTTAATTCCGGCAATAACCATCGGAATGATATTATCAGGTTTGATAGATAAAGGCAAATCTGAATACGAACCATTCTTAAGGAAACGGGTTGAGAATCCTGCAAAAGGGCCAAAAAGCAATTGCTTTTCTCCATTAATCATTCGGGAATCAATATGTGGTACCGACATGGGTGGAGCGCCCACGCTAGCTTTTCCATATACTTTAGCATCGTGTTTAGCAATTACCTCAGGATTAGTACATCTTAGCCATTGACCGCTAACTGGAAAACCACCGTATCCTTTTCCTTCTTGAATATTAGCATTTTCCAACAAAGGCAAAGAACCACCACCTGCTCCAATAAATATAAATTTGGGGTAGACTCTTCGTTTTTGGTTCGTAGTTATATCACGTACCTTAATTCGCCAAGAACCATCATTACGCTGTTTCAATTTTCTAACTTCATTATTGAAATGCATACTAACACCTTCAAGAGATTGTAAGTAATGGAACATACTTCGTGTTAGTTCGCCAAAATTTACATCGGTTCCAATGTCCATTTTAGTAGCTGCCATAGGTTCTGACAAATCTCTTCCTTCCATCACTAAGGGCATCCATTCTTGTAAAGCAGTAATTTCAGTACTGAAATCCATTTCTTTAAACAAAGGATTCGATTGCAATGCATTGAATCTCTTTTTAAGAAACTCCACATTTTTTTCTCCCCAAACAAAACTCAAATGAGGAACACTTTTGATGAATTTTTCCGGAGAAACAATTTTGTTTTGTTGAACTAGATAAGCCCAAAATTGTCTCGAAACTTCAAAAGATTCTGCAATACTAATGGCTTTTTTAGGGCTAATAGTACCGTCAGCAGCTTCAGGAGTATAGTTCAATTCGCAAAAAGCCGAATGACCTGTTCCTGCATTGTTCCAAGCATCAGAACTTTCGCAAGCAGCGGTATCTAATCTTTCGTAAATTTCAATAGTAATATTCGGTTGTAATTCTTTCAAAATCACTCCAAGAGTAGCGCTCATAATTCCAGCGCCTATAAGAATTACATCAGGATTGGTTCGAATTGTAGTATCAGACATGGGTCAAAATTTTAAGGTGCAAATATACTCCTTAAAAATGCAAAAATCAGTATAATTTTGTAACAAAATTGAATCGAAAAGTAAGAAAATAAACAGCTTATACACTGCTTAAAAAAAATGGATATTAGAACATTTTTCTTGTCAAATAATCTTGCAGCATAATAGTGGCTGAAATTTCGTCAATCAAACCTTTATCTTGACGTTTCTTTTTACTTAATCCACTATCAATCATCGATTGAAATGCCATTTTAGAGGTAAAGCGTTCATCTACTCGTATGACTTTCATTTCCGGAAAATGATTGGTGAAATGTGTTACAAATCCTTTGATTATGGGAGCACTTTCAGAAGGCTGACCGTTCATTTGCTTGGGTTCGCCAATAAGTACGGCTTCTACTTTTTCTTTTTGAAAATAGGCTTTCAAAAAGTCGATTGCCGTTGTTGATGGAATCGTAGTGAGTCCCGATGCAATAATTTGCAACTCATCAGTTACTGCAATTCCTGTGCGTTTTTGTCCGTAATCGATAGCGAGTATTCTTGCCATTACTTTATCCCTTAATTTTAAAAGGGTAAATCTACTTAAATTTCATAATAAATCCCCAACTGAATTCAGAATAAATTGACTCATTAACGCCGCTTTATCATTGGATTAGGCTTTTGTCAATCGCACAAAAAAACTATCTTTGTCGAAAATTAACACAAACTACATAATGAATTCATTACAAACTACAATAGAACAAGCTTGGGAGAATAGAGCTTTATTACAAGAAACCGCTACAACTACTGCAATCAGAGAAGTTATCGAATTATTAGACGCTGGAAAATTACGTGTAGCTGAACCTAAAGGAGATGGATGGCAAGTCAACGAATGGGTAAAAAAAGCCGTTGTAATGTACTTCCCTATTCAAAAAATGGAAACTTGGGAAGCTGGAATTTTTGAATACCATGACAAAATGGAATTGAAAAGAAACTATGCCGAAAAAGGAGTGCGTGTTGTCCCTGGTGCTTCAGCTCGTTATGGTTCTTATATATCTAGTGGCGTGATCATGATGCCAAGTTATGTGAATATTGGAGCGTATGTTGATGAAGGAACTATGGTAGATACTTGGGCAACCGTTGGAAGTTGTGCTCAAATTGGAAAAGACGTTCATTTAAGTGGTGGAGTTGGAATTGGTGGTGTTTTAGAACCATTACAAGCGGCACCGGTTATTATTGAAGACGGAGCTTTTATTGGTTCGCGTTGTATTGTTGTAGAAGGAGTTCATGTAGGCAAAGAAGCTGTTCTTGGGGCTAATGTGTGTTTAACTGCTTCGACAAAAATCATTGATGTAACAGGAGATGAACCAATTGAAATGAAAGGATTTGTGCCTGCGCGTTCTGTTGTGATCCCTGGAAGCTATACCAAAAAATTCACTGCCGGAGAATACCAAGTGCCTTGCGCATTAATTATTGGTACTCGTAAGCCTTCAACTGATTTAAAAACGTCACTGAATAATGCGTTAAGAGAATACGACGTAGCTGTTTAACAAACCAAATTTATGGTTGATATCTCAATTGTCATTGTAAACTATAAAAGCTGGAACGATCTTAAAGATTGTTTACAGTCCATAATTACTATTAATAGTTCAAAATTTACATTGGAAACAATTGTGGTCGACAATCAATCTAATGATGGAAGACTAGAGGAATTCAAAACACTCTTCCCTTCCATTTTATTTATAGAAAATTCAGGTAACAATGGTTTTGCAAATGGTTGTAATTTGGGAGCTTCAAATGCAAATGGAAATTATTTATTCTTTTTAAACCCGGATACAATTATTAACAAAGATGCGGTTTTAAAACTTTGGAAAACTACCTATAAAAATCCTGATTATGGTATTGTGAGTTGTCTACAAACAGATGAGTCAAATAATAAATATACCGAAATTAGATTTTTCCCTAAATTATCAACCCTCTTTGGTTTATCAAGAGTATTGTACCGAATCGTAAATTATTTTTCTCTTCGAAAAAAATTCAATTTTCACAAAGAAAAAGTTTTCCCAGATTGGGTTACAGGAGCAACAATATTTATGAGTAGAGAATGGTTCAATACTGTTAACGGTTGGACTGAAAAATACTGGCTATACTTTGAAGATGTTGATATTTGCAAAAAAATACAAGAAAAGAATGGGAAAATTTGTTTGATTCGAACAGCAAATATTTTTCACAAACATGGTGGTGCAACTCGAATTAATATAAATACAAAAGCACTAACTAAAACAGAAGTTCTTATTTCAAAACATGTTTTTGTAAGTGAACATAAATCAGGTTTTAACAAGCATTTAATTCAAAGTTTGTTAATTCTATCGCTTCTTATTGAAAAATGCCTATTAGCAATCACTGGTATAGTGTTCTTTTTTATTCCAAAGCTAAAAGTGAATACTTATATTTTTATGAATTTGATCAACTATTATAGAAACGCTATTTCTAAAAAAACATGGACTAGTCCAAGATCAGTAAAATACTTACAAAAATAAGATGTAAATTTGAAGAAAAAACTTACTTTTGAATGTTTTAAAAATTAGTTTTATATAAAAATAGTTCCATATAAAATAATAAATCTCAAGTTAGAATTTAGATATGAATATAGGTTTTGAGGCAAAAAGAATCTTTCACAATAAAACTGGTCTTGGCAATTATAGCCGAGATTTGGTAAGAATTCTTAGTCACTACTTTCCTGAAAACAACTATTTGCTTTATAATCCAATACCTACTAATGAAAATTTATTTGAAACTAACGAAAGTAATGTAATTGAGAAAAAACCTACTTCCACTTTTTATTCAAAGTTTTATAATTTATGGAGACAAAAAGGGGTTGTAAAAGATTTGGTTTCAGATGAAATTAAGTTATTTCATGGGTTATCAGGTGAAATACCTAGTGGACTGAATAAAATTAAAAGTATTGTAACAGTACACGACTTAATTTTCATGAGTTTACCTCAATATTATTCATTTTTAGATCGCGCAATTTATTTCTATAAATTTAGAAAGTCTACTACTAAATCGGATTTGGTTATTGCCATAAGTGAGCAAACTAAATCGGATCTTATTAAATACTTTAATGTACCGTCGCGGAAAATAAAGGTTGTTTATCAAGGTTGTAATCCTGCATTCAAAAAAGAATATTCTTCAGAACGTAAAAAAAACATCATTGAAAAATATAAGCTGCCTGCAAATTTCATTTTAAATGTTGGCACAGTAGAGTCCAGAAAAAATATATTATCTGCTGTTCAAGCAATACAAAATATTGACACCTATCTAGTAATTATTGGCACACCTACTGCTTATAAGAAAAAAATTGAATCCTATATTGAACAAAACAATCTAGAACATAAAATTCTATTTTTAAACGATGTAGAGGTTGAAGAACTAGCTATCTTGTATCAATTGGCAACCTTATTTATTTATCCGTCTTTGTATGAAGGATTCGGAATTCCAATCATCGAATCTTTATTCTCAAAAACTCCAGTAATTACAACCAAAGGCGGTGTATTTCACGAATCTGGAGGGCCAAATACTTTATACATTGACACTAACAATATAGACGAGATTACTAATTCCATAAACCTACTGTTGACTAATTTTGAATTAAGAAAAGAAATGGCTGACAAAGGATATGATTTTGTCCAAAAATTTAATGACGAACAGATTGCGTCAAACATTTACAACGTATACAAATCCTTGTTGTAGTGACTGTTTCAAAAAAATCAATCTCTGTTATTTTACCAAATTTTAATGGTAAAGACCTTTTAGAGGAATTTATTCCGTCAATTATTGAAGCGCTTCACTTTTCGAATTTAGAATATGAATTTATCGTTATTGACGATCATTCAACAGATAATTCAGTTGCATATTTACAGCAACAATTTCCTTTTATTAACATAATTGAAAATAAGAACAACAAAGGTTTTTCCTACTCCTGCAATAAAGGAATTGAAAAAGCTACTAAAGATCTTGTTTTTCTAGTCAACTCCGATGTCAAACTTTCAATCAATTATTTTGAAAACCAATTGAATTATTTTGACACCAATGATACTTTTGGTGTCATGGGACAAATAAAAAATTATCAAAGTTTACAAACTGAGGATTACGCTAGGTTTCCCCGATTTAAAGGAGTCAAACTTAAAGCAACTAAATTTTATTATTCAACTAAGTTAACTGACGCCGTATTTACAACCTATCTTTCGGGGGCAAATGCATTAATTTGCACTCAAAAATTAAAATTATTAAAAGGATTTGATGAGATTTACTCTCCCTTTTATTTTGAAGATTTTGATTTAGGATTACGAGCTTGGAAAATGGGTTGGAAACTATTCTATGAACACCAATCTATTTGCTTTCATAAAGTAAGTGCCTCCACAATCAAAATAGACAAATCAAATCTTGTAAAAAAAACATATTACAGAAATAGTTTTATTTTGCATGCTATACATTTAAAAGGATTTCGAAAATTAGCATGGTATTCACAATTAGTTACAACAACTTTATTATGGCATCTCATCAAAGGAGAATTTTGGATCCTAAAAAGTTTGTTTGATTTTATTAAACACAAAAAGCAAATTCAAAAATCAATTGTTCAAATAAGTAAATTGCAACATGAATTTAATAGTACTATAGAAGTTGACACTATTTTAACTATTTTTAAAAATTCATTACAAAACAAATCCATTAAATGGGTGTAAATCTAGAGTAAATTAAACCGCAAACCATGACGTTATCAGTAGCAATGTGCACCTATAATGGTTCCAAATTCATCAAAGATCAATTAAATAGTATTATCAATCAATCGCGACTAATTGATGAAATTATTATTTATGATGACTGTTCTACTGATGCTACTGTAGCAATCATAAATGAGTATATTGAAAAATATCCCGGTTTAATCCAACTTTTTCAAAACAAAAAAAACCTTAAGAGTACAAAGAATTTTGAAAATGCAATTTCTCAATGCACCGGAGAGTATATTTTTTTAGCAGATCAAGATGATGTTTGGGATTATTACAAAGTAGAAAAAATAATTGCAAAATTTGAAGGAAACGAGACATTAGAAGGCATATTTACCAACGGAAAATTGATTAATGACTTCAATGAAACTATACCAAATACAGATATGTGGGATTCCTTTTATTTCTTCGAAAAGAATTTAGAAAAACCTGTTGACTTATTGTGTTTATTAAAACATCATGCGAATATGGTTACAGGGGCTACTTTATGCATCAAGAAATCCATAGTAAATCTTATTTTGCCTTTTCCTGATTTGACCAAAAAAAAATTTTATCATGATGAATGGATCGCACTTATATTAGCCTCTAGAAACAGTTTGGATTATATTAATGAACACCTAATTTCGTATAGAATACATTCCAGTCAACAAATTGGAGTAAATAGACAAAAACTTGATGATATCATTGTTCCTCATCCACATTTAATTTATACGTTACAAATAACAAAAAAATATTTTCCAAACAGTTTTACACAGTGCAGAAGAATCAGTCGTATTTATTACAATTGCTATAAAAAATTCAATACGCTTGCCTTATTATATACTGACAAACAATCTCCTGTAGATTTAAACCAAATTGCTTTAGAAAACCTTGCGCTTCACAAAAAAGCTGAAAAAAAATTACGAGAAAATAGTTGGTACCGTTACAAGCTAAGAAAAGTTTCAAAATTCATTTTCAGAAAGAAAAAAGTATTGTAAATAAAAAACCATGAAAAAAGTCGTATTCCTATTCGTTCTATTCTTATTTTCAAAAAATTTAAAAGCGCAATCAATACCATTAGGATCAATAGATTTTAAGGATGAACGATTACGTAACGAGCAATTACTTGGTAAAAATAAATCCGAAAACTCGTTTACAATTAGACCTTTATTAATTGAAAACGATTCCATAAAAAGTAACAAAATTCAATTGAGTTACTTGCCAATAACTTTAAACCAACAATACAACACACTAGCACCTTTTGGAAGAAATGATGGTGCAATGATTCCTGCAAAAGGATATCAAATGAAATTAAATGCCGGATTTACAGTAAAATACAACCATTTTAATTTTCGATTTAATCCTGAATATGTGTTTGCCGAAAACCTAGCCTTTGAGTTGTTTCCAACCTATGTTGTCAGTCGCGTCAGATTGGGTTATCTCAATTATTTAAACAACTATGATATTCCTGAGCGATTGGGGGTTTCAGCATATAAAAAAATATTTTGGGGACAGTCTGCCCTAAACTATTCTATTGGGAAAGTAAACTTTGGTATGTCCAATGAAAATCTTTGGTGGGGGCCTGGTAAATACAATTCGCTTATTATGAGTAATAATGCTCCTGGTTTTGTACATTTTACATTCAATTCTGTTAAACCCGTACAAACACCAATTGGATCGTTTGAATGGCAACTCATTTCAGGAAAATTAGTCGAATCTGGATTGGATATTCCAATTGAAAATTATATCGTAAATGGAACCAATTACAAAAACACCAAGTCCAAAGAATGGCGGTATTTATCAGGTTTAACAATCAATTACCAACCCAAATGGATACCTGGTTTGTACCTTGGAATGAACCGAATTTTTCAAATATACAATAATGAACTAGGAAAAAGTTTTACCGATTACTTTCCTGTAATCACGCCTTTCCAAAAGAAAAATTTGAAAAATGAAGATGCCAAACAACGCGATCAAATTGTTTCTTTATTTTTAAGATGGGTATTCAAGGAATCTAACTCTGAAATTTACTTTGAAAATGGATGGAATGATCATAAAGAAGATTTATGGGATTTATTTCAAGATCCATCTCATGCAAGAGCACTAACATTTGGTTTAGCAAAAATTTTCAAAAATAATGCTTCTTCAGACAGCTATTTAAAATTTAATTTTGAACACACACAATTACAACAAAGCGCTGATCGAATAGCCAGGCCTGCTGGCGCTTGGTATATGCATGGCTATGTTAGACATGGCTATACCCAAATGAGTCAAGTTATTGGAGCCGGTATTGGACCTGGTAGTAATTCACAAACCTTAGATTTTAGTCTTTGGAAAAAAAATGAAGTATGGGGAATACAATGTGAACGATTTTCGCACAACCTTGATTTTGCATATGATGTTTATACCGATTACAGTATTGGAGAATACAATAGAAAATGGGTAGAGTTATTATTTTCTGCCTATGGATATAAAAATTTCGGGAAATTTACTGTGAATGGAAAAATTGGAACAAGTATAAATCGACATTATCAGTGGCAAATCCCCAACAATAAAAACAATTATCAGTTACAAGTTGCCCTACAGTACCATTTATAATTAAATCTAAATTATATTTGACCTCAAATTAATACCAGTTAAAATGTCTCAATACGATTATTTAATAGTAGGTTCTGGACTCTTTGGAGCTGTTTTCGCTCACGAAGCAAAGAAAAAAGGAAAGAAATGTTTAGTCATTGATAAAAGAAACCATCAAGGAGGAAATGTCTATTGTGAGCAAGTGGAGGGCATTAACGTTCATAAATACGGAGCCCATATCTTCCACACAAACGACAAAGAGATTTGGGACTATGTCAACCAATTTGTTGAGTTCAATAGATATACAAACTCGCCTGTTGCCTTCTACAAAGATGAAGTGTATAACTTGCCATTCAACATGAACACCTTTCAGCAATTGTGGGGTGTAAGGACTCCAGAAGAGGCACAAAATAAAATTGAGGAACAAGTTAAAGCATCTGGTATAAAGGATCCTAAAAACTTAGAAGAACAAGCGATATCTTTAGTTGGAATTGATATTTATGAAAAATTAATCAAAGGATATACAGAAAAACAATGGGGCCGCAAAGCGACCGAATTACCTGCCTTTATTATCAAACGATTACCTGTTCGATTTACCTATGACAACAACTATTTTAATGATAAATACCAAGGCATTCCAATTGGTGGTTATAATAAATTAATTGAGGGATTATTAGACGGGATTGAAGTCCGACTAGAAGTTGATTTTTTTGTACAACGCGAAGAGTTCACTCAAATAGCCGACAAAATAGTATTTACAGGAAAAATTGATGAGTTTTACAACAACCAATTTGGCAGCCTAGAATACCGAAGTTTGAAATTTGAGTCCAAAACACTGGATCAAGCTAATTTTCAAGGTAATGCTGTAATCAATTATACTGAAAGTAAAATTCCATATACTCGAATCATCGAACACAAACATTTTGAATTTGGTACCCAAAAGAAAACGGTAATTACTTATGAATATCCAGACGAATGGAGTTTAGGTAAAGAGTCCTATTACCCAGTCAATGACGATAAGAATAACGCTATTTATAACCAATATAAAAGTTTGGCTGAAAAAGATAAAAATGTCATTTTTGGGGGACGATTGGCCGAATATAAATACTATGATATGCATCAAATAATTGGATCAGCCTTGAAAAAAAGTAAAGATTCTTTATAATTCTTCTCTATTATGAGTACCAAAATTCTTATTTGCACCCACAAAGAATTCAATTATATTCCTGACAATTCTTTTCTGCCAATTCATGTAGGTAAAGAAATTAGTGCAGTTGATCTTCCCTATCAATTAGACAATACTGGTACTAACATAAGTTCTAAAAACAAAAACTATTGCGAACTAACCGCACTGTATTGGGCATGGAAAAATCTAGATAAAGTATCTACTATTGGTCTTTGCCATTACCGACGTTTTTTTGATTTTTCAGGGACAAAAACCGCTAATAAAATCATAAATATAACCGAAGAGTACTTTTCGAATCATTTTCAAAATTATTGTTATAATGAAAATAATTTAGAAGGCTATGACATCATTTTACCAAAAAAAATAGTCAAAACACGATCTTTGTACAGTCACTATTCGTTATCCCATTTACCTGAAGATTTTGATGTCTTAGAAAAAACGGTAATTGCCTTATATCCTGAGTATGAAGCTTCATTTAAAAAAACACTATTTGAAACCAATTCATTCTCTCCCTTTAATATGTTTGTGGCAAGTAAAGAATTAACTTCAAACTACACAAGTTGGTTGTTTTCCATACTTGAAAAAGTGGAACAGGAAATAACTATTTCTAGTAATCCTTATCAAGAAAGAGTATTAGGCTTTATGTCTGAACGATTACTTAACGTTTTTGTCGATCATCATCAATTAAAAGTAAAATACGTACCTGTTCATTTTGTAGCAGAAAAAAACAAATCAAAATCGGTTTTAATACAACAATTGATGGAAATCAATAACCATATTATTTTTTGGTTCCGAAAAAGGTTAAGCAGGAAATAATAAAATAAAAAACTATTCCCTTTAAATGAAGAAAATTTTAATCTTCTTATCAGTATTTATCTGTGGTTATACCCATGCTCAAACGTATTTAAAAGGAAACGTATTGACCACACTATTGACTATTCCAAATGTAGGCGTAGAAACTAGTATTGGAGAAAAATCAACCTTCCAATTTGATGTTACCGCTTCTTTATGGAAATCAATAAAAAGTAACCCAAGGCAATTTTACATTTTTGTTCCAGAATATCGCTATCATTTCAAAGAAAAAAACAATGGGTTTTATATTGGAGGTCATATAGGTGCAACTCTTTTCAATTTTCAAAAATGGAATTATTTAAACACCAATAAATACGAAAAAGGAGTTGGTTATATTATGGGATCTACCATTGGCTACAATGCAAAAATTAATGAAAAGATACATCTAGATTGTTTTTTTGGTGGGGGTTCACATCAAGGTTTTTACAAAGGGTATACAATTGGCACAAATGAACGATATGAAGGCGCTATAAAATATAATAAAAGTGGCGAATGGCTAATTTACAGAGTAGGATTTATGGTAGCATATCAATTAAATTAACAATAAAATGGATATTAATCAAGAAGTATTTAATGCCTTTGAAGTAATTAAAAATGGAGGAATTATCCTTTATCCCACTGATACTGTTTGGGGAATTGGTTGTGATGCTACCAATCCTGAAGCGGTAGCAAAAATTTACCAACTCAAAAAAAGAGCCGAAACACAAAGTATGATTTGCCTGATGAATGGTGAAAAAATGATATATAATGTGTTCAAAGAAATTCCAGAAGTAGGGTGGCAAATTTTAGATTTATCTGAAAATCCAACCACTTTAGTATTGGACAATCCAAGAAATGTGGCGCCTAATTTAATAGCACCAGATAAAACTCTTGGAATTCGATTGGTAAAAGAACCGTTTTGTTTCAAGTTAATGGAACGAATGAAAAAACCCTTGGTTTCTACTTCAGCCAATATATCGGGACAACCGACTCCAAAATCATTTAAAGAAATTAGTCCCGAAATTATAAAAGGTGTAGACTATGTTGTAAATTTGCAGCACGAAAAAATTGCAGGAAAGCCTTCAACAATCATAAAACTTACGAGCGACGCTCAAGTCAAAGTGATTAGAAAGTAAGTACTCTAATTTGAAATTTTCAAATTAATACATGAACTACAAATCAGCCTTACACAATACCATATTTGAAGTCATATCCAAAGCTTCAGTTGAACTTAATGTAGAAAGCTACGTTATTGGTGGATTTGTTAGGGATTTAGTTTTGGGAAGGAAATTTAAAAAGGATATCGACATTGTTGCTGTTGGTAGCGGAATCGAATTGGCTTTAAAAGTATCTGAATTGCTTCCAAAAAAACCAAAAGTTCAAGTTTTTAAAAACTATGGAACTGCCATGCTCCGTTTTGAAGATACCGAAATTGAATTTGTTGGTGCCAGAAAAGAATCCTATCATTTCGAAAGTCGGAATCCAGTAATTGAAAACGGTACTTTGGAAGACGACCAAAACCGACGTGATTTTACGATAAATGCCTTGGCATTGTCACTAAACCCAAACAATTTTGGAGATTTAGTAGATCCGTTCGATGGTGTTTTAGATTTGGAAAACAAAACCATCAAAACGCCTCTGGATCCAGATATCACTTATTCAGATGATCCATTAAGAATGATGCGCGCGATTCGTTTTGCTGCTCAATTGAGCTTTGAAATCGAAGAAAATTCATTGACTTCTATTTCCAAAAATGCAGAACGTATCTCCATTATTTCTGGAGAACGAATTGTAGATGAATTAAACAAAATCCTTTCTACGGAAAAACCTTCTATTGGTTTTTTATTATTATACAAAACAGGACTTTTGGATATCATTTTACCTGAATTGACTGCTTTAAATCAAGTAGAAGAAATTGAAGGTCATACCCATAAAAATAACTTTTACCATACCTTAGAGGTAGTCGATAATATTTGTCCGAATACCGATGATGTATGGCTACGATGGTCGGCTTTGTTACACGACATTGGCAAAGCACCAACCAAACGTTTCAATAAAAAACAAGGCTGGACGTTTCATGGACATGAGTTTTTAGGCGGAAAAATGGTCAAAAAAATCTTTGAGCGTTTGCACATGCCTTTGAACCAAAAAATGAAATTTGTTCAAAAAATGGTCATGATGAGTTCCAGACCTATTGTTTTAGCAGAGGATTTAGTAACCGATTCAGCGGTGCGAAGATTAGTCTTTGATGCAGGCGAAGATGTCGATAATTTAATGACGCTTTGCGAAGCGGATATTACCACTAAAAACCCGGCTAAATTCAAAAAATACCATAACAACTTTGATATTGTTAGAAAAAAAATTATCGAAGTAGAAGCGCGAGACCATGTTCGGAATTTTCAACCACCCATTTCTGGTGAAGAAATTATGGCGATTTTTGATTTGAAACCGTCTCGAGAAATTGGTGTATTAAAAGAAGCCGTAAAAGAAGCTATTTTGGAAGGGGAAATTCCAAATGACTACCAAGCCGCATACAACTTTATAATAAAAAGAGCAGAAAAACTAGGTTTACAAAAAGTAAATTAATCATGAAAAAACGATTTCTTCCTTCGGCAAAAGCAGCCTTAGTTTTAGTGTATTTAGTGATTATTGCAGGCGCATTAGTCCGAATGACTGGGTCTGGAATGGGTTGTCCCGATTGGCCAAAATGCTTTGGCTATTACATCCCGCCTACAGAAGAAAAAGAATTGTTATACACCACTGGAAAAGAATATTCTAAAGGTCAAGTGATTATCAAAGACGAAACGCTTTTAGTAGCCAAAGACCATTTTGTAGCACCTAAGAATTTTGAGAGTTCACACTGGGAAAAATACACCAAACACGATTATGCTATTTTCAATCCATTCCACACTTGGGTAGAATACCTCAACCGTTTAGTGGGTGCCTTAGCTGGAATTGCCTGTCTAATTGCCTTAGTTTTCTCTTTCGGTTTTTGGAAAGAAAAGAAACAATTAGTTTTCTTAAATCTATTGATTTGTTTCTTAATGGGATTCCAAGCTTGGTTAGGGAAAACCGTGGTAGATTCAGTTTTGAATCCTTATAAAATAACAACACATATGCTAGCTGCCTTACTTATTGTTGCAGTACAATTGTATGTGATATATGCTGTTAAAGAGAAAAAAAGACCTGCAATAATTGACAATGAGTTCAAATGGATTTTAATTGCCGCGATGGGTTTGACCATTGTACAAATTATTTTTGGAACTCAAGTTCGAGAATCGGTAGATACAATTGTAGAAGCAGGATTACCTAAAGAAATTTGGTTGCAAAACCCAAAAGGAGGTTTTTATACTCACCGTAGTTTTTCAATTTTAGTGGTTTGTGCCAATGCCTTTTTATTTTGGAGAAACAGAAAATTGAATCTCAGTTTTAACAAAATAAATTGGATAATCGCATTACTAAGTATAGAGGTGCTATCTGGAATTGCCATGTATTATTTTAATTTCCCCTTAGGTTCACAAACAATTCATATCGTAATGGCGACGCTAATTTTCGGGTTGCAATTCTATTTAGTATTGGAAAACTCGAAAAAAATAACCCGTTAATTACTCGACTATAGTGTCACAATATCATTTTAACCATAATCAATGTCCAAACTAGCCGCTCAAGATAAATTTTTAGATTTATCCGATTATGGAAGACCTTTTGGAAAATTACTAGCCAATAGCCTAAAAAACACGAGCTTTACTCCTATTCATGTTACTCTTCTATTTGGGGTTGCAGGGTTACTAGCCATGTATTGTATTGGCAACAATCATTACAATTGGGCTGGTTTTTTTATTGTACTCAAATCCGGAATAGATGCTGCTGATGGTGAGTTGGCCCGTTTAAAAAATACGCCTTCCTATTCGGGACGGTATTTAGATAGTGTATTTGATATCATTTTGAATTTTCTATTCTTAATGACGATATGTTATATCTCTCAAACCCCTTTATGGCTTACTTTAATTGCATTTTTTTGTATCCAATTGCAAGGCACTTTATACAATTACTACTATGTCATATTGAGAAACAAATCGGTTGGAGGTGATACCACTAGTAAAGTTTTTGAATACAAAACACCAAGAGCATTACCTGGAGAATCCCAAAAATCAGTCGATATTTTATTTAAAATTTATACGGTGGTATACGGAGGTTTTGATAAAATCATTCACGCCATGGACAGCGATGCGTACCGAGTAAAAACATTACCCAACTGGTTCATGACACTAGTTTCCTTATATGGTTTGGGATTTCAGTTGCTAATTATTGCAGTGCTTTTGCCTTTGGGACAAATTGAATGGATTGTTCCGTTTTTTATAGCCTATTCGGCTTTGATTTTGATTTTGATTGGTATTCGAAAAACCTATTTCAATTAATTAACCCAACCATTCTTTAAAGTCCGAAACACGTTCTCTAGCGACAATAACCTCATCTGCTTTGTAGGTAGGTAAACTGATTTTCAACCTCGAATTGGAATACACCTGTATCTCTTTTACGGATTGCAACGGGATAATATATTTTCTACTGATTCGAAAAAAATCGTTTGGATTCAACTCTGCTTCTACTACTTCCAAACTACTGTCAATCAAATAATCTCTATTGTCTGATGTATGAATGTAAGTACCTTTATTTTCGCTGTATAAACATTCAATTTCAGCTACATCAATTACTTTAATTTGTTGGCCAATTTTAACCGAAAATCGTTTTCTGTACTCTTTGGAAATGGGATTGACCAACATTCGTTTTATGGCTTCAAAATCTAAATTGGAAACACTATTCACTTGGAATTGGTTCGCAAATTTTGAAATTGCTGTGGCCAATTCCTCTTCATCGATGGGTTTCAATAAATAATCGATGCTATTCAATTTGAAAGCACGCAACGCATATTCGTCATAAGCAGTTGTAAAAATTACGGCACTTTTGATATCGATTTTTTCGAAAATTTCAAACGACAAACCATCGGACAATTGGATATCCAAAAAAATCAAATCGGGATGAGAATTATTTTGAAACCAAAGTAATGATTCCTCCACCGAATGCAATAAAGTAGTGATAGAATAGCCTAGCTTTTCGATTTTGCGTTCTAACAAACGAGCCGCTGGTTTTTCGTCTTCAATAATGATTATATTCATTTTAAATAAAATTCAAAAATGTATTTATTCCCACTTATTCGCTTTGCGTTCTTGTTCCATCAATTGTTTGATTTTGCGCTCTTCCCAATCTTTTCCGAGGATAAAATACGGAATAAACGTTCCCATGGCATGGGCCAACAAACCTATACCCCAAAAAAAGGCAGTTATAAAGTTCTTGAATTGAAAATAACTTTCTCCCGGTTCCAAATTTTGAACGTTTAAAATGACAAACATAATATTGATTACGAGATAAACAATTGCATGTGTATAAAAACCTTTAAGCTTTTTTACTTTTTTTACCGCTTCTTCGTAACGGATTTGATCTGAATTTAAATTTTCCATGTTGCTGACTTATTTAAATATTATTCCCAATTATTGTTTTTATCCTTGTTTAGAATCTCTTGGATCTTTCGTTCTTCCCAGGATTTTCCATAGCCAAAAACACCAAAGGCATGAAAAGATAATCCTAATCCCCAACCCAACATAGGGAACCAAAACCACTGAAATCCCCAAAAGGTGTTATAATTAATTAGTGCTAATGTTGGAATAACGATACAATACGAAGTAAGATTTCCATAAAATCCTTTCAATTGTTCCACTCTTTTTTTAGCTCGAGCATAAGCGATATCTTCTTCGGTAAAATTAGTTGTGTTCATCTTAGTGAGTTGTTTAGTTAATATGGGTAAATAGACTGTAAAGAATTTTTCATCATTCGTAATTTTGACTTTTCGATCCGTCAATAAAGCATAGCGATTAACAATGTTTTGCAAGCCCACTCCTTTTCCGCCAGACAAAACGTCTTTCTTTTGCCAATTATTTTCAACCACCAATTGATTTTCTTCAATTCGGATCGTAATATGTAATGGTTTTGAACTACTTACCACATTATGTTTAATGCAGTTTTCCAAAACCAATTGTAATGATAACGGAATTACTTTAGCATCCTCACTTACTATTTCAGGCAATTCATACGATATGCTATTCTCAAATCGCATTTCCAATAACTGCATGTATATTTTGGCAAAAGCCAATTCTTCAATAACAGCTATCAGCTCTTTGTCTTTTTGTTCCAAAACATAGCGGTATATTTTGGATAAGGAAGTCGTGAATTTTTGTGCGTTTTCAGGATTTTCTTCAATCAAAGAACTTAATACATTCAAGCTATTAAAAAGAAAATGAGGGTCAATTTGATTCTTCAAACTTTCAAATTGCGCATTAGCAGTAGTCGCAATTATTTTTTGCTCTTGGACTTTATTTTCTTGAAATGATTTGTAGAAATAAAATACATGGAATACCAATGTAACGAAAAATGTCATTACAATCGAAATTAAATAATCAAATGGATGGTTGGTATTTATGAAGTTGTTCCAACTTTCTCCTTCTATAAAGACATCTTCTAAAATTCGCAGTGAAAATATAATTACTGTTGAAATTAGAAACGAAAACAGCAATCCTAAACCAATACGTTGAGCAGAAAAACGATTGTGGACAAATTGCTCATCTAAGACTATAAATAAGAAAGCATTGGCATAGTACAAACTAAAGCTATATAGAGTAGTATACAAATAAAAAACTACCAAACTGCTGTTGAATTCAATTGCTACACCAGCAGCTAATTTAAATACAAGCAAAACAACAAAAACTAAATTTGAAATTACAAAAGCTCTCGGAAATTCTTTAATTAATTTATCAATCATAATTTTTAGATTAATGTAAAAAGTTGTCGCAAAACAGCGATCAAACTTAAGGTTAATATAATGACTATTCGAATCATATTGTTTCTATTCTATTTTGACAAGACAAAATTGCTATAAAGAATTCAAGTATAAAAATAAGAAAAACCGAATTGTCAAATAATCAGGATGAATTGTAGAAAGAACAAACTTAGTCAATAGAAATTCGCCAATTCTCAAAATAAATTAGATTTATTTTGCTCGTGTCCTAATTAATAATTTACCTTTGAACTTTCTATAAAAACAACGATTATGGTTTATAAATTCAGAGTAATTCTAGATGCAGAAGAAGATATTTTTAGAGATATTGCAATACTTGCTGAAGACACTTTAGAAGATTTACACAACGCTATCTTCAATTCATTTGGTTTTGACGGAATGGAAGTAGCTTCATTTTATACTTGTGATGACACTTGGAATCAGGAAGATGAAATTCCGATGTTTGACGCAGGCGATGTCCCTGGCGAACAAACCATCATGAGCGATTATAAATTATCTGATCTATTGGATAAAGAAAATACCAAAATTATCTACGTATATGACTTTATTAACATGTGGACTTTCTTGGTAGAATTAGCTGCAGTTGAAGAACAACTAGCTGGTGCTTTATATCCTGAAACACTTTTTTCTCATGGAGAAATGCCTGATGAAGCGATTGAAAAAAACTTTGAAGCCGATATGCATGATGATATCTATGGCGAATTTGAAGATGATTTAGACGAAGACGATCTAGACATGTTTGAAGGCGATGACAGCTTTGAAGATTTTGGTTACGAAGAAAATTGGAATTAAACAGGGTTAAAAGGTAAATGGTTAAAAGTATTAAAAAATAAAACTTTTAAACTCATCAACTTAGTAAACTACTAAGCTGTTACACTCTTAAATAGTAAAATAAAATGATTAACTTATTCAATACCCACATCGATTCACTTTCTATTCACCGTGTGGGAAATAAAAGCCGTAACGAAGCGATCTTTTTATCTGAGCAACCTTTCAATTTAAACGATGAAATTGTTCCTTTGATCAAAGAATTTTTCTTTAAACCTTTCAGAGAAAAAGAAGAAAACTATTTTCAGTTTGCGCATGAAGTGGATTTGGATTACAACGAAATGTACAAATTCGCTTCTCAAATATTTGATAACCCGTCTACTGTTCATGAGGTTTCAAAGCAAATTACCAAACATTTGTTTGAACAATCCAATCACCCACATATTAAGAATGGAGAGGTATATGTTACCTATTTAACCAACCTTGCTATTGACAACAATGTGGTAGATGCTATCGGTATTTTCAAAAGTGAAATCCAAGCAGATTTCTTGCAATTTGAAGAGAAAGACACTCACTTGGAAATGATATTACAACACGGTGTAAGTTTGAATAAATTGGACAAAGGCTGTTTGATTTTCAACTACAAAAAAGAAGAAGGGTATAAAATCTTGACAGTAGATAGTAACCGTTACGATGCGCGCTATTGGTTAGAACATTTCTTAGCGGTAGATGCTTTTGAAGATGAGAATTACATCACTAAAAAATACTTGAAATTCTGTCAAGGCTTTGCCAAAGATGTCGTTTTCCCTGCCGAAGACAAAAAAGAAGAAGTCATGTTCATGAATCGTTCAGTAAATTATTTTGCCAAAAACGACCAGTTTGAGGAAACTAATTTCTTGAACGAAGTCTTAGACAATCCCGATTTGATTCCCGAGTTTAAAAACTATAAAGTAGATAAGGGAGACAAATACAGCATTGAAGATATCACTACCTTCCCTATTGCAAATGGTGCCGTTTCAGATGCTAGAAAGTCCATTAAAAATGTCATCAATTTAGATACACACATCCAAATTAAAATGGATTTCATTAACCCAGAAAGTGCCGAAAAATTTGTAGAAAAAGGTTGGGACGAAGAAAAGCAAATGTATTATTACTTAGTCTACTTTAACAAAGAAGAGAAAAACTAAACAATAGCAAACATCAAAGTCTAAATCTTGTCAAACTGAACTTGTTTCAGTTTCTAATAATTAACATTTAAAATTTATAGATTCCGAAATAAATTCGGAATGACAATACTTTTCTTTTTAAAATCAAATTTTTAAATCAATACGACTTAAACGGATTAACGTTTTTGAAATTTCGAGTAATATATTGAAACGAAGCATTCATAATATTTCCCATTGTTTTGGCTTTCTTAAAATTCAAATCGTTGGTATAGCGATACAATTCTATTTTTAACTGTTCCAAATGATCAGGTGTAGACAATGTATCTTCTCCCATAATTTTTAATAAGCGTTTAATTCTATTCTCGGCCGAGTGAATTCGTTTAGCCAAAACCGAACGTTCTTCATTTTTATATTGGTTGATGGAACTCTCTTGTAATTTGTCTTTTACCAATTTCACCATCGGATAATTCTCTTTAAAAAACTGAGGTCGGTATACTTTAAAATTACCTTCATAACATTGTTGATCAAAGTCAATAGCACGAATACGATACACTACTTGATCAAAATCGTGAATAGGAATCACCACATAATTGTACGCGCGCATATCACCCAATAAGCGAATCATAGAGCGTTCGTTGAACTTCACAAACTCCTTTGCGATTTGCGACTTTTCGGTTTCAGTACAATTCTTCAGATGCGTATTGATAAATACATCTCCTGCAATTCCCATGATATGCTCCTCAATCAAAGTGTCTTGATGGACTAAAAAGTTAATCTTGTCAGGGGATAAAATATGTTCCAATTCTAAACCATATACCCGAGAGGCATCGGCTTTTTTGACATAAAAATGAGTGTAGTTATCATTGAGAATATTTCGAATTTTAATACGAAAAGGTTTTGAATTTCCAAAAGTACAATAGTCAATCGAGTCGACATTCAAGAATTTAATGATATCTAAATTCCCGTCCGAATGCAATAACGAATAGATTTTTTTCAAAGTTAAATCAATTTCTTCACGTTCAAATTCGTTGTAATACACTCGAACCCACAAAGTATCCTGATCCTCTTTATCATAGACATTAATAGAACCCGAAAAACGCAACAAATCATCATATGAGATTGGGAATTTAGAAATTCGATCAAAACGTTCTAAGTAATCTTGTAATGCTTCATTAATAGGATACGAAGGCTTTTTGAAAATCATTAATGGTTCTTCACTCATTGGAATAGTATTTCTAACAAATTTACAGAAAAATTGACAGCAAAATAATTTAAGTATTCCTTTTCCTTTCGCAACTCTAAAAAGAGTTTTGTAGTATATTTGTTTAGTGATGAAGTGGACAAAAAAAACATCTTTTTTTTTATTACTCAGCTGTTATCCAATTGTGATTTCGGCGCAATCGATCACTATTGATGCGACAAAAACAGCTGATGAATTAGTCCAAGTACTCACTAATACTTCATCTTGCCTAACCATTTATCCTGCAACAGCTTCAGGTTCTCCTATTAAAAAAAGCTTTGCAACATTCAACAAAAATGGAAGTACTTTCCCTTTTACTTCAGGAATAGTATTAAGTACCTGGGAAAGTGAGAATTCAAAAGGGCCTTATGATCCTGGTTTCAGTGGAAGTGTTGCTAGTTGGAGCGGTGATTCAAATTTGGATGCAATTCTTGGCATCAATTCATTAAACGCTACGACTTTAGAATTTGAATTTGAATCAAAAGCTAACTATTTAAGTTTTAATTACCTATTTGCATCCAATGAATACATCAGAGATTACCCATGTAACTATTCTGATGGCTTAGCCATTTTAATTAAAGATGTTACAACAAATAGCAATTATAGTAATATAGCTACATTACCTGATGGTACAGCAGTTTCTTCAAAAAATATACATCCTGCTATTTCGTCATCCGACCCAACTTTAACAAAATGTGAAGCTAAAAATGAAAAATATTTTGGCCAATACAATACAAACTTAACGAATTTAAGTCCAATCAATTATGCCGGACAAACTACAATTTTGAATGCAAAAAGTAAATTAGAAATTGGACATAAATACAAAATTAAGTTTGTCATTGCAGAAGATAGAAGTCGGGCACAATTCTCTGCAGTATTTATTGAAGCTGGAAGTTTTACTTCAACTATTGATTTGGGAAAAGACCGATTAGTTGTTGATAAAACCTCGATTTGTAATGGTGAAACCTTTGAGATTCAAACGAAAATATCCAATTCAGGAAACACTTTTAAATGGTATAAAGATGGGGCTAGCACTCCATTACCAGGGGAAACGAATCCTTCATTATTGGTAAACCAAGCAGGAACTTACAAAGTAGAGGTAACCGACTCAAGTGGGTGTAATTTTATTGGACAAATCAAAATTGAATATTCAATTGGCATGAATCTTAAAGATGTACAACTTGCCAAATGTGACGATAATGGTTCAGGATCTGCATTTTTTGATTTGACATCTTTGAATACAATAATGGCTAATAATAACCCAGACACTACTATTTCAAAGTATTATGAAGATAGTGCTCTAACTATTGAAATAACTAATCCTAAAGTATTTGAAAAAACAAATTCGGGTGACCAAATTGTGTATGCCAAAGGAATTAATTCAAAATTAAGTTGTTCAGAAACCGCTACAATCACTCTAAAAACACTAGCAAGTAGTCAAAATTTAAATAGTTTGCCTCCCCCTATTATCAAAGAGTTTAGCGGAGGTAAAAATTCTATAGAATTAATTACACCTTCGACTTCAGCCAACTATGAATTTTCTATAGATGGGATTCAATACCAAAATAGCGCAAAATTTACAAGAGTTCCTAAAGGTAATTATAATGCCTACATCCGAAATACCGCTACTTGTGATTATGCCTCCTATCCATTTACCATTCTAGATTATCCAAGTTTTTTTACACCTAATGGAGATGGGAGTAATGATGTTTGGAAAATCACGGACTTAGATAATTATCCTACTGCAGTAATTTATATTTATGACCGCTATGGCAAATTGTTAAAACAATTGAATTCGCTTTCTAACGGCTGGAATGGTACATTGAATGGGTATCTCTTACCTGCCGATGATTACTGGTTTCGTCTAATTCTAAATGAAAATCAAGTAATTAATGGTCATTTTAGTTTAAAAAGGTAAAGTATTTTAATTATTTTTAGCAAATGAAAAAAATACCACTGCTATTCATACTACTGTTTTCATTAAACTGCTTTCCACAGTTTAGTAAAACTCACTACATACCACCTTTAACAAGCAGTTCAGTGATCACTCCTCAAGATCATTATATTTATATTTCAACTCCTAGTATTCAAGATGTGAAATTTAAAATAATACTTATTGGAGGTACTACAATTTCAGCAACAGTAAACAAAGCTACACCCTATAGGTACTTTATTGGTGACGGTGACAATACCCAATTATTTGAATCAAGTTCCAATACTGGAAAAGTGACAAATAAAGGATTCATAATTGAAAGTGAAGGATTGGTTTATGCCAATGTTAGGACTAATGCTGGTGGTTTTAATCAAGCCGGTGGATTAGTAGCAAAAGGAATAAGTGGCTTGGGTAAAAGATTCCGAGCTGGAGCCATGTTGAATAGTTCCAATATATCTGGATTATTGAACTTTTTTTCTATTCTCGCTACAGAAAATAATACGGAGGTTAAAATTTCTAATATCCCTAATGGAACGATGCTAGCCAATAGCACACCATATAATGCTTCAGATCCTCCAATTCTTCTTAATAAAAACGAAGGTTATATTCTTGCTATTAATAGTAATACTGGAAGTAATTTAATTGGAGCATTAATTGAATCAAATAAAAATATTGTTGTCAATAGTGGTTCTTTTGGAGGAACGAATGATCCTACTAATGCATCAGGCGGAAGTAGTCCAGGTAGAGATATTGGTTTCGATCAAATTGTTGGAGCAGATAAAATTGGTTCCGATTACATCTTTATAAAAGGAAAAGGTACTGATGTATTGGAGAGAGTACTCTTAATAGCTGATTCAGATAATACCGAAATTTTTGTCAATGGAAGTACTTCCGCAATAGCTACAATTCAAGCTGGAGATAAATATGTTTTAGATGGTGGTCAATTTATAAATAACAACTTATATATTAAAACCTCAAAAAATGTATTTGCTTATCAAAGTACAGGAGAAAATCTTTCAAATGCCAATCAAAATTTGTTTTTTGTACCTCCTCTCAACTGTTCAACGCCAAAAATTGTAGATAATATTCCGCAAATAAACTTAATTGGGAGCCGAAATTATGTTGGTGTAGTTAATATTGTAACAGAAACTGGTGCGACAGTATTAATTAATGACGTACCAACAACTGCATCGCCAATTCCAATTAATGGTAAACCAGATTTTGTTTATTATTCCGTTTCTGGACTTACCGGAAATATAGCTATAAAATCAACTAAACAAGTTTATGTTTCCTATTATGGAACAAATAATTTTGCCACTTATGGAAGTTATTATTCTGGCTTTGACATCAAACCAGAACTTTCAATCGCTAATGCAACTTCATTTTCAGGTAGTTGCATTCCTAATATCACACTTAAAACTGAACCAGATGTAGATTACACCTATCAATGGCTCAATAATGGGGTAGATATTGTTGGCGAAACGGGAAATACATTTACCCCATTAACACCAGGTTACTATCAAGTAAAACGAAGTATACCTAGTTGTAGCACAAGCAACTTATCTGATAAAATTCCTGTTAGTAATTGTTCTATTGATTTGGATACCGATTCAGTTCCGGATAATATTGATTTGGATTTTGATAACGATGGAATAACTAATTGCGAAGAGTCCTTTGGGGATTTAGATCTAGATCTAACTGGAACAACTATAGTAAAAAATAACTATTCTAATACCTATTCTAATAGTATTAGTAAAGTCCCAACAACAAGTTCTGCAGCTATAGTTCCAAAAAACAATGGCGACTTTATTAGTGAAGTTCCTATTGGGATAGGTAATTCGTTAGAATATAAAATTATTTTTACCGACCCTATTTCTTTGAAAATGGAATATGTAAGTTCCGCAAATTTAAGTGATCTTTTAAATTCAGATGGAGAATTTATTGTAAAATCAGATACAGATAAAACTTTAACTGTTTTGAACCCTAACAATCAATTAGTAATCGACACCAACTATGACGGAGTGTATGAAAGCGGTGTGACCGAATATTCCTCATTTGAAATCCGATTCCGTTTGAATAGCACAACTCCACTTGCCGCCGGAACAGGAACATTTAGTTTTCAATCACATCAAACAAGTTCACTTACTTTTATTCATAAGAATTTATCTGAAACAAAAAATAACATAGTAAGTTTTACTATAAAAGCAAAATGCATCCCCAAAGATTCAGATACAGATACAACTCCTGATTTTTTAGATACTGACTCTGATAACGATGGAATTTCAGACCTAATTGAATCACAACCAAACACACTAGTTGCTAATTCTACTGCTGATGTAAACAAAGATGGGCTTTATGATGTTTTTGGAACGGGTACAATACCTCAAGATTCTGATAGTGATACTATTTCAGACTATTTAGACCTAGATAGTGATAATGATGGGGTCAAAGATGAAATCGAAACAAATACAGATCAAGATGCGGACGGAATTCCCAATTACCGAGATTTAGACAGTGATAAAGACAACTGTTATGATGTTTTAGAAGCAGGATTTAGTGATGGAGATTCCGATGGAAGATTTGGAATTGCACCAATTTCAGTAAATCAAAACGGACTAGTTATTGGTGCTCCTTATAGTATCCCAAATCCAAATTATTTGATTACTGCACCAATTGTAATTACAACACAACCCATTGTTTCTCCAACTTGTGAATTGCAAAATGCGACAATTACTGTAGTTGACAACCCAGGAAATACGTATCAATGGCAACTTTCAAACGATGGCGTAAATTGGATCAATCTGGTCAATAATCCAACCTATTCTGGAACAACTACCAATACATTAACGATAACTAATGTTTCGAATACCATGAATGGGTACCAATATCGTGTTGAGCTAAATAAAACGGGTAATAGTTGCGGTTTGATTTCTAGTACTACATCATTAACCGTATACGCGTTGCCTACTTTGACCTCTGTCATTGAATTAAAACAATGCGATGATAATTCAGATGGAATTTCCGATTTTAACTTAACCGAAAAAAATAGTTTCATTTCAACAAACGTAGCAACTGAAACTTTTACTTATTTTACCTCACCTTCTGGGGCAGCTACAAAAGACACTACTACCCAAATAACTAATCCAACAGCATACACTACCAATACTAAATCTATTTGGGTTAGAGTTGAAAATCCAAATAATTGCTTTAGTATTTCTGAAATAAAACTTATCGTTTCCTCTACTCAAATTCCAGCGAGTTTTACAAGACAATTTGATATCTGCGACGATTTAGTCAGTAGTATAAGCACAGATGTTGATGGTATTGCTCAATTTGACTTCAGTAGTACAACTCTTGCTATTGAAAACTTATTGTTACCTCCATTAAATCAATACTCGATAAAATATTATAGCAATGAAGCCGATGCGTTGTCAGAAACAAATGCCATAACAAACACAACTAACTATCGCAATATTGGCTACCCTAATGAACAAATTATTTGGGTTAGAGTAGAAAGCATTGCTGATAATTCCTGCTTTGGATTAGGGCCACATGTTAAATTAAAAGTAAATCCAAAACCGGCTATCGACACAAACGATGATGGTCATGATAATCAATTAGTTTGTTCCAATTTACCCTCTTTTTTTGTTGATCTTAATGCAGATATTATTGATGCAAGTCCTACAACAAACTATACGTATACCTGGAGTAAAGACGGAAGAATAATTCCTAACGAGAATAACTATAATTTAAATGTAAATAAGGAGGGAGATTATTTAGTAACAGTTTCCACTACAGCTGGATGTTTCAGAACTAGAAGTATCAACGTAACTGCTTCAGATATTGCCACAATCAAAAGTGTTGAAATTGTTGATTTAACAGAACTAAATTCAGTTAGGGTAAACGTATCCGGACAAGGAGATTTTGAATATAGTTTAGATGCGCCATCAGGACCCTATCAAGTTTCGAATCTGTTTGAAAATGTGGCAGCTGGAATCCACGATATTTATATAATTGATAAAAACGGATGTGGTACTACAACCAAACAAATTGCAGTAATTGGAGTGCCTAATTTTTTTACTCCAAATGGAGACGGGTACAATGACTATTGGAATATAAAAGGTGTTAATGCAAGTTTTAGTTCTAAATCAATTCTCTATATTTTTGATCGTTACGGAAAACTATTAAAACAAGTGTCACCTTCAAGCCAAGGTTGGGATGGAACTTTAAATGGAGAACCTTTACCAGCAGATGATTATTGGTTCACTTTAAAATTAGAGGATGGTAGAGAAGTAAAAGGGCATTTTAGTTTAAAACGATAAATAGAATCTTTTATAAATAAAAAAACCACCAATTAATTGGTGGTTTTCTTTATGATTTAGATAGAGGAATAGTTATACTTTAAATCTTTTTCTATCTGTTTCTGTCAAATAAATTTTACGTAAACGAATATTTTTTGGCGTAACCTCAACATATTCATCTTTTTGAATGTATTCCAATGCTTCCTCTAATGAAAAGATAATTGGCGGAATAATTCTCGCTTTTTCATCATTTCCTGAAGATCGAACATTCGATTGTTTTTTCTCCTTGGTTACATTCACACACATATCATCTCCACGAGAGTTTTCTCCAATTACCTGACCTTCGTAAATTTCAGCATTTGGCTCCACAAAGAATTTTCCACGATCTTGTAATTTATCGATAGAATACGGAATTGCTTTTCCTTTTTCCATAGAAATTAGAGATCCTTTATTACGTCCAGAAATTTCTCCTTTAAATGGTTCATATCCAATAAAACGGTGTGCCATAATGGCTTCACCAGCCGTAGCGGTTAACAATTGATTACGCAATCCAATAATTCCACGAGATGGAATATTGAACTTGATAATCATACGTTCCCCTTTGGTTTCCATACTCAACATCTCACCTTTACGTAAAGTTACAAACTCTACAGCTCTTCCTGAAAGTGATTCTGGTAAATCAATGGTTAATTCTTCAATTGGTTCACATTTTTTACCATCAATTTCTTTGATGATAACTTGTGGTTGTCCAATTTGCAACTCATACCCTTCTCTTCTCATCGTTTCGATAAGAACAGACAAGTGCAATACACCACGACCAAAAACCATGAATTTATCAGCAGAATCAGTCTCACCTAACTTCATCGCTAAGTTTTTCTCTAATTCTTTAGTTAAACGGTCTCTAATGTGTCGAGAAGTAACAAATTTACCTTCTTTTCCAAAAAATGGTGAGTCGTTAATTGTAAACAACATACTCATAGTAGGCTCATCAATTGCAATAGTTTGTAACGCTTCTGGATTTTCATGATCGGCGATAGTATCTCCAATTTCAAATCCTTCTACACCTATAATTGCACAGATATCACCTGCTACAACTTCAGCTACTTTTTTACGTCCAAGACCCTCAAAAGTGTGTAATTCTTTAATTCTAGATTTTAAGATAGAACCATCTCTTTTACATAAAGAAATTGGCATACCTTCTTTCAAAACTCCTCTTTCCAAACGACCAATAGCAATACGTCCTGTAAAAGATGAAAAGTCTAATGAAGTAATCAACATTTGTGGTGTTCCTTCAGAAACCTTAGGAGCAGGCACATTTTGGATTACCATATCTAACAATGGTTCGATGTTTTCTGTTTGATTTCTGAAATCATCAGACATCCAGTTATTCTTAGCAGAACCATAAACAGTTGGGAAATCCAATTGTTCTTCTGTAGCTCCTAATTCAAACATTAAGTCGAATACTTTCTCGTGAACTTCTTCAGGAGTACAGTTTTCTTTGTCTACTTTATTAATAACCACACATGGCTTTAAACCTAAATCAATTGCTTTTTGCAAAACGAAACGTGTTTGTGGCATTGGTCCTTCAAAAGCATCTACTAAAAGACAAACTCCATCAGCCATATTCAATACACGCTCTACTTCACCACCAAAATCGGCGTGACCAGGAGTATCAATAATATTGATCTTTGTTCCTTTGTAAACAACCGAAACGTTTTTTGAAGTAATTGTGATTCCTCTTTCACGCTCTAAGTCGTTGTTATCAAGGATTAAGTCACCTGTGTTTTCGTTATCACGAAATAATTGACAGTGATACATAATTTTATCAACCAAAGTCGTTTTACCGTGGTCAACGTGGGCAATAATTGCAATGTTTCTAATAGATTCCATCTGTGATTTTTAATGGGTGCAAAGGTACACCTTTATTTTGAGATAAAAAATTGTTTCTATTCTTTCCTTAACATCAAAATAATACGGAATAAAAAAAGCCTCCTAAATAAGGAGGCTTTAACTATTTTACAATTGTATTTAATTACAATTTAGCAACGTGTTTGGTTAACTTAGATTTCAAGTTTGAAGCTTTGTTATCATGAATGATATTTTTCTTCGCTAACTTGTCAATCATAGAGATTACAGCAGATAATTTAGATGAAGCATCTGCTTTATCAGTAGCCAAACGCAAAGCTTTGATCGCGTTACGCGTAGTTTTGTGTTGGTATCTGTTTAATACTCTTTTCTTTTCGTTACTTCTAATTCTTTTTAAAGCTGACTTATGATTTGCCATTTGGTGTATATTTTAAAATGTAAATAACTAATTAATTATTAGCAATAAAATTAGAAAAACCTCCCACAATCAATTTTACAATCAATCACTTCAGTTTTAACTAACAAAACAAATAAGGAGACACCAAAATTTGTTTCATAAAACCATTTCAAAACTAATTTGTAGTCCGTGGGGGAATCGAACCCCCCTTACCAGGATGAAAACCTGGCGTCCTAACCGATAGACGAACGGACCATTTTCCCTCTAAGTTCAGGAATACTATAGCATTAATAAGAATTTGTAGTCCGTGGGGGAATCGAACCCCCCTTACCAGGATGAAAACCTGGCGTCCTAACCGATAGACGAACGGACCTCATTTCTTTAATGCGGATGCAAAAATACAACTATTTTTTAGACGCACAAGAGTAGACGTGAAAAAAAATATTTTTTTTTAATAGGCTTTTGCAAACAACACTCTACCAGTAGATTCAGCACCTGTGAAAATACATTTTCCTTGCTCTTCCACTCTATCTAAAGGAATACAACGAATCGTAGCCTTAGTCAAATCCTTGATTTTTTCTTCGGTTTCTGCAGTGCCATCCCAATGTGCTGATAGGAATCCGCCTTTATTTTCTAATACCTCTTTAAATTCATCAAAAGAATTCACTTCAGTAATGTGATTTTGTCTATAGTCAAATGCGCGTTGAAACAAATCGTTTTGGATTGTTTCTAATAAATCATTGATGTAATTTACTATACCATCTTTAGAAACTACTTCTTTACTTAAGGTATCTCTTCTTGCTACTTCAAACGTTCCATTCTCTAAATCTTTTGGCCCAACAGCGATTCGAACCGGAACTCCTTTTAGTTCCCATTCGGCAAATTTAAATCCTGGTTTTTGAGTTGTTCTATTATCAAATTTTACTGAGATTTTTAATTTCTTAAATTGAACCATCAAATCATTTACTACTGATGTAATTTTCTCTAACTCTTCATCTGATTTGTATATAGGTACAACTACAACTTGAATCGGCGCTAAGTTTGGAGGTAACACTAATCCGTTATCGTCAGAATGTGTCATCACCAATGCTCCCATCAATCGAGTTGAAACTCCCCAAGAAGTTCCCCAAACATATTCTTGTTTGCCTTCAGCTGTAGCAAATTTCACATCAAACGCTTTGGCAAAATTTTGACCTAAAAAATGAGAGGTTCCTGCTTGTAAAGCTTTACCATCTTGCATTAAAGCTTCTATACAATAGGTTTCATCTGCTCCTGCAAAACGCTCTGTTTCTGTTTTTAAACCTTTTACAACCGGAATTGCCATAAAATCTTGTACAAACTCAGCATACACATGCATCATTTTTTCAGATTCTTCAATAGCTTCTTGACGGGTTGCGTGGGCTGTATGTCCTTCTTGCCATAAAAATTCGGCTGTTCTCAAAAACAATCGTGTTCTCATTTCCCAGCGAACTACATTCGCCCATTGATTAATCAATAACGGCAAATCGCGATAGGACTGCACCCACCCCTTGTAGGTTGACCAAATAATAGCCTCACTGGTCGGACGAACGATTAGCTCCTCCTCCAATTTTGCGTTTGGGTCTACCATTAACTTACCTGGTTTATCAGGATCATTTTTCAATCTATAATGAGTCACAACAGCACATTCTTTAGCAAATCCTTCTGCATTTGTTTCCTCAGCTTCAAACATACTTTTAGGAACAAATAAAGGGAAGTAAGCATTTTGGTGTCCAGTTTCTTTAAACATTCTGTCCAATTCCGCCTGCATTTTCTCCCAAATTGCATAGCCGTAAGGTTTAATTACCATACAACCTCTAACTCCTGAATTTTCGGCTAAATCAGCTTTAACAACTAATTCATTATACCATTTTGAATAATCTTCTGATCGCGTAGTAAGGTTCTTACCCATATTATATAGTTTGGCACAAATTTTGTAATCTATGAAATTGACTCAATAGTTTGGCAAAACTAACTATTTTTGTAATGTGCAACAATAAAAATATCTATAGATATGAAAACTAATTGTATTTCTTTCCCAACGCCCTCTCCACTATTCTTGATTAGTTTTTATAGCATTTTATTCCTTTCCTCATGTGGCTCCTACCAAAACAGTTCATATTATGATACTGACGGTATTTACGGAACAACCGAAGCTGGAATGCTCAAAAGAGCTATCGAACAAGAATCTGCAACCGCATATGAAAACTATTTTAGTGCACTTCAAGACACCAAAGACACCACTTCTGTTTTTACAGACGTAGCAAGTTATAACTCCTACTCCAATACAAATGATCAAGAAAACCCTACATCTTATGCAAGTTGGGGTAGCAATTCACAAAATATAAATATCAACTATTACCCTAATAATTTAGGTTGGTCTTTTGGTTTTGGGCACCCGTTTCTCAATTATGGCTGGGGAAATTCCTATTTTGGTGGTTTTTATCCTTTTAACTATTGGAACGATCCATTCATGATGGGTTGGGGTTACAATAATTACTTTGGGTTTAATTACTATCCTAATTATTTTTGGGGATATCAAAATTACAATTTACTCTACAACGGGAACTACAATCGAGGAACATCCTATAGCCATAACTCCAGTCGAAGAGGTTCTAGTTACAATGCTATAAACCCTTCTAGTAATCAAATAGGAAGAAGAGAAATTCAGAATTCGACTTACAATTACAGTAATCGAAATTCGTATAATCGAAACAATTCTTCTCCAACATTTAGTAGAAATTCAACTAATTTCCAAAATCAAAATTATATAAACAACAACATTGGTAGATCAAGACAAAACACTTCTACTAATACGACTCCTGGGCGAACTAATAGTAGAGGTAATTCTAACCCAACAAGAACATATACGCCTTCAAATAATGAAAATCGTTCACCTTCTCGATCCATGGATACTAATTCATTTAATTCTGGTGGAAGTTTTGGAGGCGGAAGATCTTCAGATGGTGGTGGAAGACGAGGCGGAAGATGAAGCTCTCACCTACTCCTTTTGGATACAACTAGAATTAAATCTCAAAACTTAAATCATGAATAAAATTATATTTTTACTAATAGCAGGAATATCAATCAATGCCCTACAAGCGCAAGAAAGTAGAGATGCTCTACGATATTCTCAAGAAAATCTGAATGGAACAGCTCGTTTTAGAGCTATGAGCGGTGCTTTTGGAGCACTTGGAGGCGATTTATCTTCTATCAATGTGAATCCTGCAGGTTCTGCTGTATTTTCAAATAACCAAATGGGATTTACGCTAAGCAACCTATCAAATTCAAATAAAGCTACTTATTTTAACGACACATCTACTGAAAAAGATAATTCAACCGATTTGAATCAAGCAGGTGGTGTATTTGTTTTTAAAAATCTTGACAAATCAAGTGATTGGAAAAAATTCTCTTTTGCAATTAATTACGAGAATGCCAATAACCTCAACAACACTATTTATTCAGCTGGAACTAATCCAACTAACTCGATTGCTAATTATTTTTTGGCCTATGCCAATGGAGTACCATTAAACGTTGTAGAAAATTCAAGTTATGACCAATTAGGACATGGAGCACAACAAGCATTTTTAGGTTACCAAGCCTATATAATCAATCCAGTAAATAACAATCCGAATAATTTAAATTACACCTCTAACGTTCCTGCTTCAGGAAATTACTATCAAGAAAATTCCATCACAACAAAAGGTTATAATGGTAAGTTATCATTTAATGCCGCCACCTCTTATAAAGACAAAATATATTTTGGATTGAACTTAAATTCTCATTTTGTTGATTTTAGACAATCCTCGCGTTTTTATGAAGACAACGATGCTCCATTAACCAATAACTATACAGTGTCAAGAGTACAATTTGACAATGACTTATACACTTATGGTACTGGTTTTTCTTTTCAACTTGGAACTATTGCCAAAGTAACTAAACAACTTCGACTTGGAATTGCATTTGAATCACCTACATGGCTTCGTTTAAATGACGAATTCTCTCAAAAATTAATCGGCGTAAGCGCCAATACAACTGAAGAACTTGCTCCTGATGTTGTAGACCCAGAAGTAATCAATTATTACGAACCATACAAATTACAAACACCAAGTAAATGGACCGGAAGTATGGCGTATATATTTGGCAAAAAAGGATTGATCAGCTTCGACTATGCCATAAAAGATTATAGCAGTACGCAATTCAAACCATCAAACGACTCCTATTACAGAGAATTAAACAACACTCTTTCTAATTTATTAAACATAACAAAAGAATTACGAATTGGTGCTGAATATAAAATACAAGCATGGAGTCTTAGAGCTGGTTATAGAGAAGAAGAAAGTCCATATAAGAACAAAACTACTATTGGCGATTTAAAAGGGCATTCAGCTGGCGTAGGCTACAATTTTGGTGGAACCAAGTTGGATCTTTCTTATGCATCATTTAAAAGAAATACAAAACAAGGATTCTTTGAAAAAGGTCTTACGGATGGTGCATCCATCAATACAAAAAATAGCACGGTTACCTTAACAGTATTGTTCGAACTATAGCCACTATTTTAATTGAATTTAAAAAAGCATCTTGTACTGAAAACAAGATGCTTTTTTTAGCCCTGATGGAAGTGAAAATCCTACCGAATTTTCTTCGGTAGATTGTAACGGACAGCAGGAATAAACGCCATAAAAAACAGAAAGATTTGTGCTCCTAAAAATAAAAAACGTAATTTTGCGCACCTTTCAAACTATTGAAAGCTTACTACTATGAGAACGAAATCTTTAAAGAAAAATAAAATCAATGTAATTACTCTTGGTTGTTCCAAAAACATCTACGACAGTGAAGTCTTAATGGGACAATTACGTGCTAGCGGCAAAGAAGTAACTCACGAGGCACCTGAAGCTGAAGAAGGTAATATTATTGTCATCAACACTTGTGGATTTATCGATAATGCCAAGGCAGAATCGGTGAATATGATTTTAGAATATGCAGATAAAAAAGAGCGCGGATTAGTAGATAAAGTATTTGTTACAGGATGTTTATCGGAACGTTACCGACCTGATTTAGAAAAGGAGATTCCGAATGTAGATCAGTTTTTTGGTACGACCGAATTACCTCAACTTTTGAAAGCGTTGGGTGCTGATTATAAGCACGAGCTTTTAGGAGAACGATTGACGACTACTCCAAAAAACTATGCCTATTTGAAAATTGCAGAAGGCTGCGACAGACCTTGTAGTTTTTGCGCAATTCCTTTAATGAGAGGAAAACACGTTTCGCAACCCATCGAAAAATTAGTAAAAGAGGCAGAAGGTTTGGCACGAGATGGTGTTAAAGAACTTATTTTAATTGCACAAGATTTAACCTATTACGGTCTTGATATATACAAAAAAAGAAATCTAGCCGAACTACTAGAAGCGTTAGTAAAAGTAGAAGGCATTGAATGGATTCGTTTGCATTATGCCTTCCCTACTGGGTTCCCAATGGACGTTTTAGAGATTATGAAACGAGAGCCAAAAATTTGTAATTATATCGATATTCCTTTACAGCACATTTCAGATTCTATCTTGAAGTCTATGAAACGTGGTACAACCCAAGCAAAAACAACTCAGTTATTAAAAGATTTTAGAGCAGCTGTGCCAGGTATGGCTATCCGAACAACATTAATTGTAGGATATCCAGGAGAAACGCAAGAAGATTTTGAAATCTTGAAAGATTTTGTACAAGAAATGAAGTTTGACCGAATGGGTTGTTTTGCGTATTCTCATGAAGAAAACACTTCTGCATATGTTTTAGAAGACGATGTTCCTGATACAGTAAAACAAGAACGTGCCAATGAAATTATGGAATTACAATCGCAAATTTCTTGGGACTTGAATCAAGAAAAAGTAGGACAGACTTTCAAGTGTATTATTGACAGAAAAGAAGGTGGTCATTTTGTAGGACGTACCGAATTTGATAGTCCTGATGTAGACAATGAAGTGCTAATTGACGCTAGCAAGCACTATTTAAAAACAGGTGATTTTGCCACAATAAAAATTATTGAAGCCACTGAATTTGATTTGTACGGAGAACCTGTGTAAGTTAATTTCTTTTTTTATATTTGACTCAAAATTAAATCATTAACCGCCAATCATGAAAAAATCACTTTCTATAATTAGTATTCTTTTTTTACTTTTTACTTGTACTACTGCTTTTGCACAATACGGTGGTTATGGTGGTGGATACGGTGGATACGGAGGTGGCTATAATGGTCGAATGAGCCAAATGGGCGGAATGGGTGGTGGAATGAATCAACAACAGGAAAAACCAAAAGAAATTCCGGTGGAAGTAACTGTTGGGAAAATCATGGAGCAATTAAAACCTGAATTACAGCTTGATGCCCTTCAAGAAATTGCAATTGCTAATATCCTAACTGCAAGTATCAAATCACAAGGAGCGATTATAAAACAAGAAATCAGTCAAGATGACAAGGTTAAAGAAATTCAAACTTTATCTGAACTTACTGATTCTAAAATAAAACAATTGCTGACCCAATCTCAAAAAGAGAAGTATAAGGCAATGCAAGAGGATGCTAAAAATCCAAAAAAAATGAAAAAGAAAAAGAAGGATACAACCGATTCTAACTAATCTTTTTATTCTGCATGAAAAACTATTTTTACGCAATTCTTGGACTTATTATTTTAAACTCTTGCAGCACAAATCCCTACCGATTGAGTGCTAAATCGTACAAAAAACAATTGAAGGTATACCAAAAAACTATAGGTACTACTGAATCAAAACCCCTTCAAAACGGAAGTAATCCTCAATGGATAAGTACCGTTAATTTCAACCTTCGTAAGCCCAATTTTGTGATAATTCATCACACTGCTCAAGATTCTTTACAGCAAACATTGAAAACTTTTACACTTACAAAAACACAAGTAAGTGCACATTATGTGATTAGTGACGATGGGACTGTGATCCAAATGCTCAATGACTATTTGCGAGCTTGGCATAGCGGTAATGCCAGTTGGGGAAAAAATACAGATATCAATTCAGCATCTATCGGAATTGAATTAGACAATAATGGATTCGAGCCTTTTTCTGAAGCGCAAATCAATAGCTTGCTAGCTTTATTGACCCGATTAAAAAAAGACTACAACATCCCTACTGCAAATATTATTGCCCATTCTGATATAGCACCCTCCAGAAAATCAGATCCAAGCACTTTATTCCCTTGGAAAAATCTAGCCGAATTAGGTTTTGGATTATGGCCTGAGGACCAATTAGAAAAAGCCCCAGATTATTTTAATGTGGAACAAGCCTTACGAATTATTGGTTATACTACTCAAAATCTTTCTTCAGCTATTAAAGCATTCAAACTTCACTATATTCAAACCGAAGTAGACGATACACTTGACGAAAAGACCATCAATACCATCTATTCTATTTTCAAAAAACAATAAAAAAACTGCTCAAATATTTTACATATCAGAGCAGTTTTTTACTATTTAAAACACTTTGTTTCTAAGATACAAAAAACACAACTTTTGTTTATTTAAAAACCATACACCATTGCTACAGCAAATTGTGAAGCTGATTTTGTAGGGTTTCCATTTGATTTATAAAAACTATCTTCAGAAGCACTGTCCAATCTTATTTCAGGAATAAATGTCAATCCTCCTGATTTTAAATTAGCTGATAATGTAAATGCTGATACTGAAGTATCTAAAGTTTTAGATTTAAACGATTCTGCACGTAATCCTAAACCAAATGAATCTGAGATAGCAACTGATGGGTATAACGCAATACCAGAATAACCAGAACCACTTTCTACTCCTGAAAAATCAGCAGCATTTAATCCTAATTTGAATTTTGGAGACATTTGATAAGCAGCAGTTAAATCGACAATAGTTCCACTTTCTGACCCTGTCAATAGATTAAAATAAGCGGTTAATCCTTCCGCAGGAGTTAGTGTTAATTGCGCTCCAAAAGCATTCAATCCAAACTCAGGAGTCGCTTTATAAGTATTCCATTGGTCGTTAAACAATCCAACCATAAATCCTACTTTACTTGATACAGCATAATTAGCTTTTATCCCAGCATTTTGAAAAGGCCCAGTTGTGAACAAATACGAAGTGGAATAATGGAAGTTAGCCAAAGGCGAAATCACTTCATAACCAATAAAGGTACCCATGTATCCAGCAGTTAAACTTAATTTGTCTGAAGCTGCATAGGTTGCATATAAATTTTGAATGTGAAAAGATTGTCCGTCTACATCTGGTATAGATTGTCCTGCTCCTCTTGGACCAAAAGAAACTTCACCAACAAAAGATGTTTTTCCAGTTTTCTTTTTTAAAACCACATCGATCATCCCTAAAGAAACTGAATTATGATCAGTAGCAAAACTAGTTGGAATATTAGCAGTTTTAGCAAAATCATATTTCCAGTATGCATCAGCAGAACCTGAAATTTCTAATGGAGTGTCTTGTGCAAATGCAAATGTACTTGTTAGTACTACGGCTAAAGTGGCAATTACTTTTTTCATGTTTAATCGATTTTAATTTACTTTTTAATTTATTGAAGAAATCGAAAATTTGTCCCTTTTAAAAGATTAAATTATTTCTTTTTCTTGGAACAAAATTATCAACTTTTATCAACGAAAAAGACTAAACGATACATTTTATTCATCAAAATAGTCATTTTTATGAAATTCAAAATAAAATTCACAAAAAATATCGATATACAATTCAAATCGACTATAATTTAACGTATTGACAATAGAAAATTACATAGTACCCCTAAAAAATTATGGGGTAAACAAAATATTAAATTAAAAATATAGCTATTTAATCATATTTAGTAGCATAAATTATTTTATACCCCTAAAAATTACAGGCTAAATTAAAATAAATAAATTTTACGATTAAAAAAAAAACCCGCCTTGTTCAAGGTGGGTTTATAGTACATAATCCTAAATTGAAAAAATAAACTACAGAACTAACAATCCAAATTCCTTTAATGTAGTTATAGGTTTTGAAAACCAAAATAATTCAAAGTCTTCCAATTCGTTTTCAAAATTAGCTTTTAGTTCTTGAAATGTGGATGTTTTTATATTGGATACCGAAATTATTGGTAGCATTCTAGCAAGCCATTCCCCTTCTTTTTGACTTAGTTGAATCTCGAAAGTTTCTTTTTTATCATAAAATGTCAAACGCATCCTATTCCATGAAGACCCATTTTTAGTTTTGGTAAAAGATTCAACCGTTGGTTTTCCGCCCAACCAAATTACTTTAGCATTGGGTTTAACACTAAAATTAGTTTCTTCTTCTAAAGCTTCATAAATAAAATCAGGTCGGATAGTGGTTTTAGGAATAGTAAAGTCAAACCAATCCTGCAAATCATAATCCAAGCAGATTCCGTGCATGAAATTAAATAATGATTTTTTTAAGCCAAAACTAAATTGGTCGTGATCAATTCCTGTAGTATCTGTATAAGTAAGATCATTATTGGCAAAAGTGCCAATAGTATCTGAATCTTTCACCACGCCAAATTTTTCTGGATACATCCCAACTGGACTGTGAGCTGTCATTGCAAATTGGTGCCAAAACCCCGATTGTAGCACCCCTGCCTCAAACAATTGACGCACCATTTCTAAACTATCAACAGTCTCTTGAACAGTTTGTGTAGGATAGCCGTACATTAAATAGGCATGAACCATTACTCCTGCTTCAGTAAAATTGCGCGTTACTTTAGCCACTTGCTCCACTGTCACTCCTTTGTCAATCAATTGCAACAATCGATCTGAAGCTACTTCGAGTCCGCCAGAAACCGCAATACATCCTGAAGCTTTTAACAACAAACACAAATCTTTAGTGAAACTTTTCTCAAAACGAATATTGGTCCACCAAGTCACCGCTAATTTTCGGCGTAGGATTTCCAAAGACAACTCCCTCATCAAAGCCGGAGGAGCCGCTTCATCAACAAAATGAAAACCGGTTTCGCCTGTTTGGGCAATCATTTCTTCCATTCGGTCGCATAAAATTCCAGCAGCGATCGGTTCGTATACTTTAATATAATCTAATGATATATCGCAAAAAGTACATTTTCCCCAATAACAACCGTGTGCCATGGTGAGTTTATTCCAACGCCCATCACTCCACATGCGGTGCATTGGATTGACAATTTCGATTACAGAAATATATTGATCCAAAAGTAAATCTGAATAATCCGGTGTACCTACTTGAGCTTGTTTGTAGTCGTGTCGGGGGGAGTTATTTTTATACTCTACTTTGCCGTTTTCCAACAAAAAAGTACGCTTGAATTCGGCATTCGATCCAGATTCAATATTTTCAATTATCAATTCAAGCGGCAATTCGCCATCATCCAAACTAATAAAATCAAAAAACTCAAAAACTCGTTCGTCAGAAAGCGAACGCAATTCAGTATTAGCAAAACCGCCACCCATCAAAATTTTAATTTCAGGGTAGTGTTGTTTAATCCATTGAGCTGAACGAAAAGCAGCATACAAATTACCAGGAAAAGGAACTGAAATTAAAAATACATTAGGTTGAATCGTTTCGATTTTTACTTTCAGATTAGAAAGCAACAATGTATCGATATAGGTTAGCTGTTGTTGTAAGGCTGCGTACAATTCATCAAACGAATTGGCAGATCGTCCTAAACGTTCCGCATAGCGACTGAATCCAAAATTAGGATCAATACATTCTACAATAAAGTCGGAAATATCTTCCAGATACAATGTAGCCAAATGCTTGGCTTTGTCTTGAGTACCCATGGTACCAAAAGCCCAATCTAATTCTTCTAACTGTGCAAATCGAGACGCTTCGGGCAGAAAATCTTCTTGGCAAATTTGGAGAGCCAAAGTTGGATTCTTTCCTTGCAAAAAGGCGATAACCGAATCAATGGTTTTGACATATTCGTCTTGAAGCGCAAAAATGCGTCGCGAATTTTCAGACCAAGTTTCAATTTGAGATGTTGAACTTGAGGCTTCAAATAAATCAACTAACCCTTTTTTAGAAAACAAAGCTAAGATAACCTCTATACCTAAATCGGCTTGTTCTGACGCTATATTTTTGGTATTCAAAAAACCTTTAATATACGCTGTTGCTGGATACGGAGTATTCAGTTGAGTAAACGGTGGCGTGACAAGAAATAGTTTTGTTTTCAAAGAGGTGATTTTGAAGTGCAAATATCGTTCAATATTATGTCTTTAGATTAAAACTGATGTTCTTTTTTGCTGATTACCAAAAGTGAAATTACCGAAATAACTGCTGCAGCAGAAAGATAATAACCAACGAAAGCTAAACCATAGTGGGTAGCAATCCATATCGCAATCATTGGGGCAAATGCGGCTCCAATAATCCCCGCCAAGTTAAAAGTCAATGAAGCACCTGAATAACGAACTTTTGTAGGAAACAATTCAGAAAGAAAGGTCCCCATTGGACCATACGTAAATCCCATCAATGCCATTCCCAAACACAAAAAGAAAGTAACCAAAGTCGTGCTTCCTGAATTCAGAAAAAACGAAAAGAACAATCCGAAAATAGCAATAGCTATCGAAGCATAGAGCAGCATTTTTCGACGACCAATCTTATCTGCAATTACAGCCGAAACAGGAATAAAACCTGCAAAAAACAAGACCGAAAATAATTGCATTAATAACGCTTCTTTATTAGAAAAATGCAATTCTTTCGTATTCCAATTCAGCATAAACACTGTCATTAAATAGAATACTACAAAAGTGGTCACAGCAGCAAAAGTACCAAAAAGTAATTCTTTTCGATACAACTGCAATAAGGTCAAGAAAGGCAATTTCACTTCCTCCTGCTCTTTTTTCGCATTTTCAAAAGCAGTGGTTTCAGTAATTTTCAAGCGTATATAAAAACCAACCAAAACTAATAATGAACTAGCAATAAAAGGAATTCTCCAGCCGTATTCTAAAAAATCTTGGGCACTCATGTAATTAGTCAATAGTAAAAAGGTACCTCCTGAAAGCACCAATCCTATCGGCGCACCCAATTGCGGAAACATTCCGTACCAAGCTCGTTTATGAGGTGGTGCATTTTCAATTGCCAACAACACTGCTCCTCCCCACTCGCCACCTAAACCAACACCTTGACCAAAACGACACAGCATCAATAGAATTGGAGCTGTAATTCCAATATTGGCATAACTAGGTAAGAATCCAATACAAACGGTGGAAATTCCCATAGTCAACAAAGCCACTACTAAAGTAGTTTTTCTCCCCACTTTATCTCCGTAATGTCCAAAAACAGCAGAACCTAGCGGACGCGCAAAAAAAGCTATGGAAAATGTTGCTAGAGATTGTAACACCGACGTAGTACTATCACTCCCCGGAAAAAACAATTGTGGAAAAACCAATACGGCTGCATTGGCAAAAATGTAAAAGTCAAAAAACTCGATTGTAGTTCCAATTAGGCTCCCAAAAAGAACATGACGTAATGAATTCTGGGGTTGTGCAGTTGTATTCATATAACTTAGATTTTGACAAAGTGTCTAACGAGCATAAAAATGCTACTATTTTTCGAAAGCCACAACTATTTAGTTCCAATATTTTTTTAGTATTTTTACTCCAAACAAAACCCAATATGCCCACTGACTGTATACGCTATCAAAATTCAGGCTATTTTACTTCTTTAATCAAAGACTATTTAGATCAAAAATCAAGTCTAGACTCGCTATACAACCGATTTCCAACTGTAGAAAATTTTGAAGCCCAAATCAAAGAAAAAGGGACTAACTACAATCATGACAATCGAAAAATACTGGTTCATGTTTTACAAAAACAATATAAAAATATACGGGTTTCAAAGGCTACTCAACATAATATTTCAGCTTTAGGACAATCCAATACTTTTACTATTACAACCGGACACCAGTTGAATTTATTTAGTGGCCCCTTGTATTTTTTATACAAAATCATTTCTACTATTAATCTGGCTTCCGAACTAAAAGCAAAATATCCGCATTCAAATTTTGTTCCTGTCTACTGGATGGCAACGGAAGATCACGATTTTGAAGAAATTAACTATTTCAATTTCAATGGCAAAAAATTTCATTGGAACAAAGACAGTACAGGACCTGTTGGGCGATTATCTACTGAAGGTTTAGATGCTGTTTTTGAAGTTTTTGCTTTAGAATTGGGTTCAAGTACTAATGCTCAAAAAATTAAAGAACTGTTTCAAAAATCGTATTTAGATCATTCAAATTTAGCAGATGCTACTCGGTATTTAGCGAATGAACTTTTTAGCAACTATGGCTTAGTAATCCTTGACGCTGACGATGCCGATTTAAAAAGCACCTTCATTCCGTACATCAAAAACGAAATAGAAAATCAAACGTCTTTTAAAGAAGTTACTGCAACTATAGAAAAACTTAAAGATTACAGCATTCAAGTCAACCCGCGTGAAATCAATTTATTTTACATTGAGAACAACCTACGAGAGCGAATCGTATTCGAAAACGATACTTACAAAGTAAACCATACTAACTTATCTTTTTCCAAAGAAAAACTATTGCAATTGGTTGAAAACCATCCTGAGCAATTTAGTCCGAATGTCATTTTACGTCCATTGTACCAAGAAGTCGTATTACCCAATTTATGCTACATTGGCGGCGGCGGCGAAATTGCCTATTGGTTAGAACTACAGTCTTTTTTCAATGCGGCAGAAGTGAGTTTTCCTATCTTATTAGTTCGTAATTCGGTTCTTTTGGCAACTGAAAAACAAATCAAAAAAGCAGATGCTTTGGAGCTTTCTTGGGCTGATTTGTTCAGCAAGCAAAATGATTTGGTTAACCAAAAAACAAAAACGCTATCCGAAATCGACTTGGATTTATCGCATATTAAAGAACAATTAAAAAAGCAATTTAGCGATCTTCAAAGTATTGCGCTACAAACTGACCAATCTTTTATTGGCGCACTAAAAGCTCAAGAAATCAAACAGATTAAAGGAATTGAACACTTAGAAAAACGATTACTAAAGGCACAAAAAAGAAAATTAGCAGACGTACTCAACCGAATTATTCAATTGCAAAATGAATTATTCCCCAATCAAAGTTTACAAGAACGTCAAACTAATTTCTCTGAATTCTATTTGGAAAATGGAGAAAATTTGATTCCAGCATTAATTGAAAAACTACAACCTTTGGAACAACGTTTTGAAATTGTACACGTTTAATCCAATTTATAAATAATCTATTTTTTGTTTGTTTTGTTACACAAATAACAAATAAAGCAGTATTTTTGAAATCCAAAATAATAATTACATAAAAATGGCAACAAACAGAACTTTTACCATGATTAAACCTGATGCGGTTAAAAATGGTCATATTGGAAACATATTAGCAATGATTACCAATGCAGGATTTAAAATTGTTTCTTTAAAACTAACACAATTAACCGTTGCTGATGCACAAGCATTTTATGCTGTACATAGTGCCCGTCCTTTTTACGGAGAATTGGTTGAATTCATGTCAAGCGGACCAATTGTTGCTGCCATCTTGGAAAAAGAGAATGCAGTAAACGATTTTAGAACTTTGATTGGCGCTACCAATCCAGCTGAAGCTGCGGAAGGAACTATTCGTAAATTATACGCTACTTCAATGGGAGAAAATGCAGTTCACGGATCTGATTCTGATGAAAATGCTGCTATCGAAGGAGCCTTTCATTTTTCTGGAAGAGAGCAATTCTAAAACAGTTTACAGTATTCAGGAATTAGTGTTCATACAATAATTCATTAATCTATTTTAATACAAAAAAGCCGTTTCAATATTGAAACGGCTTTTTTGTATTTCATTTTGTCAGTAGTAAAATACTAACTGAAGACTAAAAACTAAAGACTGAACACTTAACGCAAAACTACCTCTTTAATCACCTCTCGGCGCAATTCTTCGTTAATCATGGCTATAATTTTGGATTTACCATGACTTAACTCTTCCCTCAATACGGATGAACTTAACTCCACATATAAAGTACTACCTCGTAAGGCCACATTTTTGGTATAACTATTCACCCCATTACCCATTAAGTTTTGCCAAGCCTCTTTCACATCAATTTGATCCATGCCGGGCTGCAACTTATTCACCTGAATAATTTGCTTTAAAACATCACCAACAGTACTTTGATTACTTTGTCTTTTTGCCATCACCCAAAATATTTATAGCGGTTGCTTTCTTGTAATGATATTCTGTTTTTTGCGCATTCAATACCACTAATTCATCAGCCGTTAAAGCAATAATTTCTTCTGTATATTTCATATAAGGTGTTACGTAATCCAAAAAAGCTTTGTCATCCTGAAAACGAACACGAACTTTTTCAAAAGAATCATCCACTAAAAAGGTACCGTCCAATTGCGGTGCTACTTTTTTACGAATTCCTTGATTGTTTTTGTCAATTTGGAAGTAATCATAATTCTGATTAGCTCCATATTCTTTGTCCTCGCCTTCATCAAAAACAACCTTTTCGATTTCCCAATATCCATTAATATTAGGAATATCAGTGGATTGGATTTGTTGTTTACAACCTACTAAAAGAAATGAAAACAATACAATGGTAACTAAATTCTTCATGCTGCTATTTATTAGAATTAACTCTTTTATACAATCCCAAAAAGAAAAAAATTACTCCTACCATTAAAGATAAATAATAAGCTGGGACACTTTGTTCCCGAATCACATTCGCCAAAACAAATGAAATTATACTAACAAAATAAAAAGTTATTGGGTTTAGTTTACCAAAAGAACTCATACTATATTATTTAAAGAAACTGTCTACGAACTCGATTTTATTGAACACTTGTAAATCTTCGATTCCTTCACCTACACCAATGTACTTGACTGGAATTTGAAATTGATCTGAGATACCAATAACCACACCGCCTTTGGCAGTTCCGTCTAATTTAGTTACGGCTAATGAAGTTACCTCTGTAGCGGCTGTAAATTGCTTGGCTTGTTCAAAAGCATTCTGACCTGTTGAGCCATCCAAAACTAATAACACATCGTGTGGAGCATCTCCTACCACTTTTTGCATCACCCGTTTTACTTTGGTCAATTCGTTCATCAAATTCACTTTATTATGCAAACGCCCTGCGGTATCAATAATTACAATATCCGCATCTTGAGCCACTGCTGATTGCAAAGTGTCAAAAGCTACCGAAGCTGGATCACTACCCATATTTTGTCTTACAATAGGAACACCTACACGATCGGCCCAAATTTGCAATTGGTCAATTGCCGCTGCGCGAAAAGTATCCGCTGCACCCAACACTACTTTATGACCTGCTTTTTTAAATTGATACGCTAGTTTTCCGATTGTAGTGGTTTTCCCGACTCCATTCACCCCTACTACCATCAAAACATAAGGTTTAGTTTGTGTTGGGGTAACAAATTCTGTAGCCTCACCTGAATTGGTTTCAGAAAGCAATGCGGCAATTTCTTCGCGAAGAATTTGGTTCAATTCGCCAATACCTAAATATTTATCAGAAGCGACACGCGCTTCAATACGTTGAATTACTTTTAGTGTAGTATTCACGCCCACATCAGAAGAAATAAGGATATCTTCTAAATTATCTAAAACTTCGTCATCGACTTTAGACTTACCGGCTACCGCTTTGGATAACTTGGAAAAAAAAGTAGTTTTTGATTTTTCTAGACCTTTGTCTAAGGATTGCTTCTCCTGTTCGTTAAGACTTTCATCTTTTTTATCAGAAGAAAATATTCTTTTGAAAAAACTCATATTGCAATAGTATTATATATGAATGATTTAGGAAATGAAAACGGCATATATTTTCTAATGGTAAATATAGAAAATAAAAAAGCTACTTCCGACTGAAAGTAGCTTTTCTATATACTGTTAAAGTAAATTACTTCTTTTTCAAGAATTCATCAACTGCTTCAGGAGCCATAATAGATTCAACGAATGTATATGCACCAGTTTTTGGAGACTTCACCATTTTGATGGCTTTTGATAATCTCTTAGAAGCGGTTTGTAACGATGCTACGGTTTTCTTTGCCATGATTCAATGTTATTTGAAATTAATACAATCTAGATGCGAACATCTGAGATCGAATCTCATTTCTAATTATTATTTAATTTCTTTGTGAACAGTTACTCTTTTCAAGATTGGATTGAATTTTTTAATCTCTAATCTATCTGGAGTATTTTTTTTGTTCTTAGTTGTAATATATCTTGAAGTACCTGCAACACCTGTTGTTTTGTGTTCAGTACATTCTAAAATCACTTGGATTCTGTTACCTTTCTTTGCCATCTTGCTATCTATTTATTTAGGAAACGATTATTTAATAAATCCTTGAGCTTGTGCTTTTTTCAAAACAGCAGCGATTCCATTTTTATTAATTGTTTTTACTGTAGATGCAGCTACTCTAAGAGTAATCCATCTATCTTCTTCTGGAAGATAAAAACGCTTTTTAACTAAGTTCACAGAAAATTTTCTCTTAGTTTTGTTCATAGCGTGAGAAACGTTATTTCCTACCATCGCTCTTTTACCTGTAAGGTCACAAACTCTTGACATTATTCTTTATCTTTTATCGTTATTCAAAATCAGGGTGCAAAGAAAAGAAAAATAAACGGATCAAACAAAAAAATTAAAGCACATTTTTTAAAATTTCTTTCTGCAGCATTTCCAAACTCTTAATTACAGCTCTATCTATCACTTTTTCACGGGGTTGGCCAAAATTAAATTCTTCTACAATTACTCCGTTTGGCGTAGCCAAAGCAATACAAACCGTTCCCACTTCGGCATCAGCGTCCCCTTTTGCCGGACCTGCATTTCCAGTAGTGGCAATTGCATAATCGGCTTGCATTATTTTTTGCACACTCAAAGCCATGGCCGAAGCTACTTCTTTACTAACCACAGAGTGTTGCGCAATTACATCTTTGGAAATTCCTAAGACATTGATCTTTGCATCGGTAGCATAGGAAACAACACTTCCTTTAAAATAAGCTGAGGCTCCAGAAACAGAGGTCAACAATTGCGCTATTTTACCACCAGTACAACTTTCTGCCGTCGCTACAGTTAGCTTTTTATCTTTTAAAATTCGCCCAAGTACAACTTCTATAGTATCTTCTTCTTCGAAACCTACAATAATATCATGGATAATAGCGTCTAACGACTTCACGTTCTCAGCAATAGTATCTTCCAATTGTTTTTTGTTGGTTCCTCTTGCCGTCAAACGCAATCGCACTCGGCCTGGACTTGGCAAATAAGCCAGCTTGATACATTCAGGTAATTGATTTTCCCAATCTTCGATACGCTCTGCTACATGACTTTCGCCCTGACCGTAGGTTAAAATCGTTTTGTGAATTATATAGGGACGTTGGTATTCCTGAACTAATTTGGGAATAACTTGATTTTCGATCAAATATTTCATCTCATAAGGAACACCAGGCAAAGAAATAAACACTGTATTCTCTTTTTTAATCCACATCCCTGGCGCCGTACCCACTTGATTATGTAGCACAGTGCATTGCGATGGAACCAACGCTTGATCTTTATTAATTTGAGAAGCTTCTCTACCCAAGGCGCGTTCGATTAAATCAATTACGTGATTTTCGACTGCTGTATTTCGGACTAAAGTATCTTCAAAATAATCACATAAGGTATGTTTGGTAATATCGTCTTTTGTAGGTCCCAAACCACCAGTTATAATAACCACTTCTACTTTGTTTTGCAACAAAGAAAAGGTGTCTAAAATATGTTGCTTATTATCTGAAATGGAAAGCATTTCGTAGGTTTCAATTCCGATTTTATCCAATGACTTAGCTATAAATCCTGAATTCGTATCAACGATTTGACCGATTAAAATCTCATCTCCAATGGTAACTATAGCTGCTTTCATTAACGAATTGGTTTACAAATTAAAGTCTTTCTTAATTTCTTTGATAGCATCTTTAACTTGAGATTTCACACTTTTATAGGTTTCTTTGATGTTTTTGGTTTTCCCTTCGGCTTTGGCCCAAGCTTCTATCAACACCAGCTCTTCAAATGCGACATGCATTCCCATCAAATCTAGAGTAGGTTTTATTTTGTGCGCATGAGCACGCACTTCTTTGTACGATTCCGATTTGATTCCGACTTTGATTTCCAATAAATCCTTTGGAACTTCATTGACAAACAAAACCAAAATTTGATTTACAAACTCCGAATCGTTTTCTGAAAGCGCGTACACTTTCGAAAGGTTGTAGTGTAGTGCCATTATTTAACTTGTATTCTAAACAATTGTTGTCCTTCTAAATAGCCTTCCAAAACATCGTTGGGTTGCACTGCCGCAACACCCTCTGGAGTTCCAGTGAAAATTATATCGCCTATTTTCAAAGTAAAAAACTGAGACACATAAGCTACTAATTCGTCTATTTTCCAAAGCATCAAACTGGAATTTCCTTTTTGAGCCACTGCTCCATTTTTGAGCAATTCAAAATTCACATCGTCTAAAGACGCAAATTGTTCTTTGGAAACAAATTCGCCAATAACAGCTGAACCGTCAAATGCTTTTGCTTTTTCCCAAGGCAATCCTTTTGATTTCAATTGGTCTTGCAAATCACGGGCAGTAAAGTCAATTCCAACGCTAATTTCGTCATAGTATTTATGAGCAAATTTTGGTTCGATATACTTGCCAACTTTATTAATTTTTACAATCAATTCTATTTCGTGATGCACCTCATTAGAAAACTCTGGAAGCACAAACGGATGTTGTTTTAACAACACTGCCGAATCGGGTTTCATAAAAACTACTGGCTCCGAAGGGCGTTCGTTTTGTAATTCGGCTATATGATTGGTGTAATTTCTACCGATGCAAATTATTTTCATGTCCTTAAAGTAATTTACTTTATTTAGTATTTAATTTTCTCAATTTGATTGCAGTCAATACTTTTTTGGTATACAACGGAAAATCGGCATTTTGAATCCAACTGAAATAACCTGGTTCGGTTTCCAATACCTTTTCTACTTTAACTCCTTTGTGTTTTCCAAAGGTAAAAATTTCTTCACCATCTTTATCAAAAGCAATCATACCTGCAAAATCAGCGATCTTTTTTCGAGTAGTGAATTCAGAAAGCGACTTCATGTCGTTCTCTAATTCTGGATACCGATCCAATTGTGCTTTTAAAATCTCATAGGTTGCCATCGTGTCTGCCTCAGCAGAATGGGCGTTTTCCAATTTTTTTCCACAATAAAATTTAAGTGCTGCACTTAACGTACGCTCTTCCATTTTATGAAAAACCGTTTGCACATCAACCGAAACTCGGTTCTTCATATCAAAGTCAACTCCCGCACGCAACATCTCTTCGGCCAACAATGGAATATCAAAACGATCCGAATTGTACCCCGCTAAATCGCTGTCTTTAATCATGTTTTGAATTTGGCTAGCCAATTGTGCAAAGGTAGGCTCATTGGCTACTTTTGCATCATCAATACCATGTACAGCTGTGGTTTGAGGCGGAATTGGAATCGTTGGATTAACTAACCAGGTTTTACTTTCTTTATTTCCATTAGGAAAGACTTTGAAAATTGAAATTTCTACAATTCGATCTTTTCCAATATCGATTCCAGTTGTTTCTAGGTCGAAAAAGCAAATTGGTCTACTGAGTTTAAGTTCCATCTAATTTTTTTATAAGATCACAAATATAGAGATTTGTGCCGAATGTATTTTAAAAAAGAAAACCCTTTCAAAGTCGAACTAAGAAAGGGTTTTTATCATATTACTATTTTATCTAAATGTCCGTATTTATATCAAAAGCTTCTAAATAATCGGCAACGCGTTTGACAAACATTCCGCCCAAAGCACCATCCACCACTCGGTGATCGTAGCTGTGCGTTAAAAACATTTTTTGGCGAATACCTATAAAATCTCCTTCAGGAGTTTCAATTACAGCAGGCACTTTACGAATAGCTCCTAAAGCTAAAATTCCAACTTCAGGTTGGTTGATAATTGGCGTGCCGAATACACTACCAAAAGAACCAATATTCGTTACAGTATACGTACCACCTTGGGTATCGTCTGGTTTTAATTTTCCCTTTTTAGCACGATTGCCTAAATCATTGACTGCTTTGGCCATCCCTACCAAATTCAATTGGTCGGCATTTCTAATCACAGGAACAATCAAATTACCATTGGGCAAAGCCGCAGCCATTCCTAAATTGATATTCTTCTTTTTGATGATGTAATTCCCATCTACCGAAATATTCATTCCTGGGAAATCTTTCAATGCTTTTGCCACCGCTTGCATAAAGATAGGTGTGAAAGTCAACTTCTCTCCTTCTCTTTTTTCGAAAGCTGATTTTACTTTATCTCTCCATTTCACAATATTCGTCACATCAACCTCAATAAAGGATTGTACGTGTGCCGATGTTTGCAAGGAAACCGTCATATAACCCGAAATCAACTTGCGCATTCGATCCATCTCCACAATTTCATCCTCGCCATTCACCGATACCGGTACCGCTTGTGAACTTGGAATTGCGATTGGAGTTGGAATAGTTGGATTGGATACAGGTGATTTGTGTCTTGCAGCAACATAAGCCAAAATATCTTCTTTGGTCACACGACCTTCTTTTCCTGTTCCGGATATAGTTTCTAATTCGGCAATAGATATGCCTTCTTCTTTAGCAATATTTTTAACTAATGGCGAAAGAAATTTTTCGGTTCCTTTAAAATCAACCACAGGTGCAACTATAGCTTGAGCTACTTCAACCGCTTTTTCAATTTCGGCAACTGCTGCTGGAATTATAACCTTTTCTTCAATTACAGCTATCGGCTCCGAATTGGCTTCTGTTTCAATAATAGCGATCGTTTGACCTACTTGAACTAAATCGTCTTTAGCAAACAATTGTTCAACCAAAACACCCGAAACTTCACTAGGAACCTCGCTATCTACTTTATCTGTGGCGATTTCAAGCACAGCATCATCCGCTTCAATCTTGTCACCCACTTGTTTTAACCAATTGGTGATAGTTGCTTCGGCTACACTCTCTCCCATTTTTGGAAGTTTCAATTCAAATCTTGCCATAATCTTAACGTAAAAGGTGATTTTGATTTTCTGATTGCAAAATTAGGAAATATTTTTAGTTTGAGGTACGATTAAATCAAATAAACATAGTTTCTTAAACTAGATGAATCCTGGCGAAAAACAAATCAAAAATCATAGTTTCACTTCAAAAGATTACTTTTGCAAAAAAATTACTCTTGTGAATTATTTATCAGTTGAAAATATATCCAAATCTTTTGGAGAACGCACCCTTTTTGAAAACATTTCTTTTGGTATCAACAAAGACCAAAAAATAGCTTTTATTGCCAAAAACGGTTCTGGAAAAACCTGCATTATGAAAATAATTAATGGCGAAGACGAACCGGATTCAGGACAAGTCGTATTGCGAAAAGAAATCAAAATGGCGTTTTTGTCACAAGATCATAATTTGCAAGATGAACTGACTATCGAGGAAAGCATATTCGCATCGGATAATGAAACCTTGAAAGTAATTGAACAATACGAAAAAGCATTGGAACATCCAGAAGATGAAGAAGCCTACCAAAAAGCTTTCGACAAAATGGATCAATTGAATGCTTGGGATTTTGAAACCCAATACAAACAAATTCTCTTCAAGTTAAAATTGGAAGATTTTAAATTGAAAGTGAAAAATCTTTCGGGTGGCCAAAAAAAGCGTTTGTCATTAGCCATCATTCTAATCAATCGTCCGGACTTGTTAATTTTAGACGAGCCGACCAACCATTTGGATTTAGAAATGATTGAATGGTTAGAAAGTTATTTTGCCAAAGAAAATATAACCTTATTTATGGTAACGCACGACCGTTTCTTTTTGGAACGTGTTTGTAACGAAATCATCGAATTAGACAACGGTAAATTATTCCAATACAAAGGAAATTACTCCTATTATTTAGAGAAAAAAGAAGAGCGAATTGCCTCTGAAAACGCAAGTGTAGACAAAGCGCAAAACCTTTTTGTAAAAGAATTGGAATGGATGCGCCGTCAACCAAAAGCAAGAACGACCAAATCCAAATCCCGTCAAGATGATTTCTATGTCATCAAAGAAAAAGCGCAAAACCGACGTCGAGAAAACAAGGTTGAACTCGAAATCAATATGGAGCGCATGGGAAGCAAGATTATAGAATTGCATAAAATCTCCAAGAAATTCAAAGACCATGTCATTTTAGATAATTTTAGTTTTGATTTTCAACGTGGAGAACGCATCGGAATTATTGGCAAAAACGGTACAGGAAAATCAACTTTCCTAAATCTTTTAACCGGCACTTTACCATTAGATAGCGGGAAAGTAATCAAAGGTGACACAATCAAAATTGGATATTACACCCAAAGTGGCATCAATCCAAAACCAGGTCAAAAAGTCATCGATATCATTAAAGAATATGGCGAGTATATTCCGCTAGCGAAAGGAAAAATTATTTCGGCAGGACAATTATTGGAACGTTTCCTTTTTGACCGAAAAAAGCAACACGATTATGTCGAAAAATTAAGTGGTGGCGAATTAAAGCGTTTGTATTTATGTACCGTTTTGATTCAAAATCCGAACTTTTTGATTCTGGATGAACCTACCAACGATTTGGATATTGTTACCTTAAATGTATTGGAAAGTTTTCTTTTAGATTATCCGGGTTGTTTATTGGTCGTTTCGCACGACAGGTATTTTATGGACAAAATCGTCGATCACTTATTTGTCTTTAGAGGTGATGGCGAAATTGAAGATTTTCCGGGCAACTATTCTGATTTCAGAGCTTATGAAGACAGTGCCGATGTTGCTCAAAAAGAAGAAAACAAAGCCGAGAAAAAAGATTGGAAACAAAATAATCCAACCGGTAATTTGAGCTTTAACGAGCAGAAAGAATATCAAAAAATAGAAAAAGAAATCAAAGATTTAGAAAGTCAAAAAGTTGCTATCGAACAATTATTTTCGGATGGGAAAGTTGCCGATGAGGACATAGAGCAAAAAGCCAAAGAATTGGAGGCAATCATTCAAAAAATTGAAACCAAAGAAGAACGCTGGTTTGAACTTTCGGCTAAAATAGAGTAATTAGAAAAAAATGAACTTTCGCATTCAATCGTATTTACAATTTCTTTGGCACTCCAAAAACGAGCATGGAGTCCATTCCCCTTTTGTATTTCTTTTGTTGACGCAAGGTTTGTATAATAAAAAAGTGCGATTAGCAGCTGATACTTTATCAAATCCAAACAAATCGGTTTCCAAAAAACAGCAATTACTCTATAAAATTGTTCGCTATTTTGAACCAAAATCCATTTTGACGATTGGCGCAAAAGCTTCTGAAATTGAAGTTATTAGATTAGGAAGTCCAAAAGCTGGTTTGGATATAGATAACACTTTATACCACTTTATTTTTATCCATTCGGATGAATTTACTACCATTACAAACGAGAGATTGGAACAATTGCTGAAGACTACAGAAAATGATAGTTTTTGGATTTTAGAAAACATTCACGCAAATCGAGCTGCAGAATCGTTTTGGAGCAATCTAAAATCAAATCCAAAAGTTACCGTCACGATTGACACTTTTCATTTTGGATTGGTATTTTTTAGAAAAGAACAAGTAGAAGAGCATTTTATCCTTCGAGCTTAATTGCTATTTCCTGTAACAAAAATCCTTTTGCTACTACTTATGGATTTATTCAAAAGTCTTTCGTACTTTTAAATCCGAATTCAACGCATTTTAATTTCAACAGCAACAATGGCAAATCCATTAATCAAAATAACCAACATTAAACGTGATTTCGTTCTTGGTAACGAAATTGTTTATGTTTTAAAAGGTATTAATTTACAAATCAATAAAGGAGAATATGTAGCATTAATGGGGCCATCTGGTTCCGGAAAATCAACTTTAATGAATCTTTTAGGCTGTTTGGACACACCAACTTCAGGTAGCTATATTTTGAACGGCAAAGATGTGAGCCAAATGAAAGACGATGAATTGGCTGAAATTCGCAACAAAGAAATTGGCTTTGTCTTTCAAACCTTCAACCTTTTACCAAGAACAACGGCTTTGGATAATGTAGCCTTACCTATGATTTATGCTGGTTATTCCAAATCAGAACGAAACGAAAGAGCAACCGAAGTATTGAAACAAGTGAATCTTGCGGATCGTATGGATCACCAACCCAACCAACTTTCTGGAGGTCAAAGACAACGTGTGGCAGTTGCAAGAGCTTTGGTTAACAAACCATCGATCATATTAGCCGATGAGCCAACAGGTAACTTGGACAGTAAAACTTCTGTAGAAATCATGAAATTATTTGGTGACATTCATGCCAGTGGCAATACCGTTATTTTGGTTACGCACGAAGAAGAAATTGCCGCTTATGCCAATCGCATTATTCGTTTACGAGACGGATTGATTGAAAGCGATACTTCTAAATAACTGATTCATTCTAATGAAGATATACACAAAAACCGGAGACGGAGGAATTACAGCATTGTTTGGAGGAAAAAAAGTCCCCAAAGATCACGATCGTATTGAAAGCTACGGAACTGTGGATGAGTTGAACTCCTACATCGGTTTGATTCGAGATCAAGATATCGATTCGCATTACAAATCGATTCTTATAGAAGTTCAAGATAGATTGTTTACCGTTGGCGCTATGCTTGCCACTCCGCCAGAGAAAGAAGTGCTTAAAAATGGCGAATTGCGTTTGCAAAAATTAGGCATCATTGATTCGGACATCGAATTTTTAGAAAACGAAATTGATAGCATGGAAGAATCACTTCCGCCAATGACCCATTTTATTTTACCTGGTGGACATCCAACTGTGTCACATTGTCATATTGCACGTTGTATCTGCCGCAGAGCCGAACGTCTTGCGGTGCATTTAAGTCATAACGAAGCCGTATCGGAGATTGCTATCCAGTATTTGAACCGACTTTCTGACTATCTTTTTGTCTTGGCACGGAAGTTGTCTAAAGATTTAAACGCTGAGGAAATTCAATGGATTCCTAGGAAATAGTTGCAAATTTTTCCTTCCAAATTAGAAGTAAAACAGCGATTGAAAAACAAACAAAAAAACGTTCTTAACTTTTAATAAAAATAAATCATTTTTTACTTGCCTTTTTCAGTAAAAAATTTATTTTTGCACTAAACTAAATCGACAAAAGATGTATTGGACATTAGAATTAGCATCTTATTTAAGCGATGCACCGTGGCCTGCTAACAAAGACGAACTTATTGACTACGCTATTAGAGCAGGAGCTCCATTAGAAGTAGTAGAAAACCTTCAATCTATCGAAGATGAAGGCGAGATATATGAATCAATGGAAGAAATTTGGCCAGATTATCCTACAGACGAAGATTACCTTTGGAATGAGGATGAATATTAAAAAATAAACCAAAGAAAAAGTCTCAAAAGAGGCTTTTTTTTTGGTTAAATTAGACATTTACACAATATACAGCAATACAAATACAATTATGAGTTTCATCAATAGCATTATTAAAATATTTGTCGGTGATAAATCACAAAATGACGTTAAAGCATTACAACCTTACCTTACAAAAATTAAAGGATTCGAGAGTAGCTTAATGACATTATCAAATGACGAATTAAGAGCTCGTACCGCTTATTTCAAAGAAAAAATCCAACAAGCACGTGCTGATAAAGATGCTAAAATTGCATCCTTACAACAAGAAGTAGAAACCATCGAAGATATCGACCAAAGAGAAGATATCTATGTGGCTATTGATGCTTTAGAAAAAGAAGCTTACGATATTTCGGAGAAAACTTTAATGGAAATTTTACCTGAAGCTTTTGCTGTGGTAAAAGAAACAGCAAGACGTTTCAAAGAAAATACTCAAATTGAAGTTACTGCAACTCCAAAAGATAGAGAATTCTCTGCTACCAAAACGTACGTAACTATTGAAGGCGAAAAAGCCGTTTGGGCTAATTCATGGAATGCCGCAGGTAAGCAAATTACTTGGGACATGATTCACTATGATGTGCAGTTAATTGGTGGAATGGTTTTGCACGAAGGTAAAGTTGCCGAAATGCAAACTGGGGAAGGAAAAACCTTGGTTGCTACCCTTCCTATTTACTTAAATGCCTTAACTGGAAATGGAGTCCACTTAGTAACTGTAAATGATTACTTGGCCAAACGTGATAGTACCTGGAAAGCACCATTATTTGAATTCCACGGTTTAACTGTTGAATGTATTGACAATTACCAACCAAGTTCAGAGGAAAGAAAAAGAGCCTACGATGCGGACATCACTTATGGTACGAATAACGAATTTGGTTTTGACTACCTAAGAGATAATATGGCGCATTCTCCAGAAGATTTAGTGCAACGCAAACACAACTATGCAATTGTCGATGAGGTAGATTCTGTTTTGATTGACGATGCCAGAACACCTTTGATTATTTCTGGACCAGTTCCGCAAGGAGACCGTCACGAATTTAACGAGTTAAAACCAAAAATTGAAAACTTGGTTAGTTTACAACGCCAATTAGCCAACGGATTTTTGGCTGAAGCCAAAAAATTAATCAAAGAAGGCAATACCAAAGACGGTGGATTCCAATTATTGAGAGCCTACAGAAGTTTGCCAAAAAACAAAGCTTTAATTAAATTTTTATCGGAAGAAGGAGTAAAACAATTGCTTCAAAAAACCGAAAACCAATACATGCAGGACAACAAACGCGAAATGCATTTGGTGGACGAAGCTTTGTACTTTGTAATTGAAGAAAAAAATAACCAAGTAGAATTGACTGATAACGGAATCCAATTCTTATCTGGAGATACTGATTCTGATTTCTTTGTCCTTCCAGATATTGGAACAGAGATTGCCGCCATCGAAAAACAAAAACTAGATGCTGATGCAGAAGCAGAAGCAAAAGAACGTTTGTTCCAAGATTTTGGTGTAAAAAGTGAGCGTATCCATACTTTAACACAGCTTTTAAAAGCCTACACTTTATTCGAAAAAGATGTAGAATATGTTATTATGGAAAACAAAATCCTGATTGTCGATGAGCAAACAGGACGTATTATGGACGGCCGTCGTTATTCAGACGGATTGCACCAAGCTATTGAAGCCAAAGAAAATGTAAAAATCGAAGCGGCAACACAAACCTTTGCAACGGTTACCTTACAAAACTACTTCAGAATGTACAATAAACTGGGTGGAATGACAGGAACAGCGGTTACTGAAGCAGGTGAACTTTGGCAAATCTATAAATTAGACGTAGTCGAAATTCCAACCAATAGAGGAATCGCGAGAATCGATAAAGATGATTTCATCTACAAAACAACTCGTGAAAAATTCAACGCTGTTATCGAAGATGTAACGGAATTATCAAAAGCAGGAAGACCAGTTTTAATTGGAACTACCTCGGTTGAAATCTCCGAATTATTAAGCCGAATGTTGAAAATGAGAGGCATCAATCACAATGTATTGAATGCTAAAATGCACAAACAAGAAGCGCAAATCGTTGAAGAAGCAGGAAAACCAGGTGTGGTTACAATCGCAACCAACATAGCGGGTCGTGGAACCGATATTAAATTATCTCCCGAAGTAAAAGCCGCAGGTGGTTTAGCCATCGTTGGAACGGAACGTCACGATTCACGTCGTGTAGACCGTCAGTTACGTGGTCGAGCTGGTCGTCAAGGAGACCCTGGAAGTTCTCAATTCTACGTTTCTTTAGAAGATAACTTGATGCGTTTGTTTGGTTCTGAAAGAGTTGCCAAAGTAATGGACAGAATGGGATTGCAAGAAGGTGAAGTAATTCAACATTCTATGATGACCAAATCTATTGAACGTGCTCAGAAAAAAGTAGAGGAAAACAACTTTGGAGTGCGTAAACGTTTGTTAGAATATGATGATGTCATGAATGCACAACGCGAAGTCGTTTACAAACGTCGTCGTCATGCCTTATTTGGAGAACGTCTAAAATTAGACATCGCCAATATGATGTATGATACTTGCGAAGTTATTGTTTCAGCAAACAAAGCTGTGAATGACTTCAAAAACTTTGAATTTGAATTAATCCGTTATTTCTCGATAACTTCTCCAGTTTCAGAAGCTGATTTTGCAAAATTGTCAGACGTCGAATTGACTGGTAAAATTTACAAAGCCACTTTAGAATTCTATACCGATAAAACAGAGCGAAGTGCCAGAGAAGCCTTCCCTATTATAAAAGGTGTTTACGAAGACAAGAACAATCAGTTTGAACGTATCGTAGTGCCATTTACTGACGGAATTAAAACCTTGAACGTAGTGACTGACTTAAAGAAAGCCTACGAGACACAAGCAGCGCAATTAGTCGCTGATTTTGAAAAGAACATCACATTGTCTATTGTGGATGAAGCTTGGAAAAAACACTTGCGCAAAATGGACGAATTGAAACAATCGGTTCAATTGGCTGTACACGAACAAAAAGATCCTTTACTAATTTACAAATTAGAGGCCTTCAACTTGTTCAGAACAATGCTGGACAATGTCAATAAAGAAGTAATTTCCTTTTTATTCAAAGGTGACTTGCCACAGCAAAATGCACCTAAGATTGAAGAAGCCAAAGAAGTGCGTCAAAAAGAAAACTACAAATTAAGCAAAGACGAAATTCCGAACAGCGAAAACTTAAACCACGAAGCAGGTGAAACACAACAACGTCAAGTAACCGAAACTATCGTGAGAGACATGCCTAAAATTAATCGTAACGATACCGTAACGATTCAGGAAGTAGCTACTGGTAAAACAGAAACCATGAAGTTCAAAAAAGCGGAGAGCTTATTATCTTCAGGCCAATGGGTAATTGTGAATGAATAATAGTTACACAAGCTTATAGCTAATAAAAAAATCCTCAATCACTAATTGAGGATTTTTTTTGTTGCAATATTTTTCTAGTTAGTAACACTTCTCCTGATAACTACTTAATGTTTTTATCATTTGAAACCAAAACGAAAATACTATACGAATGAAATAGGGCAATAATTAAATTACTTATTAAAACTGGATTATATATTGTGCCTACTATTATTGGACTTAATACTTTATAAATTACTTGAACGGTTAATAGAGCCAATACTAACTTAGCATCAAATTTGTATAGGAATATACAAGACAAAATAAGAATTGCCATATAAATCGCAAGAAGTATTCCTCTTGCTGGCGATTCGATTCCGTACGATTCTATAGCCCAATTACTATTTAATAGCAATCCTGAACTTACCGGAATTAAAACCAATATATTTAGCAGAAGTGATAGTTTTGGAAAAAATAGTTTTTTAGAAGTCATAATCTATATTTTCTTAGATATAATTAAAAGTAGTCCCAATTTACAAAATTAATCATTATTCAATCTTCCAAATCGAAATTTGAAATGGCTGCATTACATTCGTTTTCTGTAATTGCTGTTTTGGGTTTAATATATCTATTGTCGAGTTTTTAAAATCAGAATATACAAACTCTTGAATTGAATCCGATAAATTTACAGCAATCAAAATAGTATTATTTCCCTCTTTTCTATAAAAACTAAATACAGAATCTGCATTATTTTGAAAATTTTCATAGCGCCCTTTGGCTAAGGCAATATTACTTTGTTTAATACTAATTATTTTTTTATAAAAATTAAATAAAGAATTCGGATCTTTTATTTGTTCCTTCAAAGAAATACCATCATTGGATTTTTGATTTTTATTTGTCCACCAATCACCTGTGTTTTTATACCAAAAAGCCATCCCTTTACCTTCTCCAGATTGGTACCAATCAAACGCTTCACGACGTCCAATATCATTTCCGTCCGTGTTACTATACGAATTGGCTTTTCCTTGCATTCCAATTTCTTGTCCATAATAAATCGAAGGAATACCACCTATAAGTAGCATTAAAGCTGCTGCTACTTTTTGTTTCTTAAAATTAGGTTCCAAAGAAGCAAATCGATCCAAATCGTGGTTTTCAATAAATAGCAATTGATCTTTTCCTTTTGGGGTTTTAGTAAGGAGTATATCTGCATTTTGGATGAGTTGTTTTTTGTCAAAAGAAAGAATAGCTTGCTTCAAACCAAAACCAAACATTCTGTCCACAGTTGCTTTTTCGAAATAATCAAAACCATAATCGTTCCAATCCGCTTGTTCAGCAACAATATTAATTTTTGGATTTACTTTTTTGATCTCCGCAATTAAAGGTTTCCAAAACTCAGTAAACAGATTAGTTAAAGTGGGTTTACCATCCAAATGATCCATTGCATGATCCAATCTAAATCCGTCCACACCATCATCAAACTTGCCGTCCTTATTTGGATCTATAAAGAATGAAAACAATCGAATGTTGTAGTCTAAAACTTTAGGACTCTTAAGATTTACAGTAGTTACTTTTACAACAGAACCGTCATAACTTTTCAATTCACGTAAATCAAAAACCATCGTAGCTGGCATTTTGTGTTCAGCGTCATCAAACAATAAATAATCACTGTATTCCGATTTGAGGTTTCCAACAGCGTCTTTCCACCAATCATGTTTAGCGGTTACATATTGAGTTTCCATATCCATGTATATTTTCATTCCTCTTCTATGCACATCTTTAACTAAAGCGATGTATTCTTCCATAGTCCCAAACTCTGGATCTATTTTCTCAAAATCATTTGCAAAATAGTTGTGATAGCAATCAGCTTCATATAGTGGCAAAAGCATAATTGAAGTAACACCCAACTCTTGAAGATAATCTAATTTTTGACGAAGTCCATTTAGATCGCCATTCAAATCCCCATTGCTATCATAAAAACTACGTTGACAAACGTGGTAAATTACTTCGCCTTTGGCTGTTTGAGTATTCTTATTTTGTGCCCAAATTAATGATATAGAGGCTAGTAAAAGTGCTAATAAAAGGTATTTTTTCATTGTTAATTATTTAAAAACTTAGTTGACGTAAAATTGTTTTACCAAATGGAATAAGCGTAATATTTTCAATTTGATGCGTAGTTGTATTTTTGGCTTTGATCGTAATTTGACCATTATTAAATTGGGCTTGGTTACCATCAATAAATTGATAGCGAATCCTATTTTTTGGCGCATACGTTAAATCACTAAAACTAGCGAAATAGGATTTTCCTTTATACTCAATTGCCTCAATAGATTTAGCATAGAACAAAGCGCCATAAATAAAATATTTTTCTTTATTAGCATCTTCTTTGACTTGAATATCAGTTTCAAATTCAATCTGAATTTGATCCTCTTTAGCAAATTTTCTATTAATAATTACCAATTCATTTTCAATAGTGTAGTTTTCTTTTGTTGCAATTGCTTTTGCCCATGATGGTTTTCTAATCTTAATTTTAAAAATAGCATTTTCAGGATTTGAAATTTTGAAAACCAATTTATTTTGGTACGGATATTCAGTAATGGTTTCAATTTTAACCGATTGATTTTGGACTTTTGTCTCCAATATATTAGGCATTAAAAGCATATTTACCAAAACATTTTCTTCTTCCTTCATCCACGCTTTTTCTAAGAAATAAGGTGTAATTCTACCCGCATTAGGATTACAACAAACAGCAGCATCCTGATGTGCTGGTGAATACTTATATCTAGTTTGTTTCCGATTCGGCTCAACTTCACCATTTTTAGTACCTTCCATTTCATATGAATTATCTGTTTTTAAATAAGCAATAACAGAATGATTTGGGTTTCTAGATCCCTGAGCCGCATTATAGAAAATAGTTTCAATGGCTTCTGCTGTTTTTGGATCTCCTTGTTTTTGCAACAAAACAGAATAGCTATCCAATAATTCATGCAAAGAGCAGTATTCATAACCGGTAGTAGTCGCATCCGCATTTCTTTCTGCTATCCATTCATCACCTATAGCACCACCAGTTAAGGTTGTAGCTTTTTCAATGCGTTGAGTGTAAATTTGCAGTGCTTTTTGTAATTCAGTATTCTTTGATGCATAAGCCGCAACAATTAAAGGTCTTAAATGCTCATAGGTGTGAACACCATGCGATTGTAATTTATAAGTTGGATTAAAAATATTCGGTAATTGAACGTCTTTTTCAGATTGATACGTTTTACTGAAATCCAAAAATAAAAAAAGAGCATAATCCGTATATTTTGTATCACCCGTTATCTGGTACATTTTATCTAAGACATCCGTAAAAGTCAATCCGTGAGACACACCTCCATTAAATTGATTACCAGAAAAATAAGGACTAGATGTTCCAATTGGATAATTGGTCATTACATTATCAACCGCTTTTACTAATGCATTCCAAACGCTTACATCTTTAGTAAATTCGTAATACGCTAATAATCCACGATACATAGTTGCTTTAGACCAAAGTTCACCATTTTCTGAATTGAATTTATAGCGTAATTCTTTATCATAAATACCAATGTAGCCATCTTCATCTTGTGATTGCAATACTTCTTGAATGTGATTGTCTACTTTTTTTAGCCCTTCTTTATCATCTAAAAGCAGTATATTCCTAATGTAACCATCCCACCAATTTGATTGGGTTTCACTGTTCCACCATTTGTACTGTTCTGATCCCTCAGTGTCTCCCTCTTTATTATTTCCTAAATCTTTAATTACACTGTTTTTTTGTAGCCTTGCTGAACTATAAATAGGATCATTAATTAAATCAGGCACAATTCGATCAAGATTACCTACAAAACCTGCAACATCTTTTTGCATTTGTGTTTTGATCCAACCAGAAGGTTTTACAGAACCAAAAGGCAACAATTGATACTTTTCATGTTGATGTTGGGCATTCAATACAAGAGTAAATAATCCAACAATAAGTACGGTAATCCAGTTTTTATTTTTAGTTATATTTTCCATAATTCATTGATTTCTTCAAGTGATTTATTTTTTGTTTCTGGTATGTATTTATGGATAAAGTAAATTGAAAACAAGCAGATTATTGAAAACAAGTAAAATGGGAAAGCTCCATTAAAGTGATCTTTCAACCATTGATTTTCGACCAAGCTTGGAAAGACTTGGGTTACAACAAAATTAGCAACCCATTGAATAAAGACACTTATGGCCAGAGCTAAACTTCTAATTTTATTTGGAAAAATTTCTGATAATAATACCCATACTATAGGTCCCCAAGATATACTAAAAGCGCCCATAAATAGTAGTAAGAATGGCAATACCCAATTTCCAACAGCGTTATAATATATGAATAGCCCAACAGATGCTAGGGCAATTGTCATTGCAACTGAACCGATGTATAACAAGGGTTTTCTGCCCATTTTATCTACTAATTGAATTGCTAATAAAGTAAAAATTAAATTCACAACACCAAGAATACTCGTTTCTAAAAGCGAAACATCGGTAGAACTTCCTAAACTTTTAAAGATTTCTGGAGCATAATACAATATCGCGTTAATCCCTGTTAACTGCTGCAAAACTGAAAGCCCAATACCTACAAAAAGTACCTTTTTATAAATTGGGTTACTTAAATTTTTCCATTGGTTTTTATCTTCTTGGTGTAATGAACTTTGAATTTCAGATTGAACTTGAGCCGCCTCTTCTTTTGTATTTAATTGTTGAAGAACAGCAATAGCTTTATTTGTTGAGCCTTTTTGGAACAACCATCTAGGACTTTCCGGAATGAGAAAAATAAAAATTAGAAATAAAAGGGAAGGAATAATTTCAGAGCCAAACATCCATCTCCATCCGATGTTCAAATTCCAAGTTGCATCTCCTTGTAGTGCTATAAAGTAATTTACAAAATACACTACTACAATACCTATAACAATAGCTAATTGATAATTTCCTACCAATGCACCACGTCTTTTTGGTGGTGCAATTTCGGCGATATACATAGGAACTACCATTGATGCAATACCAACACCAATACCTCCAACTATACGAAATAATACAAACATGGTAAATGAAGTGGGAAATGCTGTTCCAATAGAATTTAAAATAAAAAGTATGGCAGTGATGACCATAGTTACTTTTCTACCAAATTTGTCACTTAAAAAATCAGAGAAAAATGCTCCAATTAAACAGCCGACTAATGCACTTGAAATTGCCCAACCTGTTTCAACAGGAGACAAATGGAAAAATTCAGTTAAATTACCAATAGCACCAGAAATTACAGCCGTGTCATAGCCAAACAACAAACCACCTAGTGCGGCGCTTAAAGCTATAAATGTTATATTTTTAGAGTTGTTCATTTTGAAATAAATTTAGTTGTAAATATTGCATCATACGTATGTTGTTATCCCATTGATTAGATAAAGGTTCTTTTGAGAATGGTTTTTCAGGCATATACGGATACGGTCCACATTCTGGAGTAATTAACATTTCGGTTAATCCCTTCTTCTCTTGTATCGAAATAATTTGCTTCCACCATAAGAGGTATCGTTCCAGATAATTATTCCATTCTGGAGCAAAGGGATCGTTAACTTGAGGACTCTGTTCAAATCCTATTCGAGCATGAATGTGTTTAATTTTTGGAAATATTTTAGTTAAAATAGCCTCTTGATCTTCAAGATTACTTTCGGAAACTACACCAAAATGCGATAGATCTCCTACCAATTTAAGATTGGGGAATAAGTCCAAATAATTAAGTAAGGTTTTCGCATGAAATGAAAAACGACCTCTATGAGTTTCATGTAAAATAGGAATATCTGAGGATTTAGAAATTTGATTGGTTAGTTCCAATATTTTAGAATTTTCACCAAAATCAAAATAATCTTTTCCTGTATGAGAATTTATTGCATTTGGTCCTAATGAAACTAAAAACTGTAACCTGTCGGATACTCGTTGAACATGAGATTCGTATGTTTCTATTCTGTTAGGTAGTACTTGTTGTGCAACAAAAATAAATTTAGGGTGGGTTGATTTTCTAATTGATTGCAACTCTGATAAAAACTCATCAATAAAAGAGGCATTATCCGGAAAATTAATTTCTACTCCGTCAAATCCATTCTTGATAACCAAATCCAAAAACGATTTAGCCGAAAGATGTTCACATCCCCAATATGTGCATAAATACTTAATATTCATACAAAACAGGATTAATAGGAGAATTAATAATTTCACCAATAGAAGCACCTGGACACCAAGTATTCCAGTCATGTATCTGATTTTTATTTTCAGGATTTTTTAACTTCATGTCTTTATCCATATAAATAATAGTCATAACTTTTCGCATTTGATTAGTCACATTGGCACCAGCTCGATGGAAAACACACCCAGAATGAAAGCTAATTTCACCTACATCAAAAGGCTCAATAACATGTTTAAAATCTGTAACGCGTAATTTCTTTTGAATTAATTCCTCGCTTTCATCTCCAATTTCCAACTCACGTCCTTCAACTATTGTATGACTACCTGCGCTAAATTCTAAGGGGCCCATTTCTAATGGAGTTGCTTGTAAGGGAATCCAAGCTGTAACTGTTATATCTGTTTCTAAAGGCCAATAATATTGATCGGCATGCCAAGGTGTAATTCCACCACCTCCTTCTTTGAACAAAGCTTGATCGTGATACAATCGAACCCCATCTACCTCCATTAAATCGGAAGCGATTTTTGCAATACGCTTACTAAAAACTAATGCTTTAACAATATCATTTTCTATCCACAAATTAAATAATTGTAAAAAAGCTTTTCCATATGTTGTTCTTTCTTCAAGGGCTTTATCTTCTTGATTCATTATATTAACTTGATCAGTAATTGCATCGTTAAAAAACATCAAAGTCTCTTGGTTAAGAACTTCTTTTAATTTTATATAGCGAAACTTTTGATAGAAATGAATTTGATCTTGAGTTAACTCATAAGGTTGAGTAAGAAACTCGGTGATAGAATTTGGTAGCGAAGTCATGATATAGTATAAATAAATGTTTAACCTTTCAAAAATAAAATTTGAATCGAAGGTAAAAGCAACTTATTTTTTCAGAATATAACACTATATTGAATTTTTATATACTTTAGTATTGAAAAATATAAAATATAAGGTTATCATGAAGCCCGTTTTAGAAAATATTAGTAATTATCTTCAAGATTCAAGCTTCTATGCTTATTCCTACACAACTACATCTTTTGATTTTAAATGGCATTTTCACCCAGAATACGAACTTACTTTCATAGTTAAAGGCAATGGACATCGTCTTATTGGAAATAGTCATCAAGAATTTTCAGATAATGATTTTGTTTTAATCGGACCGAATATCCCGCATACATGGGTTGGAAAAACAAAAGGTAAAAAAGTATTTGAAGCAATCGTTATCCAATTCACATCAGAATTTGTAGAACAAATTGTTGGGTTTAAAGAATCAAAACAAATGAATGCCTTATTTGAATCATCTAATTATGGAATAGCGTTTAACGAAGACCATCCAAATGAAATAAAAAACATATTATACGATATAATAAGAGAGAAAGGAATTGATAAAGTATTAAAATTAATAAGTCTTCTGAATAAACTAACCCATAGTAAATCATCTACAATTTCAACAACTCTATATAAGTATCAGATTAACAAAAAAATTGAAACAAGAATAAACAAGGTTTGTCTTTATCTTGAAAACAACTTTTCAAAAAAAATAACCCTAAAAGAAATAGCTGACTTAGTGTATATGTCAGAGAGTAACTTTTGTAAATTTTTTAAAAAATCAACAGGAAATACTTTTTCAGATTACTTGAATGAATTAAGAATAAATGAAGTGTGTAAACTTTTAATCCATTCCGATGATAACATTAAATACATTGCCTATAATTGTGGTTTTGAATCTTTAAGTTATTTTAATAGAGTATTTGTAATTAAAAAATCTACAACCCCATCCAAATATAAAACACATCACTCCAAAAAGTATTAAAACAAAAAACCCCGTTTCGTTAGAAACAGGGTTTTCATAAAGAAAGGCGACGACATACTCTCCCACATAACTGCAGTACCA
>MGWH01000004.1 GCA_001800905.1 Flavobacteria bacterium GWA2_35_26 | reverse complement strand
TAGAACAAATTGGTAACGATGAACTTTGGTTTGGTTGGATAGAGAGATTCAGTGATGAGGTAAAGGATAAACAAGATATTACGGACAACCTTAAGAAGGACTTCTTGAGATTGGTCATAAAGGAAATAGTGGTTGAATATGACCATACTGATAAAGTACACATACTAACTATTCACTTTAAAATCCCTGTGATATTACGGGATGGAAACGAGGGTCAGGAACTGACCCGAGTGATAATCACACCACCTAAATCGGGACGAAAACCATCTAATAAGAATGTACCCGTTGGTGATTATTCCACGGTAACCGATTTAGCTAAATTTCTTGGTTGGTCCACATTACAACCTCTCATTACCGCTATATGATACGATAATAATTGTAATGGGATTGTTGTGATTAATGGCGATAAAGCGTCTGACGTTTCTGGAATTTCGATCACATAGTCCGCAAGTTCGCGTACTTGTGTGTCTCCTTTTGTTACTACAGCTATGATTCGACCACTTCTTGATTTGATTTCTTGAATATTGCTTACAATTTTATCGTAATGACCTTGTTTAGGCGCAATAACTACTACAGGCATTTGCTCGTCAATCAAAGCGATTGGGCCGTGTTTCATTTCAGCTGCAGGATAACCTTCAGCATGAATGTACGAAATCTCTTTTAACTTCAATGCTCCTTCTAAAGCAACCGGGAAATTATACCCTCTTCCTAAATACAAACAATTATGAGCGTCTTTGAATGTTGCTGCAATTTCTTTTGTTCTATCATTCGTTTGTAACGCTTCTTTCACTTTTTCAGGAATTATCTCTAATTCTTGTAAGTATTGATGAAAATCTGATTTAGATAAAGTCCCTTTGGCTTTAGCCAAACGCAACGCAATCATTGTCAAAACTGTAATTTGTGTTGTAAATGCTTTTGTTGATGCAACACCAATTTCTGGTCCTGCATGTGTATAAGCTCCTGCATGTGATTCTCTAGAAATAGAAGAGCCAACAACATTACAAACTCCAAATACAAAGGCACCATTTTCTTTGGCTAATTTGATCGCAGCCATAGTATCGGCTGTTTCTCCTGATTGAGAGATTGCAATTACAACATCTTTTTTACCGATAATCGGGTTTCTATATCTAAATTCAGACGCGTATTCTACCTCAACAGGAATTCGTGCAAATTCTTCAAAAACATATTCGGCTACTAAACCGGCGTGCCAAGACGTTCCACACGCTATAATGATAATTCGATCTGCATTCAGAAATTTTTCCAAATTATCTTCAACCCCAGCCATTTGAATTAATCCTTCATTGGCGTGAAGCCTTCCTCTGTAGGTATCTTTAATTACATTCGGCTGTTCGTAAATTTCTTTCAACATGAAATGGTCGTAACCCCCTTTTTCAATTTGCTCCAAATTCATTTGAAGTTCTTGAATATAAGGATCTACGATAGAGTCATCTTTGATTTTACGGACTTTCATCGGTTTATGCAACCTGATGTTTGCCATTTCTCCATCTTCTAAATAAATCGCGTTGGAAGTGTACTCAATAAATGGCGACGCATCTGAAGCAATAAAATATTCCCCTTCACCCACACCAATTGCCAAAGGACTTCCTAAACGAGCGGCAACAATTTCATTTGGATTTTTTTTATCAAAAACAGCAATAGCATAGGCACCAACTACTTGGTTTAAGGCTACCTGAACTGCTTTTCCTAATTTTAAATTTTCTTTCTTTTGAATTTCTTCGATCAAATTAACCAATACTTCTGAATCTGTATCCGAATGGAAAACATATCCTCTTTTGATCAACTCTTCTTTTAGAGGTGCATAATTTTCTATAATTCCGTTATGAATAATAGCTAAGTCTCCCGAATTAGAAAGATGTGGATGAGAGTTTACATCGTTTGGCACACCATGTGTAGCCCAACGTGTATGTCCCATTCCAATTGTGCCATTAGTAGTGATTTCAGTAGCTGCTTTTGCTTCAAGATCAGAAACTTTTCCTTTAGTCTTGGATAATTTCAAGTTTTCACCATCATATAACATGACACCCGCACTATCATATCCGCGATATTCTAATCTTTTTAATCCTTTAATTACTATAGGATAAGCTTCTCTATAACCAATGTATCCAACTATTCCACACATATATTTAGTCTAATTAGGTTTTGTATAATAAATTTGAAGTTTGACTCTTTTGTCAACAGGAACTGAAGGATGACTTCCGTATAACACAGTTCCAAGAGGATTCATAACCGATGCTTTAGGCAATTTTTTGGTAAAAGAATTTGGCGTTTTTAATTTAGAAAAACCAGTCTCGCCAATATTTTCTGTAACTACCAAACCTAATTTCACATTAGTTGAATCAGCATATTTTACTAAATTACGGATTTGATTCGTAATTCTAATTTTATACGTTTGGCCTCTTCCGTTTGTTACCGCTTCTTTATTAATAAGTCCACTGAAAACATATTTTGATTTCTTAACATCTGCTGAATTTGTCACATCTAAAAAGTAATCTACAACAGGCCGATTGTTAGTTAAGTCATATAGGTAAATGCGATTGGGTTCATTACTTGTAGCCATTTTTGCTGCATCAACATGAAAAACTAGATTGGCTTCATTTATTAACCACCCTTTAGTGCGAATCAGATTTAACTCGCCTGGCGTTTTAAATAAATCAATTACGGTCATTGCACCTTCCCCTCCCTTAACATATAAACTAGCATCTCCTAGAGAAGTGTTAGGATTATTTACCGCATTAGTAAAAGCTGTATTTTCGTTGGTTTGATCTAATAAGTTAACTGAGTTGCCTGTTAAATTAAGATCCATAGTTTTGGAAACTCTAGTTGTCACTCCGTTAGTAACTAAATCTTCTGTATAGCTTATTGTAATTTTACCGGCTTTAAAGTTCATCATTGCCATACTGCCTGAACTGCCTGAAACCGTTTCGATTTTAAAATACAACCCTCTAAAATACTCTTTAAACGCATCATTTGTTGCCAATTTAGCAGCAGGTGCGTTCAATATTTTTGTGGCAAAATAACTATTGTTTAATTTCAGCCGCATAGCAGGAACGGAACGATTCAAAGTAACCTTCCCGTCTGAAGCGGTAACTTTTTGAACAATCTCTTTAGAATCAAAAAAGAAAGCATCGTTTTGAGCAGTGCTTGCTGCGTTATTCAATCGAGAACCTACTTTTGCATTTTCAAAAATAGGGGTTTGATCTGTGTAAAATGACTGGCTTTCAGTAAAACTTGTAGAAGGATCTAAGTCTCTCATGAAATAGTTGGACTCATATACACTCAATTTTATAGGCGCTTGTCCGCCATAAATTGAATCCAATTCATATACATGGCTTCCATCTGTTTTGGTGGTTTTTAAAGTGCTAAAATAAGGGACTGATAAATAGACACTGTCAACAACAGCATTGGCTCCAATTGTTGGTGCTACAGTAGCTAAGTTTAATTGTGTAGCAAAGTGTGCTGTAGTTTTTCCGACAGCTGGGTCATTATAGATTCCTAAAGCATTAATTGGTAAATTAGTTGCATCAATAGGCCCTATTTTTTGATTGTGCGCCACAACGTCTGAGGTGTATTGTAAAAAATCAAAGTGATTTTCTCCTAATAAATCGGCACCAATCGCATTGTATTCTTTGTCGCAAGAATATAAAAATAGAACACTAACAACAAAAAGTATTCTTTTAAAAAAAGAAGTGGTATGCATGTTTTAAATAAAGTTTAATTTCTAAAGAACCTCGTTTTTATAAAAGTTAGTATATGCCTCAGCAAATACTTCTTTCGTTTGGAAAGGTAAAAAAGGTTTTCCTGAAGATTCTATAAATTTTGTTAAACTTGGCGATAGGTTGTCAGAAGCAATAATAACAGCATCTGAATGCTTAACCGTTGCTTTAATAATGTTTTCATAATCAGGAACTTCTAAGTCTAGAATAGATTCCAATGGAACATTATCAAATTTAACTTTATTAATCATTTCAGCGTCTAAAGTCCCATCAAATGATTGACTATATACTGAAGTTACAATCTTAGTATCCGAAAACAAAGCTTCGTTTTTATAAAAATGCTTCATATAAATTGGCAACATTGCCGCCATCCATCCATGAACGTGAATAATGTCTGGAACCCAGTTTAATTTTTTAACTGTTTCTACAACGCCTTTTGCAAAAAAGATAGCACGTTCGTCATTGTCAGGATACATTACCCCTTCTTCATTAGCGAATGTTGCTTTGCGTTTAAAATACTCGTCATTATCTATAAAGTAAACTTGTATTCTTTCTTTTGGAATGGATGCCACCTTAATAATCAAAGGCATATCCAAATCATTTACTACCAAATTCATTCCTGAAAGTCGAATTACCTCATGTAATTGATGTCTTCTTTCATTGATATTGCCATATCTTGGCATAAAAATTCTAATTTGTCCGCCTTGATCATTAATCATTTTCGGTACATCGTAGGACATCAAAGAAACCTCATTCTCATCAAGATAAGGAACAACTTCAGATGATACATATAATATCCTCTTGTCTTTCATAATATTGTATAACTATTTTATGGCAATAAAAACCGAGCAAATTTACAAAAATTTATGCACTTAATAACAAATATGTTAAATTTGCCCTCCATTTAAAACATCTAACATGCACATTTTCTACGGAAAAGCTCCATTAATAGCGCATTTAAATTCTTCTCAATTTATAGATTCGACTATTGGGTTTGTGCCAACAATGGGTGCGTTACATGACGGACACCTGGCATTAATGGAACGGTCCCTCCGAGAAAATGAGTATACTGTTGTCAGTATTTTTGTTAATCCAACCCAATTTAATAATCCAGAAGATTTAGCTAAATATCCACGAACTTTAGAAGAAGACGTAAGAAAAATTACCGCTTTGAATCCAGAAGTGATTATATATGCTCCCTCTGTCGACGATATTTATGATGGCAAGCCTGTTTCGCAATCTTTTGATTTTGACGGGTTAGAAAACCAAATGGAAGGCAAATTTAGACCCGGTCATTTTGATGGTGTTGGTACAATTGTCAAACGTTTATTTGAAATTGTAACTCCAACTCAAGCGTATTTTGGGGAAAAAGATTTTCAACAATTACAAATTGTAAAAAAATTGGTAGCTAAAAATCAGTTGCCCGTTACTATAGTTGGCTGCCCTATTTATAGAGAGGCTAATCAACTTGCAATGAGTTCAAGGAACGAGCGTTTATCTTCAAATGAGCGAAATCAAGCCAGTATAATTTATCAAACGCTGGTTCATGCCAAAATACTCTTTCAAAATGAAACTATAGCAAGTGCGATTCAATTGGTTCAACAAACATTTGAAAATCATCCGCTTTTTGATTTGGAATACTTTGTAATTGCTGATGAAGAAACGCTATTGTCCTCTAATACTAAAGAAGAAAACAAAAAATACAGAGCATTTATTGCCGTTTTTGTTAACAATATTCGATTGATTGATACCATTTCACTAAATTAATTTACTTTTGCACCATGCAAATTCAAGTAGTAAAATCAAAAATACACCGCGTTAAAGTAACCGGAGCCGATTTAAATTACATCGGTAGCATCACTATTGACGAAGCCTTACTCGAAGCCTCTAACATTATTGAAGGCGAAAAAGTGGCTATCGTAAACGTGAACAATGGCGAGCGTTTTGAAACCTACGCTATTAAAGGAGAACGAAATTCTGGCACAATTACACTAAATGGACCTGCTGCAAGAAAAGTTCAAAAAGACGACATTATTATTATCATTTCGTATGCCACACTTGAGTTTGAGGAGGCTAAAACCTTCAAGCCATGGATCATTTTTCCAAATGAAAACGACAATTCCTTAACTTAATCAAGGATCCGATATATTTTAAAACCACTCTCAAAAGGAGTGGTTTTTTGTTTTATCAACAATCTATTTCCAATAATTTTTTTAGAACATACTTTACTGTAAATTTGAATTCAATTTATTCCAAGAATTATGTCGAAAGTTAAAACCACTTTTTTCTGTCAAAACTGCGGAACCCAATACGCCAAATGGCAAGGACAATGTAATGCCTGTAAAGAATGGAACACCATTGCTGAAGAAATTGTTCAGAAACAGGAAAAAGTAGCTTGGAAAAGCGAACCGACAGCAGCTGGAAAAGCGCCAAAACCTTTGCGAATAAATGAAATCGATTCTACTCAAGAAATACGTTTAGACACTACAGACAATGAACTTAATCGTGTGTTGGGAGGCGGAATTGTTCCAGGTTCTCTAATCCTATTAGGGGGTGAACCGGGTATTGGAAAAAGTACGCTTTTACTTCAAATATCATTGAGTTTACCTTATAAAACGCTGTATATTTCTGGTGAAGAAAGCCAAAAACAAATTAAAATGCGTGCGGAACGCATCACTCCAAACGGTGACAATTGCTATATTTTGACCGAAACTAAAACGCAAAATATCTTCAAGCAAATTGAAACCATTCAGCCTGAAATTGTAATTATTGATTCGATTCAAACGCTGCATACTGATTATATTGAATCGACACCGGGAAGTATTTCTCAAATTAGAGAAACCACTGCCGAGCTGATTAAATTTGCTAAAGAAACCAATATTCCCGTTATTTTAATTGGACATATTACGAAAGACGGTACCATTGCAGGTCCGAAAATTTTGGAACATATGGTCGATACCGTCTTGCAATTTGAAGGCGACCGAAATCATGTCTACCGCATCCTTCGTTCTCTGAAAAATCGTTTTGGTTCTACTGCCGAAATTGGAATTTATGAAATGCTAGGTAGTGGCTTACGCGAAGTATCCAATCCTTCTGAAATTTTGATTTCGCACAAAGACGAAGAATTATCTGGAACCGCGATTGCTACCACCTTAGAAGGTATGCGTCCTTTAATGCTAGAAATACAAGCCTTAGTAAGCACTGCTGTATACGGAACTCCACAACGTAGCACAACAGGTTACAATGCCAAACGTTTGAATATGATTTTGGCTGTTTTAGAAAAACGAGCAGGTTTCCGTTTGGGGGCCAAAGATGTTTTCTTAAACATCACTGGCGGTATATCGGTAGATGATCCCGCTATTGATTTGGCGGTTGTTGCCGCTATTTTATCTTCCAATGAAGATATTCCTGTCAACAAAGATTTTTGTTTTGCAGGTGAAGTAGGACTCTCTGGCGAGATTAGACCTGTAAACCGTGTGGATCAACGTATTCAAGAAGCCGAAAAATTAGGTTTTTCAACCATTTTTGTTTCCAAGTACAATAAAATTGCTTTGAAAGACACCGGCATCAAAATTCGCCTAGTGGCAAAAATTGAAGACGTGGCTGGGGAATTATTTGGATAAAACTACTTTTGATGTGCTGGAAATGCTTTTTTATTAAAGAACAATAAAATTCCAACTCCGGTTGAAATCGCCACATCGGCAATATTAAAAATGGCGTTAAAAAATGTAAATTCTTTACCTCCCCATATGGGCAACCAAGAAGGTAAATTCCCTTGCCAAATTGGGAAATAAAACATATCGACAACTTTACCATGAAACCAAGTTCCATAAGGTCTGTCAGAAAATAAAGTCGCTACATTTTGTTGGCTATCATCGAAGGTTACTCCATAAAAAACGGAATCTAAAATATTGCCGAAAGCGCCAGCCATAATCAATATAATAGCAACGATCAAATAATTTGAACTTTGTTTCTTTGTAATAGAATCCCACAACCAATAGCCAATTCCCGCAACAGCAAACAATCGGAATACAGTCAAAATTAATTTGCCATATTCTCCGGGGATTTTGGTTCCCCATGCCATCCCTTCGTTTTCAATAAAATAAATTTTAAACCAAGAGAACACTTCCACTTCTTCCCCTAATAGGAAATTAGTTTTGATATAAATTTTAGAAAGTTGATCTACAATTAAGATAAGAACAACTAAAAAATAAGCATTTCGTAATGACATTGGACTGTGTTTCATCCGGCAAAAGTAAATAATTTCCAAAAATAAAAATTCCAAATTCCAAGATTTCTAATTAGAAGTTCTTGGAATTTGGAATAGTTAGCTAAAAAAGCTGTTTTTTTATCGCTGCATGTTTTTAGCTTCGATACTCATTGTAGCGTGTGGCACGATCATTAATCTTTCTTTGCTGATTAATTTACCCGTTACTTTACACACTCCATAGGTTTTGTTTTCTACACGGAAAAGGGCGTTTTTCAAATCGCGAATGAACTTTTCTTGACGAATCGCTAATTGTGAGTTCGCTTCCTTAGACATCGTTTCACTACCTTCTTCAAATGCTTTGAATGTTGGCGACGTATCGTCTGTTCCATTATTCAAATCATTCATATAAGCACTTTTGATCAAGTCTAAATCTTCTTGTGCTTTTTGTATTTTCTTTAAAATTAATTCTTTAAATTCTGCTAAATCAGCTTCTGAGTATTTTGCAATTTCATCTACCATAACTCCATTATTTAGTAATTATTATTCTTGTTTTTATATCGTCAAATTCAATTTCTAAGCCGTTTGTTACTTCGCTTTCAAAAACCAAACTTTCAGTTAATGTTTCTGACTTAATGTATTCTTGGTTAGCTACAACCGCTGCCTGCAATTCGGCATTTTGTTGTAGGATCACTTTAATTTTATCTGTTACTTCAAATCCTGAATCTTTACGGATATTTTGGATTCGGTTAACCAATTCTCTGGCAATTCCCTCTTGTTTCAATTCAGCCGAAATCGTAATGTCTAACGCAACCGTAATCCCATTAGAATTAGCAACTAACCAACCCTCAATATCTTGCGACGTGATCTCTACGTCTTCTAAAGTTAAAGATACAGCATTCCCTGCAATAACAATAGCTAAAGTTCCTTCTCGCTCCAATTCGTTGATTTGATCTGGCGTGAACCCTTGTATTTCCTTAGAAATCAAGCCCATGTCCTTTCCAAAACGAGGCCCTAATGTCTTGAAATTAGGCTTAATTTGTTTGACCAAAATCCCCGAAGCATCATCCAAAAGTACGATTTCTTTTACGTTAACTTCCGCTTTAATCAAATCAGAAACAGCTTCAATTTCTACCCTTTGATTCTCGTCAAGCACCGGAATCATTACCTTTTGTAAAGGTTGACGCACTTTGATCATTTCTTTTTTACGAAGAGACAATACTAAAGATGAAATCGTTTGGGCTTTTTGCATTTTGCTTTCCAACGATTTATCAACAAAGTTTTCAACGAATTCTGGAAATTGTGCCAAATGTACGCTCTCAAAACCCTCTGAATGTGTCGCTTGTGTTAAGTCTCTGTATAATTTGTCCATATAAAATGGCGCAATTGGTGCCGCCAGTTTACTTATGCTTAACAAACAAGTATATAAAGTTTGATAGGCTGCGATTTTATCTTGCGCATACTCGCCTTTCCAAAAACGTCTTCTACACAAACGAACGTACCAGTTACTCAAGTTTTCCTGAACAAAATCAGAAATTGCACGAGCCGCTCTTGTTGGTTCATAATCGGCATAGAAACCATCTACATCTTTTATTAAGGTATTCAATTCAGAAATGATCCAACGATCAATTTCTGGACGATCTGCCAAAGGAATTTCAGCCTCAGAATAGGTAAACCCATCGATATTGGCATACAAACTAAAGAACGAATACGTATTGTATAAAGTACCAAAGAATTTACGACGTACCTCAGCAATTCCTTCTAAGTCAAATTTCAGGTTGTCCCAAGGATTCGCATTGGATATCATGTACCAACGCGTCGCATCTGGACCGTATTCTTTCAAAGTTTCAAAAGGATCCACAGCATTCCCTAAACGTTTCGACATTTTTTGTCCGTTTTTGTCTAATACCAATCCATTTGATACCACATTTTTATAAGCGATGGTATCGAAAACCAAAGTGCCAATAGCGTGTAAGGTATAAAACCAACCACGGGTTTGATCCACTCCTTCAGCGATAAAGTCTGCAGGAAATGATTTGTTTTGGTCAATCAACTCTTTATTTTCAAATGGATAATGCCATTGTGCATAAGGCATTGCCCCTGAATCAAACCAAACGTCAATCAAATCGCTTTCGCGTTGCATTGGTTTACCTGAAGCCGAAACCAAGGTAATTTCGTCCACTACATTTTTGTGCAAATCGATCAAATCATAATTGGCATCCGACATGTTACCCATTTCAAAACCAGCAAACGGATTTGTTTTTTGGAAACCTGCAGCTATTGATTTTTCAATTTCGTGGTACAATTCTTCTACCGATCCAATCAAGATTTCTTCTTGTTTGTCTTCGGTTCTCCAAATCGGCAACGGAATTCCCCAATACCTAGAACGGGATAAATTCCAATCGTTAGCATTTTTCAACCAGTTCCCAAAACGACCTTCTCCAGTAGCTTTTGGCTTCCAATTGATCGAATCGTTCAAGTCAAACATACGGTCACGCACATCTGTAATCTTGATGAACCAAGAATCCAATGGGTAATATAAAATAGGCTTGTCTGTTCTCCAACAATGTGGGTAACTGTGGACGTATTTCTCCACTTTAAACGCCTTATTTTCTTCTTTTAACTGAATGGCAATTTCCACATCAGCAGAACGCTCCGGTGCTTCACCTTCGTTATAGTATTCATTTTTAACGTATTTGCCTGATAAATCTCCTAATCCATTAACAAATTTACCTTGTAAATCTACCAAAGGAACTGGCGTGCCATTTTCGTCCAAAACTAACATTGGCGGTATTTCTGGGGTAGCCTCTTTCGCCACTTTCGCATCATCAGCACCAAAAGTAGGCGCGGTATGTACAATTCCTGTTCCGTCTTCAGTAGTAACAAAATCTCCTGCTATCACACGGAACGCATCTTCAGCATTTTGGTACGGTAACACTAACGGCATCAATTGCTCGTAACGAATGCCAACCAAGTCTACTCCTTTGGCTTCTGCCAAAATTTGGAATGGAATTTTCTTATCTCCTGCTTTGAAATTTTCAAAATCAGTTGCTTCTGCCGATTCAAAGAAGGTTTTACCGAATTGTTTTCCCACCAAGTTTTTAGCCAAAATGACATTCGATGGTAAAAAAGTATATTGGTTGAAGGTTTTTACCAACACATAATCAATTTTGGGACCTACGGTCAAAGCCGTATTAGATGGTAAGGTCCAAGGAGTTGTTGTCCAAGCCAAAACATGAATCTCTCCAAATCCTTGTAAAAAGCTTGGCAAGGATTCCGGTTTAGTTTTGAATTGTGCTACAATGGTTGTATCGGTTACATCGCGATACGAACCAGGCTGATTGACCTCGTGCGATGACAATCCGGTTCCTGCTTTTGGCGAGTACGGCTGAATGGTGTAGCCTTTGTACATCAAATCCTTGTTGTAGATTTGTTTCAACAACCACCAAACGGTTTCCATGTATTTGGGTTTGTACGTCACATACGGATCTTCCATATCGACCCAATACCCCATTTTTTCTGTTAGATCGTTCCAAACATCGGTATATCTCATCACGGTGCGTTTGCACGCCTCGTTGTATTCTTCTACGGTGATGGTTTTACCAATATCTTCTTTGGTAATCCCCAATTCTTTTTCGGTACCCAATTCTACAGGTAAACCGTGGGTATCCCAACCAGCTTTACGCTTTACTTGGAACCCTTTTTGAGTTTTATAGCGACAAAAAATATCTTTAATAGCACGTGCCATCACGTGGTGAATTCCTGGCAATCCATTTGCTGAAGGCGGTCCTTCAAAAAATACGTATGGTGGATTCCCCTCACGGGTAGTTACCGTTTTCTCAAATATCGTTTCTTTCTTCCAAAAATCCAGCACTTCTTCTGCCGATTTTGGCAAGTCAAGTCCTTTGTATTCAGTAAATTTTGTGCTCATGGTATGCATTTCTAAATCGAGTTGCGAAAGTAGTGAATATTAGTAAATAGGCAAAAGCGAAAAGGCAAAAGTTATTGCTGCTGAATTAAGAGCATTTTGTATCCGAAATTAGTCCGCCTGTGCTGCACAATTTAGTTTGTTTTTTTTCTACCGATACGATTAGGCAAAAACCTCTTTTAAGACATCTAAGGATTTAGGCTTTCTAAAGCCGTCCAAGTGATAACTGTAGTAATCCATCAAGATTTTTAAGAGGAGTTGTCTTTCAATTACATGGAAGATTTTTTGATCCGAATCCCATTTTAAGTCGATTAGTTTTTTGAACAAAAGGGTTTCGTGTTCCGTTAACGAACTCACTGCATGAAACGGAGAAAAAACGCCTTCAACCAATTCAAAAAAGGCTTGATCCTTATCGGAAACATCCGGGTAAAATCCAAAATGTTTGGTCATTTCGAGTAATAAAATCAGATGGAAATTAGCTGTTTCATTGTGATTATCGAGCCATTGCAAGGCCGCTTCTAAAAAGGCAAAGAGCGGTTCATTTTTTTCTTCTTCGTGAATGGAATGATGCAAAATCTCCGACAAGAACAACACAATCGTACTTTTCACAATATCCGAATGAATCGAATGAAAAGGGGTTGCAATTTTAATTTCTTTGAAGTTTTCCAAAGTCCCTTTATTCTTGTGCACCGCTTCGATTTCCAAAATACTCAAAGGCTGGAAATAAGCGATTTTCTGATTCGATTTTCGAGCCGAAAAAGCATCCCGAACAAAATAGGATTTCAAACCATGCGTCAAAGTAAAGCACTTTACAATCAAGCTTTTTTCCTGAAATTTTAATGCCGAAATAACAATCGCTTTGGTTTTGACTTGCATGAATTGGATATTGGTTCACAAATATAACACACTCTCTCCGCACAAACTAAAAAACCTTCTCCCGAAATCGAAAGAAGGCTTTTAAGCATTTGAATTAATAGTCTTTTATACCACTCCTTGTGCCAACATGGCATCAGCCACTTTTACAAATCCAGCGATATTGGCTCCTTTTACATAGTTAACATAGCCATCGTCTTCGGCACCGTATTTTTTACATTGATTGTGGATCCCCACCATAATGTCTTTTAATCGCGCATCTACTTCCTCGCTCGTCCAATTCAAACGAATCGAGTTTTGCGTCATTTCTAAACCAGAAGCTGCTACTCCACCCGCATTTGCTGCTTTACCTGGAGCAAAAAGCACTTTATTTTCTAAGAATAATTTAATGGCTTCTAAAGTACACGGCATATTCGCCGCTTCTGTTACACAAATTACCCCATTGGCAATTAAATTTTTAGCATCTTGCTCGTTCAGCTCGTTTTGAGTTGCACATGGAATCGCGATATCTACTTTGGCTTCCCAAGGACTTTTCCCTTTGTGGAAAACAGCATTTGGATATTTCTCTAAATAGGCTTCGGCTTTGTTATCGCCGCGTGCTCTTAACTCTAACATGAAGTCAATTTTCTCGCCTGAAATTCCATCTTGATCATAAATATAACCATCAGGACCTGAAATCGTAACCACTTTCCCGCCTAGTTCGTTCACCTTTAAAGCAACACCCCAAGCCACGTTTCCAAAACCAGAAATCGCAACCGTTTTCCCTTTAATGTCTTGACCAATAGAGTGCAACATTTGCTCTGTAAAATACACTACACCATATCCGGTGGCTTCTGGACGAATTAACGATCCTCCATAAGCCAGACCTTTTCCAGTTAATACACCTGTAAACTCATTGCGAATGCGTTTGTATTGTCCAAATAAGTAGCCAATTTCTCTGGCTCCAACTCCAATATCTCCCGCAGGAACATCCAAGTCAGGTCCAATATGTCTACACAATTCGGTCATAAACGATTGACAAAAACGCATGATTTCGCCATCCGATTTTCCTTCAGGATCAAAATCAGAACCTCCTTTTCCACCACCCATTGGCAGTGTAGTCAAACTATTTTTAAAAACTTGTTCGAATGCCAAGAACTTCAATACCGATAAGTTCACGGTATGATGAAAACGAATTCCTCCTTTATACGGACCAATCGCCGAATTCATTTGGATTCTGAAACCACGGTTTACAATAATTTCTCCTTTATCATCTACCCAAGGTACTCTGAAAATAATCGAACGCTCTGGCTCGGCAATACGAAGTAAGATATTTTTACCGTCGTATTTTTTTCGTTCAGATATAAAAGGAATTACGGTTTCGGCAAATTCTCTAACCGCTTGAATGAATTCGGGTTCGTTTGGATTTTTGGCTTCTACCAAAGCCATAAATTGATTTATTTTTTCTTCCATGTTTAAGGACTCTATTTAGGTCAATACAATTGATTTTAGGTTACCACCGTTTTTAAGAAATCGATTTCGTAACTCTAACAAAGATAGTTGTAAACGAAGAATATTTCAGCGTTATTTTTTGGATTTTTTTGAAGAATTATTGTTTTAACAAGCTATTTTAAAGAAATTTGCATTACCAATAATAAAATTTACGAAAACGATATAGTTTTCGCAATAATTGCAAAAAATCAATTGGTTTATTTTAGCGGTAATTAAAGCAATTTTGCCAAACTCATGCAGATTCCCAAATGTAGTCCTTCGTGAAAATTATTGTAGGCCATGGCATGTTTGACATTTTTCAAAACAAAACCACTTGAGGTAGGATATTCTGTAAATTGAGTAAAAACCCCGCTTCCATAATCGGCTTGAGTTTGATCAATAAGATCAAATAGTAAGCCTTTGATTTCGTCCACTTCTGCTTGGGTTGCGGGTTGTTCTGGCTTAGTGCCTTTTTTGTATTTGTCCACCAATTCGTCAGAAATTAACATGTTCAAACCCGAAAGTTTATAAATTAACAACTGTTGTGTCACTACAACGTGAGCAACATTCCAAAATAAAGTGTTAGAAAATCCTTTCGGAATAGTATTGAGCTGTTCCAAGCTAAAGTCCTCTAGAAAAGGGGCGATTAATTTTCGGCTCGTTCTGTTCAATTCGAATGTCTGTTCCATTGGGGTATTTGATTTGAAAATTTTGCTAAAAATAAACATTTTAAGTTTCAAATGGATTTTCTTTGCAAAAAAGTAATCTCGTTTCAAAATGAACAAAATATACTACCTCGCTTCCTGCGATACCTGCCGAAAAATCATCAAAGCCTTGCCAAAAGGACACAATTTGGTTTTTCACGACATCAAACAAGATCCTATTACCGAAGAGCAATTAGACGAAATGCACCAATTGTCGGGAAGTTATGAAGCGCTTTTTAGCAAAAAAGCACAATTATACAAATCCTTAGGATTAAAAGACAAAGCGCTTACCGAAGCCGATTTTAAAAAATACATCTTAGAACATTATACTTTTCTAAGTCGTCCCGTTTTTATTATTAACGGCGCAATCTATATTGGCAACAGCCAACAAAACATCCTTCAAGTTCATAAAGCATTGAGCTAATGTCCAAACGAAATCTAGCTTTACTAGGCGCTACTTTAGTTTCCATTATTTATGGAATGACTTTTACGATTGCCAAAGATGTGATGCCGCGTTATTTAGACGCTTACGGATTTATTGTATTGCGAGTAGGTGGAGCAACCCTCTTGTTCTGGTTGATCTGGTTGGTTTTGAAAATAGCAGGTAACCTGCCTTCAGAAAAAATTAGTCGTTCGGATGTTCCAAGAATTATCGCAGCGGCATTCTTTGGAATTGCCGTTAACATGCTTTGCTTTTTTAAGGGACTTAGTCTGACTTCTCCTATTAGCGCTGCTGTAATTATGGTATCTACTCCTATGATTGTGCTTGTGCTTTCGGCGATTATCCTAAAAGAGCGCATGCAAAAAAAGATGATTACCGGACTACTACTAGGACTGATTGGAACCACTTTTCTTATTTTATACGGGAAATCAGTAGGAAATGCCTCCAATGCCGGTTTAGGCAATTTATTAGTCTTAATTAATGCCATTTCGTATGGATTTTACCTCATCATTGTTAAAAAATTAATGCACACCTACAACGCTTTTACTTTTGTAAAATGGTTGTACTTGGCCGGTTTTTTTATGGTATTGCCTTTTGGTTGGAGCGTTTTTCAAACTGTCAATTGGGCTATTGTACCCAATAGTATTTTCTGGAAAATTGGCTTTGTTATTTTCTTTTCTACCTTTATCAACTACTTGTTGAATTTACTTTCCATGAAAGAATTGAGTCCCAATACCGTTGCTGTTTTTATTTATTTACAACCATTATTTGCTACCATTTTTGCCATCGGATTAGGAAAAGATGAGTTGAATGGCGTTAAAATAATTTCGGCGGCCCTAATTTTTAGTGGGGTTTATCTGGTTACCCTAAAGAAATCCTAAAATTTCAATACATTTGTAGCTATTACACAATTCATATATGATACAATCAATGACTGGTTTTGGTAAAGCCACTTTGCAATTACCAACCAAAAAAATCACGGTAGAAGTAAAATCTTTAAATAGTAAAGGACTCGATTTAAATGTGCGAATGCCTTCGCTTTACCGCGAAATGGAATTGGGTTTACGCAACCAAATTGCGCTACAACTGGAAAGAGGAAAAGTTGATTTTTCGATTTTCATCGAAAGTACTGCCGAACAAACTTCGACTAAAGTAAATGTGCCGATTGTAAAAGCCTATATGGAACAATTAAGAGCTGTATATGCTGAAGCGGATGAAGTGGAATTGATGAAAATGGCCATTCGTATGCCGGACACAATGAAAACGGAACGCGAAGAAATTGACGAAAATGATTGGGCTCAAATTGAAACGGCTATTGCCGAAGCCCTACAAAATATTTTGACTTTTAGAAGAGACGAAGGACTATCGCTTGAAAAAGAATTTCAATTGCGCATTGCCAATATTCGCCAATATATGAATGAAGCATTGGCATTGGATCACGAACGTGTACACAACATCAAAGACCGCTTGCACAATGCCATTACAGAGCTAAAAGTGGCTGTTGATGAAAACCGATTTGAACAAGAATTGATTTATTACCTAGAGAAATTAGATATCACCGAAGAGAAAGTACGTTTGACGAATCACTTGGATTACTTCTTAGAAACAATTAAAGGTACAGAAGCGAATGGTAGAAAATTAGGTTTTATTACTCAAGAAATGGGAAGAGAAATCAACACCATGGGCTCTAAATCGAATCATGCACAAATGCAAAAATTAGTCGTTCAAATGAAAGACGAATTAGAGAAAATTAAAGAACAGGTTTTAAACGTTTTGTAATTTTTGTCATTCTGAACTTGTTTCAGAATCTGAATATTAAGATCCTGAAACAAGTTCAGGATGACAGACATCGATAACACATAAGTTATGAAAGGGAAATTAATTGTATTCTCAGCGCCATCAGGTTCGGGAAAAACGACCATAGTTAGGCATTTATTGGCACAAGCCGATTTGAATTTGGAATTCTCCATTTCTGCAGCTACTCGCGAAGCGCGCGGCGAAGAAGTAAATGGAAAAGACTATTATTTTATGTCGTTAGACCAATTCAAACAGCACATCAAGAACGAAGATTTTGTGGAATGGGAAGAAGTGTACCGCGATAACTTTTACGGAACCTTAAAAAGTGAAGTAGAACGCATTTGGGCCAAAGGCAAAAATGTCATTTTTGATATTGATGTTGCAGGCGGATTGCGAATCAAATCCAAATTCCCTGAAGAAACTTTAGCTGTTTTTGTGAAACCTCCAAGTGTAGATGAATTGAAACGCAGATTGAAAGAACGCTCTACTGAAACCGAAGAAAAAATCAATATGCGCATTGCAAAAGCCCACGTAGAATTAGCTACTGCTCCGCAATTTGATGTGGTGATCAAAAACTACGATTTAGAGGTCGCCTTAGACGAAGCGAACCAATTAGTGAAAGCATTTATTTCTAAATAGTAATTAGTAAATCTATGAAAATAGGTCTCTATTTTGGAACGTTCAATCCTATTCATGTGGGGCATTTGATTATTGCCAACCATATGGCGGAGCACGCCGATTTAGACCAAGTTTGGATGGTGGTTACCCCTCACAATCCGTTAAAAAAGAAAAGTACTCTGCTGGCAGATCATCACCGATTAGAAATGGTGTTTTTGGCAACCGAAGATTTTCCGAAAATAAAACCTTCGGATATAGAGTTCAAACTTTCGCAACCTAATTATACTGTGAATACTTTGGTTCATTTGGAAGAAAAATTTCCAGAACATACATTCTCTTTAATTATGGGCGAAGACAATTTGAGATCCTTCCACAAATGGAAAAATTATGAGGCTATTTTGGCGCATCACGATATTTATGTCTATCCAAGAATAGCTACTACTACTGATGCTGGTGAAAATAGTATTTTCAAAAATCATCCGAAAATCCATCTGATTGACGCTCCTGTCGTAGAGATCTCTTCTACTTCAATTAGAGAAAATATCAAAAAAGGCAAAAATGTACTACCATTACTGCCTTCAAAGGTTTGGGAATACATTGACCACAATAATTTTTACAAAAAATAAACCGATTACTATTAACAGTTGTTTACTCAATTGCTGTTGCTTAATAGCGTATCTTTAATTAAAACTTATTCCTATGTTGAATTTCGAATTATACAATCCTGTCAAATTAGTTTTTGGAAAAGGAGAAATAGAAAAATTAAGTACTTTAATTCCAAAAGAATCAAAAATACTTGTCGCGTATGGCGGCGGGAGTATTTTCAAAAACGGAATTTATGACCAAGTAAAAAAAGCGCTTGAAGGTTTTAATGTAGTAGAATTTGGCGGAATCGAAGCCAACCCATATTTTGAAACCTTAATGAAAGCGGTGGAAATCATTCGCGAACAAAAAATAGATTTCATTTTAGCTGTTGGTGGCGGAAGTGTTATCGACGGCGTAAAATTCATTTCGGCTGCTGCCAAATTTGAAGGAGATCCAATCGACATTCTGCACAAAAGAATCATCTTTAAGGAAGGCGCTGATGTGGTGCCTTTTGGAACCGTTCTAACGTTACCTGCCACAGGAAGCGAAATGAATTCGGGTTCGGTGGTTTCAATTAAGGCAACACAAGAAAAACGTGATTTTGGAGGTTCGGCTATGTTTCCAAAATTTTCAATTTGCGACCCAACTGTTATCGCTTCGTTACCAAAAAGACAATTGCAAAATGGCGTTATTGATGCTTATGTGCATGTTATGGAACAATATTTAACCTACCCACACGAAGGGTATTTACAAGACCGAATTGCCGAAAGCATCCTGCAGACCTTGGTAGAAATAGGTCCTAAAGTGGTTGAAAACCCAACTGATTATGCTTTAGCATCTAACTTTATGTGGAGTTGTACCATGGCATTGAACGGATTGATTCAAAAAGGAGTTCCGTCGGACTGGGCAACTCATATGATTGGACATGAATTAACAGCGTTGTACAATATTGATCATGCTAGAACATTAGCTATAATTGGCCCAAACGTATACCGTGTCTTATTTGAAACCAAAAAAGAAAAACTAGCACAATACGGTAAACGAGTGTTTCAATTGACTGGGACGGACGAAGAAATTGCTCGTGAAGCTATTGGAGCAACGATTGCATTTTATCATACTATGGGAATGAAAACCAAGATTTCTGAAAATGCCTCAAACATTGAAAACACCGCTGATTTTATTGTCAACCGATTTGAAGAAAGAGGGTGGAAAGCATTAGGAGAAAGACAAAACATTTCGTTAGACAAACTTCGCGAGATTGTAGAATTAAGTTATTAGTTTACAATAAAAAAAGGCGTTCTACTAACTTTGGTGGGACGCCTTTTTAAAATACAAAAACAAAACTAACTAACTCAAAATGCATTGTAACTATAAAAACTTCATTAATAATAGTTTACAACGTTAACTAGTGTTTTTTTATTGTGTACTGGGGTGGAAAAAGTAACCAAAATTTAATTTTTTTATCGCTAAAGCCAGCAAATCCTGAGTATGCCAAAAGGAATAAATTGGTGTTTTTTATTTTTTTTACCTACTTTTGATTAAATCCAAAATACAAAATGGCCGAAAATTTAAAATTTGCAGTTATTGGTGGAGGTAGTTGGGCTACCGCCATTGCTAAAATGCTGTGCGCTAATGTCCCAGAGATTGCTTGGTACATGCGAAACGAAGCTGCAATTGAACATATCAAAATAGAAAAACACAATCCGAATTACTTAAGTTCGGTGGAATTTGACACCAATAAATTACGATTAACTCACGATATTAACGAAGCGGTTGCTTATGCCGATTATCTCATATTTGCTATTCCTTCCGCTTTTTTGGAAACCGAATTGGCCAATTTGACTACTTCGCTAGAAAACAAAATTATTTTCTCTGCTATTAAAGGAATTGTTCCTGAAACGAGTTTAATTGTTGGAGAACATTTTCACAACAATTACGGAATTCCATTTGAAAATATTGGAGTTATAACTGGTCCATGTCATGCAGAAGAAGTGGCTTTAGAGCGCCTTTCGTATTTAACCATTGCGTGTGGAGATGCTGAAAAAGCCGCCTATGTGGCTGCCAATTTATCCAGTAATTACATCAAAACTAAAATTACCGATGACATCATTGGAACCGAATATGCGGCCATGTTGAAAAACATTTACGCCGTTGCTGCGGGAATGGCCCATGGTTTAGGTTATGGCGACAACTTTCAATCGGTTTTGATGAGTAATGCCATTCGCGAGATGAAAAAATTCATCAAAAAAGTACATAAAATGAAGCGTAACATCAATGATTCGGCTTACTTGGGCGATTTATTGGTTACGGGGTATTCTGTTTTTTCTAGAAACAGAATGTTCGGTAATATGATTGGAAAAGGCTACACCGTAAAAAGTGCCATGATGGAAATGAGTATGGTAGCTGAAGGCTATTATGCCACTAAAAGTGCCTACCAATTGAATCAAGGATATGGAGCCAGTACTCCAATAATTGATGCCGTGTATAGCGTTTTATATGAAGGTAAAAATGCTAAAAAAGTATTCAGAAATTTGACAGATCAATTGGATTAAATACAATTATTATGAGTGAAAGATGGAAATATCAGGTTAAAACAGGCGTTTTTTGGGGTCTATTCATGATAGGTTTCTCTACGTGGTACCTATCAGGGACAACACCTTTAGCTACCCAATTAGCTGATAACGGTTACTATTTTAGAGCTGTGGGCTATATTGTTTTTGGAATCTTTGTATTAGGGTATTCTAGTTGGACCGCTAAAAAACGAAGAGAAGGCAAATAATTAGCGAACAATTACGCCATCTACAAATAAAATGGGCACTTCTTCTTGATTGGATTCTTGAATCGAATTGGCTTTGAAAATAAATTTCTTGTCGTACAAGGTGTTCCCAATAAAAAAAGTGACCATAAATTCATTGTTCAGCGCCAATACACTTTTTTCAATCAATTCGATTTTGGCCACCGAAACCTCAGGGATTTCAGCAAATGCATGACGCAAAAGTGACGTTTTTTTCATCTCTCCGTCAATGGTTCCAAATGCTTTAGAAACGACCATAACTCCGTCTAGTTGGAAATCAGAATCGTTTACCAAATAAGCATACCAGACTTTTTCCATGAACTCATCGCTCCATTCTTGAACGACTGCCATGAAAACATTTTCTACTTCGGGAATGATAATATCTTTCTTCATATTGTAAAAAAACCCTTTCTAAATATTACTTCAAAAAGGGTGATTAAATGATTATACTAGTGATTTGAATTGTTCTAAGAAACGAACATCGTTTTCATAGAACATTCGGATGTCTCCAATTTGATACAACAACATCGCAATACGCTCTACTCCCATTCCGAAAGCAAAACCATTATATTCTTCTGGATCAATGCCACAGTTTTTCAAAACGTTAGGATCTACCATTCCGCAACCCCCAATTTCTAACCAACCTGTTCCTTTCGTAATACGGTAATCCGTTTCGGTTTTTAAGCCCCAATAAATGTCGATTTCGGCACTTGGTTCAGTAAAAGGAAAATAAGACGGTCTCAAACGAATTTTTGATTTGCCAAACATCTCTTTGGTGAAATACAATAAGGTTTGTTTTAAGTCGGCAAAAGAAACATCTTTGTCAATATATAAACCCTCTACTTGGTGGAAAATACAGTGCGAACGCGATGATACCGCTTCGTTACGAAAAACACGACCAGGAGAAATGGTTCTAATAGGTGGTTTGTTATTTTCCATATAACGCACTTGTACTGATGAAGTGTGAGTGCGCAATAAAATATCCGGATTTGTTTGAATAAAAAAAGTGTCCTGCATGTCACGAGCCGGATGGTATTCTGGCAAGTTCAAAGCAGTAAAGTTGTGCCAATCATCCTCGATTTCTGGACCTTCTGACACGTTGAAGCCTAGGGTTGAAAAAATATCAATGATTTGATTTTTAACTATAGAAATTGGATGACGAGACCCAATCAAAACTGGCTCTGCAGCACGAGTTAAATCACCATAGAATCCTTTGCTTTCTTCTTTGCTTTCTAGGGCTTCTTGGATAGATTTTACTTTGTCTTCGGCAGACGTTTTCAATAAATTAATTACTTGCCCAAATTCTTTTTTCTGTTCGTTAGGAACATTTTTAAATTCGGCAAACAACTCTTTTAAAAGTCCTTTACTTCCTAAAAATTTAATTCGGAAAGCTTCTAGTTCTGCTGGATCTTGTGATGAAAATCCTTGTGCTTCGCTAATATATTCTTTTATCTTGTCTATCATCCGTCTATTGGTAAAGGTGCAAAATTACATTTTTTTAGTGAAAACTAAAACCTGGCTAGGTGATTCGTGATTCGTGATTCGTGATTCGGATTAAGTTGGGACTAATTACTATTCACTACTTACTAACCACCCTTACTTAATTAACTCTCTTTCAAGGAAATAATTCACAATCGCTTCTTTCATTAAGACCGATTGCTCTCCCGCTTTTAAAGGCGGTAATTCTTCTTTTACTTTATAATGCGGCCAACCTTCGTCGTCAAAAAATTCAAATTCATAATAGCCATAAGGTTCTAATAAACGACAAATGGCAATGTGCATTAAGTTTAGTTTTTCGTCTTTCTTGAACTCGCGATGCAATTTTCCTAATTCTTGAATTCCGATAAGGTATATGATGGCATCCAAATCCAAATCTTCGCCTTGCGAAAACCGATCGGATAATATAGTTACAAGCTGTTCCCAGCGTTCTTTCAATTGTGCGTCTCTTGACATTGGATGTGCGATTTATAATTTACGATTTACGAACTGCAAATCGAAACCAAAATTGGAGTCGCAAAGATAAGAAGAGAAAATTGACAACAGGCTATTCTCAATTCTTTTATATTTGCGCTTATAAATTATTCAACTATGGGATTTTTAGACATAATTATTGGGGCTTTATTGATCTATGCTGCGTTCAAAGGAATTCAAAATGGGCTTTTTGTAGAACTGGCTTCCTTTTTTTCTTTAATTGTTGGAATTTATTTGGCTTTTCAATTTTCGTCTATGGCCAAAACCGCATTAGCAGGAGTTGTACAATGGAATCCTTATTCCATTCAAGTGATTGCTTTTATTCTTACTTTTTTGTTGGTTATAATTGGCGTGTCTTTAGCCGGAAAGTTCTTGACTAAATTTGCCAGTTTTGCTTATTTGGGTTGGATAAACAAAGCGGGGGGTGGTTTTTTTAGAGTACTTAAAACGGTTTTGATTGTGAGTATTCTATTCAGTGTTTTTGAGAAAATCAACTACAATCATTTTTTGGCCAAAAAAGAAACATTAGATCGCTCCATTTTCTTTAATCCCATTCAAAAAACAGCTGATTTTGTGTTTCCTTCTATTCAGAAATTATACCAAAAAGCGACTGCAAAATAAAAATACCCGCTATAAATAACGGGTATAATCAATTCATTTCAACAAACCATAACCATAAAATGAACTATCTTCCAAAATCATCTTGAAGTCGAACAATATCTTCTTCATCAGATGGATTTTCTATGTCTGTATGTTGCCATATTTCTGCAATAATTGCCCAAGAGTCAAGACCAATTAGTCTATGTCGTTCTTCTTTTTTGAGCATAACACAATCGCCGGAAACAAGAATTTTACTGGGAGTTTCGATATCATTCATACTACTCACAAAACCTACTTGACCGTTTATTACTTTCCAGATTTCTGACCTTCGATAATGAAATTGCCATGACAATCGCTCATTTGGAGCTACAATCAAAATTTTGGGACTTAATTTGGCCGTAACTTCAATATCTGACATTTTCAAATGAGGGAAAAAAGCAGATGCAAAATAACTAGCTTGACTTTCATCTATTACAAAAAAACCTCCCCATGGTCTTGATTGATCTTGATTGGATATTTTAAAATCATTTTGCTGTAAAAAATGCTGCACTTTATTAAAAACAAAATCTTTGTTATCCTCAGTATGTATATCTATAATCATTAATTAATTGTTTTTATTCATTGTAAATTGTTGAATTAAATGAAATCCAATATCATTTAAATATTTTGAAGCTTCAGTTATTGCCTCTTGTTGAGAAACACCTGAATCCATTATGGAATAGATCGCAGTTGGATTCAAAACTTTTTGTAATTGCATGACATCCTTAGCAATACCCGAAACAATAATAAAAGGGATTTTTGATAAAGAGGCTTTATGAGCAACCCCACTAACCACCTTTCCTTCTATAGTTTGTTTGTCTACACTTCCTTCACCAGTAATTATGAGATCAATATCCGAAGTTACAATAGCATTAAAATTAGTATGCTCCATAACAAAATCAATTCCTGGCTGAAGCTTTGCATTCAAAAAACAAATTGCACCAGCACCTAGACCACCCGCTGCACCGGCTCCTGGAATTGTCGCAATTTTATGATTTAAGAATAATTCCACTTGTTTACTAAAATGGATTAATCCTTCATTTAATTGATTCACTTCTATAGGAGTTGCACCTTTTTGAGCAGCATATACATGTGCAGCACCATTTGAACCAAATAATTCGTTTTTAACATCACAAATTACTGTACAATTAATCGTATTAAGATCAATCTTAAGATTTGTGCTATCTATAGAATCAATATTAATTAGTTCTTTCCCAATGGGCTTAACTAATTGATTGTTAGAATTATAAAATTCATAGCCCAATGCCGAAGCCATTCCAATACCGGCATCATTTGTAGCGCTACCGCCAATAAATAAAACTATATTAGAGTAACCGCTGTTGATTGCGTCAAGAATTAATTCGCCTGTCCCGAATGAACTGGTGTAAAAACAATTTCTTTCGTTTTCTGAAAGTAATTGAAGGCCTGAAGCAGTAGCCATTTCAATATAAGCAGTGTCTCTACTAACTAAATAAGTTGCCTCACAAGGCTTAAATAAGGGATTGTTTACAACTACATTTCTCTTCTTTAATTTGAAATAATTATTAAGTATTGCTAAGGTACCTTCGCCTCCATCTGCTAATGGATGTTTAATAACTTCAATGGATTGATCAAATCTTTTTATTCCGTTTTCGATGGCATTGCAAACTTCTACGGCAGAAAGAGACCCTTTAAACTTATCAGGAGCAACAATTATTTTCATATTTAGTTAGGGTTTAACTAACACAATTGGCAATAAATAACAGAATGTAATAATCAGCAAGAAAAACACAAACAATATTAAATTCTCTTTAACAAATAATTTTCCAAGAGTGATTTTAGAATTTGAAATTTTGCTTTGTTGAGGCAAAATAAAACTAATTAAAGTACCTAAAAATAAGGTAACTAATGCGCCAATGGCATTCCACCAAAACCAGAAAATATTTTCAAAAAACAACCAAATCACAACATTAGTTAATACCCCACAAACAAGTCCGATATTAGCTGCAGTTGCTTTGATTTTGTTACCAACAATGGCTAATAAAAACATGGCTAGAATAGGCCCATAAAACATAGATCCTATTTTGTTTATAGCTTCAATTACAGTTTTAGCAATATCCCCAACATAAAAAGCAAAAAACATGGTTAATAAACCCCATCCTAAACCTGTTAACTTGCTGTATAAAATATATTTCTTTCCAGACGTATCCCATTTTTTTGTCACAAAATCTTCCATAGTAACCGCGCTAAGTGAATTTAATGTAGAACTATAGGCAGACATTCCTGCAGCAATTATTGCTACTACAATAACCCCAATTATTCCATGCGGAAGATAATTAGTGATAAATAAAGGAATCATTAAATCTGGTTTTTCAGCAGGTATAAGATTGGCAAAACTTTGATTAGAATTAGCAAATGCTCCTAAAATTAACCCGCCAAAACAATACGCTAAAGTTATGGGAAATCTAAACAAACCATTAAAAAGTAACAATTTTTTTACGGTTAATTCATTTTTAGCAGATAACAATCTTTGGACTTGAATTTGATCAGTTCCGTAGTAGGAAGTATACAAAAATATTCCTCCAAAAAGCATCGGGAAAAAACCATATTCTGAGCCATCAAAACCTGTCTTAGAAAAATCAATCACCGTAAGTCGATCATAGTCTAAATGGGTTAGGAAATTACCCCAACCGCCAATATAATATAGCCCTGCAATTATGATGATGATTATTCCCATAAATTTTATAATCATTTGAGCTACTTCACTGTACACAATAGCTTTCATTCCTCCTTCAAGCGAGTAAATAATCGTAATAAATCCGACTATTACCATGGTTTGCCAAAAAGAAATTTGCAAAATAGAAGATAAAATTAATCCTACTGCATAAATAGTCACTCCGGTTGCAAAAGATCGACTAATTAAAAACATACTACTAATCAAAAGCCTTGATGTTCTATTAAATCTCTTTTCCAAAAATTCATAAACACTTACGATACCTGAATTGTAAAGAACTGGTCCAATAACAGTTATTAGAATAATCATTGCTAAAGGGACCCCAAATTCAAAAGTAAGCCACTGCATGCCTCCTCCTTCTCTTAATCCTACAAATGCTGGCGCAGAAACAAAACTAATTACGGAAAGCTGTGTAGCCATTGTGGATAAACAAAGGCTAAACCAACCAAAGTTTTTACCTCCTAGGAAATAATCATTACTTTCTGAATTTTTTTTAAACCGAACTCCTAAATAGACCATTAAGGCCAAATAGAAAATTACAATCAGATAATCAATAGCATTCATACTTTCTATTTTTAATTATTAATTAAATCTATATATAAGGCAGCGGTCCAAGAAAAATCACTTCCTCCATAACCACCATTTTCATATTTATACACTTCTTTATTGGGATTAAAGTACTCATAAAATCCCGCTTTTGTTATTAGCTCTATACTATCCGACTTAATATTGTTTGCTAAATCAACATAGCCATAATCTAATAATCCATAATACAAAAACCAATTCATATTGATCCAAACTGGACCTCTCCAATATTTTTTTGGATTAAAACGAGAACTGTCCGGATCAAATGATGCACACAAATAGCGATTCTCACCTCCGAATTTATCTAACATCGTTTTAACGATTTTACTTGCCTGATCTTTAGAAGGTATTCCAGCATATAATGGCGCAAAAGAAGATGAACTTATTTGATTGATATATTTTTCATTTCTTAAATCATAATATACATAAGCTCCCAAGTCTGCATTATATAATTTGTTATTAAATGAATTAATGCTTTTAGATTGCCATTCTTCTAATTGTTTGATTTTATCTTCGTTACCTCCTAATACCTTATAAAGATTAATCAACGATTGATTTGATTTGATTAACAAGGTATTAAAAAGAGGGTCTTGAACCAAAAAAGGGGAATTTTCTGCAATTTTTATATCATCGTATTTATGCTCTTTAGCAATATCGATGATATATAAATAATGATCGTATTCTCTATTCGTTGGTCGTTCTGAAGGGTCGATAATCTTAATGTCTTTTCTCTCAACTTTATATTCTGGGGGATTCATTGTTGCCCAGATATCGTCCCATACAGGAGAGTTATCTGTGCCTGATTCCCAATTGTGATAAATGTAAACTAACCCTTCGTTTTTGGGATCTCTATTGGTATAAAAATAATTGTGATTGGTATATACTTTATCAATATTCTGTTGTATAAATTGCAAAATGTCTTTTTTATCTTTTGCAATATGATACATTTTTTCAAGTGTAAATCCTACAACAGGCGGCTGAGTCATTCCGGTAGAAGGGTAATTTTCGTTGGATAGAGGGTTTAACTCTGCTTGATGAAAATCAGGCCCTGGGAAATACGTGTCGCTTTCTTGATGAAAAACGATATGCGGAATAAATCCGTTTAACCATTGCGAACTAAGTAAACTATTGATTTCGGTTTTTGCTTTTTCTATGTCATAGTGCGCATATCCGATTGCAATAAATCCAGCATCCCATTTCCATTGAAAAGGATATAATCCTTTACAAGGGATAGTATAGCCTCCAGATTGAAAATTTGTATTTAGAATATTTTGAGCTTGTTCAATTAATCTAATTGACATAGTGGTGAGTTTTATAAAAGATGCCTAGATTAAATCTAGGCATCTAAAAAAATTATTGTATTGATTACTCTAGAAGTTAAAAGTCAAATTAACTACTGCTGTTCTAGGAATTATTGGTCTTCCAACAAAAAATTCTTCTTCTGTTTGGTTTTCACCAAGTCTTGGAGAACCTTCAGTAATTCCTACTGAATTAAATAAGTTAAAAGATTGTACTCCTAATCTCAACGTTTCTTTATCGTTACCTACACTAAATGTATAACCCATTCCTAAGTCAACTATTCCAAAACCATCTAATTTGATCGTATTTGCGTCATTAGTAAATTTGTCTCCAGCGTAGTTATAATCTAGATTTAAATCAAAATTAGATTTGTCATATGCCAACCCTAGTTTACTCATAAAATCTGGCTGTCTTGCTATTTTATTTCCAACAAATAATGGGTTGTTTTCCGATTTAGTTAACTCATGTTTTTGATAAGTAAACCCTCCATTAAATGATAATCCTTGAGCAAATCTCCAATTCCAAGTCCCTTCAAAACCATACGATTTAGTATCTTGTAAGTCTACTTTTTCTATAAATCCTCCAGGATTTGCCGGGTCATTTATAAATTGAACATTTCTTCTGTCAGATAAATTTGCTGAGTAGAATGCAAGTGTTCCTGAAAATGTCCCATTGCCATATTTCACTCCTGCTTCTGATTGAATAATTTTCTCAGGGGAATATGTAGCTGGTTGATCTAAAGAATTAAATTTTACAGATCGTAATTCAGGAAAGAAATATCCTTTAGAAAAATTAGCATAAGCACTTAGATTTGAATTTACTTTATACAAAGCAGCTAAAGAAATTGCATAATCATCTGTTGAAACTTTAGCATATTGATATGCTCCTGTTCCCCATTGTACTACATCGATTCCTGTGATACCTGTATTTCCTGAAGTAAAATTTGCAGTCTTTTCATTTTGAATAGTTCCTGTAACTCTTTCCTGTCTAATGCCAAAATCAAAATTCCATTTTTCTAATTTAATTTGGTCTGTCAAAAAGAAAGCTAATTTATTACTTGTAAGATTTTTATTTGAATATGATGTCCCGGTATTGGTAACTCCATTTTTAGTATATCCCGAAAGATTTATCAGCTGTGGCATATTAGTATATTCACTTAAATAACTAGTAGTGATATTTAAATCTCCAGCAGAAGATCTTGACATGAATGTTCCTCCTGTTAAAGTATGATTATTCATCTTTTTGATAAACTTAACTTCCGAAACTAATTCATCTAAAGGACGAATTCTATCTACGATTCTATTTTCATACAAACGAGCACTTGCAGGTAATGCTTGTCCATTTAAGTATGTAAAATTTCCAGATGTTAATCTTCTAGCAGCTTTATATTGACTTTGAGTTTCAACAGCTTTTGCACCAGAAACACCACTACCATCTGTGAAAAAATTAAATTGATGATTGTATTTAGACTTTCTAACTTTAGCATCAATAGAAAAACTATCAGAAAAATTATGAAGGAAATTAGTCATAAAATATCCTCCTTTAGTTGCAACTCCATCTTTAATTTTTGATGTGAAAATTCCATTTGGAGTAGCGTAAGAAATATTAGAAACCGCTGACGTTTGAAGAGTTAGAATCTCTTTACCATCACTGCCAATTGGTCTCTCTCTTGATCCGCCAATTAATGGATAAGGTAGAAAAAATTGAACTTTATCATCTATAACTTGGCCAGAAAAAGTAATCGAGCCTTTTTGTGTAACTTTTTTTACATTCCCTCTAATTTGGTAACCCTCAGTTGGTAATCCAGTTTTTATAGGACCTTCGTCGTATCTATAAAATCCAGTTAATGCATAATACAAATCAGAGTCTTTTCCTCCTAATTGTCCGCTAGAAAGAAAATCAGCTTTATATCTTGAGTTATTTCCTGTTTCAACTTTCAAAATATTTTTTGATACCGCTGAACCTGTTTCGCTTGTATAATTAATAATACCAGCAACTGAACCTGCACCATGAAGTACAGAAGATCCTCCTCGAACAAATTCAAGACTTTTCATACCAATATCAGTTCTAAAATAAACATCATGCGCAGATGAGTTTAATCCAAAAGTTGAAAGCACTGGCATTCCGTCAATTTGTAACGGGTTAAATTGAAATTGTCCTCCAGAAGGTAAACCTCTTACAAAAACATTTGACGCAACCTCACCACCACCGTTTTCAGTTGTAATACCAGGAACGCTTCTTAAAATATTAGCTTGACTACTAGTATTTAATCTAGTTAAATCTTTTGCGCTAAAAGAGGTAATTGATAAGGGAGTTTCTTTTTGAGAACGTTTTACCGATGTAGCGGTCATTACCACTTCATTTAACGTCTCTGAACTTTCTTTCATAACAAAATTTAAAGTACTATTCTCAGATACATTTAAACTTTTGGTTTGAGACAAATAGCCTACATAAGTTACTTTAATTTTTTGAACTCCTTTAAGGTTAGTTGCTACTGAAAATTTTCCTTCTGAATCTGTAGTTGTAGATACATTACTACCAACAACAACATTTACTTGTGGAAGGGGATTGTTTTTTTCATCAGTCACAACTCCTTTGACTGTAGTTTGTGAGTAGGAAGTTATTCCTATCAAAAGAATAATTACTTTGATAAAATTTTTCATAATTTTTTGGTTGATTAAATTAATGTTATTTGCCTGTCAAAACTATGTTTGTTTGTTATAAAAAGATTCTCGATTTTGACAAAAAAATTATGCAAACGTTTGCACAAACGTTTGCGTAAATGAAATTAATTATATATTTTAGTTTTAAATCTTCAATTATGCCGAAAAAAAATATTGTCACTTTAAAGAAAATAGCTACTGATTTAGGCTTATCCATATCTACTATTTCTAGATCATTAAATGATCACCCTGACATTAGTGATGAAACTAAAGAAAGAGTAAAATCATACGCAAATAAGATTAAATACATCCCCAATTTATTTGCAAAAGGATTTAGATCTCATAAATCAAACATAATTGGTGTCATAATTCCGAATATAGAGCATAGTTTCACAGCTACTTTATTGCGCGGGATTATTCAAAATGCTGAAATTAATGGGTTCAGGGTAATTATTTGTGAATCATTTAATGACGAACAAAAACAATCTGAATTAATGGAAACAATGATTCAGTTTGGAGTGGATGGAATTCTATTGTCTTTGACAAAAAAAACAAAGAATGTAGATGAGATTTTAGAAATGATGGAACATATTCCATTAATTATGTTTGATAGAATATCATCGAAAGTTCCATGCACTCAAATTGTAATTGACGATGAAGACGCTTCGTATAAAGCGGTTCAACATCTTATAAATGTAGGCAAAACAAAAATTGCAATTATAAAAGAGTCAGATACTTCTAATATATCTGAAAGAAGGTATCAAGGCTATTTAAAAGCATTAAAAGAAAATAATATTCCTATTAATGAGGATCTAATTATGAGTAGTGAAAACCTATCCATTGAAGAAGGCAGAAGGCTTACAAGAAATCTTTTGAGTTGCCAAGAAGTGCCAGATGCAATATTTGCTATCAGTGATGAAGCCGGGATTGGAGCCATACAAGAATTAAAAAAAAATAGAATAAAAATACCTGAGGTAATAGCTGTAGTTGGTTTTAGTAATTCTAAATTTTGTACAGTCATTAAACCAAACCTTTCTAGCGTAGATCAACCTGGAAATAGAATTGGTAAATTATCGGTTGATTACTTAATTGAAGAAATAAACTCGCCAAACACAACCATTCACAAAACGATAGAAATAAAGACCAATTTAATAATAAGAAAATCATCATTTAAACCAACTCTCAAATTGAAATAAATCTTATTTCACTTCTCTAATGGCCACTGCTTCAATCCAGCCTTCAGTGCCGTCTGTTAGTTGAATTTTCTTCCACTTCCCTAAGGTTTCTTCTACAAAAACTTTAGTGCCTTCGTGTAAAATAAAAGTGGCCGGACTCCCTTTTTGTGGTTCGCTTTTCACCTCTGTTACTTCAGCAAAAACGATAGCTGGTCGTTCGTTTACAAAATGATTTTTTTCAAAAATAGCAGCTCCTAAACTAACTAATAGCAACACAGTCCATACAAACATTCCAATAAAGAAAATGCGTTTGTAGAGGGTGGTTGGCGAAAAATAATAGCCAATAAAAAAGCCTAAAAACAACAACCCAAATACAACCGAAATCCACGCCCAAGTATTGAAATGATACATCCCTGTGAAATCACGAAGCAATTTGGCAAAGCCTACTTTAGGAACATCTTTTACTTCATCAATGGTTAATTTCTGAGCAAATTTGAGGTTATTGGTAATATCAATATCTTCAGGAGACAAGACTAACGCTTTCTCATAATTGTAAATCGACGGCGCTACTTTATTTAATTTGTAATAACAATTACCTAAATTGAAATACAATTCAGCTGATTGCTGACGCGAATCCAACACACTTTCGTAGGCCTGAATCGCTTGTTCGTATTGCCCTTTTTGATACAAAACATTCCCTTTTTCGAATCCGCTTTGAGCAAATCCAAAAGAAGTGATGAATATTACTATATAGACTAAATGTTTCATTTCGTTATCCGTTAAATCTGTTTTTCCAATGCTGAAATTATCTCTACTGCTTTGTCAAAATCATTTTGAATTGACGTACTAGAAGCTGGTGCATAACGTGCCAGTTCACAATTCTCTGTCAAGGCAATAAAATCAATAACCGTTTCAGGATTAGCGTTGCGAGACAATAATACCTCTTGAATATTGTCTTTACTCATTTCCGAAGTTTCAATGTGTAATTTGGCTTTCAAGAAATTGTGCATCGCTTTTTCCAAAGCCACATAAAACGGCTCTTTATTATGGATTTGCTTTTTAGCTTCTGACAAATATTTCTTCGCCAAACGGTTGTTCATTCTGATTCTGTTTCCAATCACATCGCCATCTAACGCTTCTTTTCTTTTTCTCAAAAGCACCAAAATTGGCAAGGCTATAAATGGCAGCAATAACAATAAATAATACCATAACGAGCCGAAGAAATCTTGCTGTTTTAAAGGAAGTAATTCGGTTTTTAATTTGATGAATTTAAATTGTTCTAGTTTTTCAATTTTGTTTTTATTGCCTCCATTAGTTGAATCTACAGCCTGAGATGCAGTTGGTCCATCCAATACATTAATTAGTATTTCTTCTGAAGTGATCGTTTTATACGTCCCTGAACCCAAATCAAAATAGCTAAACTGCATTGGTTTGATTGGATATTTTCCTTTGTATTGCGGCACAATGGTATAGCTGTCTGCTATTTTTCCGGTCATTCCGGATAAGCCTGTGTTGACTTGTTCTTTGTGAACAGCATCATACATTTCGAGTGCATTAGGCGCTACTGGTTTAGGCAAATCAAATAATTTCAAATTCCCTTTTCCACTAACACTTACCACCAAATCTAAACTTTCTCCGTTTTTCAAATTGGTTTTGGTTGGCGTTACTTTGAAATCAAAGTTACCCACTGCACCGGAAAATCCTACAGGTTTTCCCGCTTCAGGAAGTGGTTTTACCGTTATCGTTTTAGTACCTGCCGAAACGCGTTTGTTGCCTTCGGTAATCATGACTCTACCAAACATATCCCTACGGTTGGTTGGCAATTGCACATCGATATCAAGTGCTAAAGGTTCGATTTTTAGACGTCCCGATTTTTGAGGATAAAGCACCGTTTTTCTGAGGGTAACAAAGCGATAGCGTTGTCCTTTGAACATACCTTCTTCGGCAACCAATTGTTTGATATCGATATTTTGACTCCAAAAATCATTGTATTTGGGTTTGTCCAATTCGCGCCAATTGGTAATTCCAATATTGTAGCTGAAATACAATTTATAGACTACCGTAATCGGTTCGTTGATGTACGGATTGGTTTTAGAAATATCCGCTACGAGGTAAATGTTATTGTCTGCTGAAATTTGTGGCGCATTTGGATCGTTAGGATCAGCTTGTTGTTGCACCGGATTGGTTACCGTAACTCGAATTGGAGCAGTTTTATACAATTGGCCATTGAACTCAATCACCGCTTGTTTGATTACCAAATTTCCTTTTTGCAAAGGCAATAAAAAATAGGAATATATTTTTTCGAAAGAACTTCGCCCATTAATCCACGATTGACTGATTTGCTGACTCGGTCCTGCAATTACTCGAAAACCTTCGAAGTTGGGTTGTACAAAATTATCTCCGTCTACATTCATTATAAAATCTACTCGAAGCCTTTCGTTAAGACCGAGCGAGTTTCTGCTAACTTTTGCCTCAAATTGTACTTGAGCCAGAAGTCCTTGAAAACTGATTAATAATAGTAGTATGTATTTTTTCATTGGGTATTAAAGGGTATTCTTATTTCAAATTACTTACCAGTCTTTTTCTGTTTGAACCGGTTTTCCTTTTACTTTTTGAGCATTGACTTTATTCTGAATTTTCTTTTCTTCATTGTTTACCGCATCTAATAAATTCTGAACGCGTTGCTGCGAAATTCCGCCAGGATTTGGTTTTGGCTGACCTTGATTTTTAGAAGGATCGTCTTTTTTATCCGACTTATTTTTATCCTTGTCGCCGTCTTTCTTATCGTCTTTTTTATCTTTGTTCTTATCCTTATCTTTATTCTCGCCGTCTTTCTTATCTTCCTTTTTGTCTTTGTTCTTGTCCTTATTTTTATCTTTATTCTTGTCGTCTTTTGGCGGATTGTCTTTCAGCATTTTTTTGGCCAAAGAAAAATTATATCGCGATTCATCATCTTCCGGATTATTGCGAAGCGCATTTTTATAAGCTTCGACCGCTTGCGAATAATTTTTCTCCTTCATAAACACATTTCCTAAGTTGTGAAACGCTTTGTGTTTTTGAGGATAGGTTTTAATATTTTTTAATGCATTGGCAAAAGCAATCTTGGATTCCGAAAACTGATTTTGTCGGTAAATGGCATTTCCTAAATTGTAATACGCTACGGTTCTTCTTGGAAATTTAGAATGTGAAATTCGGTAATTGGCTTCGGCATCGGCATATTTTTTTGCAGCAAATTCTTCATTTGCTTTAGGCAAAAGAGCATCTTTCTCTTGGGCTGTAATCGCCAAAGAAAAAATAAGCAAAATAAATACAAATACCTTTTTCATCATTTTATTGTTCCTTTTCATTAAACAAATTGAGTCGGTTTACCCATTTAGTTTTGCATTCCAATAGAAAAACATCAGCAAATAACAACAAGAATGCAAATCCTAAAAACCACTGAAATTGCGATTGAAAATCGGCCATTTGGGTGGCTTCAAATTCGGTTTTCTCTATATTATTCAAAGCGTTTTTAACATAATCAATAACCTCTTTGGTATTGGCACCATTGGCATAACCGCCCTTGGTCGCTTTTGCAATAGCTGTCAAACTTTCCGAGTTCAATTTGGTAATCACCACTTCGTTATTGCTATCTCTTTTTAAGCCTTCCATCACACCATTACGACGTAACGGAATAGTCCCTCCATTTGGAGTTCCAACACCAATAGTAATGATTTTAATGCCTAATTTATTAGCTTCTTCTGCAGCGGCTTCGGCACCTTCTGAATGGTCTTCTCCGTCTGAAACTAGAATCAATAATTTGCTGGTTTTTTTATCATCAAAATAGGTTGCCGACAATTTAATCGCTTCATCCAAAGACGTTCCTACAGACGAAACCATATCGGTGTTCATACTTTGCAAGAACATTTTGGCTACACTGTAATCTGTAGTAATTGGTAAAACCGGAAACGAACTTCCTGCATACGCCACAATCCCAATTCTATCATTGCCTAATTGATTGATAATTTGAGAAACCAATTGTTTGCTTTTATCCAAACGATTAGGAGCCACGTCTTCGCACAGCATACTTTTAGAAACATCTATTGCAAAAACAATGTCGATTCCTTCACGCTTTACAGTTTCCATTTTGGTCCCAATTTTTGGATTGACCAAACCTAAAATCAAAGCTGTAAGTGCCAAAAGCAATACGCTTAATTTTAATATCGGTTTGAATAGAGAACTTTCAGGACTCAATCGTTGTACCAATTCTAAATCACCAAATTCGCGTTGTTTTTTTCTTTTCCAATACATATTGAAAAGAAAAACCAGCACCAAAAGTGGCAATAGAAAAAGTAAGTACAAATATTTTTTTTCGTCTAATTCCATTTTAAATAAATGATCGGTATACCGTATTTCGCAATCCCAATTCTAGCAACAATAAAAATCCTGCTAACCAAACAAAGGGTCTGTATTTTTCATCATAATCGTAAAACTTCAGCTCCTCTATTTCGGTAGTTTCTAGCTTATTGATGGCGGCATATATTTCTTCTAATTTATTATTGCTAGTCGCTCTAAAATATTTCCCGTCGGTTTTGCGAGCAATATTTTTCATCAACTGTTCGTCAATTTCTACCTGCATCATACGAAATAAAAATTGTCCATTTGCAGCAATCGCATACGGAAATTCGGCCATGCCATTGGTTCCAATCCCAACTGTGTAGACTTTAATTCCGTATTGTTTTGCAATGTCCGAAGCTGTTTCAGGTTCAATAAACCCAGCATTGTTGACACCATCAGTCAATAGAATAATCACTTTGCTTTTGGCTTTACTGTCTTTCAAACGGTTTACGGCTGTCGCCAATCCCATCCCAATACCCGTTCCATCTTGCAACACATTATCGTATTTGATACTTTCTATCGCTTGTTGAATAATCGCTTTATCACTGGTAACCGGAGTTTTGGTATAGGCTTCAGAAGCATACACCACTAACCCAATTCGATCGTTTGGCCTTTCGTCAACAAAACTTGCAGCTACTTTTTTCAAAGCCTCCATTCGGTTCGGTTTCAAATCCTTGGCCAACATACTCCCCGAAACGTCAATCGCCATCACAATATCAATCCCTTTTGTAGTCTTGGTTTTGTTGCTAATGTCTACCGTTCTAGGTCTTGCCATGGCTACAATTAAGGCGGTCAAAGCCAACAAACGAAACACCCCCAAAAAAGGATAGAGTCTTACAATAAATGATTTAGAACCAATAAAACCTTCGGTCGAACTTATTTTCAATGTCGCCGTTTGTTGGTTTCGTTTCAGGTACAACCAAGCTGCTGCTGCTGGAATTAATAGCAACAACCAAAAAAATTCTGGATTTAAAAAGCTTAGTTTTTCCATTAATTACCGGCTTGTCTTAGTTCAACTGATTGTAACATGCGCTCTGCAATAGCGCTTCCATATTGGTCACCCTCAGGAAATACAATCATAATTTGTTGTAATCCTTGATTTTGTTTGAAATATAAAATCTCATAATATACTTTTTCGCTCGACTTGGTTAACGGATTTAATATCGACATCGTTCCGTAGCCTTTTAATCCTTGAACGCCGCTTTCGGTTTCAAAATCTTCTTGTTTCACGATGATATTTTGACCGCCTTGAGCTTCAATTATTTTTAAATTGCCTTCCATGGCTTTCGCCAAATCAATGTCGGTTGGTCGTTTGAATTGACTCGTAGATACCATGAAATACAACCCGTTTATTATATCGCCATACTGAAACAATTGCATTTCTTTGATCAGTGCCATGGTGTTTTTTGGCAATACTTTTTCAGCATCTACTCTTTTTAATACTTGAGGCGTTTCAATTAAAATTCCTGGGTTTCCGTATTCACTTTTCACCCATTCTCCTTCTAACAATTCCTTAGTTTCGCGACCAAAAACAGTATCAATGACATAGCCAAATCCTCGAGTAGCTACAAAAAATCCCGTAACGACTACCAGCAAAACTAGGGCTGAAATAATCGCCGTGCGGATTTGTTTGGCTCTCTTTTTCTTCAACTGCAATTGAATTTGATGTTGTCTTTGCGCCTCGTTTAAAAGCAAATCTTCTTCTTCCGGGACTTCCACAGGAATGGCTTTGTCCAAAGTCAAAATCGCTTTTTGAATTTTATTTCTGTCATCGGTAATTTCAAAATCGAGTGGTTTTGACTTCGCAAATTTTACCAAGTCAGCTTGTTTTAAAACCCGTTCTAAATTTTCAATTGTTTCTTGCGAAAGCGTCATTTTCTTTTTGACCGAAGCGGCTTTCAAAGCCGTAATCAGTTCCGAAGTGGTGCTTTCCATCGCTGGAATTTCAATTGCTTCTTCGATATAATTTCGTGCAATATCGGTCAATTGACTGTAATATTCTTTGATTTCACCTTGTTGCCACAATTCTTTTTTCTCCAAAATTGTTAGCAAAGAAGTGGCTTTTTCTATAGGTGTGGTATATACTTCTTCTTCCGTATTTTTCTTTTGTTTTTTCTTGAAATACCAATACCCCAAAGCTCCTAATCCTGCTAATAGAATAATTGCTAACAGGTATTTCCACCAATTGCCCCAATGACTTTCAGCGGCGACAATATCCTTGATATCGTACATTTTCTGTTGTAAAGTATCCACTTTTACATTGGCCACCTCCACCAGAATAGAATCAGAGAAAACCGGTTTTTTGTCGATCAAAATGGACAGTCTTGGAATTGTATATTTCCCAGAATCAAATTGGGTTAGACCGTATTTTTTAATCAATTCGTAGCGATCATTATTTCGAATCGTATCAATTGGATAGGAACGAATTACTTCTAAAGCGCCAATGTTTTTCAAATTAGGAAAAACCACTCTGGCCGAAGTGTCCACAGAGGTTTTCAAAGTCAATTTGAACTCGGCTCCAATTTTAATACGCGTCGTATCGATAACCGTCGTCACCTTTTGTGCAAAAAGTGCGGTGGAAAGAAGATAAAATACTATGAATACTATTTTTTTCATTGATGCCTTTTAATACAATCTTTATCTCGATTTAAAATACCCTAATAATTTGGTTACATAACTTTCATCCACTCGGGTGTTCACCACTCCTGAACCTGACTTACTAAAGGTTTCTTTAAAATACGCCACGCGATCGTGATAGTATTTTTCATAATTCATACGAACTGATTTAGATCCCGTGTCCACTAATTGTATCGCTCCTGTTTCGGCATCCAGCATTGGCACCATCCCCAAATTAGGTATTTTTTCTTCACGAATATCGTACACTCGAATTCCTGTAATATCGTGTTTTTTTGAGGCTATTTTTAAAGTTTGCTCGTATTCCTGTGTCATGAAATCCGAAATGACAAAAACGATGGCTTTCTTTTTTTGTGTTCCCGATAAAAATTTTAGGGCTTGTGCCAAATCAGTCTTGTTGCTCTTAGGTTCAAATTCGATCAGCTCGCGAATAATTCGCAACACATGCGAACGGCCTTTTTTGGGTGGTATGTACAATTCGATGGTGTCTGAAAACAAAATCAATCCAATCTTGTCATTATTTTGAGTCGCCGAAAAAGCCATGGTGGCGGCAATTTCAGTAACAATGTCTTTTTTAAATTGATTTTTGGAACCAAAACTCTCCGATCCTGAAATATCCACCATCAACATCATGGTCAATTCACGTTCTTCTTCAAAAACTTTGACATGAGCTTCGTTATAACGTGCAGTTACATTCCAGTCTATGGCACGAATATCATCACCGTATTGGTATTGACGTACTTCGCTAAAAGTCATCCCACGCCCTTTAAAAGATGTGTGGTATTCGCCCGAAAAGATATGATCGCTCAATCTTCGGGTTTTGATTTCTATTTTTCGGACTTTTTTGAGTAGGTCTTTTGTATCCATTTTAATTAGTGTTCAGTAATCCGTTAAAAAGTGATCAGTAAAAGTTCAAATTCTAAAATCATTACTGTATTATAAGTGTTCGATTTAAAGTATTGTTGGTAAACTGAATACTAAAAACCTGAACGCTGAGCACTTATATTTAAGGAACCTCAACTTCGTTTACGATTTTGTTGATGATGTCTACTGAAGTAATATTTTCAGCTTCTGCTTCGTAAGTAACTCCAATTCTATGGCGCAATACATCGTGAACTACAGCACGAACGTCTTCTGGAATTACATATCCTCTACGTTTGATAAAAGCATAACATTTAGCGGCATTGGCCAAATTAATACTTCCACGTGGCGATGAACCAAAGCTAATCAATGGTTTTAAGTCGGCTAATTTGTATTTTTCTGGGTAACGTGTGGCGAAAATAATATCCAAAATGTATTTCTCGATTTTTTCGTCCATATACACTTCACGAACGGCCTCTTGAGCGCGTAAAATTTGTTCGATTGAAACCACTTGGTTTACTTTTTCATAGCTTCCGCTCAAGTTCTGGCGAATCACTAAACGCTCTTCGTCCATTTTTGGATAATCAATTACCGTTTTCAACATAAAACGATCGACTTGCGCCTCTGGTAATTGGTACGTTCCTTCTTGTTCAATTGGGTTTTGAGTAGCCAAAACTAAAAATGGCTTATCTAATTTAAAAGTGGTATCGCCAATAGTCACTTGTTTTTCCTGCATTGCCTCTAACAAAGCGGATTGAACTTTGGCTGGCGCACGGTTGATCTCGTCGGCTAAAACGAAATTGGCAAAAATAGGTCCCTTTTTGATTGAAAATTCATTCTGTTTGATGTTGTAAATCATCGTTCCAACAACATCCGCAGGTAATAAATCCGGCGTGAACTGGATTCGGCTAAACGAACCGGCTACAGCTTGCGAAAGTGTATTAATGGCTAAAGTCTTAGCTAATCCTGGCACCCCTTCTAATAAGATATGTCCTTGGCCTAACAATCCGATTAATAATCGTTCTACCATGTGCTTTTGACCCACAATCACCTTGTTCATTTCCATAGTAAGGAGATCGATAAAAGCACTTTCTCTTTCTATTTTTTCATTAATTGCTCTAATGTCTAAAGTCGATGTATTCTCTTCCATTGTGATATTTTTTAAACCAATTTTGATACGGTTTTCTTTTGCGAGTGCAAATTGAATTTTTTTTTAGAAGTAGGATGTTAAAGAATGGTTAAAACTTCAACGAAATCGCTAATTTTAAGGACGAATTGTGATTGGATTTGCCTATTTTTAAAAACTGGATCCAATTCGGCTAAAAATACTAGATTTACAAAATATAAATACTTCTTACCGCAATGAGTAAAACAACTTTATCTCCTATTATTGCTGGAGCAATGAATTGGGGAATTTGGGACAAAAATCTCAACACTAAAGAAATGGATAATATCATCCATCTTTGTCTAGAAAATAAAATTACCACTTTTGATCATGCCGATATTTATGGCGATTATACCACTGAAATTGATTTTGGAAAAGCCTTAGTTTCGAGTAAAATTGACCGAACTAAAATTCAATTGATTTCGAAATGTGGCATCCAAATGGTGACCAAAAATCGAAACAATTCGATCAAGCATTATGAGTATTCCAAAGACTATATTATTTGGTCTGTAGAAAATTCATTGAAAAATTTAGCCACTGATTATTTAGACGTGCTATTGTTGCACCGCCCGAGTCCATTGATGCAAGCCGATGAAATTGCAGAAGCGGTAACTCAATTAAAGGCCGATGGAAAAATTGTTGATTTTGGCTTGTCCAATTTCACAGCTTCGCAAACTGAATTGATTCGCCAAAAAACCGAAGTTAGTTTCAACCAAATTCAATTCTCAGCAACCCATCATGAAGCCATGCTCGACGGAAGTTTGGATTATATGCAAACCAACGGTATTCGCCCAATGTCATGGAATCCTCTGGGAAGCGTGTTTAGAGAAGATAACGAGCAAACCCGACGCATGAAAAAATTGTTAGCACAATTGGTAGCTAAATATGGTGTGGGTTCTGACACGATTTTATTGTCTTGGATTTTACAACATCCTGCTCAAATAATTCCTATTGCTGGAACGGTAAACGTAGCTCGAATTCAGGCGTTGATGAAAGCAACCGAATTGCCTTTAGAAAAAGAAGATTGGTTTGCAATTTGGAGTGGAAGCATGGGTAAAAATGTACCTTAATTACAAAAGAAAAAAATGAACAAAATAGCCTTAATTACTGGTGCTACTAGCGGAATTGGAAAAGCAACTGCCGAAATTTTAGCAAAAAACAATTATAAATTAGTATTGTGTGGCCGTCGCCAAGATCGATTGGACGAATTAAAGACTGCACTTTCTGAATTCACATCCGTCCATACTTTACAATTTGATGTGCGAGATAAAGAAGCCGTTTTTGCACAAATTAGTTCCCTACCAAATGATTTTTCGGAAATTGATATTTTGATCAACAATGCAGGGAATGCCCACGGATTGGACCCTATTCAAACTGGAAGTCTTGACGATTGGGATGCCATGATTGATGGAAATATCAAAGGCTTGTTGTATGTTTCAAAAGCAATTATTCCGATAATGACAGCGCGCAAATCAGGACACATTATCAACATTGGGTCTACTGCTGCCAAAGAAGTGTATCCAAACGGCAATGTGTATTGCGCAACTAAACATGCCGTTGATGCTTTGAATCAAGGCATGCGAATCGATTTAAATTCGTTTGGAATTCGCGTAGGCGCGATTCACCCAGGTATGGTTTCTACCGAATTTAGTACTATTCGTTTTAAAGGAGATGAAGAAAAAGCGCACAATGTATACAAAGGATTTACGCCTTTGTATGCAGAAGATATTGCTGATATTATTCATTTTGTAGTGTCCAGACCTTATCATGTGAACATTACCGATTTAGTGGTAATGCCTACTGCACAAGCTTCTTCAGGAATTGTTAATCGTTCTTTATAAAAAAAATTAAATGAGAACATTAGTAATTGGAGACATTCATGGTGGCTTACGTGCGCTCCATCAAATTTTAGAAAGAGCCAAAGTCAGCCCAAATGACAAACTGATTTTTTTAGGAGATTATGTAGATGGATGGAGCCAATCGCCAGAAGTGATTGACTTGCTAATAGACATGAAAGAAACACATAATGTAGTTTGTATTCGTGGTAATCATGACGATTTGCTATTGGAGTGGCTCAAAAACGGAACTGATAATCCACAATGGTTTGATCATGGCGGAGAAGCTACCGTTACGGCCTATCAAAATCGAGATGCTGCCACTTTAGCGGCTCATATTTCTTTTATTGAATCCTTAGTAGATTTCCATCTAGACGAACAAAATAGATTGTTCATTCATGCCGGATTTACCAATATGAATGGGGTTGATTTTGAATATTTTCCAAAGCTTTTTTATTGGGATAGAAGCCTCTGGGAAACCGCTTTAGCTTTGGACAAAAACATGAAAACTACTGATTTGGCTTATCCAAAACGACTTAGGTTGTATAACGAAATTTTCATTGGACATACTCCCGTATCACGAATTGGAAAAACAATCCCGGTGCAAATGGCCAATGTTTGGAATGTAGATACCGGAGCCGCTTTTAGGGGTCCATTAACTATTATGGATGTGGATTCTAAAGCCTATTGGCAGAGTGAAAATTTAGATGTGTTATACCCTAATGAAAAAGGGCGAAACTAAAATTATTTCTTAGCCACAAATCTTGGATCGGTATCCGTAACCGTCCCACATTTGGAACAAGTGCGCAAAGATTCTGATCCGTAGAAGTGTGCAAAATGAGACAAAAAGTCTTTTTCAATATTGTGCAACTCAAAATAAACTTCGTATAATTTGTGATTGCACGAATCACAATGCCAAAGTAAACCATCAGTAAAACCTAAGCCCGCTCTTTTACGTTCAATCACTAAGCCGATGGAACCTTCAGAACGAACTGGTGAATGCGGAATTTTAGCTGGATTCAAGTACATATCGCCAGCCTGTAATTCCATTTCTTTTCGCTCTCCATCTTCCTGAATGACAACTTTAATACTGCCTTCTAATTGGTAAAAAAGTTCTTCCGTTTCATTGTAATGGTAATCTTTTCTGGCGTTTGGCCCCGCTACAATCATTACAATATAATCTCCTGATTCGGTATACACATTTTTATTCCCAACAGGTGGTTTCAATAAATGACGGTTTTCATCGATCCATTGATTCAAGTTGAACGGTTTTGCAATAGCCATAATAGTAATTTTTGAAAGCGTAAATTTAGTCAAATATCTTGGCTATTTTTTCTCTTTGATTAAATAAATATAGACTGGAAAATGATCGCTAAAACCAATTTCGGTAGCCGAATGTCGCAAAGGATATCCTTTAAAGGAACCTGTTGTTTGGACTAAATAGGAAGTATTGTAAATTCCTGCTTTCCAAAACTGATAACTAGAATAATCGGATTGTAATAAAGTTTCGGATATCATGATTTGGTCAAAAATATCCCAAGCATCGCGATGCGCTATCGTACCCATTCCTTTTTTTGCCATGTCTTCAAAAGGATTGAAGATCCCAAATGGCGGGACTTCCATTTTTTTTGCCTTGGCGCCCAACGCTATTTTCACACTTTTGTTGTAAGGCCCGTCGTTCAAATCGCCCATGGTGATTACTTTGGCTTTTGGATTAATTTGCTGTAACGAATCAATTATTTTCCGGTTTAAGGCTCCTGCCGCTTCCCGAAACGGACTCGATCGTTGCTCTCCACCAGAACGAGAAGGCCAATGGTTGACTATCAAATGGATTTCTTCGCCTTCTAAAAATCCTGTAACCAAGAGTTGATCCCTAGTATACACTCTTTTATTCTTAGGGCTGACCATTTCAATATCATCTGTACTTTCTGTTGTTTCATTCTTGGGTTTTGTTTCTCCTTGGAACACATACAATGGGATATTGGCATATGAGGTAGGCTGAAAAAAGTTTTTTCGATACAATAAAGCAACATCAATCCCTCTTTTATCTGGAGAATCAAAATGGATAATTCCATACATTTTATCTGCCAAGTTGGGTTGCTGGATTAGATCTTCTAACACACCTCTATTTTCTATTTCGCATCCGCCAATGAAGGTTGGAGATTCCGGATTATTGGCACTCCCAATTTCGGATAATACTCGAGCAAGATTGGTTAACTTTTTTTGGTATTTGTCAAAAGTCCAGTGTTGAGAACCTTTTGGCGTCCAATCTTCATCAAATGTGTTAGGGTCATTTATGGTGTCAAACAAATTTTCAAAGTTGTAAAACGCAACCGTATGAATTCGGAATTTTTTAGATTGTCCATTGGACTTTGGAGACAAAGACAAAAAGAGAAGACAATAAAGAATGGGGCAAATTCTCATAACTTAGGATTTAGGATAGTGAATAATGGGTTTAGTAAAACTAAGAAATTAGAACTGCAATTAAAAATGATTTCGGTTTTGTCTATATTTGTTTAAAAATAAATACTGTTGTAAAACAGATTTCATTTATGAGAAAAACTTTCTTCTTATTCATTTTAAGTTTACTTTCTATCACTATGCAAGCCCAAACGACTATGATTACACCACCCTATTTACAAAAAGGAGATACTGTTGCCATTTTAGCAACCGCCCGAAAACATATTGTGAAAAGCATGCAGCCCACTATTGACTTATTAGAAAGTTGGGGCTTACATGTTGTCGTTGGTGAAAGTATTGGCTTAGAAGAAAATCAATTGGCAGGAAGTGATGAGCAACGTGCTGCCGATTTACAAGAACAATTAGACAATCCCAATATTAAAGCGATATGGTGTGCCCGTGGTGGCTACGGCACCGTAAGAGTAGTCGATTTAATTGATTTCACACAGTTTAAAAAATCTCCAAAATGGTTGGTAGGGTTTAGCGATGTTACCGTTTTACACAACCACCTCAATACAATGGGTTACAAATCCATTCACGGAATTATGCCTATTAGTCTTGCTAAAGCTAGTAAGGAAGCGATTGAAAGTTTGCGTTTGTCTTTGTTTGGACAACCTTTACAATATGCAATTGACACACATCCTATGAACCGATTAGGCAAAGCGACTGGCGAATTAGTTGGCGGTAATTTATCGATATTGTATAGTGTATTGGGTTCGCCCTCAGCTATCGACTGTACCGACAAAATTTTATACATCGAAGACTTAGACGAATACTTGTACCATATTGATCGTATGATGATGAACCTGAAGCGAAACGGATGTCTGGAAAGTCTCAAAGGAATCATTGTGGGTTCCATGACCGATATGAAAGACAACGATATTCCTTGGGGAAAAAATGCACTTGAAATTGTTCAAGATGTGACTAAACAATACAACATCCCTGTGATTTTTAATTTCCCTGCAGGTCATATTCACGATAACAGAGCCTTGATTTTAGGCAACAATGTCACTATCGAAGTAACCGAAAATTGTAGTACTGTGGTTTTTGAATAACTTCATTTAATCCTCCTTGATATGGCCGAACACAACGAATTAGGAAAACTTGGAGAAGAACTAGCTACTGAATACCTTCAGAAAATGGGGTATGCCATTTTGGAAACCAATTGGGTATTCCAAAAAGCAGAAATTGATATTTTGGCTCAAAAAGAAAATACCTTAGCGGTTGTAGAAGTAAAAACCCGATCTTCTACTGATTTTGGTCTTCCACAAGACTTTGTAAAGTCAAAAAAAATCCAATTATTAGTAAAAGCGGTAAATGCTTACGTAACCGAAAACGATTTAGATCTAGAGGTCCGATTCGACATCATCGCTATTAGTAAAAAAGAGCAAGAATTTGTTATTGAACACCTTACGGACGCATTTTTTCATTTTTGAGTATTTTTTTTGATGTTATATTTGTAACAAATTGTTTTTTTATTTATATTTGCGGCGGTTTTTAACACAACTACAACAAACCTAACTACTATTTTTAAAACAACAACTAAACCCTACTACTATGAAAACTGTTTCGTCCATTGTAGAAAATTACATCAAAACAAAGCCCTTTTTACTGAATGCTTTATCGCTAGGAATCATTAATTTGACTTCGCTATCACGCAATATTATGAGTGAATTAGAGAATGAATTTGGCAAAGAAGTAAAACAAGGCGCTATTGTAATGGCCTTGAAAAGGTTGACCGAAGAATTGGACTTTAAATTGAATCACAAAATCAATAAAGTCATCAAAAATATCGGAGAAATTACCGTGCGTTCTGAACTGACCGATTACACTTTTGCCGCTTCTGAAACGGTTTTGAACAAACAAGCTGATTTAATTACAGATATCAATAGTAATACAGATATTTTTTACACTTCATCAAGAGGGGTAAATGAAACGAATATTGTGGTAAGTAGCAGCGTGAATCATTTGGTTGACAAGCATTTTGCTAACGAAAAATTGATTCAAAAACTAGAAAATTTAGCTTCTATCACAGTAAAATTACCCAAAGAAAATATTGTAGTCCCAGGAATTTATTATTTCATTTTCCAACGCTTGGCTTGGGAAGGTATCATTATCAATGAGGTAATTTCAACATCTAATGAGTTCACTATTTTAGTTAGTGAAAATGAAGTCGATGTGGCTTTCAAAGTAATTAAAGATTTGAAAAACTAAATCCATTTTAAACAAAAAAGCCTCCACATTTGGAGGCTTTTTTGTTTACTGTTTGTCCATTAATTCCATCAGCTCCAAGGCTCTGCGAATTGATTTCACATTGTCAAACGTCAATAATAATCTCAATCCATTAGGTGTTTGTTTTTCTTTCATTTTGCACAAAGCGCTTTGCTTTTGCACAAACTGTAATACTTGATGAAAACGTCCTGATTGGTAATAATCCGATTGTTGATCAGACACAAAATACCCAATCATTTTGCCTTGTTTTAAGACCAATTTTTCGATTCCTAATCGTGTGGCGATCCATTTGATTTTCATGCTACTCAATAACGAAATCGCTTGTTTTGGCAATGGACCAAAACGGTCAATTAATTTATTTTCGTAGGTCAAAAGAGCAGCCTCATCTTTAATTTCGGCTAGTTCATTATACAATAGCAATCGTTCTGAAACCGTATTGATATATTCATCAGGGAATAACAATTCGAAATCAGTATCCAATTGCAAGTCTTTGACATATTCTTTGGTTTCAATATCATTTTGCTCCGGGTACAAATCCTTGAATTCGTTTTCTTTCAGCTCTTCAATGGCTTCGTTCATGATTTTTTGATAGGTATCAAAACCAATTTCGTTGATGAAACCACTTTGTTCTCCTCCTAACAAATCTCCTGCACCACGAATCTCTAAATCTTTCATGGCAATATTAAATCCGCTACCCAATTCACTAAATTGTTCCAAAGCCTGAATTCGTTTTCGAGCGTCATCTGTCATAGCAGAATAAGGCGGGCAGATAAAATAGCAAAATGCTTTTTTGTTGCTTCGACCAACTCTACCTCGCATTTGATGCAAATCAGACAATCCAAAATTATTGGCATTGTTGATAAATATCGTATTGGCATTCGGCACATCCAATCCACTTTCGATAATGGTAGTCGCTACCAAAACATCAAACTCGCCATTCATAAAAGCCAACATCAGTTCTTCGAGTTTAGCACCTTCCATTTGACCGTGGCCAATTCCTACGCGGGCGTTGGGCACTAATCGCTGAATCATTCCAGCAATTTCTTTAATATTTTCTATGCGGTTATTGATAAAAAAGACTTGTCCATTGCGCTGAATTTCATACGAAATCGCGTCACGAATCAACTCCTCATTGAAGCCCACCACATTGGTTTCGATAGGATAACGATTCGGCGGTGGCGTAGTGATTACCGATAAATCACGAGCAGCCATCAACGAGAATTGTAAGGTTCTCGGAATGGGCGTAGCCGTTAACGTCAAGGTATCAACATTGGCAGCGATTGTTTTGAGTTTATCTTTGACGTTTACCCCAAATTTTTGTTCCTCATCCACAATCAACAAACCTAGGTCTTTGAAAACCACATTTTTGTTCACTAATTGATGGGTTCCAATAACAATATCTAGTTTTCCTTCGGCTAATTGCTTGAGGGTTTCTGCTTTTTGTTTGGCCGTTCTAAATCGGTTCAAATAACCGACGGTTACGGGCATGTCTTTCAATCGTTCCGAAAAAGTGCGGTAATGTTGGTAGGCCAAAATAGTAGTGGGTACCAAAACGGCAACTTGTTTGCTGTTGTCCACCGCTTTAAAAGCAGCGCGAATGGCCACCTCAGTTTTTCCAAAACCTACATCGCCACACACCAAGCGGTCCATCGGGCGATCACTTTCCATATCAGCTTTTACTTCCTGAGTCGATTTGATTTGGTCCGGTGTATCTTCGTAGATAAAGGAACTTTCTAATTCGTTTTGCAAGTAACTATCCGGCGCATATTGAAAGCCTTTTTCCAAACGTCTTTTGGCATATAGCTGAATCAAATTGAATGCAATATGTTTGACGCGCGCTTTGGTTTTTTGTTTTAAAACTTTCCAAGCATTCGAACCTAATTTATAAATTTTAGGAGGCGTTCCGTCTTTGCCATTGTATCTTGAAATTTTGTGCAAAGAGTGAATACTCACATACACAATGTCATTATCGGCATATACCAACTTAATCGCTTCTTGTGTTTTGCCTTCGACTTGTATTTTTTGCAAACCGCCAAATTTTCCAATTCCGTGATCGATATGTGTAACATAATCACCCACCGAAAGCGAAGTCAGTTCTTTCAGGGTAATGTTTTGCTTTTTGGAATAGCCGTTTTTGATGCTGAATTTATGGTAGCGTTCAAAAATTTGATGATCGGTATAGCAGGTAATTTGATTTTCTTCGTCTATAAATCCTTGGTACAAAGGCAAAACTATAGTGTTGTATTGCTTGCGAATATTCTCTGAATTTGCCTCATCCAAGGTTTCGAAAATGTCATGAAAACGCTTGGCTTGATTGTCATTGGAGCAGAACAAATAGTTTTTGTATCCATTAAAATGATTGTCGTTCAGATTGTTCAATAACAAATCAAATTGCTTGTTGAAAGAAGGTTGGGGCTGGATATGAAAATCCACCTTTTTAGTGGTTTTAAAAATCGGTTTAGAAGCCAATTCCACCACCGAAAAATCCAAAGCCCGTTTAATAAATTGTTCTTGATTCAAAAATAATTGCTCTGGCGTGGCGTGTTTAATGTCCTTAGATAATTTCTCAAACGCTTCTTCGGCCTTAGCAAATTGCTTGTCCAATTGACTTAAAAAACCTTCCGTGTTTTGTATAAAAAGTACCGTTTTTTCAGAAATATAATCCAAAAAACTTTCGCGATTTTCCTGTAAAAATTTATTTTCTACATTCGGAATAATGGCAATTTTCTTTTGTTGTTCCAATGACAATTGGGTGGCTACATCAAAGGTTCTTATACTATCCACTTCGTTGCCAAAAAATTCAATACGATACGGATTATCATTAGAAAACGAAAATACATCTACGATTCCGCCTCGAACCGAAAATTCTCCAGGTTCTGTTATAAAATCTACTCTTTTGAATTCGTATTCGAACAGCACTTCGTTGATAAAATCAATCGAAATTTGGTCGCCCACAGCGACTTTCAAGGTGTTTTTATCCAATTCCTTTCGAGTGACCACTTTTTCAAAAAGTGCTTCAGGATAACTTACAATTATGGCTGGTTTTTTGCGTGAGTTGATGCGGTTTAGTACTTCAGCGCGAAGCAACACATTCGCATTATCTGTTTCTTCTATTTGATAGGGGCGTCGAAAAGATGCGGGATAAAACAATACGTCTTGGTCGCCCACCATTTGTTCCAAATCGTTTAAATAATAGGCTGCTTCTTCTTTATCGTTTAATATCAATAAAAAAGGCAGTTCTGATTTTTTAAAAAGAGAGCGAATTAGAAATGAAATAGAGGATCCCACCAATCCAGACAGCTGTATTTTCGGGGAGCTATTTTGCCCTAAAAACGTCGAAATTTGCTCGGTTTTAGGCGAATTGTCGTAAATAGAATAGATAGTTTTACTCAACGCGTGGGAGATTAGGGTCTACTGTTGTATTTGGAATTGCTCTTGTAGTGTCAAGCATTCTCAACATATCTGATTCACCTTCCTCAACTGGAATTTTACTTTTTTCAGTAATTTTATCCATTTGTCTTTGCAAAGAAACCAACTCTGCATTGATTTCACTTATCAAAATAACTACTTTTTTATCTGAAATAGCATCCAAGTGAATGAATAAATCCAATAAGCGTACTTTCGTAATTAAAGTACCTATTCGACTTTTAATTTGCGGTTGTTGGAATTGGTAGGGTATGTTATTATTGAGTAGCACCACTTTCTTGGAAAGCTCTGCTGCTTTTTTCTGAAATGCACTAATCGTTTTACTGGGTTTTTGACCTAATTCTTCTAAGAATTGACGAAATTCAGTCCAACTTGCTACACTTTGTTCTGAAGTGGTGTTAATTGGTACAGCATAAAAATCCCAGCTTTTGCTGATGTTTTTATAAATCACTTCCTTTTTTTGAGCTGCTTTTTTATTTTCGGCATTAGGTTGCTGATTGTCCTCTTTGCATGAAGCCATTAGAAAAAAAAGAGCGCATAAAAGAACTGCCGAGTATTTCATATCCATTTTTATTGGTTCACAAAGTTACAAACTAAATTTACAATACGGAATTCCTAAGTAAGATTAACAACTCCATTTCATTACTAATTTAATAAAAATTCGATTGTTTATTTTTTTAATACTTTTATAGTACAAAACATTTCATTATGCTCAAAATAAAACATATTCCCCTACTCGTTTTTGTATTGATTTTTATTAACTGCGCTAAAGACGAACCCGTTGATTCTGTTGAAGCTACACCTTTAGTTTCAGCTGTTGAAATAGGAAATAGTGAATTGCCCTATATTAAAATTAAAACAATATCTACCGTTTTAAATGAACCCAAGATTGGCGGAGAAATGGAAATTTATATCAATAAAAAAAGGGTTTTGAATAGTCCTATTGGTATCGAATACAGAGGTTCTACTTCCTATCGAATTTCTGATAAAAAATCGTTTGGGATAGAAACTAGAGATTCTAGTGGAAAAGGGAAAGATGTAAGTATTTTAGGTTTTCCAGCCGAAGAAGATTGGATTTTAACTGGAGATGTGTTTCAGGCTCCGAATACTATATTTGACCGAACGTTAATGTACCATTATCTTGGCTATGAATTGTTTCGTAATATGGGTAATTATTCCAGTCGCTCTAAATTTGTGGAAGTAGAGTTGAACGGGGTATATATAGGAGTCTATGTCTTGATGGAAAAATTAAAAAGAGGGACTGATAGAATTAACATTGAATCATTAGCCGCTGCTGATACTGACGCAGCAAAAATTACTGGTGGCTATATTTTAAAAATTGATAAAACATCAGGGAGTGATGTATTAGGAACACATCCGCTTTCCTATTACGACAACAACTGGGATGATGACTGTCGTTATACGGAATTTAATAGTTTTAGATCTAATTATGATATCAATCGAAATCGTATCACTTTTGCACCATATGGACCACCCTATCACAATAATAAATATTTAGAAACCTATTTTGTTTACGATTATCCAAAGGCTGAAACTATTAATGTTGCTCAAAAAGCATATATTAAAAATTATGTCAACGATTTTGAAACTGCATTACTAACCGATAATTTCTCTACTAACACCAGAACCTATACTAATTATATAGATAGAAAAAGTTTTATTGATTTTTTCATTATCAACGAGGTGGCGGGTAATATTGACGGTTATCGTTTAAGTACTTATATGCACAAAGCCCGAGGTGGAAAGTTAAAGATGGGACCTATTTGGGATTTGAATATTGGATATGGCACTGGAGGGAGAGTTCCTGTTAACGATTGGATTATCAACTATAATAGCTATATAACAAATGACGCTTGGATGGTTCCTTTTTGGTGGAAACGACTTATGGAAGATCCGCAATTTAGGAGTGAATTAAAAGCGCGTTGGACAGAATTACGCGCAAACACATTAAGTACTCCAAAAGTGCTGGAGTTAACTACCAACACCGCCAACTATTTAACAGTTAATAATGCAATAATTAGAAATTACACCAAATGGACAGGTATTAATTATAATTACAACAACAGTGTTACTGATTTAAAAACCTATCTCACGAATAGATTGGCTTGGATGGATTCAAAAATTGCAACTTTTTAGGAGTTAGGAGTGCCCTTTTTTGAGCTTAAGAGAATACTCTATATTCGCTCCAATGACTTGAAACAATCTGTCGTAAGTAGCTTTTGCATAATCTAAACGGTAGATATAAAATAGATTTAGTTTTGTCCTATTAGCTACTTTTACTTTTATCCCTGCCGTGTTTCTCCAATTGTCCATAGAACGAGTTCCTCCAAATTTCATGATTGGTTCGGTAGAAATATACAGATCAATACGATCCGATGGAGCATAATTAGTTTCAAATCGCACACGCCAATATCCATCTTTCTGGTTTGCTTTTAATTCATCATCAAAATCTTGTAATTGATTTTGAATCAATAATCGCAAACCCAATTTGAAATGCTCAATTTCTTTCGTTGCTTCTCCACCCAGACTAATTCGATGATAAGTGCCTTTTTGTACTAAGGCCAATCTATAATCTGATTGAAGCTCTATTGTATTGTTTATTTTTTTTGTTACTCCAACTGAGCTGTAGGAGCCATTGTACAATTGTAAGTTATTGATAAATCTCGTTTGAAAATCAAAGTTAGTTTCCCAACCACTTGGTAAATCCAATTTTAGTTTAGCCCCAAACCATCCTTGATTATCTTTGGGATCCGACTTTGATGTTTGTGCAAACAAAGCGTCAGTATAAATAGCTATAAAAACTATTATTACATACAGTAAACCGTTTAGTTTAATTTTCATAGTAGTAAATTGTAATAGTACAAGAGTCTTTCAAATAATCAATGTTGTCAACCGATAATCTATGAATTTCAATACCTATTTTGCTTTTTAACTCTTTCATTAATTCCGATTGTTGCGATTGATTGATATAATCAAGAGAGTCAAAAATGATTGTTTTTGACTCTTCTTTTTTACCCCAAAGAGAATTTTCAAGAATGTAAGTCAATGCAATAATTACAAAACAAAACAAACCAATTTCAATTCCGTCTGGAGGTCCAATTGCTGTTAGTAAACCTATCGAAATACTCAAAAACAAATAGGTCATGTCTTTTGGCCCAATGCCTTCTGTTCTATAGCGTAAAACGGAAAAAACCGCAAATAATCCAAAGCCGGCACCAGTACTCATTTCGACTTTATTCAACATAAATGAAATGAAAAAAATGATGGAATTGAAACCGAAAAAAGTTAAAAACAAATCGGTCTTTTTATAATTTTTATAATATATGAAACGAAAAAGAAAAAAAACGGTGAGTAAATTCAACAAATAGCGAAACCCTAATAAATTAAATATGATGTCTAATAATGTACTATCCATTGTTGTTTGCGTTTATAAATTGGTTAAATATCATTTTAAAATTGTTCTTCTTTAAAGTTGAATTCAATGAAATTAGTCCTAAACAATATTTACTTAAAGAACCCGATCTGATTTTGTGTTTTTTCATAATTGTATTAAAATGAATTGTTGAAATATTGTCTGCTTTCACCTCAGCAATTACAAGATTATTGTATTGAATGGATTGTTGCTTTTCAAAGAAAGCCAAATTAAAATCCAATGTTACTTTTTCTTTTCTTTGTTTATGGAGTAGTGTTATTCTTGTGTATTCAGAACACAAACTTTGATGCAAATCGGATCCAATTAACTTAGTGTGAGCTTCAATAAACTCTTTGGATTCAGACCAATTGTCGATTATATTTCTAAATTTAATAGTCTGGTTTTTATTGGTTTTGGTTTTTACCTCTATGTATTTTTGACCCGTTTGAGTATATTCCCTTTCGCGAATTTTAAACCTATTGCCCTTCCCATTATGATGGTCAAAATAGAATTTCAAATCAGATGTATCGTAGTAATTTGTACTGTATTTAAATTCGGTCAACTCATTTATTTTTAATAAGTCATAATCGTTTTTACAATCTTTCAAAACCGATTCAAGTAAAGCTATTGGAACAAGAAACTTTATTTCTTTTCTATTCAACAAAAGCGCCCTGTCTTCCAAATAAGACAACGATATTGTATCAAAAAAATGTAATAGGTCCCAATTCAAATTAATCCTGTTTAGTTTATAAATGTAGTAATAATTAATAATATCAGGTAGTATCGCCAAATTAAGAACTAATAAACCCAAAAACTCCTTAACTAGTTAACTATTCGCTTTATAAATTTGATAAACGACTATATTACTTTTGATTTTAATTAAATTTGTATCCAATTGACTTCCGCTTTCTTAATCCAATTAATATTGTGAATTATAAAACGCTTCAATACGAATTTTCATTATGACAATAAAGCATTCCTTTTTCCATTTAAAAACAGCATTGGTATTTGTACTGATTTGCTCTAATTTGAGTTGGTCTCAAGGCCAATTCCCACAATTCAAAAGCAAATTAGATCAAACACTTTCTGAAGATGAATTGTATTTAAGCCAAAAAAATAATTCTCTGGAGCAATTAAAAGAAAAACTACGTCATTCAAAAGTGCTTCAAGATCGCTATCCGATTTTAGAAAAATTATACGAAGAATACAAATCCTACCAATCGGATTCGGCTTTAGTCTATGCCAAAAGAAGTGTGCAAATTGCTATCAAAAATAAAAATACTGTCCAAATAACTAAAGCCCAACTCAACTTGGCTTCCATTTTAGGGACTCTCGGTATGTACAATCAAGCCTTGGAAATTCTCAACACAATGGAGTCTTCGGTGGCGCCGCAATTAAAAGGGGAGTTTTATTGGACTAAAAGAATTGTATATGGAGGCCTTGCCGGTTATGCTACAAGTGTAGAAGAAAAAAACACCTACAATCAATTGGGGAATGAAAATCGTGACAAAGCGATAACAAATTTGTCCAAAAAATCGCCCGAATACATTCTTGCCGTATCAGGGCAACTTTTATCTCAAAAAAAACACGACCAGGCCATTGCTTTGTTGCTTCCTTATTTTGATACAATCGAAAAATCCGATCCTAATCGAGCCGTAATTGCCTATTTGATTTCTGAAAATTATAAGGCAAAAAAAGATAAAGAACAAGAGAAAAAATGGCTCGCAATTTCTGCTATATCTGATTTAGAATTGGTAAAAAAAGAAAATATTTCCTTGCGTGAACTCGCTTTTATGTTATATGAAGAAGGCGATATTGAATCGGCCTATGAATACATCAAACGTTCTTTAGACGATGCTGTTTTTTGCAATTCGAAACTTCGAACCTACGAAATTTCAAAGATGCTGCCCATTATCAATGAAACCTATGAAGCCAAAAACAAATCAGCAAAAGCCCAGTTGATCGTATTTTTAGTCAGCGCGAGCGTTTTGGCTTTATTTTTATTGGGAGTTTTGATTTTGCTTTTCAAGCAAATGAAAAAAGTGGCGAAGGCACAAAAAAATGTAGAAATGGCGAACAATCAACTCTCGGTATTAAACCAACAATTGCAAGGTTTTAATTCCAAACTGAATCAAACCAATCTAGAATTGGCCGAAACGAGTTTGCTCAAAGAAATTTACATTGGTCGGTATATGGATCAATGCTCGGTCTACATTGGAAAAATGGAGGAATACAGTCAAAAATTAAAGGTGATGGCTACGGCAGGAAAAGTAAACGACTTGGTGAGCACTGTAAAATCTAAAGCGTTTATCGACAAAGAATTAAAAGAATTCTATTCGCAATTTGACCAGACTTTCGTCCAGCTTTTTCCCACTTTTGTGGAAGAATTCAAAGACTTATTGAATGAACCTGATAGCATTATCATCAAAAAAGGCGAACTCCTAAATCCCGAGTTACGCCTCTTTGCACTGATTCGTCTTGGTATTAAAGACAGTGCTAAAATTGCCGAATTCTTGCGTTATTCTGCTTCTACGATTTACAACTACCGCTCTCAAATTAAGAACAAGGCCAAAGGACCTCGAGAACAGTTTGAACTGAAAGTGATGAATATTGGAACGAATTCGAAATAATGAATTTGATTATTTTTTCAACTTAATTACTATCACGCCACTAGAACCTCTTGAACCGTATATAGACGCTTCAGCATCTTTCAAAACGTTGATACTTAACACTTCGTTAGGCACAATGAAATCAATACTAGACACTACATTTCCATCAACTATAAACAAAGGTTCTGTATTGTTTCTAATCGAATTGATTCCTCTAATGATAATGGTATTGTCTTGTTGTACTATTACTCCTGCGATTCGGCCGCGCATCATGTCGTAAATCGTTCGAAAGGTAACGGTGGTTTTGTCTTTCCCTGGTTTTAAACCATTTGGAGGGGTAATCGATTTGTCAGTTACTGGAGCAGTATCTAAATACATAAAGTTCATTTTGGTTTCTTTGGCGTAAGCGCTACTCAACCAACCGTATTTTTTAGAATGTACTCTTAGAGTTTTCACATTTTCGGGAACTATTAGGGTATATTCTCCCACCTTGTTTGTAGTTACTTGGGTTGCCGTAGAATCCAAATACAATTCAGCACCAGACACCGCTTTGTTTTTATAGTTTACTACTTTTCCAGTTACTGTAGTTTGTGCCTGAACACAACCACTTGCTAGTAAAAGAGTACAAATTAGTTTATTTATTATTTTCATTGGAGGTAAATTTAGGTTAGTGTTTTATAATGCTAAATGTAATGGATAAATTGATTCAAAAAACAAAAGCCACTTACACTTTTGTAAATGGCTTTTGCAATCAATTATTTTTTTACGCTGTATTTTTCTGTTCTAGCGTCTTTGATGGCTCCTTTCCAGTTCAATCCAAAACCAAAATCGTATACATTCCCATTGGCATCGCGATACGGAATCATATCATGAGGAACGTCTTCAAATTGTTTTTCAACAGTTGTCATATCGATTGGCATTTGTAAAGGCAACAATCCTGAAGGTTCGGTTTTTCCAGAAACAATATCCAACAAGGCTTCCATTTGTACTCCAAATTCGCCTACAATTGCATCCACTTCTTTTTCAAATTCGCCAAAAACCATTGGATTAGAAACGGTAATCGCTACTAATACTGGTTTGTCATTCATCGCTTTTTTAGTGTCTAAAATAGTTTTCAAATCGGGATATGAATTCGATTTTGAAGTCTTGTTCAAATACGAACGATTGGTAATAGTGGGATCAATTACAGGATCTCCAGCTGCTATGCTTTGCGCTCTAGCGTCAGTTGCCGTATAGTCTTTTAATTGCAAACTAATTGGCATATAACCGTTTCCACCCGCTTCTCTATCGGCTCTGCTATATCCATTACTAACTGGACTTTTGATAAACACCATGGCAAAATCAGCTTTTGCTGGATCATCAGTTACCGTGTAGTATTTTTTAATCAAATCCAAATTCACTGGATATTCTGTTTTTTCTGGTGTTGGCATTCCAAAGAAATTTACCCCCGGCGGAGTCGTTCTTTTAGGAATATATACTGTTTTCCCTTGTGCAATTGGCAAGGTCTTATTTTGATTTTTAATCAAAACAATTGATTTCAATTGGGCATCGTAACCTGCTTTCATATACTCTGGTTTTCCTACAATCGCTTTAGTTTCTTCTGGATCCAGATACGCGTTTTCAAATAAACCTACTCTGAAAATGTTCAGCAACAAACGCACCGCCGATTTTTCAAAACGATTGCGCATAAACGCTTCTCCATGTTCTTTAACTCCCATTTGATAGGCTGCTAAAACGGGTTTAATGTCATTGTTCCCACCAAATTGATCTACGCCCGCCATCATCGCTTTATAGTGTCTTTCGGCAATGGTCATTTTCTCGGTTCCCCAAGATTTACCAGCAAAAACGTCTGGTGTTTTTCCTTCGTCACCGGTAATTAACCAATCGGTACAAACTACGCCATCATAGCCGTATTTATCTCGCAACAAATCAGTAACAATGAATTTGCTGAATCCATTCCCTACATTTTCACCGTATTTTTTATCTTGGTTGAACGAAATGGTATAATAAGGCATCACTGCTGAAGCTTTTTTGGTGCCACCGTTCAATTTAAACGCTCCATCCAAAAAGGTTTTCAAATGCGTTTCGAAATTATTTCCTGGGTAGACTGCAAATTTTCCATAGGCAAAATGTCCGTCGCGACCGCCTTCTTCAGGTCCGCCACTAGGCCAGTGTTTGATCATGGCATTCACACTTTGATTACCCCAACCTTCATAAGCTGCAATGGCTTTTGGTGACGATTGAAATCCGTCAACATAGGCTCTTGCCATATCAGTAGCCAATTTTGGGTCTTCGCCAAAAGTGCCCACAAAACGGTTCCATCTTGGCTCGGTAGCCAAATCAATTTGTGGAGACAATGCTGTTGCAATTCCCAACGCACGGTATTCTTTGGCAGCGATAGTTCCAAATTGTTCTGTAATAGCAGGGTCAAAAGTTGCTGCCAAACCTAATTCTTCAGGCCATTGTGAAATAGCTCCGCCTGAACCAGCATTGTATTCGGAATCTTTATTGGCGCCATGACGCGGATCAGAACTGTTATTGGCAGGAATTCCCACGCCAATACTTTCTACCAAAGCTTGTACATTGTTATTCCAAAGTGCGGAAACCGTTGGGTTTTCCACCGATGTCATCAAAACATGACGCAAATTATCTGTTGTTAAAAAGGCTTTTTGTTGATCGGATAAATCGTGAGCTTTCGCGCCACTTTCTGGAAATGGTTTGCCGTTATAGGTACCGCCAAAGTAACCTCCTGCTTGTGCCGGAATCGCTTGATGGCGACTGTACAACATCAATCCAGCAATCTGATCCAGAGTCATTTGACTCGCCAAATCTTTGGCACGTTCGGCAACTGGTTTTCTCCAGTCTTCGTATCGATCTAATTTCCCATTTTTATTTAAATCTTTGAAGGCCAATCCATCAATCGTTAGGATTTTTACGCCTGAGTTTGGCGAATAGCCTAAAGTTTGGCCGCCAATATTTTCAATACGATTAAAAGACCCTTTAGGTGTTTCTGACCATTTTTTTTGTGCTTCCATTTGTGTTGCAAAAAGAAGTAGCAAAGAAGCCAATGTGATTTGTGTTTTCATTATAGGTGGTTTATCTGGTAGTTAATTGAATTAGCAATTTACAAATTATATCGTGCTCCTAGGGTCCAATTGAATTTTCCGTTGGAGATCGTCTTGTTGGCAAAGCCTCTGAAATCGATGCTTTTAGTAACTTTATAGGTTATTGTTTCCGAAACTCCATAAGTGCTGTTTAAGTCAAGACCATACGCTTGGGTTAAAAAACTAAAATTTCCCTCAACCAATGTAGTGCTTAGGGCTAAGAAATTAGTCTTAAAGTCGTTGTTTCTTCCTTCGCCATGCAAATAAAACAAGCCCATAGACCATTTATTTGACAAAGGATAACTCGCAAGAACCTCTTGTGCAAAAAAGGTATCAACATTAAAATTTTGGTCGATTTGTATCGCCGGCAAGTGAATACCGAAACTTGCTTTTAGTTTTTTGTCAATGAATTTGTAACGAGACATAAAAATTACACCACGAGGATTTAAATTTTCCAACCGAATGGTAGACAACAAATGAAATGAAAGTCTTTTCGTATTAGACGTTCCAGCATTAACAATAATATGTGGATCTTCTGAGGTAAAGGCAGGAATAAAAGAGAATCCGCCTGTACTAGCTTCAAAACTAGCATGTTGTGCATGCGCAAATGTGACGCAGAAAAAAGCAAAAAGAGCAATTAATTTAAGTTTCATAAAGTAAATTGAGGTTGGTTTTTTATATATGAAAGACAAATATATATTTATTGTGTCAATAATACGCAATGAAAATCAATTTATTTTACATTCACCTCCATTAGAATATAATTCAAACCGTTTTTGAGATAGGGATATCCATTGGGTTGCATTCCAAATTTTAGATAATAACTTTGTTTTTCAACACGGGCACTACAAGAAATAGAATGTACACCCAATTGTTGGAGGTAGTTAAAACTGTAGTGTAGCAATTGACTACCATACCCTTTATTTTGAAATTCGGCTAAGGTGGCAAATTTTCTGAAAACCGCATGATGATTTTCTTCGAGAAAAAGAGAAATGCAGGAAACCCATTGACCTTCGATACAAACACCCAAATGAATCCCGCGATCGTCGTTTGGAGTGCGCACGAATTCTAGGTCTTTATCTGGCCAAAGTACTTGTTGGCGTAATTGCAACAGGGCGTCAATAGGAATTTCTTGTATCATCAATAGTTGTAAAAGCAGGTAAATATACTAAAAACAAAAAAACCTGACATTGCTGCCAGGCTATTGAAAAAATAATTCAAAATAAAGTTGTTGTTAACTATAGATTATCTTGGCATAAGACCCAATTGTCTTAAAAATTCTAAATTATCAAAGAAATCTCTTTCCTCGGTAATTTTACCGTTGATAATGGTTGCAATGGTACATCCTTCAACGCTGATGGTCTTTCCTGTAGCAGGAATCCCGAAGAAATCTCCAGTATGTTTTCCTTTAAAGATCCAATATTTAGTTAACTTATTTCCTTGTGCGAAAATTTCTTTAACGATAAATTCACGATCAGAAAATCCAGTTACATAATTGGCATAATAAGCTTTGGCATTAGCCGCTCCTTTAGTTTCAGGAACGGTGTGCAACACCACATCTGGTGCATAGGCTTCATCCAAAATGGAAATATCGCCTTGGTTAATCGCCACCTCCCAAACATTTGAATAAAATTTGATGTTGTCTTGTGCAATTTTTTCGTTTTTATCTGCCTCGCTTTTACAAGCAAATAACGATACGCTAATTGCTAGTAATACTAATATTTTTTTCATTTTAGTATATTTATTTTAATAGTTCTGTTAATGGTGCTGTATCATAAGTATCCCATTCTTCATGAATTTTACCGTCTTTGATTGCAAAATTCATATTTATCATAACTGAAGTTTTTTTATCTCCTTTTGAAAAACTAATTTCATAATAGGAAATAACATAATTAGTAATTCCTGTTTTTTCATCTGGTTTATTATTAACAACTTCCCAAACTAAAGGATCGGTAGGTAAGGTAATTGTAACACCTTGTGATTGTAAGAATACTAAATTTTTCATGTTTTCTTCAATCGACATCGATTTTAAATTATCATGAATTACTGCGCCAGGAACATATAATTTTTGAATGCTTTCTGTGTCAAATTTACTTGCAAACACATTCATTTGCTTGATCATTTCGGTGTTTTCAGATGTTGAAAGATTGATACCTCCTTCATTTGGATTCTTTGCTACTGCCTCAGTAGCAACTTCTTTTTTACAAGAAACAAATAGTAAACTTGTAAGGGCAAAAAGTGCAATTGTTTTTTTCATAATATTTAAATTTTAAAATTATTTTATAGATTGAGCGTATTGTATGATACTATTAATTTTCATATTTAAATCAAACATGAATAATTCTGTTAACTCTTTTTTCCAAATGGTTCCGTCTTTACTTACTCGAGTTTCTGTAGCCATTACAATTACTCCAGAAGAAGGGTCTGAATCTTTGATTCGAATAGGAACAATAGCATTAATTACCCAATTTAGCGATTTGTGCTGTGCAAAAAACGATTCCCAATCTTTTTGAGTCATCACCATTTTATTGCCTTCAAAATCGGTATAATTTACTTTACTAGTAGATAAAGACATGCAAGTAGCTGCATCCATTTTATTATAAGCCGCATTTAATTTCAAAATGGCTTCTGTTTCTCCTCTATTCGAAAAAACAAAAGGTTTGTCGTTAAATTCAGACTTCGGTTCAAAGTATTTACCGCCTTCCGTTTGTGCGCTCATCTGAGTCATTGAGATCGTCATAACGATCATAAAAAGTACTTTTTTCATAATTTATTGTTTGGATTTATTTAGTAGTTGCGTCAACATACATTACTAATTCATAAATAGGAGAAAATTCAAATCCATTAGGATTAATAGTACTCATTTTTGAATCCTTAGCAATTGATGCAAATCGAGATTGGCTTGATGGTCTGTATTGAACGTGATCTAAGGCCTCTGAAAGTTTCGTAAATCCATCCCAAGTTAAAGCTGAAAATTCTAGGGTATTCCCTTGAGGATAGACTACAGTTTGTAATCCCCAACCGTTTAATTTAAATCCCTTTTTTTGTTCACTTTCAAAAAATGGTTTCCATAAGTTGATGTTTTCTTCTACAAAGGCTTGAACATTGGTTGGTTTAGCATAATTAATAACAACAAATTTAGGGTTTCCTTCAATTTGAGCTTCTGTTTTCATGATGTCTGTAAAAAGGACCTTAGAAATAGAACCTGTTTCCATATCGGCCAACTTCATGTTAGGCAAAACTTTTTCTGGATTTGCCCATCCGCTTTCCAAAGCGTCAAAATCAGTTATTGATTTAAAATCGTTTACAAACAAATAATTTGGTTTTGCATCGGGTTCTCCAGCAACTCCTATTTTTTTCCACAAGCTCCAAGCTTGCATTTTACCTGATTTAATGTTGGCTTTGGCAATTTTGGACCAATATTCGGTTTCTCTTTTTACGAATTCGGCTTCATTTTTTTCGGATACATTTCTGTATTGCAAAAATTTGTACTGTGCTTGTGCTTGTTGCATTCCAAAAGCAAGGAATGCCAATAAAATTACTTTTTTCATAATGTGGGGTTTTTTGGTTAATTAATAGTGTTTATTATTTTGTCCCATATAATATGGATTCTGATTTCATATAAGCTGATTCGGCATGAATATTAGACCAAGGCAAAACATTAGAAAAAAACAATACCGCTTTGCCATTTTTTCGATCAATACTATAAAAAGTACAAGCCGCTCCAGACCAATAAACCGTTCCTGCAGCTCTAATCCCTTTTCTACCCGTTTGATCGACTGCCCATCCCAATCCAAATTTATTTACACCTACATTTTTGGCGCTCATATTGAATAAATAAGTGTGTTCAAGGCAAGGGTCGTCATAGACTGTAAAGAGGTCCCCCATATTATTAGTAAACATCAAATCAATCGTTTCTTTTTTAATAATTTTTTTACCATTCAACGTACCATCGTTTAGAATACATTGAATGAATTGTCCATAATCGTGAAACGTGCTAAACAAGCCGCCGCCACCTTCGTATTTGGTAGTTTTTAACTCTTTGTATTGCCAATCTTTATCTTGTACAAATTGATTGCCTTTCAAATGCCCGAATGAGGTAATTTCGCTAACCAAATCTTCAGGTACACTAAAGAAAGTTCGACTCATTCCAAGTGGACCGGTAATATTTTCTTTGAAATATTCTTCAAGGGTTTGGCCGCTTATTTTTTCGACAATTTTACCAATCCAATCAATATTGGTTCCGTATTGCCATTTTTCTCCTGCTTCATATACTCTAGGAAAATCTTGGTATTTCCAATCGGAGGGTTTTTGGAATTTATTCAACCCATTGTGCAAAAACGGATATGCAAATCCTGCAGTGTGGGTTAACAATTGACGTAATGTTATGGATTTAGTGGCTTTAACTAATTTTCCTTCCTTAGTTAAAATTGGAATCTCGGTCATTTCTGGCATCAACTTGTCCAAGGGTTCGTCTAATGTGATCTTACCTTTTTCCACTAATTGCATGGCAGCCAAAGAAGTTACCGCCTTGGTCATAGAATAAATTCTAAAAATATGATGGTTGGATATAGGTTTTTTTCCTTCCCACAATTTATTGCCATGATGGTATTGATAAAAAAAGCCATTTTTAGTAAGGCCTCCAACAATGAAAGTGGGCAATGGATTGTTTTTTGCGATACTATCCATAACCTTATCGTAGGATTGAATCAATTTGTCTTGACCATGAGGATCCTTCTGCGCATTCAAAGTTGTACAAATTAAGAAGGCTAGAAAAAGTGAAATATGCTGTTTCATTCTTTGTATTATTTAGTTGCTGGTAAATCAGAGTTTGAAATGTCTCTGTGAATCAACCATTTCCCATTTATAGATTTCCAAATAACAATATATTTACCTTTGCCTAAAACGGCTCCTGTATTTGATTTAAGCTCGTACAAACCTTCTTCAGTAATTGTAGAAGCGTCTCCCCATACTTCAAGCGTATTTAATTGAATATCATTACCACCAGCAATCATAAATTTGGACCAAAAAGATTGAATGGCAGCACGCCCTACTAATGCGGGCAAATTGTGTTCCATGAATTTAGCGTCCTCAGTGTACGAATTAGCAAAACCAACTGAATCATTTTTAGCTAATAATTCAGCTATATTTTTATTGGCTGCTTCGATTTCTTTTTTGGCTTTAGCCAAATCAAATTCGGATTTTGTTTCGATTGCTTTGTTACACGAAAACAAAACCATTGTAAGTGCAATAGATAAAATAATTTTTTTCATGCTTTAAGGTTTTTTGTTGGATCTCAAAATTATGTTCCCAATAGGTTGTAGTTGTTAATTTGTAAGTGAAATCTGTTCCTTTTTAGCATTAAGGAACACTTTGCAAATTTTTACAAAGGTTTGTAAAAGCACATTGACTTAATAAAAAAGTGCTATATTAGCGAGGTCACAATCTATTTATCAGAGTTTTATGGAAATGCTTGCGCCTTTTTTTGGACTGTTTACATCGTTTATTCTGTTTTATTATAGAAAGGACTTTAATCGGTCTAATTTGTATTTAGCCCTGTTTTATTTGTGTAGCAACCTCATCGTTTTGGTCTATTTTGGTTTGCATTTTTCAAAAACTCCGTTTTGGGAAGGAGTGTTTTTTGTTCAATTCATGCCTTTGTCGTTTGTCATTGGGCCGCTATTATTTTTTTATGTTAAATATGCTGTCGCCGAAAATAAAAATATTAGACCTATAGAATATTTGCACTTTATTCCCGCAGTAATTGTTGTTTTGATAAGTTTGCCTTATACTACATTGCCATTTTCTGAAAAAGTAAAAATTGCACATCATATTCAAGCCGTAACGCAAGACTATGATTTTAAAATTTCTATTTTTTCTTTAAAACAAATGATGTTTATTCGTCCCATGCATTTGTTTTTGTATTGCATTCTCAGCTTGATGTACTTTAAAAAAGCAACGAAAAAAAGACTTGAAAGTTTTGGAGCACTTCCATCTAATCATTGGATTATTGAACGATGGATCTACTTATTAATTAGTCTTCAATTATTTATTTCTACCTATTGTTTCTTAGATTCCTATACGGGTTTTATTTTAAAAAATGATTTAGGAATATTTAAATACGAAAATTATTTCAGAGCCGTTGGAAGTACTTTTTTTATGCAAAACATTTTACTGTTTTTGTTTCCAAAAATCCTATTCGATTCCATTTCCTATCCTGATGTCTCTTTGGCAAAAAATAGAGCTGCACAAATAAAAAAGGAAAAATCGCTAGAAATTAATCAAACCATAACTACAAAGTTAGAAAAATACATAGCAACATCTCCTTACATTGAGCCTGGGTTTAATTTATCTAAAATGGCCCTAGACCTACAATTGTCAGAGAGAGTATTGTCCAATTATTTCAATACCGAACTCTCCATATCGTTCAGCGAATGGAAAAATAATAATCGAATTGATTATGCCTGCAAAATGATTGCCGAAGGAAAGGCAGACAAACTTACTGTGGAAGGAATTTCGCAAAATGTTGGTTTTTCTTCTCGATCAAAATTTATAGATGCTTTTAAAGAGCGAAAAGGGACGGTTCCTTCAGCCTATATTAAACAATTTAGTTAATCCAAACACCATGAAAAAAATTACAATTCTTACTGTTATTCTGCTGTTTTCAGAAGTTGTTCTAGGTCAAAAAACAGACAAAGTTGTAGCAGACCTTACGGCAAAAAAAGAAAAATATGGCGCCATTGCACAACAAATTTGGGGCTTTGCCGAAATGGGCTACCAAGAAGAAAAAAGTGCTGCCTTATTGCAAGAAACTTTACGAAATGAAGACTTCAAAATTACTAAAGGCGTGGCAGGAATTCCAACTGCTTTTATTGCTGAATATGGCGAAGGTTTACCGGTAATCGCCATTTTGGGCGAATACGATGCGCTTCCTGGTCTTTCTCAAGAAGCAATAGCCGAGAAAAAGTCGGCAGGAAAAGCAGCCGGTCATGCTTGTGGACATCATTTATTTGGCACCGCTTCTACAGCGGCAGCGATTGAAGTGAAAAATTGGTTAAAAGCCAATCATAAAAAAGGAACCATTCGTTTTTATGGATGTCCTGCCGAAGAAGGTGGATCGGGAAAAGTATACTTAGTACGCGAAGGTTTGTTTAAAGACGTTGATGTAGCCTTGCATTGGCACCCAGCCGACGCCAATGATGCGAATCCAGGTTCGGCTTTGGCCAATAAATCAGCTAAATTCCGATTTTATGGTGTAGCCTCTCACGCCGGAATGGCTCCAGACAAAGGTCGCTCTGCCTTAGATGGCGTGGAAGCAATGGACATGATGGTCAACATGATGCGCGAACACATTCCGTCTGATGCTCGTATCCATTATGTAATTACCAATGGCGGGAAAGCACCCAATGTAGTCCCTGATTTTGCAGAAGTATATTATTATGTGCGTCACGGCAACCGAAAAACAGTAGTTGAACTATTTGACCGTATCACTAAAGCTGCCGAAGGAGCTGCATTAGGAACAGGAACTACAATGAAATACGAATTGATAGGAGGTACCCACGAATTACTCCCAAACACTACGCTTCAAAAAATGATGTATGCTAATTTGGTTAAAGTGGGCGGGGTTCAGTATACTGAAGCAGAGAAAGAATTCGGAAACCAAATTATGCAATCCTTAGGAATAGAAAATGGAGATTTAAATAAAGCAGCAATCGTACAACCTTACAAAAATTTGGATCCAAGTTTTGGATCAACCGATGTAGGCGATGTGAGTTTTGCTGTTCCAACAGCAGGAATGGGAAGCGCCACTTGGGTGCCTGGAACTCCGGCTCATAGTTGGCAAGCGGTGGCTGCAGGCGGAACCAATATTGGCAACAAGGGAATGATGGTCGCAGCTAAAACGATTGCCTTAACTGCTATTGATTTGTTTTTACACCAAGACCAAATTGCAAAAGCCAAAGCTGAATTGGAAGAAAAAAGAGGAAAAGATTTTAAATATACGCCACTTCTTGGAGATCGAAAACCCGCTTTGGATTATAGAAAATAATTGAAATTTACTTTATTTCTTTAATTTTAATATTGCGTAAAGCCACTCCTTTTGACCAATCTTGAAAAGCAATTTTACCTTGAATTGCCTTTCCAAAAGAAGGGAAATTACCTAATTTGCTTCCGGCTATTAATTGTTTCCAACGGTCGGTTTTCATGTCTTCGTGACCTGTTTCAATGCCATTTAACCAAAAGGTAATGACGCCGTTTTGTTGCAGAATTCGAGATTGATTCCATTGTCCTGATGGCTTTGGCTGTACCTGGTTTAATAATGGAGATAAACTGTACACACAACCTGCAGAATGCTTGCCGTCTTGCAAATACTCCTTAGGCATATTAGCATTATCTAGCAATTGGTATTCGGGTCCGGTGGTCCAAGCAGTAGGAAATTCAGCTGCTTCTTGTACGTTTATAAAAACCCCGCTATTGCCTGCCTCTGAAATTTTCCATTCAAAGCTAAAATCATAATTTGTAAAGATTTGATCCGAAACTAAATCGCCGCGCTCCACTTTTTCGGTGTTCGGATCGCAAATCAATTCGCCGTTCATAACATTCCAAGCCGATTTGATTTTTCCTTCGTTGTACAAATGCCAACCTGAAGTGGTTTTGCCGTCAAAAAGCAACTGCCAGCCCGCTTCTATTTCGGCTGGAGTTAAACTATTTTGAGACGACACTTCTTGGGCGGATACTTTGGATACTCCCAAAGTAAAACAGAAAAACAAAAGGAGAAATCTAATTGATAGCGTCATAATTAATTCGTTTTAAAACTGTACACAATACTAGTTGCAGTATTGGAGCCATCAGAAGTAACCACGCGCCAATAATAAATAGTGTTGGCAGCCACGGATACCTCTTTCGTTTTAACTGTAAGATTGGAATTGGCAGTTAGTGGTGTTTGTTTTCCGTCCACTGTATCAAAGTACAATGTGTGAGTCAAACTCCCTCCGTCAACATCGCTAGTGTCCCATGTTAGAGTGACTTTACCATTTGTCGGTGTCACAGTGGTTCCTGGAAGCGGACTTACAGCTGCCGCTGGAAAGGGTGCATAATTAGTAACTCCAACGCCCGCTAAATAGAACTTCCAAATATCGCTATCAGTAGTTGTTGCTCCTTTGTTCTTAGAAGTGATTGACCAAGAATACGGAATGCCACGGGTTAATGTCACTGTTGCGCTAGTAGTAGAGATTCCCGTTTGAGTTATTACTTCTGAAGTATTTAGATTAGTGATTCTTAATTCATAACTTTCTGTATCCGAAGCGCTATTCCAACTGAAGGTTACAGTGCTTTGAGTTGCAGTAATATTGGATCCTTCCTCACAAGTCTTTGCATTTAATGGTGCAACTAAACTAGATTTACCTGGAGTTTTTATTACTGGCGCTGGTGTAGGTGTAGGAGCAGAATCTCCACCACCGCAAGACATAAGAAAGACAAATGTAAAAAGGGCTAATAAATAGTGTATTTGTTTCATAAGGCCTTTACTTTTTAATGATTTTAATAGTTTCTTCTAAACTTGTTCCTTTCAAATGCAATAGGTAGAAACCGCTGGTTAAGTCGTTTAAATCAAATTGAATCATTCTGGTTTCAGGTACTGTTTTTGAAAAATTTGCCAAGCGTTTTCCTGAAAGATTCGTTAATATAGCGGTTACTTTTGAATCCGTGCCTGAGCAATATAAATTCAATACATCTTGAACTGGATTAGGATAAACAACCACTTTTTCACTCACGAAAATGAGATCTTCAAATTGTCCTTGACAGTATAAATCCGTTGAAATGGCAATTGTATTTTGGCCCGAAACCAAATCAAAAGTGATTGCATTTGAAGTATAATTTTGGGTAAATCCATTAAACGTAATAGTATAGCTGTTTGCTCCACTCAAACTATAGGTGACTTGCTTTCCTGTAGTGCTCATTTTATTGGTAACTGACAACACATTCGGTTCTTTTACCTTAATCGTATAACATTGAACATAATTAGTTTTGCCCTGAATTGTTATGCAAATTTCATAGGTTCCTATTGCCAAGTTTTGAAATTGATTTTTGAAGTTATTGGCTGTATTCAATTGAATCGCGTTTTGACCATTAATGGTTACAGTATACGTATAGGTGGTGTTAGTGGTACTTACGCTAATGGCACCATTTTGTTGACCTACGCAGGAAGTTGCTGTTGCCTGTACGGCATAATTATTTGATGGTAAGATAAAAATCTCACAACCATTAAAATCTACTTTAGCGCCAGCAATAGTATTAGGGCACTGGTCTGAATTATCGGGTACCCCGTCAGAATCTTGATCGGGTACTACATTAATTACAACTGTTTTTTCAAAATATAAGCCCCCTGCATCTGTAATCCTAATACGTATGCTATGATTTGATTTTACTTGAGCATTAAAAACGACAGCAGCCTTGAGTAAATTATTTTGGATGGAAAAATTAGCATTGTCTTCACCCCCTTGTCCATTCACTAATGAATAGGTAAATGAATCGTTTTGGTCTGTATCAGTGCCTGACAAACTTGCAATTGTTAATCCGATAGTATTATTTGAAATAACAGAGGTGGAACTTAAATTGATATTGGTAGGCGCTACATAAGGATACGCAAATGGGGTTGAACTTTCGTTACAAGAATTGGTTATAATTATGTTGCCGCCGGTGCTGTTTTGAGGCAATAGAAAAACAACAGCACTATTTGTAGCACTTCTAATAGTTGCCGCAACGCCCCCTAGTGTTACCGTAGATGCTGATTCGCCAATCAAATAATTTCCGTTGACCGTAACAGCAGTGGCTGATTGTTCTTTAACAACTTGTACGTTTGTAATAGTCGGCTTTCCAACAATGATAATTTTTCCTGTTGCGTTGATTGAGTTACAGCCCGATGTTGCTTTAACGATGTAATTGTATGTTCCAATCTGTGAAGAAGAACCCGTAATCGTAGCTCGATTATTAGACCATACTCCAGAAACTCCTGGGGGTAATCCAGAAAAGGTAACTTCGGTAGAACCAGAAGTGGTATAGCTAATAGGGGTTATTGGAACATCTTTACATAGAGATTGAGAATTAGTTCCAGTTGCTGAAGCTAAATTAATGGTTACATTGTTGACAACCGCACCTGAGCCTTGAATAGCATAAACTTCTGGACGAATTCTTAAATTAGTAACAGAAGACCAATTTATTCCATCATTAGAAACAAATGAGCGTTGACTGTTTGTACGCTCTTGACCTAGTCCAAAAGTATCGGTTAATCCTGGCTGAACAATTAAAAAATAATCGGTACCGCTTGCTACAGAAATTGAGAGATTACTTAAATCTATGTAATTCCAGGTGTTTTTTGCCAAAGATGATGGAGTTACGTTTTGTGTTCCTAATAAAGTCCCTGGCGAACCCGCATTATTAGATCGGACTTCGACTGTTAAACTAGTTAATGTTTGATTTCTAACTGTCTTTAAGAAAACTCCTCCTAAATTACCCGAAATGGTTGATGTGAATTTTAATGCAGCTCTTTGACCACTAAATTCAAACGAAAAATTATCAGCACTCGAATAGGGTTGTTCGTAATTATAAATCACTCTTGGTAAGGGTTCACATCGTGTAAAACTTGATGCCGCTTTGAATACATCTATTTTTCCATGCCCCCATATATTATTACTAGTGTTAGAGGTAAATGAATCTTTTGTAGCTGTTGTAGTTATTGCGTTTTTAATTTGATCAAAAGTGGCAGTTGGTTTCATTTGCAATAATAATGCAACACATCCAGCTACAGCTGGAGTTGCCATACTAGTACCCTGCTGAGCCGAATACAATCCTTTTTCTATCATATAAGCTGATGTGTTTGATAAAGTAGAATCCGAAGACAAACAAGAAACGACCGCTTGTCCATTTGCGGTAATATCTGGTTTTTGAACGTTATCTCTTCTTGGTCCTATTCCGCTAAAAGAGGAAATATCATCTTGCATACCATTATTATAATTATATCCAGAACCAGATGACGAATACCAATCAATTTTACCCATAAATGAACCAACTGTAATGGCTTTGTTTGCACATCCGGGCATTGTGACTAAATAATTGCTGTCTCCTCCGAGTAAAGTTGTAGATTCATAATCATCCCCTTTGTCTGATAACCAACCATCAACTGTGATCGTATTCAAAGAAGTATTTGTTAATCCAATTGACCAAGTTCCAGAAACATCTAATGAAGTCCCTGTTCTTGTTACGTATACCTGGACTCTCCTATCACCACTTCCTGAATCAATTGAATTCGAAATATATACTCTAGCATTTCCGTTCATAATTATACTTCCTGTACCGGTGACTGAAGTAGCTTGCGTTCCGTCTGGAGCTGTAACTACAGCTGTCATTGTACTTGCATCATTTGCATACATAGTATGTCTAAACACGTCTTGTTTCGTAGATGCCGAAGCGGTTGGTACCTGTATTTCAATTGTACTCTGAGCCGTTGGTGCCAATATAGATTGTTTGTGGATATTATCCCCATTATCATTCCCTGAAGCAACTACCACAATATGTCCTGCAGCAGTATCCGTAAACTGATCTATTGCCACCTCAAGTGGATCTGTACCGTCATGAGCTCCGCCTTGAGAGCCTAAACTCATATTAACAACAATCGGTTTGCCCAAACTACTTGCTAACCTTTTTAAATATTCTAAAGAGGAGATAATATTAGACGTACTGAATGAACCGTTTCCTGCTTTAATCACTACAATATCAGCATTGGGCGCTAATCCAGTATATTTTGAATTCAAAGAGGCCCCATTCCCAACCGCAGTTCCGGCAACGTGAGTTCCGTGTCCGTCGGTATCTTTTTCACGAACAAATCCGGCAGGTGTTCCGTCAATTTCATCTTCAATTTGCTCTTTAGTATACTCAACCCCAAGAGAATATCCAGCAGGGCTGTTTTCTGATGCTTGCGGAACTAAGGTTTGATCCCAAATTCGTAATATTCTGCTTTTTAGAGGATTTGTTGGATTCCTAAAATCGAGATGATCCCAATCAATTCCTGAATCAATAATGGCTACAATCACACCATCTCCTTTGTAAGCAGTGTTATTTAACCTCCCGTTATGCAATAAACTGGCGCCAGTTCCGGCTACTGAAATATCATTACTAGGTTTTAAAAAATTTGGAACATCGATATATTTAACTTCCGGCATATCAGAAGCTATTGCTATTTGTTCTAGTGTTAACCAAGCTGTAGAGAAAGTAGGGAGTGTCACCTCAATTGGCAATCCTTTTGCCTTCAATTGCTCTGGATGCTGAGTGTATATAATACAATTATATCCCTTTTCTATACGACCTGTTGTTGTATTAAATCGTTCCGTTTCAATATCTGAATATAAGGCGGGAGTAGAATAGTTACTGGTTTTGTTGGCCTGCTTTTCTCTAAAAAAAATAAATGGAGATGCTAATTTTTCATTATTCTGCCCAAATAACAGGACAACAAAAAATAAAAAAAACCAATTGTAAAATACTTTAATTTTCATAGTATGTCGATTTAATGGGGTCGATTGGGATATTTTTAAATAAAAACAGCTACTCAAAACGCTTTTTTATTTGATACAAAAAGTAAATTTATAGTATTTATTATAAACTGTAACATGGTAAGATAAAAAATCAAAAGGAATATTAAAAGTATCTACAAAAATTTGGAAGTTTGAAGGCATAAAATTACCCCGCAATCGTCTTTATTTTATCTAACAATTCCCCTACCCCTAAACTCGACCAAAGAACAAACAGTCCCAATACAATTAAAACAAAAGAGGGAATTGTCCAGCCGGTCTTTTGTTGAAATACCAATCGAAGGGGAGGATAAAACAATAGCGACAAAAGCAAAATAAAAACCCCAAATTCAGGATCGTTACCAACAAAGCAATTCACTAAACCTATTGCCGAAAAAAGAACGGCAAAAAGCCAGTTCAATACAAGAGTTATTCCTTGTTTCATTTAAGGTATGTTTTTGATTTTTTTGGCAGGAACTCCTGCTACAATGGTATTGTCTGCTACGTCTTTATTCACGACTGCACCTGCCGCAACAATAGCATTTTCACCAACGGTTACGCCTGGCAAAATAATAGCGCCTGCGCCTATCCAAGCATTCTTTTTAATAACAATTTTAGCTAAGTCTAACGACTTGCGATTAGCCGGATCCACGGGGTGATTTTCGGTAATCAAACTCACCTTTGGTCCTATCAAAACATCGTCTTCAATAGTAATTCCGCCCAGGTCTAAAAACGAACAGCCGTGATTGATAAAAACATTTTTTCCAATGGTGGTGTGTTTACCAAAATTAGTATGAAACGGCACAAAAACAATCGTACTTGTGTCTATAGCACTGCCTATAATTGTACTTAATTGAAGTCTAATTTGATTGGTATCTGTAGCGGCATTCAATGCCGATGACAAAGCGATGGTTTGAGAAACCTGCTTCCAAAGTTTCGGCAAGTCGGGATCGTTATTATCAATAATTCCTCCGGCTAACATTCTACTAAAAATATCCATAGGTGTTTTTTGTTCCATTTATTTAGTTCGATAAATATAGGAAATTAATTAAATTTTATATTTGTGGATATGAATTCGATTGCAATTAAAAAAATAGGGCTGGAACAATTGGTTCCCTTACAAGAAATAGGACGTAAAACCTTTTACGATACTTTTTTTGAATCTGATTCAGAAGAAAGTATGAAAGCCTATTTAGCCACTAGCTTTTCAACCGAAAAACTCACTGCTGAACTCGAAAATCCAAATTCAGAATTTTATTTTGCGACCCAAAACGAAGTTGTAATTGGCTACCTAAAAGTCAATTTTGGTTCTGCACAAACGGAACTTCAAGATGCTAATGCTGTAGAAATTGAACGCATTTATGTGCTACAAGACTACCACGGAAAGCAAGTGGGTCAATTGCTATTTGAAAAAGCCATGGCTATTGCAAAAAGCAACCATTGCAATTATATCTGGTTGGGCGTTTGGGAAGAAAACCACCGCGCACTTCAGTTCTATACCAAAAATGGCTTTGTGGCTTTCGACAAACATATCTTTGTCTTTGGCGACGAAGAACAAACGGATATTATGATGAAACTAAAATTAGTTTAATGCTTCACTTTGAAGTCCAAGCATCCACAATTCCAGCTTTAATATCAGTATAGCTTGAGATAAGCCAAACACTAAAAAGGATTAGTAAAATTGTCTTACAATTGTTTTTAAATAGTTATGTAATATCAAAACCGCCTAAATCTTTTCCTTATTTATCCAGTTTTTTAGTGTTAAATCTAAAGAAATTCCGAGCAAGGCAAAATCCTTTGCGATTGAAAATGAAAAACCAGTTGTTAAAAACGATAGGGTAATCAAAAAGATTAAACAAGATAAAATAGCGCCATATTTTTCCTTAACAATTAGAAGTAAAAACACGATCAATTCAAAATAGCCTAAAAAATAATTGGGTCCCATTGGCCCCAAATTAGTTAGCCAAGAAGTAAGCAGATTGGTTTCTACCATTTTATAGATCCCTTCGGGAACTCCTTCCCAAGCAAAGATCTTTTCCATCCAACCCAATCCTAGAATTATTAATAGACCAACTTTACCATAATTAATTTTTAATGCCATTTTGTGCTGTTATTACGTGATTATTTATCATTCCAACCTATTGCATAGCCTAATAAAGCAGCAGCTACACCTAAATGAACGAATAAAACTACTTTCTGCCAAGTGGGTCTGTCGTTCCATTTTTGGTCTTGATCAAACGGATCAAAAGCCAAAGCGATGCCTATAGAGGAACCGGCTTGCATATAGTCTTTGGAGAATAAAGCTTGGAATAGTCCTAAAAGTATAAATCCAATGTAGAGGATTTTGTTAAATGATGTTTTCATAATTATGTATTTAGATTTATGCAAAATTAGAATCAAAAAAATATTCAAAATTGTACTTTTAGGACACTACATTAATTCCCAGACTATCTTATCACCATCAACTTTACTTGTTGCTTTAAAAAAGTCTTTCGGGTTATGATTGGTAAGTTTCCTAAATTCCTTAATGAAATAGGACTGGTCATAGTACCCCTCTTCATAAGTTATATCGGTTAAATTTTTTAATTCAAAACTATTGAGCTTGCTGTTTAAAGAATTTCTGAATCTGCATATTCTTCGATATTCAATAGGACTACAGCCCATATGTTTGTTGAAATGCCTCTGAAAAGTTTTTAAGTTTAATCCTACTTTGGCAGCGATAGTATCAATAGTTGTTTGTTCGTTCCCTTTTTCTAATAATTTAAGAGACTCTTCGATAGCAATCAAATCTTGATTTTCTGAAAATTGAGAAACTAAAAACGATTCTAATTTATTTAAATCGTCTCCTCCTGAAAAAAGGTCTTCTCCAAAATGACGCCAAACACTATTTGTAAATTCTTGAGTGAAATTAGGAGCTATTGATTGATAATTATCCTTTATAAATCGATTAATTCCAAGAGGTTTAAAAATAATTGAAATTTCAGTAATTAATCCATCTAGTTGAATTAAAACAGGACTAGTATATTTACCCAATATTTCAATATGCAGTCCATTAGTAGTACTTTCTGAGATTACTAAACTCCTTTGGCTTCTTTTGATTGTTGCTCCTTTTATAAATGATAGTCCTGTATTAAAGTGAGGGAAGGCTATATAGGTATGCTTAGAGCTTGATATGCCTTCATAAATATAAAAGCAATCAACGTACTTTTTTAAAATCGGAGAAGTGGGAGTTATTGTTTTGATCACAAAGTTAGAAATAGGTCATAAATTTAATCAAAAAACTCAACCTAAATAAAAACAAACCATTCAAGTGTTATAAAAAAGCCTTTACACCTAAGTAAAGGCTTTATATACTATAGAAATTTACTTTTGGTTCCATCCTTCCGTTATTCCTAATTTAATTTCATCGTAATTAGAAATAAAAAAGAGTACTAAAACGATTAATAGAATTATTTTCCAATTGTTGTTGAAGAGTGTTTTCAGGTCATTAATTAATTGATTCATATCATTGATTTTAATGGTTAAATTAAATTCATAGGGTTTGGTTTCAGACGGTAGTGTAATTTTTGAGAAGTCTGTGTCCAATGCTTTTCCAATTACTTTAATGGAATGCAGGCTTGGGTTTACTTCATTACTCTCAATTCGTTGAATTGTTCTAAGCGTTAAACCTGTAAGTTCAGCCAGTTCTTTCTGAGAATAATTTAAACTGGTTCTTTGCTCTTTTAATCTATCACCAAATTTCATTTTGCAAATATGATTTTAATAATTCATAAATATAAAGACATTTTTACGTCATCTGAACGACTTTTTGAAGCCGAAATACAAATTTGAAACCAACTTGGATTATATTTATATTTGTACGTATCGATTACACTACTATATGAAGACAATTGCTGCTTTTTACTATTCTATTCGAACCAATTACCCTTTAGCAATACTAGTTTGGCTTACCAGATACCTTTTGGCATTTGCCTTCATCCCTTCGGGAATGAAAAAACTGTTAGGAGAACGATTTACTAGCATTGGAATTGACAATCCAATTGGGTTCTTTTTTGAAGCGCTTTATCGATCTGGGATGTACTGGAATTTTCTGGGGTGGAGTCAGCTTATTACCGCTTTATTGATGATGACGCAACGGTTTTCAACTTTAGGAAATCTGATCTATTTTTTCATTATTTCTAATATTTGCTGCATCACCATTGCTATGCAATTTACAGGAACCTGGGTGATCACTTCGCTAATGTTGTTTGCTTCGGTTTGCTTGTTGTTATGGGACGCCAATAAATTCCAATTCATTTTTACTGCTTCCGGATTTCTTAATAATCACAATGAAGTAAAATTGCCCGAGGCCTCTCGTTTATGGCAAATTAGCGGACTCATACTTTTTATTTTATCGGTTGCCTACCCCTTAATTGAGCGTGTAATTACCGAAGGGCACTTGGTCTTGTTTTTTGTAATTTTTATTGCAATTCTAATCACTGTTACAGTCACTCTTTTTATGGAATTAAAAAATAAAAAGGCCAATACTAAAAACTGATGGCTACTTATAACTTAGCTTGTTTGGCTTGTAAGTGTTGGTAAAAAGCGTGTAATTGGGGTTTGCTCTGCACTAATTGATTCCCTTCTATGCTGGCTTTTTTGGCGTACCATAAAGTTGGAATGGCCAACTTTCCTTGAGAAAGGGAATACATCCAAAATAAATCTATCCCATTAATCAAGAGATTAATTCTATACAACAAAGAGGCTTTTTCTATTTGAAACCCCAATTTTAGTAAGGTCCTATCGTTAAAAAAATAGGAGGTCCCCACGATGTTGACCGATTCCGGAATACGTTTTTCTTCGATTAACTGAATCAACCGCAACAAACCTTCTAAATGATACAATAAGATTCTGTTTCTCAACGGAGTTCCCGACGGGTATTTTCTCAAGACAAAGAGATGGTCAAAACTCGTTCCGCTGTGCAAATCGATTTGTGTGTCATTAGCCATATACCCAAGAAGCATCGGCGAATAATAGGTATAACCTCCGGTCAATTTGTAAATAGGCGTAAAAAGAAATTGACTAACTGGCACATAGAGGAAGAAACCCAAATAATACATAGCGTTGTCGTTCCCTTTTACAATGATCAATATGCCTAATACAAAACCTAGTACAAGCAATACAATAGATTCGATCCAAACCAAGATTTTGGGCTGTTTATAAAAATGATTCATACAATCGTTTGAGTATCTTGATAAAAATAGAGTCTAAAAATAATCAAAAAAATAAACCTCAGCAAAAGGACAAATTCAAGTAGTAAGATAAAAACCCCTCACATTACTTTAATTGCTTTTTGCTTCCCTTGTTAACTAAAGATGCAACTTCAATCGGGAGATGAAGTATAAAACTATTTAGAAATTTAAGCGTTAAGTCGTTTTAGATTTCAAATCTATTCCTTTCTTTACTTTTTTTTCAAATACAGATGCCGTTATTGCGACAAGAGTTGATAACAAAATAGTGAAAATACAAAGAGAAATAAATCCGGCTGGGTCATCTTCTTTATCATGAAATACAAGTATAAATATCCCAGCAAGAAAAGTAAAAAGACTGAATACAATTATACAATACCTTATACGCTTTATTGCTTCAACAGCAGCTAAAGAAAACAGGCTGCTTTTTCTACTATATCCGAGTAAATGAAATGCCAAAAAAAGCGCAACGAAGAAAGGAATTGAGGCGGTATATACATATAAGATAAATGGGTCGGTGTAAATCTGCACCAGGTCTAAATTAACCGCCCTTCCTTCTGTAAGAGGAAGCCGAATCAAAGCAGTGAGTATCACAAATCCGAAAAGGAGGATAAAAAACTGTAGAAAAAATAGAGCTGGTTTTTTCATTTTGACACTTCAAATTGTTTCGTAAAAATAGAACTCAATTATCAATAAACAACAACTATTTACATCAAAATAAATAAGACATAAAAAAAGCCCTTACATGCTGTAAAGGCATGTTGAAAAATTTACAATGTGGCGATTAATAATCCGCTTTTTGTACCCTAGCAACTAATTCGGTATCTATCAGTTCCAAAGACAAAACCATGTCCTTAACCGTTTCTTTGTACTTTTTAAAATGAGGGGTCGCAATATGCGATTGATAGGCTTCAAGACTGGCATACACTTCAAAAATCGTAATGGAGCTTGCGTCTTTTTTATCAGCGACAACCGTATACGATAACACTCCGGGTTCCAATTGTATGGCTGCATTCATCTGTTCTTGTAAAGCAACTTGGTACCGCTCTAATTGATTGGCATCTACTTTGATTTTGGCAATTCGGTGCATCTTGGTATTGACTTGTGCTGTAGCGGTTAAAGAAAGAAAATTAAATATACTTAAAAAGACGGTAGTTAGTAGAATTCGCTTCATCATAAAAAAGGTTAGACAACAAAAGTAACATCTTTTTTAAATAGCGCAGTTGTTTTTACACCCCTTATTGACAGAAGCTGCAACTACAAATAAATTAAAAGACTGAACGTTGTGCAAAATTACAGGAAGTCCAATTAATTTTAACTAACTCCCCGCAAATGGGGTGTCAAAAATACCAACAGCTAATTCCACCCATATTAATATAAATACAAGTAAAATCATTCCTATTATAAGAACTCGATAGTTGGTGTTTTTTGTTGTTATTATGACTTGCTTAATACCAAAACTCATGGAAAGAATAAGTATACCCATAACAATGAAGTCAAAAAAACTCCAATTGACTTCATTGGACACCAATGTTCCTACCAATGGAAAAAGCAACAATAATAAGGGGGAGAAAACACTCCATTTTTTATACATCATACTATCTATTTTTTATATTCTAATATATCCGAAGGCTGGCAATCTAACACTTCACACAATGTCGCTAATGTTGAAAATCGAATTGCTTTGGCTTTACCAGTCTTTAATATCGATAGATTAGATAAGGATATCCCTACTTTCTCAGATAATTCATTTAATGACATTTTCCTTTGCGCCATTACTACGTCAAGATTCACTATGATTTCCATTAATTATATAGTTAACTCGTTTTCAGATTTATATCCAATGGCATTGATTAGAAGTTTCTGTAAAATATAGGTAAAAACACCTACAGAAAATGGGCCCATAATTAAAATGATATTAATTAGTACGACTCCTGGAGCATCATCTTGTTGGGCAACATTGAAAATAAATGGCGAACCAATCAAATACATTAAACTGATTATAAACGAACACACTTTGATAATTCGTAAAGAATTAACAGAGGAGTCAGTTAATGATAAATTGTTATCAATATTGTTTAATAAGTTATACGCTTGATAAAAAATATAGAATAACGGAATGGCAGAAATAACTAAACCCATCAATATGGGGCGGTAATACCCTAAAGAATCCGATTGTATAATTTGATACAGTAAGAATCCACAGAGAACTAAGACACCAATAGTTAAAACTAAGAGAATTAACCTTAAAAATAGGGTTGAGCTTCTTTCTAGTGATTTAAAATTTTGTATAGTCATTTTTGTTTTTATTAAATTTATTGACAAAAGTAATAAATTTATTGAAAAACAACAAAAATTGCATGAATAACAATTTATTTTTTAAAGATTGAATTTTTTTAAATGCAAAAAGGGTTACACTATTAAAGTATAACCCTTTTAATTTGCTTTTTGCTCCCCTTACAGACGAAAGATGCAACTATAATGCGATGATTGAGTATGTGACAATTAAGAAATTAAAGGGTTGAACTTATTTCTTTATAGCACTCAACTTCTTAGCAACGCTGTCATAATATTCTTGAGTTAATTGCTCTGTCCAAACAGTCGGTTTTGAACCATCATATAAAGCTAAATAAGTAATCGGGTTTTCCTTACTGGCTGTGTGCCAGTGCTCGGTGTCTTTACCACATCTTATAACATCTCCTTTTTTTATAATAATGGCATCTTTTCCTCTTTCTTGATAATAACCTTCCCCATCTACAACTATAAGCACTTGTGGTGTTGAATGTTTATGCCAATCAAGGGTGGAATTTTTTCTAAAAGTTGCTTTAGTAATATTGAAATTCAATTCGGCATCGCCTTGAAGTACGTTATTTAACCACGCTTCACCAATATAATGCGTGTTTGGTGCTTTTGGTCCTTCAAGCAAATACGAAGATACCGTATAATCAGACTTTTGTGTAAACCCTAAAAATGGTATGAACAGGAAAAAAAGTAGTGTTGATTTTTTCATTTTAATGTTAGTTTGAAACAAATATAACGTAATAAAAAGTAAAAGATACAACATTTCTATTGCTTGCAGTAAAAGAAAAAGCCATCATTTCTGATGGCTTTTTGCTTTTTGCTCCACTTATTGACACAAGCTGCAGCACAAATTCAATATATGAATATATAATTGTAAGTAAGTTAACTCCTTGTATTTTGTTAAGTCACGATATCAAGTAACTACATTTTTTTCTTAAAAATTAAATTGTGCTTGCAATCTAAGTAAACTACCTTTTTGTATGTTATTTTTCAAAATTGCATCTTCATATTGACGATTAGAAATAGTATAATCTGCTACTAATTCAAAATTCTTAATTGGTTGCCACTCTAACCCAATTTCTAAATCATTTACGTCATAACTTCTTGCGTCTAATTCATGCTTTTTTCCTCCGTTATATGTTTGATATTTTACGAATGGAAATAAGTTTTGTTTATTTATTTTAACATTATACATTGCTTGAATATAACCTCCATATAAATTCTTTTGTTGGATAGAATTTGTGATTTTATCATACTCAGGTCCTGTACCAATATTATATTCCATTTGAATACCAAAAGGTTGAGGATATACAATTATAGAGGCCGCAATTCGATCATCATTATATTCTGCGTTACTTAAAGTAGTAACTCCAGAAGTTTTTGTGTTTACAACATATTTTCCTTTATATCCTTGAATACTTGTTTCTAAAATTTGACTATTATTTAATTCAAATGGATAACTTATTCTTGCTGCTAAATGCTGATTGTTATTTGCTTCTGGTCTATTAGCGGTTTGTCCGTTATAAAATCCTATACCAAAAATGCCATAGTCACCAGATCCTTTCAAACCTGTATTAACCAATTTAGAAAACAATTCTCTTTTGTTTTTGGGTGCCCAATAAAAAAATACGCCTAAATCACGTTCATTTGACACAGCACTATTTAATGCGTCGTTTCTATCTAAAGCAAGTCTATTTTGTGATGATTGCATGTTTTCAAAACCATATGGAACTTTACTTTGACCAAATCGGAATCTATATTCTTTCTTAGAATCTAATGAAAGGTCAAAATAGGCGTCTCTAATTTGAAATATCATATTTGTGGTACCCGCAGCAGAAGCAAAGTCAGGTTGCACATAAATATAAACTCTTTCATGAACATCCCCAGAAAAAACAATTCTGCCCCTTCTTATAAAAAAACTATTAGTTCCCCCCCATGATTTATCACATTGTTCACATCCTAAATTTGAATTAGTTTCAAATAATTTATTATATCTAATTTGGGCATATCCTCTAATATTAATGTTATCATACCATTTTTTGGCTTTTAAAGTTTCGTCTACCTTAACTTCCCTTTTTTGAGAAAATGAATAGTTTGCTGTAAAAAGAAAACAACATACTAAACAAATAAAAATTTGCTTTTGAAAATTTGATGTAAAACTCATAAAAATATAATACAATAATTTAATGTTAAATAAACAATTTGGTAACGTTATAAAAAAAGGTGTAAAAAAAGCTAACAAATGTTAGCTTTTATTTTCGAAGCATAAAAATAACTTAAATAAATATTTTCAGTAAATAATATACTAATGCAGCCAAAACTGCAGAAACTGGGATAGTTAATACCCAAGCCCATAGCAATTGTACTGTAACTCCCCATCTAACAGCAGAAACACGCTTTGTAACACCTACACCAATAATTGAACCTGTAATTGTATGAGTAGTTGAAACAGGTATTTTAAAATGCTCTGTCATAAATAATGTTAGTGCACCAGCAGATTCAGCAACTACGCCTTCAAAAGCGGTAACTTTAGTTATTTTTGAGCCCATTGTTTTCACAATTTTCCATCCACCACTTAAAGTTCCTAGTGCAATTACTGTATAACATGTTAAAGGAATCCAACCTGGCATAACACCGTCAATTTTAACTCCATCTTTTTCTGATGGTAAAACTACATTTAAGTCTAACCAACCACTTGAAAGTTCTACGTTAGGATTCATTCTTACATAAACAGCTACAGCAGCGGCAATAATACCCATTACTTTTTGAGAATCATTTCCTCCGTGTCCTAAACTAAATGCTGCGGAAGATAATAATTGCATTTTTTTAAGTACAGCTTCGGATTTTGCAGTAGAAAATTGACTGAAAAATAAATTAAATAAAGCTAAACTGAAAAATATAAAAGCTACCAAAAACCATTTTATATTTGCTGGTTCACATATAATACTCCAAAAATGACTTTCAAAACGAGGTTTTTTAATATCTTCATATGAGACTAATACAGTATTTAAAAACAATACTGCTAATATCATCAATGCAATAGTTAGTATTTTTGGATAAATATTTTTCTCTGAAGAATACATTAACCATAAAGAAATAAAATATGATATTATCATCCCTATTAATGGTGCAAAAACTATAAATAGTATTACTATAAAAACTCCAGAAGGCAATAATTCACCTTCTTTTGCATCCTTTAACCAGTTTACAATTTTAAATCCTGCATGTTCAGGGTCTGAAACGTTAGATAGACCATGAGCAATTGCAGCTCCAGCAAAACCTCCAATTAATGTATGTGATGATGATGACGGAATACCCTTCCACCAAGTAAGTAAATTCCAAATAATTGCTGCAATAACTCCAGCCAAAATTACAGTTAAATCAATACTACTTGTATGCGCAGTTTTTGCAACAGTATCAGCAACTCCAAAACCAAAAACCCAATACGCTAAGAAATTAAAAAAAGCAGCCCAAAGTACAGCTTGAAATGGAGTAAGCACCTTTGTGGCGACAATTGTTGCAATAGAATTGGCAGCATCATGAAAACCATTGATGTAATCAAATATCAGCGCAAGTACAATTATTATAATAAGTAAAGTAAAATCCATAAAAAAAATTAAGGTTAAAATTTATGAATGTTTGACTGATATTTGCTCCATTACATTTGCAACACTTTTACATTTATCAGAAGCAGATTCTAAAGCTGATAAAACTTCTTTGTACTTAATAATGTTTTTCGCATCACTTTCATTTTCAAATATATCAGCAACTGCTTTATCAAAAACAGAGTCGGCTTTACTTTCTAATTTATTTATTTTTTTACAAGTATCTTTAATAGCTTTTTGGTTTTTCATATCCTTAAGCTCTTTAATACCAACACCAATCAACTGACAAGCTTCTAGATTAATTTCAGTCAATTTTCGAATCGATTTCGTAATCTTATCAACTTGATATAACTTCATTTTACTAGCAGCACTGTGCATATAATCAGCGACATTATCAATCGATTTAATCAAAGAATGAATATCTTCCCTGTCAAAAGGAGTAATAAAATTTAAGCTTAATTCTAAATGTGCCTTGTGGGTAATTTCTTCAATTGCCGATTCTAGTTCTTCAATTCTTATATAATAATTCTCTCTTTCTGAACTTGGAACGTTAACTGCCTCATGCAAAGTTTCTGCTAATTCTATTAATTTTGAAGATGCTTGTTCAAATAAAGGAAAGAACTTTTTATCCTTAGGAACTAAAAACTGAAAAATACTGTTTAATGACATAATTAATAATTTTAAATATGGTGCAAACATATTATTACAATGTTAATTTATTGTTAACCATAAAATAATAAATAGTTATGTTGTTAGTGTAAAACGTTAACAATAGATTAATTTATTGATCAATATTAATTTGATTTTGTATTTATTATCCATTAATACAACATATTTTTTAATTTCCTTCCGTATGGATATCGATCTTAATAAAAATTAAGATCATAACAAACTATTACTTTCTAATTGCGCAAAAAAATAGGAGAAGTAAAACTAGGTGGCTGTGAAAAACGTATCCAAAAATTACATACAGAAGGAAAGATAACAGCACGTGAACGTATTGATTATTTAATTGATGCTAATGAAAAAAACATTGAGATGGGTGCCTTAGCGTGCGAAAGAATATGCAAAGTTAATTTTCAATTATTTAAGTAATTTGTTTAAAAGGATATTTTAGTCTTTTCAAATACATACAACTCCAAGGCTATATAGCCATTTTCCAAAGGCCTATGTAAAAAGAAAACGATTCTTTTTTTGTACACCTGGATATGAAAAGTTGGAATTATTTTCAACTTTTTTAGGTTTTTATACCTGCTAAAATAAAGAATGTTGGATAAATAGTTGGATAAAAAAATATCTGTAAAAAGGAAAAGCCCCAGCTAGTAATAGCTGAGGCTTATAACCTGCTCCCCCTCTTGGGCTCGAACCAAGGACCCTCTGATTAACAGTGTTTGTCAGGGTGTTTCTGAGACCTTACTATCGTTGACTTTCAGGGTTTTAACATTTGGTTAATCTCCATTGTTTGTCATTATTTTATGTCTTTTTTCATAAAACCTTGCTTAAAACCTTGCTTATTTTGGAACTGCGGTTATAACCTTCCTCCAAAATTGAAAATTTATTTTGCAGGGGTAATTTTTAAATCTTTAAAAAAAGCAATTGTACCTATCTCAACCCATAATGCAACTTTACCAGATTTTGAAGTGCCTAACATATCATTTACAATGAAAGTAGGTGTCTGTTGATTGTTTAAATGTAATTTAGCTTTCTTGTCTTGAATTTCAATCTTTACATCAATCCATTCATCCAAACCAATATCTGCATATGTTTCATAAACACCATTAGCTTCTCTTCTTAATCTACTAAAAGTATATCCCGGATAAGAGAAATATTGAACCGTATGATTTCTTCTTAATTGGTCATCTACCCTCCCGTTACTCGGTCTTAAATATATTGCATCAAAATGATTTTTCTCATCTACTCTAAATCCAACTCCTACAAAACCTCTTGCATTTGGAAATGGTGAATTTTCTATTATCTTACTTAACACCTTAAGTTCAATAACACCATTAATCATTTCAATATCTATTATTTTAGCAAAAGTCGGTCCGTCAACGGTGCTTTCAATATTGTTAATATCAAATGGAGATTTTAATAAATCTCTTTCTAGCTTTAGGACACTACTTCCGTCAATATTCAGAATTTCAGATTTTGTGTTTACAAGTTCCAAATTGTAATTGTTCCATTTTAAATTTTGAGCAAAACTTTTTTTTGTAGTCAAAAAAAATAAAAAAAGGAAAAAAGATGTTTGAACTAATATTTTCATAGTTTAATTATTATAAAATAATCCTGCTCCATATTCAGAGCCAAGAGTGCCTTCTTTTATGTGGAGAAAGTTTTTATTTGTCTGGTCCTCTATAATGTTTAAGTTACCTGATTTAATTATCTTTAAATCTTTACCAAACATAATTTTATTAGCTTTCGATTCTGTTCCAAAATCTTGTGGTCCTCCACCTTTGTTTACAAAACTGTTATATCCCACCAAAATTGAATTGTTAACAGTAAATGACTCTTTTTCATCTTTGTCTAATACCCATAAGACATTCACATTAGATGCAACATTATTATAGTATTTGAAATCACTAGTTGTAGACCAGGTCCAAACAGCGGCACCATACATATTTAAAAACAAATTATGATGTAATTGACTGTTTTCTGATTTTCTATTCCACATAACTACAGCATCTTTAACTCCGTAAAAAACACAATGATTTACATCTAAAGCCGAACCATTAGCTAAAATACCCAAATGGTTAGGTAAAGCAAACTTATTACCTAAAAACAAACATTGTGTAACCACTAAGTCGGACAATTCTTTCCCATCCCATACTATTGGATAATTTCTAATTAAAACTCCAGCTTTTGGTGTCTCGTGAACAGGTTCACCCAAAATTCGTAATCCTTGTATCGTAGTATGGCTAGTTTGAATTAAAATTCCATAATTAGAACCACCTATAATCTCTTTTTCATTATTTTTTTCAACATTAAAAGGCATTGCAGAAACTATAATAGGCATCTTACTTGGCTCCCATTGTATATCGTTAGGTAGAACTTCTGCAGATATTAAAAGACGAGTTTTTTTACTAAAGTTCCAATTTTTTGGATTAAAATCAGCTGTCTCATTTAAGGCATATACCCCTTCTGATACAATCACATTTATAGAACCTGCTCCAACTAAAGTATTTACTTTCTTAGCTGCTTCACTAAGAGATTTAAGAGGACTATTTATTTTTCCAGCATTTGAGTCATTACCCAATGTAGCATTTACATAAATCTTAACTTCCTCGCTATTTCCATTATTTGATACTTCTTGCGAATTTGCATTTGAAAAAATAAAAAGATTTAATAATGCAATAATAGTATATTTTGATATTTTCATTTTTCTCTGATTTAAAATAATTTTTCAGCTGGGGGAGTTACACCAGCCAACCTTAAATAAACTGTAATTTGTGCTCTGTGGTGTGTTTGATGTTCAAAACATTTGTTTAACACTTGTTCTCTACTTAAGTCAAATTGGCCAAACAATTTAATTCGCTCGGACAGTTTTGTGCTTGGATATTTTTGAATTGAGTTGATTGCGAAGTCATATGCAGCCAATACCTTAGCTGTAACTGATGTCTTATTAATATCATTGGATTTTTCTAAATCTGACGCAGTAGGTTTTTCATCTGTTGCTGATGCAACAAACCCATAAATGGCATCACTCAAATGAAGTACTTGACCTGAGAATGAACGCATTTCTTTAGTTGGTTTAAATGTATATTCACTTTCTGGCATAGCATCCAAATACTCTTTTGTGTAAGCTTTTGCTCTTTGCCAGTCTTGAACAATTGTCTCTGTTGGTGTTTGTGCCTTTAAATTGCTAATTACTAAGACGGCAGTTAAAAAGGTTAAGATTTTTCTCATATGTGTTTTATTTTTTTACAAATTTACTCTTAATAGTATACATTTGTAACTAAATAAGTAAAAACAAGTAACCATATGGTAACCACTATTTCAAGTTCAAGATTTATTAGTAATCCCTTAGAATGCCCTGTTACAAGAACAATGAGTATAATTGGAGGTAAATGGAAACCAATTATTTTGAATTGTATTGGTGAACGCACAATTAGATTTGGTAAACTAAAACAAATTATTCCTGCAATTTCAAATAAAGTTTTGTCAAATGAGTTGAAGGAATTAGAAAACTTTGGATTGATAACCCGTGTAGAATTTACAGAAATGCCACCAAGAGTTGAATACTCTATAACAAATTCAGGTAAAACTCTTCTTCCAATATTATATGAACTGGCAAGTTGGGGTAATACAATTATCGCAAAGAAAATTATAGAGGAATTTGATTAATGAATTAGATAGCGTTTGTATAATTTCAATAGTTATTAAAGTTATATAGAAAATCGTTTTATTAGCACAGATATATAAAACACTTCTCTAAATAAATTATGTAAGTACTACGATACATAACCAAATATAATTGGACTTGTTTCCGTTCTTATTTGTTCATTATGATTGAACACTTATTCAAAAATATAAAAATTAGTTATATGACATTAACAAACACCTTACAAAAGGTGTTTGTTAATGTCAAATGTAGTTTCAGGATTCATACTTCCCAAGTAATGTTCCGTTACAATAGAATTCGAGTGTCCTAACATATCTCCAATGTTATCTTTAGAAACACCCGCTCGTCTTAAAGTCATTGCATAAGAATCCCTTGCATTTTTAATTCTTAATGGTATTGATAGATTCAATCGCTTCGAAATCTCATCCAATCGTTGATTTACAATCTTCTTCCATTTATGATTTTTATTTTCAAACATCGAATCAGAATATCCGTCTTTCAACTTACCAAGAATAAATGGACTATCCTTCACGCCAATCTTATCAATCAAATCCTTTAATTTTGGAGAAAGTGGAACTACAATTTCCTTTTTGTTACTCTTTCGAGTGGTCTCTGTTTTCTTTCTGAAGAAAATCAAGTATTCACCTTGAATATTGTCCCATCTCATTCGAAGTAAATCAGCAAAGTTAATTCCGTTGCATCGGTACAACATCTCCCATATATCTCTTGCGTACTCCTCCTGTTTGGAGTTAAACTCTTTCAACTCAATAACACTGGCAATCTCTGAATTGGTCAATACTAATTTTCTTGGGAAATAATTTTGAATACTAAATCCACCCTTACCAAATGGGTATTGATACGACTCAGGTATAACCTTCTCCTCATTAATAAAATAGTTAATCACTCTTCGTAAATCTCGTAAATTAGAATTCACAGAACTCTGACTTACCCCCGATTCCATTCTCTCCTTGGCAAATCGGTTGATGAAAACTGCAGACACTTCTGTAACACTCATTCCAGGATTGAAAGTTTCAAATACTGATTTCGAATACTTAAAGTGTTTCTGGGTTTGTGGTTTAAGATTAGTATAATTTTTCACAAACCTATCAAACAAATCAGACAACATTAACGATTCGAATTCTTCCTCATCTTCTTCAAAAAACAATTTTCTGAATTTCTGCTTCTCGAATGGTTTCATACTCGTAAAAATTCTCTCACTTTTGGATAATCTTTCATTACAGGATTCTCTTAAACTAATACTCATCTTGTCCATTGTTTTCTTTACAAAAATTTGATTGTACTGCTCCTTTGTCATCTGTGAAATATTCAAATAAATCTGTTCAGAACCATTAATAACCCGAATCGATAAATTGAATTGGTCGTTCTTTTTCTTTACTCTTGTGTCCAATAATAATGTAAATGTTGCCATAATTTAAGCTGATTTAAGGGTTGGAAATTCGGATTGAAATTGACAACCATTGGACATCCACCAATCGATTTGTTCTCTGTCGAACAAGACTCTCTTATCCATTTTAATGTGTGGAATGGAGTTGTCTGTTATTCTTTTGTAAATGTTGGAAGTGGAAATATGTAAGTACTCCGCTAACATTTTTACTGTTAAATATTTTGGTTCTATTACCATCTTGTTTTTGTTTTAAAAAGGAAGCGCTAGGCTAAGCCTTTTGAGTTAATTATAATAATTTTTAATTAGAAATAATTTTATTATTCCTCAATTGTGAATGATTTAATTTTAATAAAATCCATTTCTTCTAAATGAAAAAAAATGGGGTGAAGTTCTTCGGTTAACACATTCAATTGTGAATCATTTCCGAAGGACTCCCAAATTTCATCATACAATTCTTTAATTAATTTGTTTTCAGTTAGATAATCTTCAGGGATTTCAAAATACTGATTCACTTCTACAAGACATTGAATGTCAAAACCAATAATTTTTGTTGCCATAATATTAATGTGGGTTCACCTATACCACCCACGAGGTTTTAGTTAAAATTTGAAATAGAAAGTCCCTTACCCACCAAGTTAATGGTGCGTAAATTCAATTCACGAAATGGAAGGGGATATTAAATCACAAGAAAATGTGAATCATTAATTTATGTAAAACTATGCGGCAATTCTTAAAACACTTGTAGTGTCTTTTTCATTTAAAATCTTATCAAATCTCTTTTTTGCGAATTTGATAGATACTGGGTCAACGTCATAACCAATTACATTTCTCCCCATCGATAATCCAATACCAATTGTACCCGAACCTGCAAAACCATCTGCAATGGTATCACCAATTTTAGAATATGCGTCAATGAAAAATTTATATATTTTTTCAGGACATGGAGCGTCATGTGAAAAGTCATTATCTACGACCTTCAACTCTGTAGTTTGATGTACTGAAGTTTTAAATACATTAGTAATACAAGTTTCAGGGCCAGCCATGTAAAAAGTCCCACTACTTGTTTTTGTGGCTTTAAAATCTTTATTTGTAGATTTCTTCATTACTTCTTGAAAATGTGTTTCTCCTCCCGGTTTTCTGGCTACAATAATTCTTTCATAGGTGTTTACAAATCGTAATGGATGTGGGGTGTATTTTTGATTAAATTTTTCCCAAATATTGACATCAATCAACTCCCATCCATCCTCTTCCAATGCTACTTCCACCTTACTACAAATGCCTTGGTACCCATTTCTATAGGTCTCACCCAAAATAGTAACCATAACACCGCCAGGGACTAATTTTTCTCTTTTTTCGCGACAAAACTTTACAAAATTTGATACATATTCTTTCACCGTCGGTTCTTGTCCATGATGTAAATCATCTTGATTTCGATACGTTCTCAATTGAAAATACGGATGTGAATCTACGTAAAGCCTAATAGAGTTGCTGGGGATTTCGTGCATGTTCATTGAGGACTTGTTGAATAATTTGTAATTAACATTTGCCGATTTAGATTCAAAATTTTCCCTCACTAATTTTAAAATTTTTTCTGATTTAGATTTCTTAACCATTAATAAATCATACGCTTTATTGATTGAAATCTTTCCTTCATCCAACAATTTTAAAGTACCTGTGTTTTGTTCCTCGTAATACTCCTTCCAAAAAACGTACATCAATTTTCTCAAAGTTGATGGTTTCATCTCTAAGTTAAGAACTACACAGGCAATTTGGAATCTGTCTTTTCCAGCTAATCCATACTCTTCATCAGAGTCTTGATTTTGAAAACCTAAAACATCTCTTTTTTTACCTTGTGATTTTCCAAGAATATTTAAGAAGTTTTCAATTTCTAAACATTTTTCAATCATACTTGATTTAATTTTTTGGTTAATACGAATCCTACATTCTAAAATTTCATTCTCAGGTGTGTCTAACACCAAACCGTTTAAAAACTCTAACCCTAAAGAATCCGCAGCCATTTTACGAGATATTCCATCAACTACATATTTTTTACTATTTCTAATTACAATAGAAATTGGTTGTTGCTGACCAAATCTTTTCATTGTATAATTCATCAACGATAAATTTTTCTCTTGGACTATTGGTGAAATTTTTGGGTGAATTTCTAAATCTGTTACTCTAAATTGTGTTACTCTATTAGTCATCTTAATTATTATTTAATTGGTTATTTAAAAATGTTAATTCTCCTGTTACTGCATTGAAATGCCATTGATAATCGAAATCTATGTATTCCTTAAAAATGGAATCTTGAATAATACGTCTATACATTTTAGTATTTTTTTAATTTTTTAATTTGATTGATTTTCGGCACCAACTATTACATAGCTGATGGATTCCTCTAATACCTTGTACCTTCAGAATCGTGTTTCTGTAAGTTAGTTCGGAATTAATTGAATGACTTTTGGTTTTACGTTAAACGAATGGTTGATATTCTCCTTAAAAGACTGATTGTGTCTAAGAGAAACTTTAAAACGGGAATTACTTTTTCTGAAATAAACAGAAAGTGTAAGAGGTGTAAATGATTCAAAAGAAGAAATCTGAATCTTAAATCCTTTTTTGGATTGTTTGTGGTTATTGTATTTTGATGACAACACAGATTGATTTAAAACCTGTGTGTCTACAAAATTTAAAGAAGTTTGAGTTTCTTTTTTAACGGATGTTTTTAATGTTGTCGCCATAATTAATTTTTGGTTAATAATTCTGACGACAAAGGTATTGGGAGACCCCAATTCTATTGGTATAAAAAGAATTTGACTGGGTGTTAGTCAAATTTGACTTTTGTTAGTTTTCCGCTAAATCATTGAGATTTGTATTGTCAATAATTTTATCTTTTGATAAATTGATTTTGAACAATTCGGCTTCTTTTGTCTTTATATAATCAATGTTGTAATATTTTAAAAAGGACACCCCTAACTTTTCTTCAATTACTTTTTTAATCTTTGAACGATTAGAAGATAATTGGTCATTTGTCCATTCTCTTTCAACAAATTTTTTGTTTCTTACTTTAAACCCAAATACACTTGCAATTGGTTTCATCATTGCAGACTTCCCTTTTACGTATTCATAGATTTTATATATAATTTCAACGGATTCGTGTACTTTATCTTTTTCAACACCTTCAGTTTTGTTAAGAAAAAAGATATACAATGCCTGATGAACATCTTTTAGTTCTAAATCTAAATTTCCAATTAATACTTTCCCTTCTTCGCTTATAGTTACAGAGGGAAGGTTATCTTCAAAATTTTCACCTTCAAGTTCATAAACATTTCTTATTGTTTTCAAAGAATTTTTAATGTGAATTATTAAAGATTGGTCAGTAATCATTCTATTAGCTCTTTCCATACATTTTGGACATATATGGGCAGTCATTAATTTAAGTGTAATCTCTTCTTTATCATCACAGTAATCGTTGATGCAACCAATTGCTTTTTGATGTATCAATTCGTCCAAATCTCCTTCAATATTGAGATTTATAAGAGATTGAAAAATATTCTCAATTACTTGATATGCAATACCAAATTTTGAATCTTTTTTTGTGAAATGATTCCAGTTCTTTCCATCAATGAAGATGTTCTTTCCTCTAAAGGCACTAAACCATTCATCGGCAATGTTCATATTGGTTATAATTACTACAAATGAATCATCATCAATATCAAGATTAGTTCGATACCATTCACATATTTCAAATAACTGATTAAATGATAAAATTTCATCACCCTTAATCGATTTATATGAATTATCAATTAAACCTAATTGCTTATTTGTCAATGGTGAGGATTGAACAAATTTGAGTACTCCGCTTGTTAAATTCAAGGTGTCTAAAACATCTTTCAATTTATCTTGTTCAAAATCAGGAGTGGATGAGATATAAACTTTCATAATAGTTGGTTTTTTTAGTTATCATAAATGTAATAAAAATATTATAATCACATCTTTAAGATTTCATCCCAAATCTCCTCAACATCTACATCTAAAGTAGTCATGGGGTCTTGGATTACTTTAACACTAACGCCAGGTTCTATCCCTGTAACTGAATTTAAACTTTCCTTCAAAATTGGAGTAAGAACTTCACAAAATTGTTCTTCTATTAGAATCGAATCATGAATAGTCAGATACGGAACATCAGGGAGTCGTTCATTTACCGCTTTGCAACCAATACGTAAAAACAAATAAGATTCTGACCTTTGCATCAAAATAGCAATCGTAGACTTCAACTTTTTAAAATTATTTAAACTTTCAATAAACAAATTAATATTCGGGAAATAGCTTTTGAAATTTTGAATTAAGGAGATATGATTTCTCGTCCTTAAATTCTGAAGGTTTAGTAATAACATTACATTATCCTTCACCTTTTGTGTTTCAAAATCTCCATTTAAAAAAGTGTTATTTAGATGAGGATAAAAACCTTCTTTAAAGGGTAAACTTCGATAAGATTGAATTTCAAGACAATTATCCAACCCGCCAGACATAAAGTACTTCGGGAAACCTTTTTTATTATTATATAGGGAATTTCCAATAAGAGAAGTAATATCAGTAGTAGATTTAGAAACAATGTAATTAAGTTGATTATATAATTGAGGATAAATTCTAATTAAACTAAAATCAATATTAGAATCACCACTGAAGAAACTATTAGTAAGAATAGAACCCAGCACATACGGTTGAGAACTTTTCAAATCTACTTCCACTAATTTATTCCCATTGATTCTAAGATAATACCTAAGTTCTCTATAGAGTGTTGTGACAACAGAGTTCAAACGATGATTACTTTTAGATACAGAAGGTCTGAATCTCTTTTTTTGAATAGCACGAATCTTGGAGTTCATTTCCTTAATGGTGTAATTAACTCTTTTTGTCATTTCGTCTTTGTCTCCATCATATTTAGCAACTTTTTCAAGTAGTACTGATTTAAGTTTAATTACATAATCAAATGCACCATCATCAATTGTAATATCAGATTCGTATTTATCAAGGAGAAATTGGTACGTTGATTTGAATTCCTCATATTTCTTAATTCCTTCCGTTTCAAATCTTAATAATCTTCTCTCAGCATTTGGACCTATTGAAACATGTTTCTCTCCTGGGTTTAAAAATAGTTCTTCATTTAACTTATAACGCATTGATGAGATACCCGGCTGATATTCCGGTATTTCTATTAGAATTGCTTTCGTAGAATGAGAATTTACATCCATAAGAAGACTTTTAACCTTTCCAAATCTGTTTCTAATGACTTTGTTTATCTCTTCATTATTAATGGATTTAAACCCATCGAAACCACTTGTTGCCTTGATGTAGTTTTCAGATGGGAAAAGAAAAGACAGAACCACATAAGTGGCGTCAATTAGTTCATTTTTGTAACTGTCTTTACCCTCGATTGGAGAAAATAATTTTTCATAATCAATGTTTAACGGGACTATAATTTGTTTCGAATTTTGTTTCATATTTTGCTTTTAAAAAAATATATACTTTAAAATCGACAAAACGAAATCTGCCCCATAAATTATTTTTTATCGTATTTCTTAGGTAGGTTTTAGTATTTCTTTATCGTAAGAGACACATATATAATTTGAATCTCTATTTCATGTGAAATTGTCGATACCGATAACGCCACCTCAAATTATTGTACAAAATAAGAATACTAATTCACTGTTGAGATATTGACCACCAAGTGAAGTGGAAGGGAGTTTTAATTATTCCTTGAAATGAGTTGCTTATACTTTAAGTATGAAGTATAAGCAACCCAAATCAGTCAATCATAGTGCCAATAAGGGTTGCAACGGTATTGTTATAGTGTGGTGAAATTTTAGCTTTTTCTTAGCTATAAAAATGCGGCAAAGTATAAGTTGCAGCGGTATTTTTAGCGTAGTAAATTTAAATTTAAAAATTATGTCGCTTAAAGGACAAAAAACAACAACCACATCATTAGATTGGGACGTATTTAAATCATTAATTTCAAAATTGGAGAGAGACAAAAATTACAAGTACTGTCTTTTAATTTCAACAGGGGTTTTCACGGGTCTTAGAATCTCTGATTTGTTGCAGCTTCGATTTTCTCAATTTGAAGGGAACGAATACCTAATAATAGTAGAACAAAAAACTAAGAAGACCCGAAAAATCAAAATCAACCCTGATTTGAGAAGTATTATCTCAAGAATCAAAATCCAAATGGGTGTCACCGATAATAACCAATACATCTTTGTAAACCGATACGGAACTAAACCAATTGACAAATCATGGGTCAACGTCAACTTGAAAATGATTTTCAAACAATACGGTGTGGAGTGTGAAGGTAATATAAGTTCACACCTCTTCAGGAAGACTTTGGGTAATCGTGTGTTGAAGTTAAATAACTTCTCTAATGAATCTGTGGTGCTTCTAATGGAGTTGTTTGGTCATAGTAGTATTTCAATTACCAAAAACTATTTGGGAATCCGTGAACGTGAAGTAATGTCTGTATATGATAGTTTAAGAATTTAATGGGGTAATATTTCTGCTGCACTTTCACTCCAAATGGATTGTTGGTTTAGCGCAATTGCGCATGGACCTGAGACGAAAACTTAATCCGCAAATGACTCCCCCTTCCCCCCTCCCGTATCTACCCTTAAATAATTGAGTTTTAGGTGTTCTAAACTTCCGTTAATGGTCTTTGCGAAATTTCTCCAATTTTTCTCTGCAAATTGACTTTTATTAGAAATAACCGTTTTAAAAATTTTTCTGTTTTTTTGAAAATAAAAAAAGGTGTCAATTGACACCTTTCCATATTTTAAAATAAATCCTTCACATTAATCAATTTTGTTGTTTTAAGATATTTATTGTAAAAGAACAACTTGAAAACAGAAAAAAAACCTCAAAAAACAAGAACTGTTATAATCTTAACTGAGAGTCAGGTCGAAAAATTAATAACTGAATTAGTAAAACCGTTGCGACCATGATTCAAGAAACAAATCAATCCATCGTTGAGAAAGACGATTTGATGTTCCATTTCGTTCCTGAGATTGGTGAGAAAACAATGGACATCAATGAAGATGTGAAACAATACGTCAAACACTTCTTTGATAAACTATGTAACGATTACGATACCAAACCTAATACAATTGGGCTCGTCGGTGATGTATCAACTTTAACCAAAGTTGTTGGAAGGTTGGTGCAGGACTATGAAAAAAACAAAGGTTTGAATGAGGAGTTTACTTTAAATTAGAGATTGTTCTAAATGTATAAAAGGTGTCAATTGACACCTTTCTTGTAATTTGTATATTTTGGTTAGTTAATATTTCTTTTTTAATTTTCTCAATTTGATAGTCGGCATATTCCCAGTTTTGGTCTTGTCCAGCCCAATACAATTCTTGGTAACGATAACCTGTTTCAACCATTGCATTGTCAAAGCCACGAAATTGTTTTTCAATGGTCTTGATTTGCTCTGTTTCTGTTCCTTTAATCCAATCGCCTTGTGCAGTTTCTTTGTCTGTCTTTTGGTTACAAGAAAACAGTCCGAGTGTCAATATGAGAATAATTGTTTGTTTCATTTTCTTTCGTTTCAATGTTAGCACGGTCGCTCATAGGGTGACGCATAACGGTTTGGGGCTTTGCGAAGTTGGGGCATTCAAGGCACAAATGTTCAATTTAGCACAAATGTTCATTAGAATTACCAATGCTTAAATTTAGCACTTCTGCCCCAATTTTGCAAAACCCTTGTTATCGGCTGTTCTTCTTTCGTCCGTGTCCGTTTTTTTGTTGGTTTAGTAGTTTAAAAATACTCCGAAACCAAGTCCCATATCGCTGTCGTAATGTGTTGTTAATCCTATGTTTTTGTTTACAATGTAACGCAAACCTGCCATATATTCTTTGTCGGTATTTACCATAAATGATGCTCTAACTCTTTTTGAAATTGGAATATCTTCTCTCATTAGTTGTACTCTTAAATTCCCATCGTGGTAAATTTCGGTCTGTAAAACTACAAGCATTGGCAAAGTATAGGCAACTCCTAAACTAAACTGGCGTCTGTTGTCTTTGGTGTTGGTTTGTCCAAAAAGGTTTTTTTCTCCGTGTACATTTCCCATTGCATCGGTTTCTAATTTTCTGTAACGCCAATCAAAACCGATAAACGGCATTAGCCATTGCATTTTTCCAATGTATCGTCCAATATGCGTTTCAGTTTCGTAGCCGTGATGGTCGTTGTACCCCAAACGCCATTCTGTCCCAATGCTCCAACGTGTGCCTTGAACCATTGCCATTCCATCGTTTCCATTGGTGGCAAAATCGTTTTCAGCCATAAAATGAAATGCTCTATCATCTGCAAATAATTTTCTTTGTGCCAATTTTGGATTTGGAATTAATGGATTTGGTGCTTGATTTTCATAACTAAAAACTCTACCCATTCCGCTCATCATATGGTACAAAATATGACAATGAAAAAACCAATCGCCTTCAACATTGGCGTTAAATTCCAAAGTGTCGGTTTCCATTGGCATAATGTCCACAATGTTTTTTAGTGGTGCATTTTCGCCTTGTCCGTTTAGCAAACGAAAGTCGTGTCCGTGCAAGTGCATTGGATGTCGCATCATTGAGCCATTGTAAAGCACAATTCTAACATTTTCGCCTTTTTTGATAAGGATTTTATCGGTTTCTGAAACTACTTTATTATCTAAACTCCAAACATAGCGGTTCATATTTCCTGTGAGTTCAAACTTTAATTCTTTTACTGGTGCATTTTGTGGCAAAGAAGTATTATTTGGCGATTTCAGCATTGCATAATTCAGCGTAACAATATCTGCCAAAGCATTGGCATTGTAGCGATTTGGGTCGTTTTCGCTTTGTTTGGGTTTGCTGTCGCCTGTAATTTCTGGATACATTACCACATTCATATCCATTTGGTTTAGGCTCATATTCATTCCCATATCGTCAAGGTCGCCATTCATTTTCATCATATCGTTCATCATTTTCATACCCTCAAAATACTTCAATCTTGGTTGGGGCGATTGTAATTGCTTAATGCCATTACCAATATACATTGATGCTGAATTGGTTCGGTCTTCGGTAGTTGCCAAAAACTCAAAAGCCGTATTTTCGGCTGGAATAGTTACAACAATATCGTAAGTTTCAGAAACGGCAATAATTAACCTATCCACTTCCACAGGTTCTACATCGTTGCCATCATTGGCAACTACGGTAATTTTCCCACCTGCATACGTAAGCCAAAAATAGGAAGATGCACCACCATTTGAAATTCTTAAACGAACTTTATCGCCTGCTTTTAATTCCTTGCCGTCAATGCTTTTTAAGTCAGAACTGGGTTTACCGTTCATCAATATTTTTTCATAATACACATCACTTACATCCATTGCCAACATTCTTTTCCATTCGTTTTTGAGTTTGGTTTTAAAATGTCCTGCTTTGATGGCTTCGCCATAACTCTGAACGGAATTTTTTTTCAACGCAGGGTAATCGTTGGCATTGTGCAACATTCTGTGAATGTTTTCAGGTTTTACGTTTGTCCATTCGCTTAAAACTATTGGTAAGGTCGGTAAATCATCAATTCCATTTCTAAATGTTTTATCGTCTGCTTTTTTAAGCATTACAAAGTTGCCATACATTCCAATTTGCTCTTGTAATCCTGAATGTGAATGATACCAATGTGTACCATTTTGTATTATTGGAAATTTATAAATATGGGTAGTGTTTGGCTTAATTGGCATTTGCGTAAGGTTGGGAACACCATCTTCTTTGTTGGGTAAAAATAAACCGTGCCAATGCAAAGAAGTTTCTTCTTTGAGCAAATTATGAACGTGAATTTCCGCTGTGTCGCCTTCGGTAAAAGTCAAAGTTGGCATAGGAATTTGTCCGTTTACCGCAATAGCTCGTTTTTCTTTCCCTGCAAAATTTACCAAAGTATCTTTTACATATAGGTCATAACGCACTACTTTTTGGGCGAATGTATTTGTAGTTGTCAATAGCAATATTGCTATCGGCAACAGTTTTTTATAAATATTTTTTTGATTATCCATTTTAAGAATTTCATCGTTAAAATTATTAATAGGGTAGCCTTCGGCTACCCTATATTTTTACTTAATTGTTTCAACTACTTTACCACAAGTAAGCATTTGAGAGCCGTAATATGGATTTTTAACAGCATTCTCTTTGCTCAGCCAATTGGCACCTTTTCCATCGTTTGCCATTGGGCAAAATTGATAGTAAGTAGGTGTTTCGGTTTTGGAAACTTTGATTAAAGCGTACATATTTTCTGAAAGGGGCATAAAATGGTCTCTTTGGTGTGAGGCATCTTTTGTGTCTGCAATGTGTTCAGCATCAAAAGCCAAATCTTTCATTACTTTCATCCAAACGGTATGTTCTTCGGTGGTTAATTTGTCCATTTTTACGGCATTGATTGCAGTAAGCAACTCCTTTGCTTTGGTAGATGAAGTATTTCCGTCAGTTTTTACCAAGGCATCTTTTACGGCAAAATAATTGTCAAAAACGACTTTGAGTTGTGAAACATCTTGCCTTGTTTCTGTCATAGCCGAATGGTTATGTGTCGAATGGTCTTCTTTCACCTCCGTTTTTGGTGTTTCAACTTTTGCAACTGTTTGTGCTTTTCTTTCGTACTGGCAACAATCAGGCAATTTTGCATACACATCATTTGGGGCAAGAAATTTTTCGCTATCATAACCACTCAATGCTATGCGTTTCAAGATTTCGTCTGGATTGGTTAGCTTTGCATCGTAAGTGATGGTTGCCATTTTGGTGTCCTTATTCCAATCTACTTTGACAACTTTACTCTTATTTCCTGCTTTTTCAATGGTTGTTTCACACATACCACAATTACCGTATATTTTTACGCTTTCGGTTTTAGCGTTTTTGATTTGAGCGTTACACGCTGTGAACGATAGCAATACAGATATTGCCATCAATATTTTTATTGATTTCATTTTTTGAAAATTTAAACTTTGATAAATAATTGATTTTGAAAGCAATGTTTTTGCTTTCGATTAGACAGACCTCTGGTGTCAAGGTAAGAAATTAGCCTATATTAGGCGGTGTCCAAATGGATTTAAAACCATCAGAAAGATAGTTTTCGTTGTAGTAATTTTTTATTTTTTTGCTTTCAGCAAAGTAGGTTTTTACTTTTGTTTCAGTCCAAAATGGTAATGCAAAAGAACAATGATTTGTTGGGCAACTGCAATTTGAATTATTGCATTTTCCGTTACAACTATTTTTGTCTTTGTCGCTTTTAGACTTATGATTTTTGCAACAGTCTTTTTTGCTATTTTTTTCGGTTTCTGATTTTTTGCAACAAGATTTTTCTGTTTTTGTTGATTTTGTTCCACAAGCATAAGTCAGCGTTGGCGTCGCAAAGAAACCAAGTGTCAAGATGACGAGTAATATGTGAAACTTTTTTGTCATTCTCTTTTAAAAACGGTCAAAGTTACAAATTATTTTCTATTTGTTGTACTTCTGTTGAAGTTTGTACGGTCGCTGTTAGAATAGCCGATAACTAGTATATCGGTATGATAAAATCATACAAAGCAACCCGATATTGGACACATTTTTACGACTGTCGTCATATATTATTTCAAATATAATTAAATCTCTTGCTAATTAGTATATAGACTTTCTCATTTTCACAAATTAACCCACTTAAAAATCTACTCTTAACATTTTTAGGCGTGGAGAGCTATCGGTTTTAGAATTATCATAGGGGGTTCCTTTGGGAAGTAATATCTATATTCATAAACCTTTCAATAATCGGAAGCTTATTCAAGGTTATAAGAAATATAAAAGTCTTTATGGAGGGTTTATAACTAACAATTTCTAATAAATCAATATAATTTTAATCGTTAATCTTACTCCAATTCTTGTTGGAAGACAGTAAAACCTTGCTCAAATCTTGCGCATAGAAAAAGGGTTCCAAGAAATAAATCTTGAAACCCTTATCATTGTTGCTCCCCTTATTGACGAAAGATGCAGCACAAATTCGATTTATGCGTATTTAACCATTTGGAAATTAAACAGATAAACTCCGTGTCAAACTTTCAAGAAGTTTTAATTCAATCCTAACCATTTATTAGTTCCGCCACAGAGCCACGACGCATTTAGTCCGAACTCTTTTAAAATTCTTGCTCCATCAGCAGACCGACCTCCACCTTTTCCACAAGCCGTAACAAACTGAAAATTTTTATCAAGTTTTGATAAATTCTCTTCTAAATCTTGAAGTGAAATATTCAAAGCATTGGGTATATGACCTTGTTCAAATTCTTCTTTACTTCTTACATCAATGATTTTGATTTTTTTATTCATTTGAAGTCCCAATTTTACTTCGTCTACTCCAATACATTCTTTAGTTGTTTTTATTTGTTCAGGCATACGGAATTTGATTATAAGTGATGATATTATAGTTAGTCCGCCAATTAGAAAGATAGCATATTGAATACCGAATACATCTGCTGTTACCCCTGAAATCAATGCTCCAAACGCATACCCTAAATCTCTCCAAAGTCTAAAAGTCCCAATACTTTCAGCTCTTTGTTTTGGACTTGTCGCCTGAGCAATAGTAGACAAGAAAGTTGGGTACACCAATGCTGTTCCAAAACCTAAAATTGCAGAAATGAAAGCTAAAACATAAAAGTCGTCAGTAAACGGTATCAGTAAAATGGATAAACCTTGTAAGAGCATACCCCAAAACAACATAGCTTTTTTTGAATAATGGTCAGACATCTTCCCTGTAAAAAGTTGTCCAATACCCCAAACTGTTGGATAAATAGCGGTAATTATTCCAATATTTTTATTGTCAAAGTGTAACGAAAAAAGAACTATTGGAAGTAATCCCCAAATCATACCATCGTTCAAATTGTTAATAAGTCCTGCCTGAGTTACTGAACTTAAGGTTTTGTTTTTAAATGTTGTTTCAATAAACACATTGTTAAGTTGTGTAGTAGTGTCGGTTGTACTCTCTTTAGTAACAAAAACACGAGTGTCTTTTACCCAAAACAGTGTCAATAAAAACCCAACGATAGAAATGAAGATTCCAATATAAAATGGATAGGGTGTAATACCATAAGTATTGGCAATAGAACCTGTTAGAAATGCAACTACACCCACGGCAAAATAACCTGCAAATTCATTTAAACCCATTGCAAACCCACGGTCTTTTTCTCCAACAAGGTCGATTTTCATCACTACAGTACTACTCCAAGTAAGACCCTGACTTAATCCTAATAAAACATTAGCAATAATCACCCAAGTCCAACTCGAGGCATACATAAGCATAAAAGGAATTGGTATTGCAAGAATCCAACCAAATAGAAGTAAGTTTCTTCGTCCAAATTTGTTGGAAAGTCTCCCTGTGTAATAATTTGCTATTGCTTTTGAAATTCCAAATGCGATGATGAAAGAGAGTATTGCCGTTTTTGAAGCAACACCAAATTCCAACTCTGCAAATTGAGGGAAAATAGTTCGCTCCATTCCTATCATTCCTCCCACAAAGGCATTTACGATAACTAATAGAGAAAACTGTTTCCAATTCTCTTTAAGTCCGAGTTTTATATTTTCTGTCATTTACTTGGAAAGTTTTATTAAAATATTTTTTGTAAAAGTACCATAAGTAAAATGATTAATTATGTGACAAGCATCACATATTAAAATTTTAAGAGAGGCAATTTTTTAATCAAAGTGAGGTGTTTTATCCTAATTTATGTTCTTAGGGATTAAAAGAATTTAAATCTAACATCTTCCTCTAATTCTTGTTGGAAGAGAGTAAAACCTTGCTCAAATCTTGCTCATAGAAAAAGGGTTCCAAGAAATGAATCTTGAAACCCTTATCATTGTTGCTCCCCCTCTTGGGCTCGAACCAAGGACCCTCTGATTAACAGTCAGATGCTCTAACCAACTGAGCTAAGGAGGAAAGTGTATTTCACTTTTAAAGCGGTGCAAATATAGGGCAAAAATTGTTTTTCGCAAATAATTAGCTGTAAATTTTAAAAAAAAATTACCTGCCTACAATTGCTTTGTAAATATCATTACCATTGGCAAACAACAACAAACTGATAAGTAAAACAATACCAACCATTTGAGCATTTTCTAAGAATTTTTCACTTGGTTTTTTACCACTAATGATTTCAAACAACAAGAAGATTACGTGTCCTCCGTCTAATGCCGGAATAGGCAATAAATTCATCACCCCAAGCATGATCGATAACAAAGCCGTAATGTTCCAAAACACTTCCCAACTCCAGGTACTTGGGAAAATATTAAATATAGCAGCAAAACCTCCCACTTGTTTGTAGGCTTTGGTTTCTGGATTGAAAATCATCTTCAATTGCTTGCCGTAGCCCACTAATTGATCTGTTCCTTTTTGAATACCCACAGAGAATGATTCAAAGAAACCAAACTCTTGTTTGCTCACTTTATAATAACCTAATTTTTCTAAGGATTCTAAATCCAAAGCACCAATTTGCACTCCCAATTTTCCATCAGCATTGACCTGAACTGGCACTTGCATTTCTTGATCGTTTCTCAAAATTCCAGCTACAATCAATTTGTTTTTGTTCTTTTCCAAAATAATTTTGGCTTGGTCCATGTATTTTGCTGGCTCTTCGTTCAAACGCAACACAATGTCTTTGGGTTGCAAAGTCGTGTTTTTGGATCCCTCTGAAACAGCGCCTACTACAAACGGCATTCGAATAGTGGCCAAAGAAACTTTTTCAATTTTAGACAATTGATCTACAAAATCAACTGGCATCGTAATGGTTTGTCGGTTTCCGTTTCTTTCAATCAACACCTGTTTCGCCATGACAATTTTGACATTCATTTGGTTGTCAAATTTCACTACTTGTTCCCCATCAATCGCCAGAATTTTATCTCCAGTTTGAAACCCCGCCTTTTGCATCACTGGATTTTCAATTAACAATCCGTCTTTCAAATCGGCTGTAGCCACAAACATATCGCCATAAACAAAAGCCATCCCGATATAAATGATAAAAGCCAAAATAAAATTTACTGTAACTCCGCCTAACATAATAGTCAAACGTTGCCAAGCCGGTTTCGAACGAAACTCCCATGGCTGTGGTGGCAAAGCCATTTGTTCCTTGTCCATGCTTTCGTCGATCATACCCGAAATTTTTACATAACCGCCCAAAGGCAACCATCCAATTCCGTACTCGGTTTCGCCAATTTTTTTCTTTAAAAGAGAGTATTTAACATCAAAAAACAAGTAGAATTTCTCTACTCTTGTTTTGAATAATTTGGCAGGGATAAAATGTCCTAATTCGTGTAAAATAATCAGTAATGATAAGCTCATTAAAAATTGTGAAAGCTTGATAACTATGTCCATATTGTGGGTTTAATTCTAATTTTGATGCACAAAAATAGGGTTTTCTTTTCTATTTCAAATACTTTAAAAACCCATAGGCTGCTAAAAGTTTGTTAATTCAATTAGCGAAGTCCTATTTTCGAATCCCGATTTACTAAAATCTTCTCGATTGTGCACCTTCGCGGCAGAAAAAAACTTTACTTTGCATACGCATCCAAAACAAAAAATCATGCAACAAATCAAAACCGCCCTACTCTCTTACGGCATGTCTGGCAAAGTATTTCATGCTCCATTTTTGAATCTTCATCCAGGATTTGAATTACTAGGTTCTTGGGAAAGAAGCAAAAAATTGATTCAATTGGATTATCCAGACGTAAGGAGTTTTGCTAGTTTGGAATCGGTTTTGGAATCGGATGCCGAATTAATCGTGGTGAACACTCCAGTAGGAACACATTTTGAATACGCCAAAAAAGTCTTGTTAGCAGGCAAACATGCTTTGGTCGAAAAAGCCTTTACAACGACTCTTGCCGAAGCACAGGAATTAACTGATTTGGCTAAAGCCAAAGGATTAAAACTAGCTGTTTTTCAAAACCGCCGTTGGGATAGCGATTTTAAAACGGTTCAAAAAATACTCGACGATAAACTTTTAGGCGATATTGTAGAAGCCGAATTCCATTTTGACCGCTTCAACCCTATTTTAAGCCCAAAAATCCACAAAGAAACCGCCAATGCTGGCGCTGGAATATTAAAAGATTTAGGTCCGCATTTAATCGATCAAGCCTTGTGTTTGTTTGGGATGCCCAATAGCGTTTTTGCCGATATACGCATTACTCGAGAAAATTCCATCGTAGACGATTATATTGATATCTTATTGTATTACACAGACAAAAGAGTGCGACTTAAAGCTGGATTTTTTGTTCGCGAAGCCAATCCTTCTTTTGTGCTGCATGGCAAAAAAGGGTCTTTCTTAAAGGCGCGCGGCGATATCCAAGAAGATGAATTAAAACTCGGAAAAAAACCCAACCTAACGACCTGGGGAACAGAGCCCAAAGAGAAAGAAGGCCTATTGCATACGGAGGTAAACGGAGATATCTTACGTGAAAAAATACCAACGCTGCAAGGCAATTATTACGATTATTTTGACGGGATATACCATTCGATAGTGGAAAACAAGCCCGAACCGGTAACGGCGCAAGAAGGCACCAATGTCATGCAAATTATTGAAGCTGCCCTTCAAAGTAATGCGGAGCAAAAAGTAATTACAATAGGTTAGATATACAATTTACAAATCCTACATATTCCCCTCTTGAGAGGGGTTAGGGGTGTGTTTCTGCTTTCATCATTCAATATTGGTTTGGACATTCAAAATAAATACAACGAATCGCTTAACTCCTTTTTGTACCTGCCTGGGACTAAAAAAATTATAAACAATAACGTTGTAATTCTGGGTCATTTCAAATTTATCGCTTTTGAATCCGGGGTTTTTGTATTTTTGACACAATGAAACCCTAAAAACACCATTTTGATTGATTTAAACTTTTTAGGCCGATTCAAAGGCAAAGGGAAATACAAAAAAACCTACCGCGAGGCCAAGGCGTCGTACCTAAACAGAATCCGTTTGGGAGTGGGGTCTTTCTACTTCGGAATGGGATTGTGTTTTGCTTCATGGGCCAGCCGTATTCCGGATATTAAAACTACTTTGCATCTAAGCGAAGCTACCTTAGGGTCTGTTCTTTTTGCCGTTCCGGTAGGCCAATTGGCTATGATGCCGTTTTCAGGAAAATTAGTCACTCGTTTTGGCAGCCACAATACGCTTCTTTTTGCAATCATCATGTACACCTTAAGTTTGGCCAACTTAGGTTTGGCTTCCAATCCATGGGTGCTGGCCTTAGGCTTGTTCTTCTTTGGAGTTTTTGGCAACTTATCCAATATTTCTGTTAACACCCAAGGGGTCTATACCGAAGGCTTGTTTAAAAGAACCATCATGTCTTCGTTCCATGGCATGTGGAGTTTGGCAGGTTTTACTGGTGCCTTTGTTGGACTCGGAATGTTGGCATTGGAATTGACGCCTTTTCAGCATTTTGTTTGTGTGGGCGTTTTTGTTTTATTGCTGATTTCATTCAATATCAAATACCTCATCAAAGCAGTCGAAAAACCACAGCCCAAAAAAGAAAAAGGATTTAAAAAACCGGATAAATTATTACTGTGGTTGGGCATCATCGGTTTTTGCTGTATGGCAAGCGAAGGCGTCATGTTTGACTGGAGCGGGGTGTATTTCAAAGACGTAGTCAAAGCTCCTGGACCCTTAGTGATTTTGGGTTATACTTCGTTTATGATTATGATGGCTAGCGGTCGTTTTTTAGGCGATCGTTTCATTCAAAAATTTGGACGAAAAAAAGTCATGCAAATCAGCGGCGTAGTAATTACCAGCGGATTATTTACTGCGGTGTTTTTTCCCTATATCATTCCGTGTACTATTGCCTTCATGTTTGTAGGATTGGGTGTTTCTACCATTATTCCTACTTTATACAGCATTGCCGGCAAGCATCCTGAAATTCCTACTGGCGAAGCCTTAACTGCCGTTTCAAGCGTAAGCTTCTTAGGGTTTCTAATGGGTCCGCCAATTATTGGCTACATCGCCGAAGCGTTTGGGTTGCAATTCTCTTTTGCTTTCATTGGCATTTTTGGAGTGTTCATCTCGTTTATGGTGTCCAAAATCAAAACGGCAGAATAAATTAGAAGTGCGATTTACAATGTGCTGAGAAAATAAACTAGTATAAAAAAATTTATTATTTTTAACTTCAAATTGGAGAAAATACAAAAGTCTCCTTATGTAAGTAATTGCTTTTCAAAACAGTAATACCCTAATTGTTCTGAGAAGTGTAGTTATTATTTAAATCCCAAATCGAATGAAAAACTTCTGCCCCAAGCTGTTTTTTCTGATGTGCCCGTGTATGCTTTTTGCTCAAAAAGAAGCGGTTATTTCTGGAAAAATAGTGGATTCAAAATCACAAATTCCATTAGTCGCTGTTGTAGTTAGTATTCAAAATACAAACCTCCTGCAACTGACCTCTTCCGATGGAAAATTCCAATTCAAAACAACTATAGAAGGCGCCCAATTCCTGCTGTTTCGAAATCAAGGATACAAAGACAAGTTAATTTCAGTGCCCATTTTGAAAAACCAACTAATTGACTTGGGCACGATTCCTTTGGAAGAAGATGATGAATCAATTCAACAAGCAGCCGTCATTTCAATTATAGAAAATGATTTGAACGATGACAACGGTGGTGCCGAAAACAGTTCGGGATTATTACTCGCTTCTAAAGATGCGTTTCAACAAGCGGCCGCATTCAACTGGGGGCAAGCTCGTTTTCGAATGCGGGGTCTCGATAGCCAATATGCCCAACTATTGATGAATGGCTTCGTCCTAAACAAAATGCATGATGGCAGGCCTCAGTGGAGCGATTGGGGCGGCATCAATGAGGTGTTGCGCAACCAAGAAATAGCTATTGGCACCAGTCCTTCGGATTATGCTTTTGGTGGCATTTCAGGCACACAACACATGAGCACTCAAGCTTCGGCGTATCGAAAAGGAACTCGAATCTCTTTTTCGGGAGCCAATACCAATTACCGCGGACGAACTATGTTTACCTATGCCTCTGGGATGAATGAGAAAGGCTGGGCATTGGTTTTCTCAGCCGGAAAACGCTACGCTAAAGAAGGCTATTTTGACGGCACTAGCTATGACGCCAATTCGATTTTTGTCAGTATAGAAAAGCAACTTACCAAAAGGAATTCAATTAATTTTACTGCTTTTTTCACCCCAAATTTCCGTGGGAAAAATTCACCTAATACCGATGAGGTTACGGCATTAACTTCGCTGCACTATAATTCGTATTGGGGTTATCAAAATGGAAAACAACGGAATTCTAGAATAAAAACTGTCGAGGAACCCGTGTTCATGCTGAATGATTATTTCAAAATTAATGCTGCCACCCAACTTAATTTGGGTGTTTTGTATCAATTTGGAAAAATCGGCAATAGCGCCATTGACTATCAAAACACCAACAGCCCCATTCCCTCTCATTATCAAAAAATGCCCAGTTACTTTAGTTCATTATACGCCAAAGATGAGGGGGAATTTTCGGGGGCTTTTACGCCCGACTTGGCGAATGCCGAACTTAGTAAATCGCTTTTTTTGGCACAGCCGCAAATGGATTGGGAAGCGCTTTATAAAGCCAACCAAACTCCAATTATAAACGCCTATGAAAAAATTGTAGGGTATGAACCCACCCAAAGCAAGTACATTCTTTACGAAGACCGAACAGACGATCAAACCCTAGCTTTCAATGCGCTCTTAAATACAGATTTAAAGGAGAATATTCGGCTTACTGCGGCCGTTTCATTTCATAAATTACACTCCCATAACTACCAAAAAGTTTTGGATTTATTAGGTGGATCGTATTTTGAAGATGTCGATGTGTTTTATAAAGGGGATCAAGCGCAAACCGATTTGAACCAGCCCAATCGACGAGTAAAAGTAGGCGATGCTTATGGCTATAATTTTAATGTAATTGGTGATCGATTAGAAGGCTTTACCCAATTCCAATTTCGATATCAAAAAATTGATTTTTACTTGGCTCAGGAGTATTCGACTTCGTCCTATCAACGAGAAGGGTTGTATAGAAACGGGATTTATCCAACCAATTCCTTTGGCAAAAGCCCAATAATTCGGTTTGAAAATTTTGGTTTTAAAGGCGGGCTTACTTGGAAATTATCCGGAAAACAATTGCTACTGTTCAATGGCTCCCACGCTTCCAAAGCCCCAAATTTGAGAGCTGTTTTTCCCAATTCACGTCTCAATAATTCTATTGTTGACGGCATCGAAAGTGAATCCAACAGTAGTTTGGATGCTAATTATGTTTATCGTTCGCCAAAGCTAAAAATGAGACTCACGGGCTATTATAGCCTAATTAAAAAGGCAACCGAAACCTCGTTTTTTTACACCGAAGGAATTTTTGACAATGGCACAGGCAGTACCAGCACTAATGCTTTTGTAAGCCAAACATTAACTCATTTGGATAAAACCAATTGGGGAGCCGAACTAAGTTGGGAATACCAAATGAACCCTACATTAAAATCTACTTTAGCGGCGGGTTTTGGTGAATATCGTTATGCGAGTAATCCCAATGTAACCATTACTAACGATGCAAAAGCGTCTGCCGAAAACAGCTTGCCTGTTTTTGATTTTGGTAAAGCCGCCCTCAAAAACTACCGCCAAGCCGGGATGCCTCAACAGGCCTATTCATTTGGATTAGAATACCGAAATCCAAAATATTGGTGGGTGAGCACTAATGTGAATTATTTGGCTGGCCGCTTCATTGATATCTCTCCTATTGCAAGAACATCTGTGTTTTTTACCAATCCAGCAAGTGGATTTCCTTTTCCAGAAGCCACAAAAGAACGAGCGAAAGTCTTGCTACAACAAGAAGAGTTGGACCCTGTTATGCTGCTAAATCTTGTCGGAGGAAAATCGTGGCGGATTTTCAAAAAGAACCTGAATTTGTTTTGTAGCATAAACAACGTATTGAACACTACTTTCAAAACAGGCGGTTTTGAACAAGCTCGAAATGCCAATTTTAGGCAACGAAACCAAGACGTTTCCAGCGGAACACCCAACTTTGGCAACAACTATTTTTATGGCTACGGAAGAACCTATTTTGTTAGCCTATCTATTCAATTATAAATCCCAAATTATGATGAAACTTCGATTTTTAAACCCCCGATTTTGTGTTGTATTGGTATTGCTTTTTACAAGTTGTATACAAGAGGAACCAGCACTTCCTCCCTTAGAATGCAACCAGCCTTATCTTACCGTAAACCGGACCGTAGCCCAGGTTCGTGATGCTGCCGATGCGATTGTAACACAGTACAAATACGATGATATTATTGAGGCTTATGTGGTGTCGACTGACGAGAATGGCAACTTCTTCAAAACCATTTCGTTTCAAACATTGGCAACTACCACACAACCGGCCATTGGATTTAGTGTGCCGGTTGATGTAAGTAATACCTACATTGATTACCGCTTAGGAAACAAAGTGTACATAAAACTTAAAGATCAATACACGGATATTTATTATGGCGGTTTGCGTATTGGCAACATTTATGTCAGTTCATTTAACGAAGGAGGAGTGGGCCGGCTTTCGCAAAATGTATATAAAAATGTGCTCATTGCCTCTTGCACCCAACTGAGCGAAGCCGCATTAATCAAAGAGATTACAATAGGTGAATTGATGAACGATTCCTACCTCAATACCTTGGTGGAAGTAACCGATGTACAATTTTCTGCCGACACTATGGGAAGGCATTATTATGAAAGTAGCAATGATGTCGGTGGGGGTACTAACTGGAATTTAGAAGATAAATTAGGCAACAAAATCTATTTTAGAACGAGTAGTTTTGCAGATTTTTCAACCAAAGAAATTCCTGTTGGCAGCGGAACGGTAAAGGGAATTTTGACAAAATACGGAACCGATTATCAATTGGTAGCTCGCTCTGAAAAAGACGTCAATTTAAACGGTAAACGTAGTTCTCCTTTTTTTATTGAAAATTTTGAAACTATCGAAAATAATACCAACATCAACTTAGCAGGCTGGATCAATAGTGTTCAAGCAGGGAGTTTGTACTGGCAAGGCGCTGTTTTTTCCGGCAATGGTTGTGCCGAATATGCTATTAGTGGAACCAAAGTAACTTCCAATATTGGCTGGTTAATCACTCCCAAAATTGATTTAGACGAATACAAGAACGAACTATTAACGTTCCGCGCAGCACAACACCACTTGGATGTTGATTCGCCATTAAACGCATTAGACCTCTTTATTTCAAATGATTTTGACGGAATAAATGTGGCAACCGCAACCTGGATTCCGCTTAAAGCAAAATTACCTTTGCAAGCCACGCCTTGGTATCAATTTGTGGGTTCAGGCGGAATTGACTTGTCTTCGTTCACGGGCAAAGTCAATATTGCATTTCGCTACACGGGTTCTGGAAAAACGGTAACTCTTGACGGGGCTTTTCAAATTGACGATGTGCAGATTTATGGAGATAAACAATAAACCGTCCTGAAATTTATTATTTTTGGTATTCAATCTTTAATCAATACACATGGCAAAAATCAATCCTCATATCAACTTCAATGGCAATGCCGAAGAAGCGTTTACTTTTTATAAATCTGTTTTTGGTGGAGAATTCGCCATGGTCATGCGTTTCTCTGCCTTGGCGAGTCCCGATTTTCCTGTAGCAGAACATGAAGCCAACAAAATAATGCACATTGCCTTGCCAATTGGCACTTCGGTTTTAATGGGCAATGATGTTCCTGAAATATTAGGAAAAACCAATGAAAACGAAAACAGAAGCAAAATAGCAATCAGCGCCATAAGCAAAGAAGAAGCAGATCACATTTTCAACGGACTTTCAGTAGGAGGATCAGTTGAAATGCCGATTGGCGACAGTCCTTGGGGTTCCTATTTCGGAATGTTTAGAGATAAATATGGCATCGAATGGATGGTGGATTACGATCCAAAATACAATTAATTAATACAATCTAAGCGGCCCTGTTTTCAATACAAATCGATGTTTCATTTTAAAACCGATACGGTGCAGATTTAACGGAATAAGTAAAAGCAAATGATTAAATTTGTCGCTCATTCAAAGTTATGCTAGAAAAAGAAGTATTAAATTTCGAAAAAACCGCCATCGTTGGGATTGTTACTCAGAACCAATCCGAGGATAAATTAACGGAATATTTAGACGAATTAGAGTTTTTAACCTTTACAGCTGGAGGACAAGTGGTGAAGCGTTTTTGGCAAAAAATGGACAAGCCCAATCCAAAAACTTTTTTGGGTACCGGAAAAATAGACGAAATCAATTTGTATGTCAAAGAAAACGAAATTTCAACCGTAATTTTTGACGACGAATTAACGCCCTCACAACAAAAAAATGTCTCTAGAATTATAGATTGTAAAATTCTAGATCGAACCAATTTGATCTTAGACATTTTTGCGCAACGAGCCGAAACTTCCTATGCGAGAACACAGGTAGAACTAGCACAATGTATTTATTTATTGCCTCGTTTATCAGGACTTTGGACACACCTGGAACGTCAAAAAGGAGGTATCGGAATGCGTGGTCCTGGGGAAACTGAAATTGAAACTGACCGTCGTATTGTTCGTGATCGTATTTCCCTTTTGAAAGACAAAATCAAAACCATTGACAAACAAATGGGCGTGCAACGAAGCAACCGTGGCGCTATGGTACGTGTGGCTTTGGTGGGTTATACCAATGTTGGGAAATCCACTTTGATGAATGCGGTGGGAAAAAGCGAAGTATTCGTAGAAAATAAATTGTTTGCCACATTGGACACTACCGTTCGTAAAGTGGTCATCAAAAACTTGCCTTTCCTACTTTCAGACACGGTAGGATTTATTCGAAAATTACCAACGCAACTCGTAGATTCATTCAAAAGTACATTGGATGAGGTGCGTGAAGCCGATTTGTTATTGCATATTGTAGATATTTCGCACCCTGATTTTGAAGATCATATTGAAGCGGTAAACCAAATTTTACAGGACATCAAGGCCAATGACAAGCCGGTAATCATGGTATTCAATAAAATTGATTCGTACCAACATTTGACGATTGACGAAGACGATTTAATTACTGAAAAAACAACACGGCATTATACATTAGACGAATGGAAATCCACTTGGATGAACCGATTAGGAGAACAAAATGCCTTGTTTATTTCGGCTACTCAAAAAGAAAATTTTGAGGAGTTTAGAGAGCGAGTATATGAAGCAGTTCGACAAATACACATTACTCGTTTCCCTTACAACAAATTCTTGTATCCCGATTACAAAGATGCTATCGAAAAAGAAGAATAAAAAAAGCCCTTTTGAAAAATCAAAAGGGCTTTTTTTATATTTTTTACTTCTTATTTTTTAGCCTTATACAGCGGAACCGCCGAACAAGCTTCACCAAACATCACACTTTTAGATACTTTGATCAATTTTTGAATTGCCAAAGTATACACTTGATTTGGAACCGCTTTTTGGGAACATCCTTTCAAAATAACTGGTTTTTCAAAATAGTCTGTATAATCGAGTTTGTTTAAAATGTCTTGGTACCATTCAATAATGGCTGATTCTTTAGATCCATGAATGATTTTTAAAGCAAATGGTGCTAAATGAACCGTTATTAAAGCAAACGCCCAAGCCGGCAATATCGCATCAGTTGCACAATACAAAGCCACGTATTTATCTTCAAATGGAGACCAATCGTACTCTTTTAATTGGGCTCTGAAATCGGTTTCTCTCAAGATAAATCCTTCGGCCAACCATTGCGAAACATCCAAATTGACCACATGTTCGTCTGGATAGTAATCTTCTAAATCGAAAACGACTAACGAACTTTGAGCGACTTTATTGATAATTTCTTCCATACTGAATTTATTGTTTAGTCTTTAACTGAACACTAAAAACTGATTACTGAACACTTTTTACTACAGCATTCCCAACTCTAATTTTGCTTCTTCGCTCATCAAATCTTTACTCCAAGGCGGATCAAAAGTAATCTCAACATCGGCCGATTTAACGTTTTCAATTGACTTCACTTTTTCTTCTACTTCTCTTGGCAAACTTTCGGCTACAGGGCAGTTCGGAGAAGTTAAAGTCATTAAGATTTTTACTTCATAATCGGTATTTACCATTACATCGTAAATCAAACCTAATTCGTAAATATCAACTGGGATTTCTGGATCGTAAATTGTTTTTAATTTTTTTACAATCGCTTCTCCTAATTCGTTAGTGTCTATTTCTTGTGTCATAATTTTTATTTTTTGACCATATAAGTCATATAAGTATTACTTGTTATTATTTAATCTTCTAATCTTCTGTATAGTTCGTTAACAATAGTTTTTTGTCCCTCGTAATAGATGTTTTTCACATTAAAATTAATTAACAACCCGATTGGAGCATTTAATAAGTTCATATAAGTAAGCAATTGTGCTTCGAAAATGGGATTTATTTCAGCAACCGATTTTAGTTCAACAACAAGTGTGCTTTCAACAAACAAGTCACATCTTAGTTTTGATTCTAATTCATAACTTTTGTAATACAATGGAATCAAAAACTCAGATGAATATTTTATATTTCGTAATTCTAATTCTTTTTTAAGACATTGATGATATACACTCTCCAAAAGCCCGGGCCCTAAATTTTTATGAACTTCTATAGCCGCACCATTTACTTGGTAAACTAAATCCTTAAGATAAGTTCTGGTTATATTCATAATTATAAAAAATTTATAAATCTAATCGTGCTTAAATTTTAAAAGACTTATTTGTCTTAAAAATTAACTAAAAAACTTATATGGCTTATATGTTGAAATCATTTTTTTGAGTGGAATGCCAAAGCATACATTTTAATATTTTTAATCATCGAAACCAGTCCGTTAGCGCGAGTAGGCGACAAATGCTCTTTTAATCCAATAGCATCTATAAAATCCATATCGGCTTCCAAGATATCCGCTGGTTTTTGATTGGAAAAAACGCGAATCAAAATAGCGATAATTCCTTTGGTTAGTATCGCATCGCTATCGGCTGTAAAAGCAACGGTGTCGCCTTGTTGTTCGCCCTGCAACCACACTTTAGACTGGCAGCCTTTGATAATATTCTCTTCCGTTTTAAATTCTTCTTTGATTAAAGGGAGGTTTTTTCCCAATTCAATGATGTATTCGTACCGTTGCATCCAGTCGTCAAACATCGCGAATTCGTCAATTATCTCGTCTTGTATTTCTTTAATTGTCATATCGTTTTTGCTTTTTTACTTTACAAAAGAAAGCATTTTATTCACTATTTTTTCAATTGCTACAGGCGGATAGCCGTGATCAAAACTTGGGGATTCGACTGTTTTTCCTTGTTTTGTTATTTTCAAATTGGCAGAAGCCGCACCATCAAACAACCGTTTGTCAGTAGGTGCTTTCCAATTGGGCAAAGATACTAGATCCAATTCTTGAACCATCAATTGTAAATCATTCCAATCATTCGTAGAAAGCTTCATTACTTCTGGCTGGCCTTCCCTGCTTTTCGTTACAAAAACCGTTTGGTTTTCTACTCGAATCATTTGGTAAAAACCTCTTGAATACGCTTTATATTCCAATTTAATCGAATTGTCTTCAGTCCTTTTTTGTCCTGCGCATGCCGCAAAAAACAAAAGGGTCAACAACAAAACGATCGTCTTTTTCATTTTTGTGTCAAATTAAGACAGCATCATTTTGGCTTTCTTCACCGCTTCCACCATGCTATCAATTTCTTCTTTGGTATTGTAAAATGCAAACGAAGCGCGAATCGTTCCCGGAATTTCAAAGAAATTCATAATCGGTTGTGCGCAATGGTGTCCTGTTCTAACGGCAATGCCTAATTTATCCACAATCGTTCCAATATCATAGGGATGAATCCCATCTATATTAAATGAAATCACCGAAGTTTTTTCTTTAGCTGTTCCGTAAATTTTTAATCCTTCAATGGCTAATAACTGCTCGGTGGCGTAATTCAATAATTCCAATTCTTGTTTTTGAATGTTATCAAAACCAACAGAATTCATATAATCTACGGCTGTTCCTAACACAATTCCGCCAGCAATATTGGGTGTTCCAGCTTCAAATTTATGTGGCAATTCAGCATAAGTTGTTTTCTCAAAAGTAACTTCCTTAATCATTTCGCCACCACCTTGGTAAGGCGGTAATTTATTGAGCCACGCTTCTTTTCCGTACAAAATTCCCGTTCCTGTTGGTCCGCATATTTTATGTCCTGAAAAAGCATAAAAATCACAATCCAATTCCTGTACATTCGGTTTCAAATGCGGAACCGCTTGCGCACCATCAATGAAAACGGCAGCGCCAAATTGATGCGCTTTGTCAATCATATACTTAATCGGGTTGATAGTTCCCAAAGCATTAGAAATATGATTAACGGTTACGATTTTCGTTTTATCCGATAACAATTGATCGTACTCGGCCATCACCAATTCTCCTTTTTCATTCATAGGAATGACTCTCAATACCGCTCCGGTTTTCTCACACAACATTTGCCAAGGCACAATATTGCTATGGTGTTCCAAAGCCGAAACTAGCACCTCATCACCTGCTTTCAAAATCGAAGCAAATCCATTGGCAACTAAATTCACACTATGAGTCGTTCCTGAAGTAAACAGCACTTCATGAGCAAATTGGGCATTAATATGATTTTGGATTTTAGCTCGTGACACTTCATAAGCATCGGTAGCTAACTGACTCAAAGTATGTACGCCGCGATGGATATTGGCATTGATTTCTTGATAATAGGTTGCAATCGCGTCAATCACCACTTGTGGTTTTTGGGTGGTCGCCCCATTGTCAAAATACACCAACGGCTTTCCGTTAACTTGTCTGGAAAGTATCGGAAAATCGGCTCTTATTTTTTGAATGTCAAACATTTATTTAGAATTTTTCTAAATACAAAAGTAGTAAAATTGCAGTGGATTTTTCAAAATTATTTTGCTTGTTTTTAGGAGCATATGTTTTGATTTTCAAAGGCGTTTTGTCCCGCTATTCGCTTTATCTTTTTGGCCTAAAGTCCAAAAAGGATGCCGCTGCTATCGGGGCTAGACTAGGCAACTGCTTTTTCGGTTGGAAATAATTCCCTTTTTTTATTTACATTGCGTCAATTTCAAATTACTCCAAATGAAAAAAGCACTCCAATTGATTGGTATTGCAGCAGTTATCGGGCTGTTGTATTTTGGTTTTACTACCTATCCGAAACTCGATTTAATTTCTGGTTTTTCTGCCAAAAGTATTGCCTCTGGGCATTTTATAGACCATCGTTCAAAACAAATGATTGAACAAGGCGACAACGACATTGACCTCATCGATTTGGCTCAAAACACTATCGACGACTCGGGTCTGTTTGCCACAGCTTCGGTTAAAGGTTTAAAAGAACGTAAAGCCATATATCGTGAAGGCTTGGGGGCCACTTTAATCAACGATGATTTTGATACTTCAAAACCATATTTGGTTCCAAAAAGAGATCGATCAAAAGTTAACTTAGTTTATCCTTACGGTGATGCCGAACAAAAAGACACGGTTTTTTCCAATATCGATTACGATCAATTGAACCAAACTGTAGCCAACGCTTTTGACCAAAAAGGACAAAAAAACAAACGTACGCGTTCTGTCATTGTGATTTACAAAGACAAAATTATTGCCGAGCAATACGATACGGGATTTACAAAAAACAGCAAAATATTAGGTTGGTCCATGACCAAAAGTGTCACAGCTACCCTTTTTGGAATCTTAGAAAAACAAGGTAAATACAATATTTATCAAGCCGCTCCTATTCCTGAATGGGCAAAAGACGAACGCAAAAAAATCACCACCAACGATTTATTGCACATGAATTCCGGATTGGAATGGAATGAAGATTACGGAGCGATTTCCGATGTAACGTCAATGTTGTTTCAAGCCGAAGACATGACGCGTTCGCAACTTGAAAAACCATTGGCTTTCCAACCCAATACGCATTGGAACTATTCCTCAGGAACTACTAATTTACTTTCGGGCATTTTGAGAAAACAATTCAAAACCCACCAAGAATACTTGGATTTTTGGTATTCCGCTTTAATAGATAAAATTGGAATGCACTCCATGTTGGTGGAAACCGATATGATGGGCAATTATGTGGGTTCGTCTTACGGATGGGCTACTACCCGCGATTGGGCAAAGTTTGGCTTATTGTATTTGCACCAAGGAAATTGGGGCGGAGAACAGCTTTTTAAACCCAATTGGGCAAAATATGTTGCCACACCAACTAATACATCAAACGGACAATACGGAGGTCAATTTTGGCTCAATGCTAGTGGGCGTTTTCCGGATGCGCCAAAGGATTTATATTTTGCCAGTGGTTTTCAAGGACAAATGGTCGCAATATTCCCAAGTCATGATTTAGTTATAGTTAGAATGGGACTCAAAGAAGATCCTGAATTTGATTTTAATGGGTTGCTAGGCGGAATTGTTCGTAGCGTCAAAAAGTAAAATAAAAAAGAGCGCAAAGTAAATCCTTTGCGCTCTTTTTAAATATGAGATGAGTTCGTTATAAGTAACGACTATAAATCGAATCCTAATTTCACTCCTAATTTAGTAGCAATAATAGCGGTGATTCGGTTTTTTAATTCCGGAATTTTGATGTTTTCAATTACGGCATTAGAAAACGCATACATCAATAAGGCTTTGGCTTCTTTCTTTGGAATACCGCGTTGTTGCATATAGAACAAGGCTGTTTCGTCCAATTGACCCACAGTACAACCATGAGAACATTTCACATCATCGGCAAAAATCTCTAATTGTGGTTTGGCATTAATTGTGGCCTTATCGCTCAACAAAATGTTATTGCTTTTTTGGAAAGCATTCGTTTTTTGCGCTTCTTTTTCTACATATACTTTCCCGTTGAAAACGCCTGTCGAACGATCAGAAAAGATGCCTTTGTAATCTTGGAAACTTTCGCAATTAGGTTGTGCGTGGTGAACCAATGTATAATGGTCTACATGTTGCTTGTCGCCAATAATGGTAATTCCGTTTAAAGTACTCGTCAAGCGTTCTCCAAAATGATAAAAGTTCAAATTGTTTCGAGTCAAATTTCCTCCAAAAGAAAAGGTTTGTACCGAAACGTGGCTTTCTTGTTTTTGAGATACGTAAGTGTTGTCAATCAAGTTGGCTTCCAATTCGTCATTTTGGATTTTGTAGTAATCCACTATGGCTCTTTTTTGTGCAAAAATCTCAGTAACCGAATTGGTCAATACCGCATTATCATTCAAACATTGGTGTCTTTCAATGATTTGCACATGTGAATTTTCCCCTACAATCACCAAGTTTCTTGGCTGAACCAAAAGCGCCGCTTCTGATCCAGTTGAGAAATACATAATCTCAATCGGTTTATCAGCCACTTTGCTTTTCGGAATGTTGATATAAGCTCCTTCATTGGCGAAAGCCGTATTCAAAGAAGTCAAACTTTCGTCTTTGTTTGCAATTTGATTAAAATAGGTATCAATTACCATTTTGTATTTGGGTTTGGTCAATGCCGAAGACATCAAACAAACATCAATTCCGTCATGTGTGGTAGAAGATAAATTTGAAGCAAAAACTCCATCAATAAAGACTACTTTGTGGGTGTCAATTTCGTGTAAAAAGTATTTTTTTACGTCTTTGAACTCTATAGTAGCTTCGTTTTTGGGGAAAACACTAAAATCTTTTTTCAGAATGGCATTCAGCGACGTATATTTCCACGCTTCGTCTTTCTTGGTTGGGAAACCTTTATGTTCAAAGTTTTTTATAGCCGCTGTACGCAAGTCGTGAAGTTCGGTTTGAACATCCACTCGCGCTTCAAAAGCCATAAAAGACGATAGTAATTTTTCTTTTAATTCCATTTTTTTGGTTGTCATTTGTCGGTCGTCCGTTGGGCAACGGAAACCAAAAAATAGTTTAAACTAATTCTTCCTTAATCCAGTCGTATCCTTTTTCTTCTAGTTCTAAAGCCAAAGCTGCAGTACCTGATTTTACGATTTTTCCGTCCATCAATACGTGAACAAAATCAGGAACAATATAGTCTAACAAACGTTGGTAGTGCGTAATCACTAAAACCGCGTTGTTTTCGTTTTTCAATTTGTTAACCCCATTAGCAACAATTCGTAAGGCATCGATATCCAAGCCTGAATCGGTTTCGTCCAAAATAGCAATTTTGGGTTCCAACATCGCCATTTGAAAAATCTCGTTACGTTTCTTTTCTCCACCCGAAAAACCTTCGTTTAAAGAGCGGGACAAAAACTTTCTGTCCATTTCTAACAATTCCGATTTTTCACGAATCAATTTCAACATTTCGTTAGCAGGCATTTCTTCTTGACCGTTAGCTTTTCGTTTTTCATTAATAGCTGTTTTGATGAAATTGGTCACCGAAACTCCAGGAATTTCTACTGGATATTGGAACGATAAGAATACGCCTTTGTGCGCTCTTTCCTCAGGAGCTAAATCCGATAAATCTTGGCCGTCCAAAAAGATTTCTCCTTCCGACACTTCGTAATTTTCGTTTCCAGCAATGATAGAAGATAGTGTCGATTTTCCGGCACCGTTAGGCCCCATAATCGCGTGTACTTCTCCTGCTTTTACTTCAAGATTAATTCCTTTTAATATTTCTTTATCGCCGATTGAAGCGTGTAAATTCTTTATTTGTAACATAATTAATTTGGAAATTAGTTAATTTGGAAATTTGAAAATTTCTAAATTACTGTTGTTTAGATGTAATTATTATTTTATTTACTATTCTTGATATATTTTTAACTTGTTCAATTAAATCGTCCACTTTGGGATAATTATTTGAAAATTTACAGAGTTCTAACCAATAAATTGTTTCTTCTATTTCTTTCGCTGCAATTTTAAATTTATGTATAAAATCGGCTTTGCTTTCTGCGTTTTGAGCTTCTCTAATATTGGCTCCAATTGATGTTCCTGATTTTAGAAGTTGATTTGCAATTACAAACTTTTTATCCTCTTGTAAAGCTTCCGAATATTTTATAATATCTAAAGCAAACTGAAAAGTCAGTTTAATAATTACGTTCTCTTTTACTTCCATTTTCAAATTTTCAAATTATTCCATTTTCAAATTATCCTACGCTTCCTTCAAGCGAAATTTCTAGTAATTTTTGTGCTTCAACAGCAAATTCCATTGGCAACTTGTTCAAAACGTCTTTACTAAATCCGTTTACAATTAACGCAATGGCTTTCTCTGTTGGAATCCCACGTTGATTGCAATAAAACACTTGGTCTTCGCCAATTTTACTTGTCGTCGCTTCGTGTTCTATTTTGGCGGTTGGGTTTTTGCTTTCGATATAAGGAAAAGTATGTGCGCCACAACTATTTCCCATCAACAACGAATCGCATTGAGAAAAGTTACGCGCATTATCAGCTCTTGGACTAATTTGAACCAATCCACGGTAACTGTTTTGTGATTTCCCAGCCGAAATTCCTTTGGAAATAATTGTCGATTTGGTGTTTTTACCTAGATGGATCATCTTGGTTCCAGTATCGGCTTGTTGGAAATTATTGGTTACAGCAATCGAATAAAATTCGCCCACTGAATTGTCGCCTTTTAAAACTACAGAAGGATATTTCCAGGTTACTGCCGAACCGGTTTCTACTTGTGTCCAAGAAATTTTAGCGTTTTTTTCGCACAAACCTCTTTTAGTTACAAAATTAAAAACCCCACCTTTTCCTTCTTTATTTCCAGGATACCAGTTTTGAACGGTAGAATATTTGATTTCAGCATCTTCCATGGCAATTAATTCCACTACCGCTGCGTGCAGTTGGTTTTCGTCACGACTTGGCGCCGTACATCCTTCCAAATAACTTACATAACTACCTTCGTCGGCAATTAGCAATGTTCTTTCAAATTGTCCTGTTCCGGCTTGATTGATTCGGAAATAGGTAGACAATTCCATTGGACATTTCACACCTTTAGGGATGTAGCAAAATGATCCGTCAGAAAATACCGCCGAATTCAAAGCGGCATAAAAATTGTCTTTTTGCGGAACCACGGTTCCTAAGTATTTTTGAACCAATTCCGGGTATTCGCGAATCGCTTCAGAAATACTCATGAAAATGATGCCTTTTTCGGCTAATGTTTTCTTGAAAGTGGTAGCTACCGAAACAGAGTCGACTACAATATCCATAGCTACATTGTTCATCATTTTTTGTTCGTCGACTGAGATACCTAGCTTTTTGTACATGGCCAACAATTCTGGATCTACATCGTCTAATGTTTTGTTTGGATCTGCTTTTTTGGGTGCCGAATAATACGAAATCGCTTGAAAATCAGGTTTTTCATAATGTACATTGGCCCATTCTGGTTCGATCATTTGTTCCCAAGCACGAAAAGCCTCGATACGCCAATCGGTCATCCATTGCGGCTCTTCTTTTTTCTTAGAAATGGCACGAACGATATCTTCATTTAAACCAATCGGAAAAGTTTCCGAATCAAGTTCAGTATAAAATCCGTACTCGTACTCCTTGTTTTCGAGTTCGATTTTTAAATCGTCTTCAGTATATTTACTCATAATTTTTTATCGTTTAACCCTTGTTTGGGTTGAAACCCTTGAGGGGTTTTTATAAAGAAAAAGACTCTCCGCATCCACAAGTTCTACTTGCGTTGGGATTGTTAAACACAAATCCTTTTCCGTTTAAACCGCCAGAAAATTCTAAAACCGTTCCTGCTAAGTACAAAAATGATTTTTTCTCTACGGCAATTTTTACATTATTATCTTCAAAAACTTTGTCGTTTTCGGTAAGTTCTTTGTCGAATTTCAATTCATACGACAAGCCCGAACAACCACCGCTTTTCACGCCCACACGAACGTAATCTTGGGCAGCATCAAAGCCGTCTTCGCTCATCATGTCGATGATCTTTTTACTGGCAGTATCTGAAACTTTAATCATGTGTTGAATTTTGTTATTTTTATTTTTTCTAAATAAAGCGCAAAGATAATACCTTTTAAAGTAAATGCCATGCGCAATCAAATTTTTATAACTAATCTTAGTATAGAAAAAATTGATTTCAAGAATTGGAATCAAACTATTTAGTAATTTGCAGCTGTTTTAATTTAAAAATCGATGAAATTATACCCTATAGAAACTGGCAATTTTAAACTCGATGGCGGCGCTATGTTTGGCGTGGTGCCCAAGTCCATTTGGAACAAAACCAATCCGGCAGATGACAACAATTTGATTGATATTGCTGCCCGCTGTTTATTAATTGAAGACGGGAATCGGTTGATTTTGATCGACACCGGAATGGGCAACAAACAATCGGAAAAGTTTTTTGGCTATTATTCCCTTTGGGGAAGCCATTCTTTGGATACATCCCTAGCAAAATATGGCTTTCACCGAGATGATATTACGGATGTTTTTATGACGCATTTGCATTTTGATCATTGTGGCGGAAGTATTCAATGGAACAAAGACCGAACTGGCTACGAACCCGCATTTAAAAATGCTGTTTTTTGGAGCAATGAAAACCATTGGCTATGGGCTACCGAACCCAATGCAAGAGAAAAAGCTTCTTTCTTGAAAGAGAACATTATTCCGATGCAAGAGAGCGGACAACTTCGATTTGTACAACGGCCGGAAGAGGATTTTTTAGTAAAATCTGAATTGGGTTTTGGGATTCTGTTTGTAGACGGTCATACCGAAAAACAAATGATTCCGCACATCCAATACCAAGACAAAACCATTGTATTTTGTGCTGATTTATTGGCAACAGCCGGACACATTCCGATTCCTTATGTTATGGGCTATGACACACGCCCATTGTTAACGATGCCTGAAAAAACAACGTTTATGAATGCTGCAGCCGAAAACAATTACTATCTATTCTTGCAACACGACGCACACAATGAAATCATTAGGGTGGAAAAAACGGAAAGAGGTGTACGCCTAAAAGATGCGTTTTCTGCTGACGAAATATTAAAATAAAGTTAATCGTTACGATTAATTGCCCAAAATAAAAGTATTTTTGAATAATCATTAAAAACCAATTCGATGAAAAAAATAAATCTTTCTCTATTATCTCTTGTTGTGATGGCTGGTTTGTCATTTTCGGCAACAGCACAAACGCTTACTAAAAAAGCAAAACTTACAGAAACTGAATTGAACCGATGGAGTCATTTGGATTTAGCTAAAGACACTATTCCAGGAATGAGCGTTGATAAAGCCTATGCCGAATTGTTGAAAGGCAAAAAAGGAGTTCCGGTTATTGTAGGGATTGTTGATTCGGGTGTAGATATTGAACACGACGATTTAAAATCAGTAGTTTGGACCAATAAAAAAGAGATTGCCGGAAACGGAATTGACGATGATAAAAACGGGTACATCGATGATATTCATGGATGGAACTTTCTTGGAGACATCACTAAGGAAAATGTAGAGTACGAACGTATTATCAAAGACAAATCGTTGGTGGATGAAAAAATCTACTTGGCCGCTAAAGCAATGAACGATAAAAAAGTAGCTGAGGCTGCTCAAGGGAAAACGCGTTTGGAACAAATGTTGACAACAATTGCTGAAGGTGATGCTGCTGTGAGTAAGCATTTAGGGAAAGCAATATATACTGCCGAAGACGTAAATGCAATTAGTTCATCAGATCCTGCACTACAAAAAAGCAAAGTGGATATGCAAAAAATGCTGTCCTATGGAATGCCTGTTTCGGAATTGAAAGAAGCAGTGCAAAAACAATTAGATGGTTTCAATGCATTACTGAATGGAGATAATCTTAAAACGAATTACCGAAAAGTAGTCGGTGATAATCCAAATGACATTACCAATACTAAGTATGGAAACAACAATGTTATGGGTCCAGATAAAGAAGAGGCGCGTCATGGAACTCACGTTGCAGGAATTGTGGCTCAAGTTCGCAATAACAATATCGGTGGAGACGGAATTGCTTCTAATGTTCAAATTTTAACGGTTCGTGCTGTTCCAGATGGTGACGAATACGATAAAGACATTGCTTTGGGAATTCGCTATGCTGTAGACAATGGAGCGAAAGTTATCAACGGAAGTTTTGGAAAACCATTTTCTCCACAAAAACAATGGGTGTACGATGCTATTAAATATGCTGAAAAGAAAGACGTATTAATTGTTCACGCTGCAGGAAATGATGCGAAAGACATTGATTATAATGATAATTTTCCAAATGATTCAGACGATAAAGTAACTGAATTTGCTGACAACATGATTACTGTGGGGGCCTTGAACTTTGAAAACGGAAATAAATTAGTAGCTCGTTTTTCTAATATTGGAAAAATCAACGTAGATGTTTTTGCTCCAGGTGTAAAAATCTACGCTACCACTCCAAAAAACACCTATAGTTTTTTGCAAGGAACCTCAATGGCTTCGCCAAATGTGGCTGGTGTAGCTGCTTTGATCCGTTCTTATTATCCAAAATTATCCGCTAAACAAGTAAAACATATTTTAATGGATTCTGGAGTTGCTATTGAGAGCGATGTTATTGTGGGTGGAAAACCAGCAGACACACGTCCGTTTTCAGCACTTTCTAAATCAGGAAAAATAGTGAATGCATACAATGCTTTGCAAATGGCAGAAAAAATGTCAAAAAAATAATTCGAAATTAACATTAACTCGAGGGTGTCTAAAAAAGTTGAATTTTGTCATTCCGAATTTATTTCGGAATCTATAATTTAAAGAAACTGAATCAAGTTCAGTTTGACAGGAATTAGACTTTTTAGACACCTTCTTTTTATTTTATACCATGAAGAATCTCTTTTTAATCGCCGCTTTTTCTTTTGGAGTAACTGGAATCGCACAAAACACTTCCTATTGGCAACAACATGCCGATTATAAAATGGACGTGAAAATGGATGTGAAATCCTATCAATACAAAGGAAAACAAGAATTGGTGTATACTAATAATTCGCCAGACACCTTGCGAAAAGTGTATTATCATTTGTACAACAATGCCTTTCAGCCAGGAAGCGAAATGGACGCACGTATCCAAAGTATTAAAGATCCGGACGGAAGAATGGTGCACAAAATAAAAGTTGGTGAAACTGAAGTTAAAGAGAGCCGCATCAAAAACCTAAAACCGAATGAAATTGGATATTTGCATATTTCTAATTTCAAGCAAGACGGGCAAGCTGCTATTGCAAAAGAAGTAGGAACAGTGTTAGAAGTGACTTTGGCTAAGCCAATTTTACCCAATTCTAAAACTACTTTCAGCTTGGATTTTGACGGTCAAGTCCCAATTCAAATTCGCCGTTCAGGAAGAAATAACGCCGAAGGGGTCGAATTGTCAATGGCGCAATGGTATCCAAAATTAGCTGAATTCGATTTTGAGGGTTGGCACGCCGATCCTTATATTGCCAGAGAATTTCATGGTGTTTGGGGTAATTTTGATGTAAAAATAAGCATTGATTCCAACTATATTTTAGGTGGTTCGGGCTATTTGCAAAACAAAAACGAAATTGGTCACGGTTACCAAGACGCAGGAATTACGGTAGTTCATCCAAAGAAAAACAAAACCCTAACTTGGCATTTTGTAGCGCCAATGGTACACGATTTTACTTGGGCAGCCGACAAAGAGTACATTCACGACGTGGCGAAAGGGCCTAATAATGTAGACATTCACTTTTTGTACAAAAACAATCCAAAGTACATTCAAAACTGGAAAAATCTTCAGCCAAAAACAGTTCAGTTAATGGAGGTGTATAACAAAACAGTTGGGAATTATCCTTACAAACAATATTCTGTCATTCAAGGTGGCGATGGTGGAATGGAATATGCCATGTGTACTTTGATTTTAGGACAAGGAGATTGGGATGGTTTGTTAGGGGTTACAGCTCATGAAATGGCGCATTCTTGGTTCCAACATGTGTTGGCTTCCAACGAATCCAAACACGGCTGGATGGACGAAGGTTTCACTTCGTTTTTAGAAGATTATGGTTTAAATGAAATTGCCGATAAAAAAGTAGAAAATCCATATAGTGGAGCTTACAAAGGTTACAATTGGTTGGCTAATTCTGGAAAAGAGCAGCCCCAAGGAACCCATGCTGATCGTTTTGATGAAAACAGAGTATACAGTATCACTTCCTACAGTAAAGGCGAATTGTTCTTGTCTCAATTAATCTATGTAATTGGAAAAGAGAATTTACTTAAAACGTTGAAAAAATACTATGCGGATTTCAAATTCAAACACCCAACGCCAAATGATATTAAACGTTCTGCGGAGCGTGTTACTGGCGCTAATTTAGATTGGTATTTAGTAGACTGGACTGAAACAACCAATACGATCGATTACGGAATTAAAGAGGTTAAAGATACCGCTGGGACTGCTGCTATAACGCTTGAGCGAATCGGCAAAATGCCAATGCCAATGGACGTTTTGGTAGAATATACCGACGGCACAACAGAAAGTTTCTATATCCCATTGCGTATGATGAGTTTTGAAAAAGAAAACCCAACTCCTGCCATTAAAAGAACTGTTTTAAACGATTGGGCTTGGGCGTATCCTACTTTTGAATTTGGTATTGCAAAACCCAAATCGAGCATTAAAAAAATTACGCTAGACCAAAGCGGTTTAATGGCGGATGTGAAATTGGACAACAATAGTTATTCAACGAAATAATTCATTCGTGTTATAATTATAATAAGGCCTAATTTCTTAGGCCTTTTTTATGGGCTAAAAACAATATATTAGAGAATTATCATCTAAATCATCTTTACTCGAATTTTTAATTATTTAAAAAAAGAACTGAAAGCTTGTGAAAATGAAGCAAACTTTGCGAAATTTGCACACAAGAAAAACAACCATGGCAAAAATACTTACAGGAGTTCAAAGTACAGGAACTCCGCATTTAGGAAACTTATTAGGCGCAATCATTCCTGCAATAGAATTATCCAATACTCCAGCAAACGAATCCTTTCTTTTTATTGCTGATTTGCATTCGGTTACCCAAATAAAAAACGGCGAAACCTTACGTGCCAACACATATAGCACCGCTGCGGCATGGTTAGCTTGTGGACTAAATGTAGATAAAGTAGTGTTTTACAGACAATCGGATGTGCCTCAAACAGCAGAATTGTCTTGGTATTTGAGTTGTTTTTTCCCGTTCCAACGCTTGACTTTGGCACACTCTTTCAAAGACAAATCGGATCGTTTAGACGATGTCAATGCTGGTTTGTTTTCGTATCCTATGCTAATGGCAGCCGATATTTTATTGTATGACGCCGAGTTTGTTCCTGTAGGGAAAGACCAATTGCAACACCTTGAAATTACACGTGATGTGGCTTCTCGTTTCAACCATCAAATGGGCGAAACCTTTGTCATTCCTGAAGCTAAAATTCAAGAAGACAGTATGTTGATTCCGGGTACCAATGGCGGGAAAATGAGTAAGTCAGCCAATAATGTGATCAACATTTTCCTAGATGACAAAGCATTGCGCAAGCAAATCATGAGCATTGAAACGGATAGTACTCCGCTTGAGGACCCTAAAAATCCAGATACTTGTAATGCCTTTGCTATTTATAAACTCTTGGCCTCAGAAAGTGAAATCGAAATCATGAAAGCTAATTATTTGGGTGGAAATTATGGTTACGGTCACGCCAAACAAGCTTTGTTTGAATTAATTGTAGAAAAATTCAAAACCGAAAGAGCGCAATACAATTACTACATGAACAACCTAGCCGAGGTAGATGAATTGCTTCGAAAAGGGGCTCAGAAAGCAAGCGCTGTAGCCAATGGCGTTTTGGCAAAAGTAAGAGCAAAACTCGGTTTCGAAAATTAAATTGCCTCAAATAACTTGCCTGGCAAAGGTCTTATAACGCCTTTTAATTCCATATTCAACAAAATTCCTGATATTTTGTAGATGGGAAATTCGCAATGTAGAGCAATGATATCCAATACTTCTTTTCCTGATTGTAATAGGTAATCATAGATTTTTTGTTCGTCATCATCTAAGGCAACGAAAAGTTGTTTTTGCACCGATTTGACTTCTTTTTCAATATCCCAATTCAGCATATAAATCAAATCGGAAGCGCTAGTCAACACATTCGCTTTTTGGGTTTTAATCAACGTATTACATCCTTGACTGTACTTATCGGTTACGCGACCTGGAACGGCAAACACATCCCGATTGTAATCGTTGGCTAGATTAGCCGTGATCAAAGACCCTCCCCGCTCAGCCGATTCAATTACAATTGTCGCCTCAGCCATACCGGCTACAATTCTATTTCTTCGCACAAAATTCTCCTTATCGGGATTGGAAGTACTCCAAAATTCGGTGATAAAACCTCCATTTTCTTCCATTTTTGCGACATACTTTTTGTGCGATTTAGGGTAGATTTGGTTCAATCCATGAGCTACAACGCCAATTGTTTGAAGGTTGTTTTCCATCGCTAATTGATGCGCTACAATATCAACTCCATAAGCAAATCCACTAACGATTACTGGATTCAAAGGGGCTAGTTCTGCAATGAATTTGCGACAAAACTCCAAGCCATAAGACGTGATTTGGCGGGTGCCCACAATACTTATTATTTTCTGATTTTTCAAATTGATAGTGCCTGAACTAAACAGTACCAAAGGGCCGTCAAAACAATGCTTCAATCGTTCCGGGTAATCGGCATCTTGAAAAGTAGTAACAGTAATTTGATTGGAAAAGATGAATTCCAATTCGCGTTCTGCTTTCGCAAAAACAGATTGATCTTTGAAATTCTTTAATAGTACAGATCCTATTCCGTCGATAGCGTTTAATTGCGAAACTTTGGCCTTGAAAACCGCTTCGGCAGAGCCAAATTGGGTGAGTAGTTTTTTGGCAATAATATCGCCTACGCCTTCTACTCGCTGTAAGGCAAGTAAATAAAATAATTCTTGGTCATTCATTGGGGGTCAATTTGGATATTAAAAGTAGTTATAATGTCTTAAATGCATTTAATTATTGATAAAAAATAAAGCCAAAATGTGATTTTCAACTCTTTTTTAAAACAACCGTTAGTTATTAACTTCCTGGAAAAGAAATAGGTGGAAAAATAATTCCGATTGTTAATAAAAATTGTGAATAAAATTTTGATAACTATTTTGGTTGCATAACTTTGTTACTATGAAAATCGAAAATTACATCGCACAGCTTTTATACCGTTACCAATGCGTAACTGTCCCTGGATTTGGGGCCTTTTTGACCGAAATCCAATCGGCACAATTAGTAGAAAGCGCTCACTCTTTTTTCCCTCCAAAGAAATTAATTTCTTTCAATGCCTATCTAAAAAACAACGATGGGTTATTGGCAAACCACATAGCACAAACTGAAAAAACTTCCTACGAATATGCTGTTAGCGCAATTCAATACGAAGTGTTTAATTGGAAAAAAACATTGCAGGAAACTGGAATTTTCACTATCAAAAACGTAGGAGATTTTCGCCTGAATGCCGACAGTAATTTAATTTTCACTCCATCTGAACAAACCAATTATTTGAGTAGTTCTTTTGGTTTGAGTCCATTTGTTTCTCCGCTAGTTAAAAGAGAACTTTTCGAACAACAATTGGAAGCCTTAGAGGAAACTGAAACTATTCAGTTGGTGCCAAAACACAAAAACAAATATAGTTTCTTAAAGTATGCTGCTATTTTTGTATTGGGATTAGGATTAACTGCAACTGTAGGTTATCCTATTTACCAAAATGAAATAGAGACTCAAAAAATCATTGTAGAAACTGCTGTTCAAAGACAGGTTCAAAATAAAATACAAGAAGCTACATTCTTCATCGAAAGTCCAATTCCGGCAGTAACCCTTACAGTTAAAGAAGGGAAATTACCGTATCACATTATGGCTGGCGCTTTTAGAGATGAAACAAATGCACAACGTGTTTTTGAGAATTTAAGTGAAAAGGGTTACAAAGCAAAACGAATTGAGCGCAACAAATATGGTTTATACCCTGTGCTTTATGGAAGTTTCACTACCTATGCTGAAGCTGAAAAATTGAAAAATGAGATCAGAGCAAAAGAAAATCCTCAAGCTTGGATTTTAATTGAATCATTATAAAAATACAAACCGCCTTAAAGGCGGTTTTTTTAATTACTAGATATTCAGGCTCGCTTTAAACATTCGGGCTTCTTCCCAACTAAATGAGTCGTCGCCGTGTTTTTCCATCAAAGCGTTCAGCGATTCGTCTTTATAGCCTTTAAACGCAGCAGCAAGCTCATCCAACTTATCCGAAGGGATAATTTCTTCAATAGCGACTTTTTCAGACTGAATTAATTTGACAAAATGCCCATAAATCGTTTGTTTGGTTAACACTCTAATCGAAGCAATTTCTGCGATCGAATTGTTTTGTTTCCATAAATCATAGGTTTCCTCGACTGTAGTTTTCTTAGTAGGAGATGTTGTTTTCTTTTTAGGAAGATAACGTTCTTCGTCCAAATCATCTTCTATCAAATTGCTATTCACCTTTTTAAAAGTGGCTTGGATGGCCGAAACTTTTCTACTTATATAAAGTTGTATTTCGGGGGACGTTAGTTTTTCTTTCGAAATAGTTTCTCCAGATACAACCGTTTCTATTAAGAGCTTGGCTTTCATCAAACGCAAAACCGCTTTGGTTTGAAGCTCTTCTAAGAGTAGTAATTCATCAAAATAGGCCTTGGCTTTTTTCAGTCGCTTCACTTCTTCTAATTTCCACAAAATCTCAAAAACCAATTCGTCCATTGGACTAAAAAAATAAGTATATGCCGCCTGCATTCGCTCGCTAATGTGATTCAAATCGACCGTCTCCTGACTAAAAAGAACGTTCAATTGCTGAATGAATTTTTTAGCAGGCTCAACGACTTTCTCCATTCTTTCCGTTTGTTCTTTGGCCCAATAGGAAAATTTAGCTTTAGAGGAAACCTCCGATTTTTCATTATAACTAAACTGATGGTTGCGCCATTCTTGAGCTAATTCTGCCCATTCAAAAGTTTCAGCTAAATACTGATGAATAAAGTTTTTAGTTTCAAAATGCAAAGCGTTTTGCAAATGCGTTTCTGTGGCTTTGTTTAACGAATAATCCATTACGTCTTGATCGTTAGAAATACCATTCATTTGTAACGGAGAAAGTAAAATAAGCCCTTGTAATGATCGCAAACGAGATAAAGCTACGTAAGCTTGTCCGGGAAGAAAAACTTGCGAAACATCGAGTGCTGCTTTGTCAAATGTTAATCCTTGGCTCTTATGAACTGTGATGGCCCAAGCCAATTTGATTGGATATTGAACAAAGGTGCCCAAAACCTCTTCTTCAATTTCTTTGGTTGTATTGTTGACTTTGTAGCGAATATTTTGCCACTCGTATTTTTCAACTTCAATGGTTTTGTTTTCTTCTGGAAAATGCACAAGAATCTCTTTTGCTGAAAGTGATTTGATTATGCCCATTTTTCCATTGAAATATTTTTTGTCAAAAGAAAGATCGTTTTTGACAAACATAATTTGAGCGCCTTCTTTCAGTCGTAATTGAGCCTCAACTGGGTAAATCTTGTCTGGAAAATCCCCTATTATTTCAGGAGAATACAGCCATTCTTTACCCTCTAATGAATCCAAAGCGTCGGTGTTCATAGCGTCTGCTTTGGTATTGTGTGTAGTTAAGGTAATATAGCCTTTATTCGCTTTCAAATCAAAATTGGGTAGAACGTATTGATTTAAAGCAGCGATGTCTTCATTAGAGATTTTGTTATTGCGAAGATTGTTCAAAACCGAAATAAACGCATCATCTGTCTGGCGGAAAATTTTATCCAATTCAATATACAGTGGCGGGTTTTGTTGCACCACTTGTGAATGGAAAAAGAATTTTCCTTGGTAATAATTCTTTAATATGCGCCACTCGTCGTCTCGAATTACAGGAGGTAATTGCAATAAATCACCAATAAACAAAACCTGTACTCCGCCAAACGGATTGTTTTTTTTTCGTACCGTTTGCATCATAAAATCCATTGCATCGAGTAAATCGGCTCGCAACATACTTACTTCATCAATGATAAGTAATTCCATATTGCGGATTACTGATTTCTTCAAACCACTCATTTTAAAATGGCGCCGAAGGGTAGCTTTAGTTTCAAACTTAGCACTTTCTGAAAAATCAGGCGCCGAATTATCCGGAATAAATCCACCAAAAGGGAGTTGAAACATCGAGTGAATAGTAACGCCACCTGCGTTCAAGGCGGCAATTCCAGTAGGCGCAACAACAACTGTATTTTTGTGAGTAGTCGCTATAATTTCACGAAGAAGCGTTGTTTTTCCTGTTCCGGCTTTACCGGTAAGAAAAACGGAACGTTGCGTCTGGTTGATAAATCGTAAGGTATAAGAGGCTGCTTCGGAGATAGATTGCATAGGGCGTATAGATTTGAGAATGCTAAAATATTGAAAATAAAAGTTTGCCTTAGGGTTTTTGACAAAAAAAATGCCTCCAATCTAATTCAAGACAGAGGCATTTTGTTGAAGTAAACTTCAATTATTTTTTAGCAGGGGCTTTTTCTTCTTTAGCACCACTTGCTTTGTATTTTTCATTCAAAGCAGCAATTAATTCTTTAGTGATGTCATATTTATCTTCAGCATATAAAACCGAAGCCACGTCACCTGTTCCAAAGATATAAGAGTATCCTTTTTCTTTTCCGTAGGATTTGATGAATTTCTTCACTCCAGAAACCAAAGAATCCATTTCTTTTCCGCTTTCTTGCTGTAATTGTTGAGATAATTGTTGTTGAGCATAACCCAATTGTTGTTCTCTTTTTTGTAATTCAGCACCTTTTTGTTGTGCCCAAGCTTGTCCATTGGCTTGTGCTTGCGATTGAAAATTAGACGCTTCTTGTTTGAAACGATTAATTTCAGCTTCTAACAATCTTCCTTTCTCCTCTGCTTGTGCTTTGTATTTAGCTTCTAAATCTTTTGCTTCAGTGTATTCGCTCATTAATTTTGAAGTGTCAACATAAGCGGTTTTAACTTCTTTAACTTCTGCTTTTTTGTCACAAGCAATAACCGAAATTGAAAGTGCAATAATTACTAATACTTTTTTCATTTTGTGAATTTGTAAATTTTAAGTGTATCAGACAAAAATATAAAAAAATAGATAGCCCCAACAAAAACTTAGAAAAATGCGGAATTATTTAACGAATCGATTTTTGCTATGGTAAAAAGAATTTACATAAATTGAAATTATTAAAATTCGCTTCAGATAAAACGATTTAAAACGAATTCAAAAAAAACTTAAGCCAAGCGTTATAAAAAATAAAAAAGCGCTTTAAAAGCGCTTAAAATGGTTTTTACCAGTTTTTAAAGACATAAATATGTGAAGAATACTCTAGGTCAGATTGCGCTTTAATATTGGACCACAATCCGATGAAAAATGCTTTCACATAATTCATCCTTCCTGTTTTGTATTTTTCAGATAATAGGCTCACGTAAAACGAATCAAATTTCATAGGTAAAACTTTAACCAATTCCATTTGCTCTTTTTGAAATAATTTTTGAATCGCTGTTTTAGAAAAATGCCAAAAGTGAATCGGCACATCATAAGCTGCCCAAAATTTTCCGTAATGTTGCGCGTCGAAAGATTTGAAATTAGGGACTGCAATAATTAATGAGCCAGATGGTTTTAACAGTCTTTTTAATTCTTTTATTTGGTGATTCAAATCTGGAACATGTTCCAATACGTGCCACATAGTAATGACATCAAAAGAATGGTCTTCTAATTGAGCAATTGCTTCTACAAAAGAAACTCCTTTGTTTATTGCAATTTGTTTTGCTTTATCACTCGGCTCCACTCCGGTTACATCCCATCCGTTTTGTTTTGCCACCGAAAGAAACTCTCCGGTTCCTGCTCCAATATCTAGAATTTTTCCTTGATTAGGTTGTAGCGAATTAATGAGATTTAATTTCTTTTTTAAAGCAATCGATTTTACAAAATGGTACGCTTTTTCAAATAAAGAGCGTTTGCTATCGGTGTGCGAAATATAATCGGCACTTTCATAGTATTTGCCCAGAACCTCCAAACTAGGTTGTGGATGCGTAATCAACATATCCAAAGATTCGTCTAAATATAAGTCGAACACTTCTTTAGAGACAGAATAATCGGTAACGGTAAGAAAATGTTTTTTGTTTGAAATATCCATTAAATACTATTCATTTATTTTAAATCCTTTTAATAACAAGGCTTGACGATAAAGTTTCACGTGGAACAATTTACCTGCCCATATAAATTAGCAATACTGAAACATCGCTCGGCGAGACGCCGCTTATTCGTGAAGCTTGTGCTATAGTTGCTGGTTTGATTTTGGTAAGTTTCTGCTTGGCTTCAATAGACATTGATTTGATTTTATTATAATCAAAATCTTCAGGTATCTTAACCTCTTCCAAACGCGTTAATTTATCAGCGTTGTTTCTTTCTTTTTCTATATAACCCGAATATTTTACCTGGATTTCTGCTTGTTCCAAAATCTCTTGATCTAATTTATTTTCTTCGATATAAGCAGTTACTTTTTCAAATCGCAGCATATCATCCAAATCAATTTGCGGACGTGAAAATATTTTAAACATTTTATCTCCTTGTGTAATTAGAGCGGTGCCTTTTGCTTCCAAAATAGGATTTGTTTCTGCTACAGAAACGCTTGTTTCTTTGAAAAAATCAACCATTTTTTCAGACTCGTTTCTCTTAAATTCCATTCGGCGCAAACGCGCTTCCGAAGCCAATCCAATTTCATACGACATAGGCGTCAATCTAAAATCGGCATTATCTTGACGCAACAAAGTTCTATATTCAGCACGAGAAGTAAACATTCTATACGGCTCTTCAGTTCCTTTGGTAATCAAATCGTCAATTAATACTCCAATGTAGGCCTCGTCTCTTTTCAATATTAAAGGTGCTTTTTCATGCACTTTTAAATGCGCATTGATCCCAGCCATTAGCCCTTGGGAAGCCGCCTCTTCGTATCCAGTTGTTCCATTTATTTGTCCTGCAAAATACAAGCCTTCGACCAACTTGGTTTCCAAGGTGTGTTTTAATTGTGTGGGAGGAAAATAATCGTATTCGATCGCATATCCAGGTCGAAAAAATTTAACTTTTTCAAAACCCGCTACAGAGCTCAAGGCTTTAAATTGAATGTCTTCTGGCAAGGACGTAGAGAAACCATTTACATAAACTTCGCACGTTTTCCATCCTTCTGGTTCTACAAATAACTGATGTCTTTCTTTGTCAGCAAAGCGATTAATTTTGTCCTCAATAGACGGACAATATCTTGGTCCTAAACTCTTAATTCTTCCATTAAACATAGGAGAACGATCAAAACCTTCTCTTAAAATATCATGAACATCCAAAGACGTATAAGTCATGTGACACGATCTTTGGTTTATTAATGGCGAAGTTACGTCTGAGTACGAAAATTTATCAGGTTTAGCGTCCCCTTTTTCTTCATTCATTTTAGAGTAATCCAAAGAGCGTCCGTCCACACGTGGTGGTGTGCCGGTTTTCATTCTTCCTGCCTGAAAACCCGCATTAACTAAATCTTCTGTAATGCCGTAAGAAGCGCTCTCGCCTGCTCTACCTCCTCCAAATTGTTTTTCTCCAATATGAATTAATCCGTTCAAAAAAGTACCATTGGTAAGCACAACTGATTTAGCTTTGATTTCAATCCCAAGCGCAGTTCGAATACCTTTTATTTTACCATTTTCAATTAGCAAACCACTAACCATTTCTTGATAAAAATCAAGATTAGGCGTTCCTTCTAGCATCATTCTCCACTCTTCAGAGAAACGCATTCTGTCGCTCTGAACTCGCGGGGACCACATAGCAGGTCCTTTAGATTTATTCAACATTTTAAACTGAATAGCGGTTCGATCTGAAACTATTCCTGAGTACCCGCCCAAAGCATCAATCTCGCGCACAATCTGACCTTTAGCAATACCGCCCATGGCAGGATTGCAAGACATTTGCGCAATGTTTTGCAAACTCATCGTAACCAACAATGTTGTTGATCCTAAATTGGCCGAGGCTGCAGCAGCCTCACATCCGGCGTGACCCGCACCCACAACAATTACATCATACTCGTTTAGAAACATTTTCTTTTTGATTTAACCCACTGAATCGGGTTGTGAATTGAATATATTATATAATGTTCCACGTGAAACATCTTAAGCGTATTTTAAATTAAAAATTATTGTTCCACGTGAAACATGGCTAATTTTTCATCTTCTTTAGAGCGCATAATTTGCTCGTCAGATGGTGTTTTGTCTTTATAGCCACAATAATGTAAAAGCCCGTGAACTAAAACGCGTCTTAACTCTTCTTCGAAAGAAACCTTAAAGTCGTTGGCGTTATCGCGAACTCTCTCAACTGAAACAAAAATATCTCCATTTAGCTCGTTTCCCATTGAATAATCGAAACTAATAATGTCAGTTAACGTGTCGTGGTCTAGATATTCTAAATTGATTTTCAACAAATATTCGTCGTCACAAAAGATGTAATTAATCTCTCCCTCTTTTTTTTCTTCTGAAATAATTACCTGAGATAGCCATGAAGAAATTACTTCATCGTTTTCTAAGGTAAACTCAGTTTCGTAATTAAAATCAATCATTTTTTAAATGCTGTTTTTGTTCTGTCTTTTAAATTCGTTCGCAAAGGTAATGATTGTCTGATAAATATTTAGATGCGGTTTAAATATTCTACGAACAACAAAGGCGCCGTGTAGATTAGTTTAAATAACACACATTATTCTTGGTGTTTTTCGATTTTGACCAATTATATAGTAGTTTTTGTCGAACGTTAAAAGTACTAATTTATAAGAAAATAAAACTGTTGAAACGAATGGGGAAATAACACAAATTGAAGCTATATTTGCAAAAGATTAAAAGATAAAACTATCATGTCAAAGCCAATTCGCGTGCGTTTTGCACCAAGTCCAACTGGACCTTTACATATCGGCGGCGTTCGTACTGCCCTATTTAATTATTTGTTCGCCAAGAAAAATAATGGAACTTTCTTTGTTCGAATTGAGGATACTGATCAAAACCGTTTTGTTCCTGGTGCTGAAGAATATATTTTAGAAGCTTTAAATTGGTTGGGTATAGCTCCTGATGAAACTGTTGGGAAGAATGAAAAATTCGGGCCCTATCGTCAAAGCGAAAGGAAAGAGTTGTACCAACAATATGCCGATCAATTAATCCTTTCGGGAAATGCATATTATGCTTTTGATACTGCAGAGGATTTGGATGCTCATCGAAAACAACATGAAGAACAGGGTAAAACATTTATATACAATCATCACAATAGAGAGCAATTAGACACTTCTTTGGTTTTGTCTAAAGAAGCAACCGAGCAACGAATTGCTGCGGGTGAAGACTATGTAATCCGATTTAAAACTCCAGTAAACGAAACCTTGCATTTAAAAGATATTATTCGCGGTGATGTAAAGTTTGAAACTAATTTATTAGACGATAAAGTGTTGTTTAAAAGCGACGGAATGCCAACCTATCATTTAGCAAATATTGTAGACGACCATTTGATGGAAACCTCACACGTGATTCGAGGGGAAGAATGGTTGCCTTCTATGCCATTGCATGTTTTATTATATCGTGCTTTTGGTTGGGAAGCCCCAGAATTTGCCCATTTGCCTTTAATTTTGAAACCTGTTGGCAACGGAAAATTATCCAAAAGAGATGGGGATAAATTGGGATTTCCGGTATTCCCTTTAGAATGGAAAACAGAAGAAGGTATTTCGTCTGGTTACCGAGAAAAAGGGTTTTTTCCAGAAGCTGTAATCAACTTTTTAGCCTTATTGGGTTGGAATGATGGTACAGAAAAAGAATTGTTTTCTTTAGAAGAATTAGTTCAAAATTTCGATTTGAACCGAGTGCATAAAGCAGGTGCTAAATTCGATCCTGAAAAAAATAAATGGTTCAATCACCACTACTTAATACATCAGACGGACGCTGATTTGGCAAAAGCCTTCTCTCCTATTTTAAGCGAAAAAGGAATTGTTGTTGAAGAAAATAAATTAATTAAAATTGTTTCTTTAATAAAAGAACGGGCTCACTTTGTTTCTGAATTTTGGGGATTGAGTGATTACTTTTTTGAAGCACCAACCGCTTATGATGAAAAGGCGGCTAAAAACTGGAAAGAGGAAACTCCTGCTTTAATGGAAAATTTAATTGCTGTTTTAGAAGGAATTCAGGATTTTAATTCTGCAACAATTGAAACTGTTGTCAAGGATTGGTTAACGGCGAATGAAATTGGAATGGGTAAAGTAATGCAACCTTTCCGTTTAAGTTTAGTAGGAGCTTTAAAAGGGCCTCACCTATTTGATATTGCAGAATTAATTGGCAAGGAGGCAACCATTGAACGAATTCAAAAAGCAATTGTTAATTTGTAATTATAGATTTGACATAAAAATAAAAGAGGCTTAATCGCCTCTTTTTTTATGGATTAGCCAATTGATAAGGTACGGAATCGCTATTTGCAAAATCATTCCACAGGAATTTGATAATTTACATTTCAAAGAGGCTAACGCTTCCCGAAACAAATTTTCAGGTTGTAATGATTCTTTTGTTTTTTCCACATTTAAGAGAATGTATTGCAAATGAATTTCTCTTTCCAACTTGATCATTTCTAAGTCGGAGTTAATTTGGTCGTAGGAAGAATATTTTTTAGCCATGCTTAATCATTAAAAAATATAGTTGAAAATTTTTCTAAAATAGGTCCTTCAACAATCTTGTCTTTTACCAAAAACAACAAACCGGTAACGACTAAATAAAATCCGCCAACCGATAAAAAGCCTACAACAATATTGTCTAAATAAGCACCAATTGCAAAAGCAGCAGCAATAGAACCAAACAAAATTACCATGCTTAAGCATATCCCAATTAAAAGAAACTTAACAATCATGGTGGTAGATTGCATTAAGATTTTAAACCCATGAAGTTTATAATATTCTACATAGGATTCTACATATCCTTTGGCGTGTTCTTGAATTTGGTCGGTTTGATTTTTTATTTCTTCAAAAGCCATAATTACATGTTTTAGTTGAAACTTATTTTTGAAGTTTAGCGTTTTGTTCTTTCAACTCAGCCAACTTTTGTTCTAAAAACAAAATCAGATCTTCCGTTTTATGGCTCACATTGGAAACCATATCCTCGAACGAATCTTCTAAATTGTCTTTTGAAGTATTGAGTTTGCTTTTTAGTTGTTCCGAGACTTCGTCGAGTTTGTTTTTCAAATCATCTTTAGCATCTTGAAAACCATCTTTAATTTTTTCTCTTGTTTTTGATCCTTTATCTGGAGCATACAAAATTCCAATTCCCGCTCCAATCATTGCACCTGTTAAAAGTGCCAACAAAGAATTTCCTGAAGTATTTGACATAATTTCTATTATTTAAAGATTCCTCCATTAAAGGTACAACAATAATATTCTTTTTGTCCCTGAGAACTCGTTAAAGTGTCTTAATAGAGGGTAAAAAACACATAGCGGCTTTTAAAGCTGTCTTTTTACAAAAAGGGTGTTTGTTGTTGTGAAAAGAAAAAAATTGCTTTAAAATCAATGTATTTAAGTCGGTTTTGATTGATTAAATCAATAAAAAATAAAATAACAATAAGAACTATTTATAATAATAAAAACCCGCTATGAAGCGGGTTTACAATTTATAAAAGTGAATAAATGAACTTTATTAAATTTGGTTCAGAAGCGAAACAACCGTTTCGTTTTTTTCCGTTGCTTTTAACTCAAATAATGTAGGTTTGAAATTTTCAAAATTTACTGTGTCGTGAATCAAATTTTGTAATGCCGCTATTCGAACTAAAGCCAATTGACTTTTTAAAGACATGGTATATAATTTTGACAAAGCTTCAGAATAAATGTCAGATGGATTTACTTTGTCTGAATGTTCTAAAATCAAATTGGCAAACAATAAAGAATTGTTGTCGTTTTTGATGTTTTTCACAATTGTTTGGTTAACCAAACTATAATTATCAATGGTTTTGATATTATCGACAATCGTTTTCAAAATGGATTCGGCTGCCGAAGCGTCTTTTTCTTTAACGTATTTATTGATTTCTTTTTGAGTATTCATTAATACGTTTTCTTCTTTCTTGCCTTTTTCTTCCCAAGCATCTTTCAATCCAACGGTTTTATTAAAAACTAACTTTTCAGAAGTTGAATCTTTATCAACGTTGAAATAACCCAAACGTTGGAACTGGAATTTATCACCTGCTTGAACCGTTTGTAGGCTTGGTTCTACAAATCCGGTGCTAATTTGTAACGAATTAGGATTCATAAATTCTAAGAAATTCTTCTCTTTGTGGCTGTCGGGCGCTTCATCAATAAACAAACGGTCGTACAAACGCACTTCGGCTTTTACCGCATGAGGAATGGAAACCCAATGTAATGTTCCAGATACTTTTCTTTGACTGGCCTCACTTCCACTTCCACTTCGGCTATCTTCGTCATAGGAAACATGAATTTCGGTAATATTGCCATTAGCATCTTTTACAACTGATTCGCCTTTAATGATATAGGCATTTTTCAAACGCACTTCTTTCCCTAAACTCAAACGGAAAAATTTAGCTGGTGCTTCTTCTAAAAAGTCTTCTCTTTCGATGTATAATTCTCTAGAAAAAGGGACTTTTCTAAAACCTGTGCTTTCATCTTCTTGATTGTTTTCAGCGTCCAACCATTCTTCTTTTCCTTCTGGATAATTCGTAATAACCACTTTTACAGGGTCTAAAACCGCCATAACACGTAGCGCTGTTTTATTCAAATCTTCGCGCAAGCAAAACTCTAAAAGCGAATAGTCAATTACATTTTCTCTTTTGGCAACGCCAATAATGTCACAGAATTTACGAATGGAATTAGGCGTATACCCTCTTCTACGTAAACCTGAAATAGTTGGCATTCTTGGATCATCCCAACCGTCTACATAATTTTCTTGAACCAATTGTAAGAGCTTTCTTTTACTCATTACGGTATAATTCAAATTCAATCGAGCAAATTCGTATTGATTTGGTCGTACTTTATTAGCATCATAAATTTGGTCTAAAAACCAGTTATACAACTCGCGGTGCATCACAAATTCTAAGGTGCAAATGGAATGTGAAATTTGTTCCAAATAATCACTTTCTCCATGTGCATAATCGTACATAGGATAGATTTTCCATTCGTTAGCTGTTCTATGGTGATGGCGATGTAAAATACGATACATCAAAGGGTCGCGCATCAACATATTGGTCGAAGCCATATCAATTTTAGCACGTAAAACATGAGTTCCTTCTGAGAACTCTCCGTTTTTCATTGCTTCGAATAAAGCTAAATTTTCTTCAACAGAACGGTTTCTATACGGACCGTCAACACCTGGTTGTGTTGGTGTCCCTTTTTGAGCAGCCATTTCTTCTGAAGTTTGGCTATCAACATAGGCTTTACCGTTTTTAATCATTTGAACTGCCCAGTCATATAACTGTTGGAAATAATCAGAAGAATACAATTCTTCGGTCCAATTAAACCCCAACCATTTCAAATCTTCTTTAATAGCATCTACATATTCTTGCTCTTCTTTGGCAGGATTGGTATCGTCAAAACGTAAATTCACAGGCGCATTGTACTTTAGGCCCAAACCAAAATTCAAACAAATTGATTTCGCATGACCAATGTGTAAATACCCATTAGGTTCTGGTGGAAAACGAAAACGCAATTGATCCTGAGGAAACCCAGAGGCTAAACTATCTTCTATAATTTGTTCAATAAAGTGCAATGATTTTTCTTCTGATGCCATTTTTAAAATTTTGAAAAGCAAAGTTATCAAAATTGTTGATGATTCGGCGATGTGTGGGGTTGTTTATTCGGTTTTAAAATTAAAAAAGCAAAACATTTTGTACTTTTGACCGGTCAAAGTGATAAAAATTTATCCAGAAAATAAATGCAATGGGAACCATCAAATTAAAAAATATTCGCACCTTTTCATATCACGGTTGTTTAGTAGAAGAAAGCAAAATTGGATCCGACTATAGAATAGATTTGGAAGTAAAAACAGATTTACGTAAATCCTGCGTCTCTGATAAACTAGCCGATACAGTAGATTATGTGCTTTTAAACCAAATTGTTGTAGATGAAATGGCGATTCGCTCTGAATTGTTAGAACATGTAGCTCATCGAATTATTGTTCGTGTTTTTGCTGAAGCGCCTTCTGTTTCCCGAATCAAAATAGGTGTTTCTAAAATTAATCCACCTATTGGTGGTGATGTTGAAGTAGTTACTGTAGAATTGGAAGAATATCGAAACTAAGGCAGTAAAGATATCTGGTTTACAAACAAAGTTTTTAGCAGAAGACTTTTAAACATTAAAGTTTTTGCTATCTTTGCAACCCAATAACAATTGGCGTCGTGGCCGAGCGGCTAGGCTGGGCTCTGCAAAAGCTCCTACTCCGGTTCGAATCCGGACGATGCCTCTGAATCAACCTCTCTTTTTGAGAGGTTTTTTTATGTTTAATTGCGAGGTAGAAAGCAATCTGAAAATTAGATAAAGTTATTTAGTTCGAATCCGAACGCTACATCAATAAAAAAGGGAGAAAGTGGGCTTACTCTATCTTCTCCAAGGCATTTTTTACCATTTCCTTTTCTTTTGGAAACCAACCTTGAACCATTAATACCAGCCCAAATACAATTAAAACAATACTAATTCCTTTTTTAATTTTAAGGATATTGGTTGGAGTTAATTTAGATTTTAATTGTTTAGCTAAGACAATTTTTAAACAATCTACAACTAAATACGTTAGAATTACTGAGGTAAAAAAAGTTAGCATTCTTGGGGTTTGCATTTCTAATTTTGGTCCTACTGAAATAATAATAGCCAACCAAAATCCTAAAACTCCAATGTTAATTACATTTAAGAAAAACCCTTTTACAAAAAGGCTTCCGTAATTTTTTTTGATGATTTCATCTTCAATCGCTTCGTATTGAATTTTACTTTGTTTTTTTAATTTAACAAATGAAATAATCCCATACGCTACCATTACAATTCCGCCAAAAATGAATAAAGCAGGTTTGTCTTTTAGACTTGAAATCAAACGATAACTTCCTAAATAAGCAACTCCAATAAAAAAAACGTCTCCTAAAACTACCCCTAAATCAAAAGCAAGAGCAGCACGAAATCCTTTAGTGATACTGGTTTCTAACAAAATAAAAAACACAGGGCCTATCATAAAACTGAGGAAAATTCCCCAAGGTATGCCTGTTACTATATCGTTTATCATTAATGTGTAATTTAGATGTAAACTAGTTATTTAACTATTTTAATATGGCCTCCAGCAAATGTCTTTTTAGTGATTTTTTTTGGGTTTCCATGCACTACAATATCACTTCCTGCTCTTGCTTTTGCATTAATCGATTCTGTTGCAAAAACAACCCCTTCACTTCCTGCATTACTGCTAATTACTGTTTGTTCAGTAATTAATTCTTTACCTTCATAGATAGCACCTGCAGAAACTAAAACATCTTGATTTTTTGCAATTCCTTTGGTATTTACAATTGCTCCACTCGTAATCTTAACAGTTAATTTTTCTACCTCTAATTCCATATTAATTTTTGCACCTTCTTTTGCTATGATGTCAAAATCAACGGATTTTAGAATTGATTCATTTGAAATTTGAGAGCCTTCATTAGCTTCAACTGCATCTAAATCAGTATAGTATACTTTTGCTTTTACTTGATTTCCTTTCAATAAATTAGTCAACGGCATTCTGAGTTTAAGTTCTCCGTTTTTATTTATAACTTCAACTTCATCAGAATTAATACCTGATAAAATAACTTTATTTTCATCTGAAGAAATTAACTCCACCGTAATTTGATCAAAAGCAGTTACTTTATGAAAATCGCCTACTTTTTTGTCCGTTTGAGCAAAAGTTAATGAACTGATTAATAATAAACTAAATAGTATTTTTTTCATAATAATATATTTAAAATAAACTTATTCGTTTCTTCTGATAAAGTGAAAATCCAATTGTTTTTTTACCAAATCGGCATTTTTTACTTTTACATAAATTTCATCCCCTAGTTGTAATAAACCATGAGAAGTAGCGCCAACTAAAGCGTATTGCTTTTCGTCAAAAGTATAATAATCCTCTTTAATATCTCTAATTCGAACCATACCTTCACATTTATTTTCGATAATTTCTACATAAATTCCCCATTCGGTTACTCCAGAAATTACTCCTAAAAACTCTTGATCTTGATGGTTTTGCATGTATTTAACCTGCATGTATTTAATAGAATCCCGTTCAGCATTAGTAGCTAAACCTTCCATTGTAGACGAGTGTAAACATTTAGCTTCATAACTTTCTTCATCGGCTGATTTTCCACCATCTAAATAAAATTGTAGTAAACGATGTACCATTACATCGGGATAACGACGAATTGGAGAAGTAAAATGGGAATAATAATCAAACGCTAATCCATAATGACCAATATTATCTGTAGAATATTTAGCCTTACTCATACTACGAATAGCTAATGTATCAATTAGATTTTGTTCTTTAGTACCTACAACTTCACTTAATAAATTATTGAGCGATTTAGAAATATCTCCTTTGTTTCTAAAGTCAATTTTATAACCAAACTTAGCAATAACCGTTTGCATTGCAATTAATTTATCTTCATTTGGTTCATCATGAATACGATAAATAAAGGTTTTCTTTTGTTTACCAATAAATTCAGCTACTTTTCTATTAGCTAGCAACATGAATTCTTCGATCAAATGATTCGCATCTTTTGATATTTTGAAATACACCCCAGCTGGTTCTCCTTCTTGATCTAAATTGAATTTTACTTCTACTTTGTCAAACGAAATAGCGCCTTCATTCATTCTATTTCGACGTAAAATTTTAGCTAATTCTTGAAGTTTTAAAGTAGCTTCTACAATTGATGCTGAAACTTGATAGGACTCTCCTGTAATAGAAATTTCTTGAGGAATAGTATCGTCTTTAGTTTCGATAATATATTGCGCTTCTTCGTAAGCAAAACGTTGATCAGAAAAAATAACTGTTCTTCCAAACCATTGATTCACCACTTGTGCTTTTTCATTGATTTCAAATACAGCTGAAAAGGTATATTTTTCTTCTTGAGGTCGTAAAGAACAAGCAAAATTTGACAATACTTCAGGTAACATGGGTACTACTCTATCTACCAAATAGACAGAAGTAGCTCTTTGATAGGCTTCATCATCTAAAATAGTTCCTTCTTCTAAATAAAAAGAAACATCAGCAATATGAATTCCAATTTCATAATTACCGTTTTCTAACTTTTTAAAAGACAACGCATCATCAAAATCTTTAGCATCTTTTGGATCGATGGTAAAAGTCAAAGTATCACGCATATCGCGACGCTTTGCTATTTCAGAAGCTTGAATACTGGTATCAATTTTTTGAGCATAAGTTTCTACTTCAATAGGAAATTCAGAAGGTAAACCATATTCGGCTAAAATGGCATGAATTTCAGTGTTGTGTTCACCTGGTTTTCCAAGCACTTTTATCACTTTTCCAAAAGGACTATCGGCCCTTTTAGGCCAATCTTCTATATGAACCAAAACTACATCTCCTTGTTCTGCCTCTCTTATTTTATCCTTTGGAATAAAAATATCAGTATACATTTTTGGGTTTGCTGTTGAAACGAAAGAAAAATTCTTTTGAATATCAATAACACCAACAAAATCAGTTTTATTTCTTTCAATAACTTCAATAACTTCACCCTCTGGTCGGCGTCCTTTTCTACGGTTATAGATATACACTTTAACCGTGTCTTTATCTAAAGCTCTATTTAAATTATTGGTTGGAATAAATACATCTTCTTCTAAATCAGCACAAACAAAATAAGCTGTTTTACGACCTGTCATATCAATTTTACCTTCGTAATAATCTTGACTAATCGCTTTAATTAAATACTTTCCAGGTTCTGATTCGATGATTGTTTTTTGAGCAGCTAATATTTTTAAATCTTTTATAATTTGATTTCGACTTTGTGTATCATCTAAATCTAATATAGCAGCAATTTGCTTGTAGTTATATACTTTGTTAGTATTTTGAGATAATATTTTTACAATTTTTTCAGAGTAGGTCTTCTCTTTTTTGAGCGGTTTTCTTAAACGCTTTCCCATAATTTTTTTCTTAAACGCCTAAAATTACAAATAAGAAATCAGATTACCTTTTTTAAAACTCATATTTAGTAAAAATATAACTTTTACTTCACCTCTGTTTTTCTATAAAAATAGTTTTTAATTACTTCAAAGTTGTCAACATCTATTTAAAACAACAAAAAGAAAAGGAAATTAAAATTAATTTTTTAATGGTTATTATAGTGTGTTAATAGTTACTATAAATTTTTTAAAAAAGGATTTGAAATAAAGTTACATCTAGTTATTTTTAGTTATCAACATTAAATTTTACAGGTAAAGATTTAAAAATAAAGACTTTCTTAATTTTAATCAACAGCTGTTTATAACCTAAAATTTATTCTTTTTGTAGACAACTAATTTTTTAAAATCTGTTAATAAACTTCTTTTTTCTATTCATAACTTTTCTAAAAATTCAATAAACTAAATTAGGTTTTTTAAACTCGGTTTTGGATTACGTATTTTTTGTTTTTAATCACTAAAAAGTTCTTATTTTCTATCTTGAGTTATGAACACAATGTGTTAATTTAATGTTAGCTGAAAATCAACAGATTACAAATCGCTATTAACAATTCAAAATTTTAACAAATTCGATACTAAATTACAAACGTTTTAAAATAAATTATAAAGTATTATAAATATGGTTTTTAGCAACTAGTTGTTTCACTGCTATTTAGAATACTGTGTACTATAACAGCTTTTGGCTTTAAAAAGAAACAAAGAAACCACACTATTTATGAATTCTAACTCAAAATCTTTCCTTATTTTTGAACACGAATTTAACACACAACAATCATGAAAATTTCTATTGGAAACGACCACGCTGGTCCCGAGTATAAAAAAGCAATTGTAGCTATGCTTGAAGCAAAAGGACACCAAATTACTAATTACGGAACCGATTCTTTTGATGCTGTAGATTATCCAGATATGGCGCATCCAGTAGCAAAAGATGTTGAAGAAGGAAAAGCTGATTTTGGAATCGTGATTTGTGGAAGCGGAAACGGAATTGCTATGACAGTAAACAAACATCAAAAAGTGCGTGCCGCTTTGTGTTGGATGAAAGAAATCGCAGCTTTAGCACGTTTACACAATGATGCGAATGTGATCAGTATTCCGGCTCGCTATACTTCTGTCCCGCAAGCAGTAGAAATGGTTGAAACGTTTTTAAATACCGAATTTGAAGGTGGAAGACACCAAAACCGAGTGAATAAAATCGCGTGTCAATAAACACGAATAACTTCATAATAATAAAGTACTAGCCCTATTAAAATTTGAAATAAAATAATACCATACAACTTCCAAAGGAAACTTCTTTTGGAAGTTTTGTGTTTAAATACCCACATCCCAATTCCCCCACCTATACTTCCTCCAAACAAACACCATAGTAATAAGGTGGTTTCGGGAATTCTTCTTTTTCGGTTTCGAGCGGCTTTTTTGTCGAACCCTATCAAGATGAAACAAATCAAAGAAACCAGTAAAAAATAAAAATATATAAGCGGCATGAGAGTAGATATCTGGGGTAAAGATATTATTTTCGTGACGTATTATATTTACTATTCATGACCAACATTCAATTCATAGCAAAATCAGTAGCCACTGCGGCGATTAATATTCAAAAAACGGTTCAACTATTAAACGAAGATTGCACCATCCCATTTATTTCTAGGTACCGAAAAGACCAAACAGGAAATTTAGACGAGGTGGTAATTGAGCAAATTGCCAAACTTAACAAGCAATACGACGAATTAATCAAACGCAAAGAAAGTATTCTTAAAACCATTGAGGAGCAAGGACAACTTTCACCAGAATTAGCAAAAAAGCTTCAAGACAGTTTCGATTTACAAGAGTTGGAAGATTTGTATTTGCCATTTAAAAAGAAGAAAAAAACCAAGGCTGATGTGGCGCGAGAAAATGGTTTAGAGCCTTTAGCAACTATTATTTTCGCCCAAAAAAATGACAATATTGATTTTATTTCGACTCAGTACATCAATGAAAATGTAATCAATGAAGAAGCTGCCTTGCAAGGCGCACGTGATATTATAGCTGAATGGATTAATGAAAACATTCATGTTCGTCAACAATTACGTCGATTGTTTCAGCGAAAAGCTACCATTACCACCAAGGTGGTTAAAACCAAAAAAGACGACGAGGCGGCTCAAAAATTCACACAATATTTCGACTGGTCAGAATTGTTAATCAAAACTCCCCCTCACCGATTGATGGCGATGCTGCGTGCCGAAAACGAAGGATTTGTCAAGCTTAAAATAGAAGTAGATATTGACGAGGCCTATGATATCATTGACGAATTGGTTTTAAAAGCGCAAAACGATACCACGCCACACATTCAATTAGCGATTGAAGACAGTTACAAACGTTTGTTGCTTCCTGCTATTGCGAATGAAACCTTACAAGAAGCGAAAGCGAAAGCCGATGCCAATTCTATTCAGGTTTTTGCAACCAATCTTAGTCAGCTTTTACTTGCACCACCTTTGGGTGAAAAACGAATTTTAGCGATTGATCCAGGCTATCGTTCGGGATGTAAAATAGTGTGTTTGGACGAAAAAGGCGATTTGTTGTACAACGAAACGATATACCCACACGCACCTCAAAATGAAGACGCCTTGGCGATGAAAAAAATCCGCTCCATGGTCAATTCCTATAAAATTGATGCGATTGCTATTGGCAACGGAACCGCTTCCCGAGAAACCGAATTTTTTGTCAAAAAAATTGCTTTTGACAAAGAGGTTCAAGTTTTTGTGGTTTCTGAGGCAGGCGCTTCGGTCTATTCGGCATCAAAAATCGCCCGCGAAGAATTCCCTAATTACGATGTTACCGTTCGCGGCTCGGTATCTATTGGGCGACGACTAAGCGATCCTTTGGCCGAATTGGTAAAAATTGACCCAAAAGCTATTGGCGTAGGCCAATACCAGCACGATGTGGATCAAAATAAATTAAAAGAAGAATTGGATGTTACGGTAATTCGCTGTGTGAACTCGGTAGGAATCAACATCAATACGGCGAGCAAACATTTATTGAGTTATGTGAGTGGAATAGGAGAGAAGCTAGCCGAAAACATTGTGCAATACCGTTCTGAAAACGGTCCGTTTGACGACCGAAAACAATTGAAAAAAGTGCCTCGCTTGGGCGAAAAAGCGTTCCAACAAGGCGCGGCTTTTATCCGAATCAAAGACGGAAAAAACCCATTGGACAATTCGGCGGTGCATCCAGAGGCTTATCCCATTGTAGAAAAAATAGCAAAAGATTTAAAGCTTTCGGTCCAAGAATTAATTGGCAACAAAGAGAAAACAGCCTTAATTAAAGCGGAAAATTATACTACGCCAGAAATAGGGATATTAACCTTGAAAGACATTATCAAAGAATTGGAAAAACCAGGATTAGATCCAAGAAAATCGGCTAAAATATTTGAGTTTGACCCGAATGTAAAATCCATAAAAGACTTAAAATCGGGAATGATTTTACCTGGTATTGTGAATAACATTACCAACTTTGGTTGCTTTGTTGATATCGGAATTAAAGAAAGTGGTTTGGTTCATATTTCCCAACTCAAAGCGGGTTTTGTGAGTGATGTAAACGAAGTAGTCAAATTACACCAACACGTTGAGGTAAAAGTAACCGAAGTCGACGAAGACCGAAAAAGAATTCAATTGACCATGATTCTATAAAAAACAAAAAACCCAAGTTGAGACTTGGGTTTTTTTATTAGAACGGCTAAAGAATTACTCTTTAGTATCTTCTTCTTTCTTTGCAGATGAATCGTCTTTAGCAGCGTTTTTAAATTCTTTGATTCCGCTTCCTAAACCCTTCATAAGTTCTGGAATTTTTTTACCTCCAAAAAGCAATAACACAACTGCTAGTATAATAAGGATTTCTGTAACACCTAATCTTCCCATGATTTACTATTTTAATGCCGAAGCAAATTTGTTTACTAATGAAGTACAAATGTATATAGAATTAGTGAATGGCAATTCTTTTTTCACGAATTATTTGTTTTTAGATGCGTTAAAATTCTATTAAAATGTCACAGAACAGCATTTGCTCCCACAAATCAAAGCCACAGTATAAAACGTATAATTGTTTATATTTGTTCAATAAACTAAAATTAATGTTTAATAAAAGACTTTTTAAACAACAATTAAAAGAAAATCTGTTCAACAAAAGACGTTTGATTATTTTGAACGAAGACACTTTTGAAGAAACGTTTTCCTTAAAACTGACCTTGATGAATGTTTTTGTGGTACTAGGACTTGGTGCCATTTTCATCATTTTCATCACTACTTTTATTATTGCTTTCACACCATTACGCGAGTTTATACCGGGTTATTCCTCTTCTAAACTAAAAAGAGATGCTACCGAACTCGCTTTAAAATCGGATTCATTAACAAAGGCTTTGGAGCATAACGAAGCCTATATTAAATCGCTTAAAAAAGTATTGACAGGCGAATTAGAATTTGCCAAATTCAATAAAGATTCTATTCTTTCTTCGACAGAACAAAAACAAATCGAGGGCGATTTGTCGGCTTCAAAAGAAGAATTGGAATTACGAAAACGCATAAGCAAAGAAGAACAATCTTACCAAAAGAAAAAATAAATGAATACAGTTGTTGAACATTCTTTATTAATGAATCTACTGATAGGTTCTATTTTTTTTATTTCAGGTCTAATATCTCATTTTTTCCCGCCTAAAAAAATAAATCAGTGGTATGGTTACAGAACTACAAGGTCAATGAAAAACCAACATAATTGGGATCTTGCACAACGATTTTCTACCCAAAAAATGATTCAAGGCAGTTTGGTTTTGATACTGATTAGTTTTTTTAAAATAGTTATTACTACAACAGAAACGACCGAAGTTTGGATAGGAGTACTATCGTCAATTGGCGTTGTCGCCTATGTTTTATTGAGCACCGAAAACGAGTTAAAGAAAAAAGAAACACCATGTCAATAAAAGCATTTGCTGCTCAATTATTCGCAAAACGAGTATATGCCCAAACTAAAAAATGGGCACAAAACCCAGTTGCAACCCAAAACAAAGTTTTCCAAGAATTAATTCGTCAAGCGAAAGACACGCAGTTTGGATTGGACCATCATTTTGACCAAATTCAATCTCCTGCCGATTTTGCTCAACAAGTTCCTGTTCGCGATTACGAACAATTAAAACCCTATGTTGATCGTGTGGTGAAAGGGGAGGAGAATGTACTTTGGAAAGGGAAACCCCTTTATTTTGCTAAAACTTCAGGAACTACTTCGGGAGCCAAATACATCCCGTTGACCAAGGAATCCATGCCGTATCATATCGAAGCGGCTCGCAACGCCATTTTGCATTACATTCACGAAACAGGCAATGCTGATTTTGTGGATGGCAAAATGATATTCTTGCAAGGAAGCCCAATTTTGGAAGAAAAAAACGGAATTAATCTCGGCCGCTTGTCAGGAATTGTCGCGCATTTTGTTCCAAAATATTTACAAAAAAACCGCATGCCATCTTGGGAAACCAATTGTATTGAAGATTGGGAAACCAAAGTCAATGCTATTGTAGAAGAAACGTTTAACGAAAACATGTCGGTTATTTCAGGAATTCCGTCTTGGGTCCAAATGTATTTTGAAAAGCTACAGCAAAAAGGTAACAAGCCTGTTGGTGACATTTTTCCCAATTTCAATTTGTTTATTTATGGTGGAGTCAATTACGAGCCGTATCGCGCTAAATTCGAAAATTTAATCGGTCGAAAAGTCGATTCAATTGAGCTTTTTCCAGCCTCAGAAGGGTTTTTTGCTTACCAAGATTCCCAAAAAGAGAAAGGCATGTTGTTGTTATTGAATTCTGGAATTTTCTACGAATTCATCAAAAGCGACGAATTTTCTTCCGAAAACCCACGCCGGTATACCATTGGTGAAGTCGAATTGGGCGTGAATTACGTTCTAATTTTATCAACGAATGCGGGCCTTTGGGGATATAATATTGGCGATACGGTTCAGTTTACGAGTGTAGCGCCTTATCGAGTGGTGGTTTCGGGCCGAATCAAACATTATATTTCCGCTTTTGGCGAACATGTGATTGGCAAAGAGGTAGAAAGCGCTTTGCAAGAAGCTATGGAAGGGACATCAATTCGCGTTAATGAATTTACAGTGGCGCCACAAATTAATCCAACCGAAGGATTGCCGTATCACGAATGGCTGATTGAATTTGAAAACGAACCCGATAATTTAGCAGCATTTGCTTTACAAATTGACGATGCGATGCGAAAGCAAAACGTGTATTATGATGATTTAATTGTAGGTAATGTGTTGCGCCCATTGGTAATTACTAACGTCCCTAAAAACGGCTTTCAAGACTATATGAAATCGATCGGAAAATTGGGAGGGCAGAACAAAATTCCACGTCTGTCAAATGACAGAAAAATAGCCGATGTATTAAACCCAAAATAAATCTAGTATCTTTGCAGGTTAAATAATAGAAAAGTATGGATACTAAAAACATTTCGCGCTCTAGAGCGCAAGAGTCGTCAGCAGCTATTGAACGATTGTACATTACCATGAGGCATTTATTCAACCGCGGTTTTTACAAGCCGATGGGGGTTTCTGGAGACACTTTACGAGAGGCTTTATTGGCGTTACGCCCAGAAATTTACGGAAACATTGCCGATGAAAAAGTAGAACTTAACGGACTTTTGTACGTTATTGAACGCCTCCCAATTGGAATCGAAGAATGCCGATTCATCAACCTAACTTCTGAAGAAGGTTATGCCAAATCGCACTTCAAAGCGATTGTTCCTCCCAAAAGACGCCGTAATTGCTACCGCATTGACGAAGACCAAATGAATGTAGTGATTACTCGTGGTCGTTCCGATATTTATGATATTTTGACGCACCTGACTTTCATTTTTATCGAATCGCACAAGATTAAAAACAGAGTGTTGTTGGACGAAGCAGGAGAGGTGTCACACGATTGGAAAAAATTAGAAATTGCCGTTCAGCAAAATAAAAAACTAACCCAAGTAGAGAAAGAGAAAGCGATTTCTCATACTGCCAATATTTTAGGCAGAACTTTTGAAGAAATTTTAGACATCTACGATGCGTTTGGTTCAACTTCTGCTCCAGATCGTTTCTTGCATGTTATTTATTGGTTAGGAAAATTAGCCATTGAAGAAATTATAGAAAATAACAAACGCACCATCACCTTTAGCCCGGTTTTGAGAGAGCGTTTGGGTCACCACATACACGGTGAAATTTGGGCAACCAAAATCAAAGAAGTTTTAAAAGAAAATAATTTATTAGGCAGACCTATCCATGTGATTAGTGCCAATATGCACTCGGTGATGAATTCTATTTTTGCGGTTCCGGCCTTGAAAACGAAGTTTAAAAACCAATCGGATTTCTTTATTTATGAGGAATTAAGCAGGTCGGGAGCACACGAAGTTCGCGATCTAGTGGAAGCGATTGCCTTGAAACAAGGGATGATTTCGCTACCCGACACTTCCGGAACGAATATCGATGTACAAATTTTTGATACTGCTAAAATAGATTGGAGCAAAACGTCTTTCCCAAAAGCTCAACTTGGTGAGGAAAAACCCGTTATAATTGTTATGGATTACGCCTTCGGTGAGCAAGCCTACGAAACGATTGACGAGTTGTTCAAACCCTATAAAAAAGAAACATTCTTAAATGCCCAGTCCATTTCCATTATGGGAAAAGCAGGAATTTTAGAAGGAGGAAAGGGAGACATTATGATTCCGAATGCGCACATCAATGAAGGAACAGCAGATAATTACTTTTTTGAAAACGAATTAACAGCCGAGATGTTCGAAGGAAATGACATTGCAGTTTTTGCAGGACCCATGGTCACAGTTTTGGGGACCTCTTTGCAAAACAGGGATTTGTTGCAATTTTTCCACGAATCAACATGGAGAGCCATCGGATTAGAAATGGAAGGCGCTTATTATCAAAAAGCCATTCAATCGGCTTCGAGAATTAGAAAAAGCGTACCCAAAGACATCAGAGTCCGCTATGCCTATTATGCTTCAGATAATCCACTAGAAACCGGAAGCACATTAGCTTCAGGAGGATTAGGAACTACAGGAGTAAAACCAACTTATTTGATTACGATCAAAATTTTGGAACAAATTTTTAATGTAAAATAAGGCAATACCAATTTACTATGAAACGAATATTGATAACAGGAGCGGCGGGATTTTTAGGGTCGCATCTTTGTGACCGATTTATCAAAGAAGGCTATTTTGTTATAGGAATGGACAATTTGATTACGGGCGATTTGAAAAATATCGAGCATCTATTCAAGCTCGAAAACTTCGAATTTTACCACCACGACATCACTAAATTTGTCCACGTTCCAGGAAAGTTAGATTACATTTTGCATTTTGCTTCTCCGGCAAGTCCCATCGATTATTTGAAAATTCCAATTCAAACTTTGAAAGTAGGCTCGTTAGGAACGCACAATTTGTTGGGATTGGCACGGGTAAAAAAAGCACGCATTTTAATTGCTTCGACTTCTGAAGTATACGGTGATCCCTTGGTGCACCCACAAACCGAAGAATACTATGGTAATGTAAACACCATTGGACCAAGAGGAGTATATGACGAAGCCAAACGTTTCCAAGAATCCATCACGATGGCCTATCACACCTTTCACGGTGTAGAGACGCGCATTGTTCGAATTTTTAACACCTACGGACCAAGAATGCGTCTGAACGACGGACGAGTAATCCCGGCTTTTATTGGCCAAGCCATTCGCGGCGAAGATTTAACCATTTTTGGCGACGGAATGCAAACCCGTTCTTTCTGTTACGTAGACGATCAAGTGGAAGGAATTTATAGATTGCTACATTCGGATTATGTGTATCCTGTGAACATTGGAAATCCAGATGAAATTACCATTAAAGATTTTGCTGAAGAAATTATCAAATTAACAGGCACCAATCAAAAAGTGGTGTATCACCCGCTACCCGTAAACGATCCGTTACAACGTCAACCCGACATTAGCAAAGCCAAAGAATTGTTAGGTTGGGAAGCCAAAGTTGGCCGTGCCGAAGGAATGAAAATTACCTATGAGTATTTCAAATCCCTTTCGCCAGAAGAGCTATCAAAAGAGGAACACAAAGATTTTTCGAATTATATTAAATAGCTTTTGTATTGGCTTTTGAACAAGAATAATTTTTAAAAATTAATTATTATTTCCGTTCAAAAGCCATTATTTTTGCACCACAACTAATACAACTACAACATGACTATTTTACTATTGGGTTCAGGCGGAAGAGAACATGCATTTGCATGGAAAATGATTCAAAGTCCGCTTTGCGACACCCTTTTTGTGGCACCAGGAAACGCGGGAACCGCAGCAATAGCTAACAATATTAACATCAATCCAACTGATTTCCCAACTATCAAAGACTTTGTCTTGAAAGAAAAAGTAGAAATGGTTGTCGTAGGACCCGAAGACCCATTGGTAAAAGGAATTTATGATTTCTTTTTAAACGATGCTGACTTAAAAGACATTCCTGTAATTGGCCCGTCAACAGTTGGTGCGCAATTAGAAGGAAGTAAAGAATTTGCAAAAGAATTTCTTTTCAGACATAACATTCCAACCGCTGGTTACGATAGTTTTACAGCCGAAACGGTAGAACAAGGTTGCCAATTTTTAGAAACATTACAACCGCCGTATGTGTTAAAAGCTGACGGATTGGCTGCCGGAAAAGGCGTGTTGATTATTCAGGATTTGGCTGAAGCCAAAGAAGAATTGCGCAATATGTTGGTGCACCAAAAATTTGGAAGCGCAAGCGCCAAAGTGGTCATTGAAGAATTCTTGGACGGGATTGAATTGAGCTGTTTCGTTTTGACTGACGGGAAGAGCTATAAAATTTTACCAACAGCCAAAGATTACAAACGCATTGGCGAAGGCGACACAGGCTTAAATACAGGTGGAATGGGAGCTGTTTCTCCGGTTCCTTATGTTGATGCTGTATTGATGGAAAAAATCGAAACACGCATCGTAAAACCAACTATTGACGGATTTCAAAAAGACGGAATCTCGTACAAAGGGTTTGTTTTTATTGGTTTAATTAATGTAAAAGGAGAGCCAATCGTGATTGAATACAATGTGCGAATGGGCGATCCTGAAACCGAAGTGGTTATTCCAAGATTGAAAACCGATTTAGTCGAATTGTTTTTGGCAGTAGCCAATGAAAAACTAGACCAAATTGCGTTAGAGGTTGACGGAAGAAGCGCTACAACGATTATGGTAGTTTCAGGAGGTTATCCAGAAGAATTTGAAAAAGGAAAAGTCATTTCAGGACTAGAAAATATAACGGATTCGATTGTATTTCACGCCGGAACGAAATTAGAAAACAATCAAGTGTTATCTAATGGAGGACGTGTTTTAACTGTGACTTCGTATGGCGATAACTTTGAAGAGGCCATAAAAAAATCTTACCAAAATATCGCTAAGCTTCAATTTGACAAGATGTATTTTAGAAGAGATATTGGAAACGACTTAAAGTAGTTTCCAATATTTTTTTATTATTTCAAGAATGAATGTGCAGTCGTATCTTGATTTTCAGTACCTGCTTCGTCAAAAATTTGTAATTGTTTGATCCAATAAACAATTGCAGCAGCACAAATGATCATAAAGATCCAGTTGATTGCATTAGCAGCAGTCCATGAAGAAAGCTCTAAAGATCTTAAAAAATCAAGTGGAGCAAATAACACATCTACAAATAAAAATTGAATTCCTTCGAAAAATGATTTCATAATGATATAAAATTATAGTTTTATTTAGCTTTTGAGTAAGTATCTAAAAAAGAAAGCTATTTTGAAAACGAATCTTTTTTGAACTTGTTTTAAACAAATAGTATATTTACCGAGACAAAAGTATAAAATATCCTTATGATTGCAAGTGTTTTTAAAAAATCTACACCATTAAATTATGCTTTAATTGTATTTTTAGTGTTGTTTTTCTTTTTTATCTACCAAATTCAAGACACTTCTTGGATGTCATCGGTTGGTTTACTGCTAAAAAAAGGATTTACTTTTCTAGTTATTTTAGCCTCGGTTTTCTTGACCAGTTTTATTGGTAAACGCAATGGATTGACTAAGAACAGTAGTTATACTGCGATTTTTTTCGTGTTGCTTTTGTTGTTTTTTCCTTCTATTCTGAACAATTTAAATATTTTATTGGCTAATTTTTTTGTGTTATTAGCCTTGCGTCGTTTGATTTCGTTACAATCAATGAAAGCCTCCAAAGAAAAAATATTTGACGCCTCTTTGTGGATCATTTTAGCGGCACTTTTTCATTTTTGGGCCATTTTATTCTTGATATTGGTCTTTATTTCGATTATTTTATTGGTTTCAAGAGATTACACCAACTGGGTTTTACCTTTCATTGCTTTATTAGCAGTGGGTATTTTGTTTGCTTTTTTCACCTCTTTTTTTGGAATCAACACGATAGACTATTTGAATAAAAGCACACAAGTAGATCTAGCGATTGATTATTTTGCCAATTCCAATCAAAACCTAGCGTTTTCGATTTATGTTTCGGTAGCCTTGTTTTTTGTTTTTTCGATGTTCATTACTTTGTCGCACCGACTTTCAATGACTCAAACATCCTACAAAAAAATGGTTGCTTCCTTTTTTATTGGAGCAATTGTATTTATTCTTTCTGTAGACAAAAGCAGTGATTTTTTAGTGTTTACTATAGCGCCATTGGCCATTTTAGCTAGTGCTCATGTAGAGTATTCGCAAACTAGATTCAAGCAAGAAATGGTGTTTGGTTTGGTTGTTTTCTGTAGTCTGTTTTCCTTTATAAGTCAATTATAGTTTTTGGCCATAAGCCAAATCTCCCGCATCGCCCAATCCAGGAACAATATAGCTGTGTTCGTTGAGGTGATCGTCAATTGAAGCAATCCAAAGATGGCAATTGTCTGGTAATTCAGCTTCTAAATGCGCGATCCCTTCCGGAGCCGCAATCACGACTGCAATATGAATTTCGGCAGGAGCGCCTCTTTCCATTAATTGTTTGAATACCGCTACAATAGATTGGCCCGTAGCTAACATTGGGTCAACTATCACTACCGTCTTTTTTGTAATATCTGCAACTGCTTGGTATTGCACTATAATCTCAAAAAAATCATCGTTGTTTGGGTGGTGACGGTAAGCTGAAATAAATCCGTTTTCGGCAGCGTCAAAATAGTTTAAGAATCCATTGTGTAGCGTTAATCCCGCTCGAAGAATAGAGCAAATTACCAACGGATTTTTGATATACTGAGTTGCTTTGGTTCCCAAAGGAGTTGGAATTGCAACTGTTTGATAGTCCATATTTTTACTCAGTTCATAGGCCATAATTTCGCCAATGCGCTCCATGTTTTTTCTAAAACGCATACTGTCATTATGAATACTGACATCACGAATTTGACCTAAGAAATGATTTAGAACACTGTTATTTTCAGACAGATGATGAATTTGCATACTTTTAATTTTGACTGTTTTGGCAAAACTTTAATCGTTTTTCCATCCTATAAATGTATAAAAAAGTATCTTTGTCTTTCAATTTACTAAGAGATGTTTTCAAAATTAGCCTATTCTGTATTCGAAAAAAGTATCCAAGATTACCATCAATTGGATCATGTAGATCAACCGATAAACAATCCATTTCCAAAGGAGCAATTCGAACATTTATTGTATTTAAAAAACTGGATCGATACGGTGCAATGGCATTTTGAAGATATCATTCGCGATCCTAACATCGACCCTGTTGCAGCTTTGACTTTGAAAAGACGAATTGACGCTTCGAATCAGGAACGAACCGATATGGTGGAATACATTGACAGTTATTTTCTTCAAAAATACAGTCACGTAAACGCCAAACCAGAAGCAAAAATCAATTCAGAAAGTCCGGCTTGGGCTTTCGACCGTTTGTCTATTTTGGCACTGAAAATTTACCATATGCAAGAGGAGGTAAGTCGTCCTGATGCATCGCAAGAACACAAAGACAAATGCCAAGAGAAACTCAATGTTTTGTTGGAACAAAGAACCGATTTATCTACCGCTATTGACGATTTATTAAGCGACATCGAAAACGGAAACAAATTCATGAAAGTGTACAAACAAATGAAAATGTACAACGACGACGATTTGAATCCGGTGTTGTACCAAAACAAGAAGTAATCTCCAGACAATAATTTGTCACACAAAATTCAACATATAGCCGTCATGAGACTTTCCGCAATGGGAGATGTCGCCATGACGGTTCCTGTTTTACGGGCGTTGGTAATCCAATATCCCGAGCTGAAACTAACGGTGATTTCACGGCCGTTTTTCCAACCTTTTTTCAAGGACATTCCGAATCTTCATTTCTTTGCCTTTGACGAAAAAAAACGCCATAAAGGAATTTTAGGATTGTGGCGTTTGTTTCAAGATTTGAAAGCATTGAAAATCGATGCTTTTGCCGATTTACACAATGTGTTGCGTTCCAAAGTAGTTCGCACTTTATTTGCTTTAAGCGGTAAAAAAACAGCTTTTGTAGATAAAGGACGCGCTGAGAAAAAAGCACTAACACGTGTTGAAAATAAAATTTTCCAACCCCTAACCACCATGTTTGAAAGACACCAATTGGTTTTTGAAACCTTGGGTTTTCCAATCGATTTGTTTCGACCTCAATTTCCTGCAAAAGCAAAAATTTCCCAACCTGAATTAGCTACAATTGTGTCTCAATCCAATAAATTAATTGGGATTGCACCTTTTGCACAATACGATTCCAAAGTCTATCCGCTTGACTTAATACAGGAAGTAATTGATAGTTTAGCCCAAAATCAAGAACACACTATTTTGCTCTTTGGCGGAGGCCAAAATGAAAATGAACAACTTGATAAATTAAAAGGCGATAAAAACAACATTATCAATATGGCAGGAAAAGTTCCTTTTTCTACCGAATTGGATTTGATAAGTAATTTAGACCTGATGTTGTCCATGGATTCTGGCAACGCACATATTGCCGCCATGTTAGGAGTACCTGTAGTCACTCTTTGGGGAGCAACTCATCCGTATGCGGGCTTTTTACCGTTTAATCAAACGCTAGATAACGCTTTAGTGTCCGATAGAAACCATTATCCAAACCTACCCACTTCAGTTTATGGAAATAAAAAGGTGGCCGGTTACGAAAACGCCATGCGAACCATTCTTCCAGAGCAAGTGGTGGCTCGAATAATTGAAATTATTAAGGAGAAAAAATAAAAAAACGAGAAGGATTAGCTTCTCGTTTTTTATATCAATCAATACTTTATTCTTCTAATTAAACGTCGTCAAAATCTACACGAATCGATGCTGATGTAGGATGTGCTTGACAGGTCAGGATCAAACCATCGGCAACTTCTTTTTCCGAAAGGATAGAGTTTTTAGTCATTTCAGCAGTTCCTTCAGTAACGCGCGCTAAACAGCTGCTGCAAATTCCGCCTTGGCAAGAATAAGGAGCATCAATGCCTTGTTTTAGAGCAGCATCTAGAATGGTTTGTTTGGCCGACATTTCAAAAGTCGTTTCTTCATCGTCTACCATCACTGTGATTTGTGCATGTCCTTCCAGCGATTGTTCGATAGTATGTTCTTTGGTAGAAGTCGAAAACAATTCAAATTTAATATCTGATTCTTTGATGTTTTTTTCTTTCAAAGCATCCGAAACCGAGTTAATCATTGCCTCTGGGCCACACAAGTAGAACTTGTCAAAATTAAAACTCGCATGTTTTTCTTTCAAGATATAATTTACGGTAGTTTTATCAATACGTCCAGACAAAGCGCCTTCGGATTTTGCTTGGCTATACACATAATGAACAAATAAACGCCCTACATATTGCGATTGCAAATCATGCAATTCTTGGTGGAAAATGGTTTCTTCTGGAGATTTGTTTCCGTAAACCAAAACAAAGGTGCTTTTTGGTTCGTTTTTCAAAACCGATTTCAAAATTGAAATAGCAGGAGTGACACCGCTACCCGCTACAAAAGCAGCATAATTACGTTGGCGGTCAGCTTGAGGTTCAAAGGTGAATTTTCCTTCTGGTTTTCCCACTTCAAGAACGTCACCGGCTTTTAGTTTAGTATTGGCAAACTGCGAGAAAAGTCCATTTGAAACGGCTTTCACTGCAATGCGCAACTCACCACTATGGGGCGCTGAACAAATAGAATAAGCACGGCGGATTTCTTGGTTGTCCAATGTCAATTTCAAGTTAATGTATTGACCGGCAATGAAAGTATAGTTGGATTGTAATTCTTCGGGAACAGAAAAAAGAATCGAAACGGCGTCTTTGGTTTCGCGTTTCACTTCTTTAATAATTAATTTTAAAAAGGAAGACATAGTTGTAATTTTTGACAAATATACTAAACTAGGGCGTTTTTAGAAAATGATAAAAATCAGGTTTGTAATAGCAATTCTTTTGTCAAGGAATATAGGATTTAAATCAATTTATAAAATTCAAATGCAAAAATTGAAATTTGTAACTTTTTATTACTTTTAACTACTTATTCACCAAATCTATACCCAATGAAGTTTATTCTACATTTTCTCTCGCTAGAATGGAAATCGTTTTCCCGTTCGGCCTCTTTCGGAACCAATCTCGCCATTAAAATTGTTATGGCCATTGTGGCATTATTGTATTCATTTGTCTTGCTTTCCATGGGAATTGGTTTGTACTATGCACTAAAAGAAAACCATTTAGATCCTTTAGTACAGGTCAACACTTTTTTGATTTATTATTTCCTTTTCGATTTAGCGTTGCGTTTTTTATGGCAAAAAATTCCGGTAATGAATATACGCCCCATGCTAATTTTACCCATTAAAAAAAGTACGATTGTTCATTTTTCTCTCGGAAAAACGGCCTTTTCTTATTTTAATTGGATGCACCTTTTTTTCTTTCTTCCTTTTTCGGTGGTGTTGTTCATAGAAAACCATCCAATCGAGAGCGTTATTACTTGGCATTTAGCTATGTTTTCGATAGTCTACATCAATAATTTCATCAATGTATTGTTTAGCAATAAAGACAATTTATTCGGAATTTTACTAGCAATTGTAGTTGTTTTAGGCGGATTACAACATTACGGATATTTTAATATTACGGAATATTCTGCACCCTTTTTTGAAGCATTATTTCACAGTCCTGGATTATTTTTAGTCCCACTTCTATTACTTGTGGGCTTATATAAAATCACCTATGATTTCTTTAAAAACCAATTGTATCTCGATGCTGGATTAGCTACTAAATCGACTGTTGCCAAAACAGAAAATTTAAGTTGGCTGAATCAGTTTGGAACTTTAGGTACCTTTTTAAAAAATGACATTAAATTAATCAAGCGAAACAAACGTTCTAAGACGACGGTGGGCATGAGCATTTTGTTTTTGTTTTACGGGTTTATCTTTTTTAATAACCCGTCTCAACCACAAGTCATGCAAATTTTTGCGGGGATTTTTGTTACAGGCGGCTTTTTGTTCACTTTTGGTCAGTTTGTACCAAGTTGGGACAGTCAATACTATCCTTTGATGATGACCCAAAATATTTCATACAAAAACTATTTGGCCTCAAAATGGTGGTTAATTGTGATTGCAACAGTAATTTCTACCATTATATCTTCCTTTTACATCTACCTCGGATGGGAGATTTATTTGACTATTTTGGCGGGTGCTGTATATAATATAGGCATCAATTCCCATTTGGTTTTGTATGCGGGCGCTTACACTAAAACTCCAATTGATTTAACTTCAAGCAAAGGGGCTTTTGGCGATAAAAAAGCGTTCAACTTACAAACTGCTTTAATTTCATTACCTAAAATCGTATTACCAGTTTTGTTGTATGCATTAGGCAAATACATGGAAGGCCCTAATACAGGTTTGGCTTTAGTGGCAGGAGCTGGACTAATAGGTTTTGCATTACGCGACCGGGTTTTTTCACAAATTGAAAAAGTCTACAAAACAGAAAAATACAAAACCATTCAGGCCTACAAACAAAATAATTAAAATTCAGTTTCCGGTTAGTAGCAATAAACATTTTCTAACCCATAAACTTTAACCTCATAAACTTAATTCACTATGATCCAAGTCAATCAACTTTCAAAAAAATACAACGGAACAACCGTTTTACAAATCGATAATTTAAGCATTCCAAAAGGGCAAAGTTTTGGATTAGTAGGAAATAATGGCGCTGGAAAAACTACCTTTTTCAGTTTACTTTTGGATTTAATCCAACCCACAACTGGAGCGATCATCAACAACGAAATCCCGGTACATACTAGCGAAAATTGGAAATCCTTTACCGCCTCTTTCTTAGACGAAAGCTTCTTAATTGGCTACTTAACTCCTGAAGAATATTTCTATTTCATTGGTGATTTACGCGGTCAAAACAAAGCAGATGTAGATGCGCTTTTATCAAAACATGAAGAGTTTTTTAACGGCGAAATTTTGAACAACAAAAAATATTTGCGCGATTTATCTAAAGGGAATCAGAAAAAAGTAGGCATTATTGCTACATTGATAGGCAATCCGGAAGTCGTAGTTTTAGACGAGCCGTTTGCTAATTTAGATCCCACTACAGTCAATCGTTTAAAAAAAATAATCAAAGAACTAAGTGAAAATCCGCAAGTGACGATTTTGGTTTCGAGTCATGACTTACAACATACTGTGGAAGTGTGTGATAGAATTGTAGCACTAAACAAAGGCGAAGTGGTTAAAGACATTGTAACTTCTGACGAAACGCTGAAAGAACTCGAGGCCTTTTTCGCGGTATAAGTTTCGGTATTTCAAAAAGAAACGTAATTTTACCTCTCTGTATACTAAATCTAATGTATAGAAGTTAAAGCTATAAACTGTTTCAATTGAAAATCAACCGCTCTCCATATACACTTAGTTTAATTACCTTACTAGTTTTGGTGGCTTGTTCCACTAAGAAAGATTCGTTTGTATCGCGCAATTACCATGCGATGACTACCCAAAACAACATCTTATACAACGGAGGAATTGGTTTTGATAAAGGCGTTGCCGACATTAACGCAAAAAGCAAAAATAATTTTTGGAAGCGATTGCCGGTCGAAAAAATGGAGTTGTCTGACGGGTCGATCAATGACACTACCAAAAATGTTAATTTTGATTTGGCCGAAACAAAAGCCACTAAGGCGATTCAAAAACACTCCATGAATATAGACGGGCGAGAGCGCAATTCTCAAACCGACGAAGCGTATTTAATGCTCGGAAAAGCGCGGTATTTTAGCCAGCGTTATATTCCTGCCTTGGATGCGTTCAATTATATTTTATATAAAAACCCGAATAGCAATAAAAACTTCGAAGCTAAAATTTGGCGCGAAAAAACCAATATGCGATTGGGTAACGACGCTTTGGTCATAAAAAATCTTTCAAAACTTCTTATGGATTTTAAAATGAAGGCGCACTATGTGGCTAATGCCAATGCGGTTTTAGCAGAAGCCTTTTTGAATTTGGAAGAAAAGGACAGCGCGGTGGCCAAATTGAAAATAGCACAAGAGCTAACTTCGATTAACACGGAAAAAGCACGTTATCGATTTATTTTGGGCCAGTTGTACGAAGAATTAGGCAAAAAAGACAGTGCGCTATTGAGTTTCCAATCTGTAATTGACATGCATCGCAAAGCAGATAGAGAATATGTGATTCAGGCGTATGCTAAAAAAGCACAATTATTTGATTTTCAAAACGGCAATAAAGAGGAACTAACCAAAATGTTTACCCAATTGGTTGACAACCGAGAAAACCGCCCTTTTTTGGATTTGATTTATCACCAAATAGGAGTGTTTTATGACAAAAGCAACGATCCAGAATTGGCTTTAAAAAATTATAATCGCTCTTTAAAATTAATAAAAGACAATACCTATTTGGCCGTTTCTAATTACAGAAACTTGGGAAATATGTATTTCAAAAGCGCCGAATTTCCTTTGGCTGCTAAATATTATGACAGCACATTAGTGAAGCTAGACAAGAATACTAGAGAGTATCTTCAAATTGAAAAAGTGAGAAAAAATTTGGACGATGTGATCAAGTACGATGCATTAGCACACACGAATGATAGTATTTTAAGAGTGGTCGATCTATCTGATTCGGATCGCATTGTTTATTTTGGCAATCATATTGAATCACTTAAAAAAGCGGAAGAAAAACAACAGCTATTGGCTAAAAAGCAACAAGAAGCGATGGCTAATTTTGAGCGATCTGGAAACACCCTACCCGCTGATCAAACATTCATAAAACCAAATGTTCCTGTTCGCAATCTTCCTAAATCAGATGTTGGAAATGCAGCATCTTCCTTCTATTTTTATACCCCTTCTACGGTGGCATTTGGCCAATTGGAATTTAAGAAAAATTGGGGAAAACGCAGTCCGAATGGAAATTGGAGAATTACTACAACGGCAGGAGATGTTTCCATTTCAGCAACGACAGATGATCTGGTGGTTGGGGCTGACATCAAACAAAAAACAATCGAAAAAACGAATGATAAATACGCAGTTGCCTATTATTTGGATCAAATTCCTACAGACCAAAAAGTAATCGACAGCATTAACCAAGAACGCAATTTTGCCTACTATCAACTTGGGATCATTTACAAAGAAAAGTTCAAAGAATATGCTTTGGCAGCCGCCAAATTAGAAAAGATATTGGAACAAAATCCAGCTGAAAAAGTAGTGTTGCCAACGATGTATAATTTGTATAAAATATATCAAACTACGGATAATACAAAAGCAGCGGCAATGAAAATTCGCATTCTTTCACAATTTCCAGAGTCACGATATGCGCAAATAATCAATAACGCCGAGACCGATAATTTGAATATAGATAGTCCTGACAAAACGTACAATCAATTCTATGAGTTATTTAAAAAAGAACAGTTTGTGTCTCTTTTAGAAAAATTAAATACTGCAATTATTCAATTTTCTGGCGACGAAATTCTCCCAAAATTAGAATTATTACGAGCCAATACGCAAGCAAAATTATTTGGAGTAGCTGTTTATAAAAAAGCGCTGGAAGAAGTTGCTGAGCAATATCCAAACACCGACGAAGGCAAACAAGCAAAAGATCTTTTGAGCAATCAAATACCTAGTTTAGAAAAAATTGACTTTACCACAACAGCCAAAAGCTGGAAAATACTTTTTAAAGTAGGGATACAGTCTGACCCTTTGACGAAAGAAATTGAAGAAAAAATCAAAAAATTTATTGAGAAGGAAAAAATCCAGAAACGCTCGTATTCGTATGATGTGTACACTGAAAAAGAAAATTTCTTGGTGATACACAATATAAAATCGGAGGCATATGCTAATGATATTATCAATTATATGAAGGCAAATAAGCAGTATACGATTACTCAGCCTGCCATTATCATATCTAGTGATAATTATAAAGTAATCCATATCAAAAAAAACTTGGAGATTTATTTAGCCTCGAAAAAACAGTAAATTATGTTTGATAAAAAAACAAAATCCTACACCGAACTTTTAGGAAAAACCAATCGCATCGTCGAGGGAACCCGCATAAAAGGCAATCTTTATTCTGTGGCCGATTTTAGATTGGACGGCGAATTAACAGGTAATTTTCAATGCGAAGGAAAAATTGTTATTGGCCCTGCCGGAATCGTCATCGGCGATATTGTGTGTAAAAGCGCCGACATTGAAGGAAGATATAGTGGCAAAATACAAGTCGCGGAGTTGTTAAACGTAAAAGCGACAGCAACTATTTACGGCGACGTGACTGTAGGAAAATTATCGGTTGAGCCGGGCGCCGATTTTAGCGCAACTTGTACCATGAAAACCAATCCGCCAACAACAACTAATGGAGAACAATAAAGACAAAAAACCATTCAACAAATGGTTAGCGTTGATTAATATTCCCATTCAAATGGGAGTTATTATTTTTTTGTTTTCCTATTTAGGAGCTTGGCTTGACGACAAACATCCCAACACTATTTTTTATTACCACAAAGTAGTTTTATTACTCGGCGTTTTTTTAGCGCTATACAATACGATCCGACAAGTAAATGATATTAATAAATCTGATTCCAATTGAACTTTCTTTTGTATAAAACCTCCAAACGACAAAAACTAGGACTTGTGTTTTGGATTGCGTTATTGTCCCTCTCGTATCTTGTTCATCAATTTGTTTTTGACTCGACAGGAATTGCCCAAGACTCTTTTTCATATTCGCTAGTTAGCTTGTATCTTTTTTTTGGAGTATTCTCTATAGTTTTGATGGCGATTGTATTCCGAGTACGCTCTCGTAATTTTGATTTATTAGGCATGTCATTTTTAATTGTCACCACTTTAAAAATGTTGATTTGCTTCCTTTTGGTACGGCCTATTTTAAAAAGCACCGCCTTCAGTGCGTCTATTGAAAAAACTAATTTTTTTGTGATGTTTATTGTATTTTTAGCAATTGAAACCGTAGTAACAATACGGATATTAAACGAAAAACAATAAAAGACCTATATAAGTGTCAATTTAGACGAAAAATAATTTTTATATTCTTTTGAATATTAATAAAAAATGTACCTTTGCACCTAAATTTTAGAAACCAAAATAAACGAAGATATTTAACTGTTATGGTGATTTCAAACAAACCACTTAAATTTATACTTGTAGCTTTAGTAGCAATTCTTCCTTTTGTAAGCTTTGCTAACCCAACTGAGGAAAAAGAAGCAACTCCTACAGAATCTACAGATGTTAAATCGGAAATAAAAGAGTTTATTAATCACCACTTACTTGACGCTCACGACTTTACTTTCAATGCAGATAAAGAATCTGGAGAGCACAACGGTTTCTCATTACCAATTATTTTATGGGATAATGGATTGCAAGTTTTTTCTTCTAGCGAATTTCACCACGGAGAAAAAGTAGCAGAACACAACGGAAACTACTACGTAATTCACCACGAAAAAATATACAAAACAGACGCTTCGGGAAAATTAACTGAAGAGCACGGTCACCCAACAAACGTTCAACCTTTAGATTTATCTATTACTAAAAGTGTAGTTGGGATTTTATTCGTATCAATTTTAATGTTTATAATATTCAGCCGTTTGGCAAAATCGTATGCTAAAAATGGTGGTATTGCATCAGGAGCAGGACGTTTCTTTGAGCCATTGGTTTTGTATGTAAGAGACGAAATTGCGATTCCAAACATTGGAGAGAAAAACTACAAAAAATACATGAGCTACTTGCTTACTATATTTTTCTTTGTGTTTTTCTTGAATATTTTAGGATTAACTCCACTAGGATTTAACGTAACAGGTAACATCGCTATAACAGCATCGTTAGCGCTATTGACTTATTTAATTACTACTTTCTCGGCTAATAAAAATTATTGGGCACACATTTTCTGGATGCCAGGCGTGCCAACACCAATGAAATTTATTTTAGCTCCAATTGAATTATTGGGAACAGTTATTAAGCCATTTTCATTAATGATTCGTTTGTATGCTAATATCTTAGCTGGACACGTAGTATTAATGAGCATCATTGGTTTGATGTTTATATTTAAAAGCTGGATCGGAAGCACTTTGTCATTTGGATTGGCATTTGCACTTTCTATCCTTGAAATATTAGTAGCGTTTTTACAAGCGTATATTTTCACAATGTTGTCTGCTTTGTATTTTGGGGCCGGAAACGAAGAACACCACCACGAAGGGGCCGAGCATCATTAAAAATGTCCAGTGGACATTTTATGCGAGGAGCCAGTAGGCGCGCTGGCAAATAAATAAGAATGTTTAATTTTTAATATATATATTATGCAAATTCCAACTATTGTAGGAGCAGGATTGATTGTAATCGGAGCAGGTTTAGGTATTGGTAAAATTGGTGGTTCAGCAATGGACGCAATTGCACGTCAACCAGAAGCTTCAGGAAAAATCCAAACAGCTATGCTTATTGCAGCTGCACTTATTGAAGGTATTGGTTTCGCTGCGTTATTCGCTGCTTAATTAAAACACAAAACAGTAGTTACAACGGTTGGTTGTAACTATTGTTTTTAAAAATTAAAACAGATTCAATTGCGTAACGCAATTAAAAAAAAGTTTACAATTTTATAATTACATATAATGGAGAAGTTAATTAATGATTTTTCGTTTGGTTTATTTATTTGGCAAGTAGTCATCTTTGTTGGATTAATATTCTTATTAAAAAAATTCGCTTGGAAACCCATTTTAGATGCGGTTAACGAAAGAGAACAAGGGATTAAAAATGCTTTGGAATCAGCAGAAAATGCTCGCAACGAAATGCAAAATTTACAAGCAGATAACCAACGTATTCTTCAAGAAGCAAGAGCTGAACGTGACGCGATGTTGAAAGACGCTCGTGAAATGAAAGAGAAAATGGTTGCCGATGCTAAAAACGAAGCACAAGAGCAAGGTCAAAAAATGATTGACCAAGCAAAAGCAGCTATCGAAAGTGAAAAAAATGCAGCTATGGCTGATTTAAAATCACAGGTTGCTATTTTGTCATTAAGTATTGCAGAAAAAATATTGAAAGACGAATTGTCTAACAAAGAATCTCAAACTAAATTAGTTGACCAACTATTAGGTGACGTAAAACTGAACTAATTATGGCAGGTACAAGAGCAGCAATTCGTTATGCAAAAGCAATTCTAGACATCTCTAATTCTAAAGGAGTTGTTGAGGTTGTGAATAACGATATGAAATTGATTGCTTCTACAATCAACGGAAACGAAGAATTAAACACCTTCATTCAGAGCCCAACCACAACTGTTGAGGTAAAAGAAAAAGCGTTGTTGGAAGTCTTTTCTGGAGTAAATGCAGTAACACAAGGATTGTTTCATTTGTTATTTGAAAACAAACGATTTGAAATCCTAGAAGCAATTGCTTTGGAATACAATAAATTATCTGACGAGATGAACGGAATTGAAATAGCGAAAGTAACAACAGCTATTCCAATGGATGCCGCATTAGAAGCTAAGGTTTTAGCTAAAGTAGCGACCCTTTCAGACAAGAAGATTACCATTGAAAACAACGTAGATTCATCAATTATTGGAGGATTTATTTTAAGAATAGGCGACAAGCAATACAATGCTTCTGTTGCTAACAGATTACAAGTATTAAAAAGAGAGTTTAGTAATTAGTTATTACACATAAAAGTGTTTAAATTATAAAGTAAGATGGCGGAAATCAAACCTGCTGAAATTTCAGCAATATTAAGAAAGCAAGTAGAAGGTTTTGAATCTGGTGCTACACTAGAAGAAGTAGGAACAGTACTTAATGTTGGAGATGGTATTGCTCGTGTGTACGGGCTATCTAATGTTCAATACGGAGAATTAGTAGAATTTGAAAATGGTCTTGAGGCTATTGTATTGAACTTGGAAGAAGACAATGTTGGGGTAGTACTTTTGGGTGCTTCAACAGGAATCAAAGAAGGTTCAACTGTAAAAAGAACACAACGTATTGCTTCTCTTAAAGTAGGAGAGCAAATGTTAGGACGTGTGGTAAACACACTAGGTCAACCAATTGATGGTAAAGGACCAATCGGTGGGGAATTATACGAAATGCCTTTGGAAAGAAAAGCGCCAGGAGTTGTATTCCGTCAACCAGTAACAGAACCATTACAAACAGGAATTAAAGCGGTAGATGCGATGATTCCAGTTGGACGTGGACAACGTGAGTTGGTTATTGGTGACCGTCAAACAGGTAAATCAACTGTTTGTATTGACACGATCTTAAATCAGAAAGAATTTTACGATGCAGGAAAACCTGTATTTTGTATCTATGTTGCTATTGGGCAAAAAGCCTCTACTGTTGCAGGAATTGCAAAAATGTTAGAAGAAAAAGGAGCTATGGCGTATACGATTATCGTAGCAGCTAACGCTTCTGATCCAGCTCCAATGCAAGTATATGCTCCAATGGCAGGTGCTGCAATTGGGGAATATTTCAGAGACTCTGGTCGTCCAGCTTTGATTGTTTATGATGATTTGTCTAAACAAGCGGTGGCGTATCGTGAGGTATCTCTTTTATTAAGAAGACCACCAGGACGTGAAGCATATCCTGGAGACGTTTTCTACTTACACTCTCGTTTATTAGAGCGTGCTTGTAAAGTGATTGCTGATGATGGTATTGCAAAAAACATGAACGACTTACCAGATTCTTTGAAAGGAATCGTAAAAGGAGGAGGTTCATTAACTGCTTTGCCAATTATCGAAACACAAGCGGGTGACGTTTCTGCCTATATCCCAACTAACGTAATTTCGATTACAGACGGTCAAATTTTCTTGGATGGAGATTTGTTTAACTCTGGGGTTCGTCCTGCTATTAACGTAGGTATTTCGGTATCTCGTGTTGGGGGAAATGCACAAATCAAATCCATGAAAAAAGTATCAGGAACTTTAAAATTAGATCAAGCGCAATACCGTGAATTGGAAGCGTTTGCTAAATTTGGTTCTGACTTAGATGCAGTTACGTTGAACGTAATTGAAAAAGGAAAAAGAAACGTTGAAATCTTGAAACAAGGTTTGAACGATCCTTTTACAGTGGAAGATCAAGTAGCAATTATTTACGCTGGTTCTAAAAACTTATTGAGAAATGTTCCTGTAAATAAAGTAAAAGAATTTGAAAAAGACTTTTTAGAATTCTTAAATGCGAAACATAGAGACACTCTTGACGCTTTGAAAGCAGGTAAATTAGATGACAACATTACTGATGTTATCGAAAAAGTTGCAAAAGAAGTTTCAGCTAAATATAATTAATTTTAAGTGATGAGTGATTAGTAATTAGTGTAGCGCTATTTACTAATCACTACTCACTAATTACTCAATAAAAGATGGCAAATTTAAAGGAAATCCGTAATAGAATTACTTCCATTTCATCTACGATGCAAATCACATCGGCAATGAAAATGGTGTCTGCGGCAAAGCTTAAAAAAGCACAAGATGCAATTACAGCGATGCGCCCTTATGCCGAAAAATTAACGGAATTATTACAGAATCTTTCTGCTACCTTAGATGGTGATGTAGGAGGAGATTACACGTCGCAACGTGAAATCAAAAAAGTATTGGTGGTAGCTATCACTTCTAACAGAGGATTGTGTGGTGCTTTCAATACCAATGTAATTAAAGAAGTTAAAAATCGTTCTGATTACTATGCAGGAAAACAAGTAGATGTTTTTGCTATTGGAAAAAAAGGAAACGATATTTTGAGCAAAACGTTAACCGTTATCGATAATCAAAGTGCTATTTTTGATAATTTGACTTTCGACAACGTAGCTCAAATTGCTGAAGTGTTAACTCAAAAATTTGTGGCTGGCGAATACGATCGTATCGAATTGGTATACAACCAATTTAAAAACGCGGCGACTCAAATTATTCAAACCGAACAATTTTTGCCTTTGGCACCAATCGAATCCGATAAACCAGTTTCATCAGGCGATTATATTTTTGAACCTTCTAAAGAAGAAATTGTTTTGACTTTGATTCCTAAATCATTGAAAACACAATTGTACAAAGGGATTAGAGATTCATTCGCTTCTGAGCACGGAGCACGTATGACAGCAATGCACAAAGCAACCGACAACGCAACGGAATTAAGAGACCAATTGAAATTAACTTACAACAAAGCGCGTCAAGCAGCAATTACTAACGAAATCTTAGAGATTGTTGGTGGTGCTGAAGCGTTGAACGGATAATTGCAATTTGAAATAGACTACGGGAGCCTCGCATTGCGGGGCTCTTTTTTTTGATTATTTTTATAAAAAATTTACACTTTGGAAATTAGAGAACTTACTACTTTAGAAGAAATGTTAGCTCACTTTGAGCTCATGAAACATTTGTACAGCAATAACTTTACTATAGAAAAATACGAAGCCTATCTGACCGAAATGCTTCCTCATAACTATATTCAAATCGCTGTATTTGAAGGCGAAGAATGTATTGGACTTTCAGGTCTATGGTCCGGGATTAAACTGTGGTCAGGCCGCTATTTTGAAATCGATAATTTTATAGTCCATCCAGATCATCGTTCTAAAGGTGCAGGAAAATTAATGACTGATTATATCAATGCAAAAGCAGAAGAAGCTGGTTGTACCATGATTGTATTGGATGCCTTTACAGGGAATTTTACGGCACACCGTTTTTATTATAACCAAGGGTATTATCCAAGGGGATTTCACTTTATTAAAACCCTGAACGAAGCCGGATTGTCTTAAAAAAGCTGTTAACAAAACCAATTTTAAAACCCGAATTAAACCAAAGAATTCGTTATTTTTGTTTTTATCAAAACCTAAACCAGACCAACTTGGGATTATATAAAAGTCTTTTTAAACAAACCGCAATCTATGGATTAGCAACGGTTTTACCGCGAATGCTGAGTTTTTTACTTGTGCGTTTGTACACAGGTATTTTGCCTACTGGTGAGTATGGAGAAGTTTCTATAGTGCTTTCATGGATGGTTTTTTTCAACGTGGTATTGTCGTACGGGATGGAAACTGCTTTTTTCCGTTTCTATAATTCTGAAACCGACAAAGAAAATGTGATTGCTACTTCGACCATTTCTATTTTTTGGTCGTCTATTATTTTTCTTTTTGGCGCTTTAATTTTTAGAGGAACGCTTGCTTCATTGGCCAATGTAGAGGTGCAATACGTTACTTATGCGATTTGGATTTTAGTGTTGGATGCCTTAGTGATTGTCCCTTTTTCAAAGTTGAGAGCCAATCAAAAACCAATGCTATATGCTATTATTAAGATTGGAAACGTAGCGGTTAATTTGGCATTGAACCTTTTCTTCTTATTGCTTTTGCCAAAAATTGCTGCTTCAAGTCCTAATTCATTTATTGGGAATTTGTATGTTGCTAATTATGAAATAGGCTATATTTTTGTTTCTTTTTTAGCAGCAAATTTACTAACCTTGCTCGTGCTATCACCTAATTATCTTTCCTTAACACGAAAATTTGACGCGGTACTTTGGAAAAAAATGATGCGCTACGGATTGCCTATTTTGGTTGCCGGAATTGCCTTTGCAGTCAATGAGCATTTTGATAAAATTCTGTTGGGATATTGGTTGCCAGAAAGCGTTGCTAAGTCGGAAGTAGGGGCCTATTCCGCTTGTTATAAACTAGGATTGTTTATGGTGTTGTTTGCCACAGCATTCCGCTTGGGAATTGAACCCTTCTTTTTTAGCCATTCTAAAAATGAAAACGCGCCACAAACCTACGCCATGATTACCAAATATTTTGTGATTTTTGGTTCACTCATTTTGTTAGGCGTAATAGTCTTTGCCGATGTATTGAAGTTCTTGCTTTTGGATGATAAATCCTATTGGGAAGCCATGAAAGTGGTGCCGTTGATTATCTTGGCTAATTTCTTTTTAGGAATTTACAATAACCTTTCGGTTTGGTATAAACTAACTGATAGAACTAAAATGGGCGCTTATATTTCGATTGTGGGAGCTGTTTTAACCTTGGTGTTGAATTATCTTTTAATTCCAAAATTTAGCTATTACGGATCGGCTATTGCAACCATTGTGGCGTATGGAAGCATGATGTTAATTTCTTATGTGTTAGGAAATCGGTATTATCCTATTCCGTATGATATGGAAAAGATTGGCGGCTATTTGGGCTTGTCGATTGTATTCTCTGCTATTTCTTTTTACGGCTTCCGCGAAAATTATTTTGTGGGAATTCCGTTATTGATGTTGTTTGTCTATTTTGTGTACCACAATGAAAAAGCAACCATTCTTTCTATTATAAAACGAAAAAAATAAATGACTATAAAAATCATCAATAAGTCGCAACATCCGTTGCCTAATTACGAGACGATCGCTTCGGCAGGAATGGATTTAAGAGCCGATTTAGAGGCTCCCATCACATTGGCTCCCTTAGGAAGAATTATTGTAAAAACGGGCTTATTTATCGAGTTGCCGATCGGTTACGAAGCACAAGTTCGCCCAAGAAGTGGATTGGCTATTAAAAAAGGAATTACAGTACTCAATTCGCCAGGAACAGTCGATGCCGATTATAGAGGTGATATTGGGGTAATTTTAGTGAATTTATCCAACGAAGATTTTGTAATTGAAAATGGCGAACGCATCGCTCAATTAATCATTGCCAAACACGAACGTGCCGAATGGATTGAAGTTCAGGAATTATCTGAAACCTCTAGAGGCGAAGGTGGGTTTGGAAGTACGGGAGTAAAATAAAATTCAAATTTAATAATTTAAAGATTGAAAAATTTAAAGATTTGCAAAGCTGAATTTTTAAATCTTTTAATCTTATAATCTTTCAATACAATATGAAAATAATAGTACCTATGGCCGGACGCGGATCACGTCTTCGCCCACACACCTTAACCATTCCAAAACCCTTAATCCCAGTTGCTGGGAAACCGATTGTTCACCGTTTGGTGGAAGATATTGCTGGGGTTTTGAATCAAGATATTGAAGAAATTGCCTTTATCATTCATGAAAGTTTTGGGAAACAAGTCGAAGCCGATTTGATTGCTATTGCCGAAAAATTAGGATCTAAAGGAACTATTTATTACCAAAATGAAGCCTTAGGAACGGGTCACGCGATTATGTGCGCCAAAGATTCTTTGAGCGGGCCAGCAGTAATTGCCTATGCCGACACCTTGATTCGTGCCGACTTTGATTTGGATCAAAATGCTGACAGCGTGATTTGGGTGAAACAAGTAGATCAACCCGAAGCCTTTGGCGTAATCAACTTGAATGAAGCTAATGAAATCGTGGAATTGGTAGAAAAACCCAAAGAATTTGTTTCAGATTTGGCTGTAATTGGAATTTACTATTTCAAAGATGTAGCCGTGTTGAAAAACGAATTGCAATTGGTTTTAGACAATAACATCATTCACGGAGGCGAATACCAAATCAACGACGGAATCAAACAAATGATGGCCAAAGGAATGAAGTTTGTTCCCGGAGAAGTGGCTGAGTGGATGGATTGCGGCAACAAAGACGTGACGGTAGAAACCAACTCTAGAATGTTAGGATTTTTACACAATGACGGAGAGCATTTGGTAGATTATGGAGTGAAATCGGAGAACTCAACGATTATTCCGCCATGCTATATTGGCGAAGATGTGGTATTAATAAATGCGACTGTTGGTCCTAATGTTTCTTTGGGCAAAGGATGTCATGTAATTAATAGCACCATTAAAAATAGTTTGGTACAAACCCATTCGCATATTAAAAATGCCAGTTTGGACAATGCTATGATTGGAAATCACGCGAGTTTTGATGGTAATTTTACAAGTATCAGTATTGGAGATTATTCTGTTTTGGAATAACAAATTACAAAAAGGCGATAGCACATATGACCATTAATTTTCCTACTCTGAAACGTATAATTCCGTTGTTGTTCATTATGGCATTGGCTTCTTGTAAAACCCAACAAGCGGCGGTTGAATCAACTCCTGAAGTTCCAAAAGAAAAAGGAATTTCAGCAGCAGAAGTTATAGCCAATCATTACAACAATAAATCCAATTTCAATACCGTTTATATCAAATCGAATGTGCGTTTTTCCGATGAAAAGCAAACTCAGAATGTAACGGCAGAAATTAAAATTAAGAAAGACGAGCAAATTTTAATTAGCGTTCGTTTCCTAGGAATTACCATGGCCAAAGCCTTGATAACGCCTTCCTCGGTAAGTTATTACGAAAAGATGAACGGAAGTTATTTTGAAGGTGATTTTAGCGGACTAACACAATGGCTCGGAACCGACTTGGATTTTTCTAAAATCCAAAACATGTTGTTAGGTGAGGCGTTTGATAATTTGCAACAAGGAAAATATGCTTTGTCAACCGTTGAAGAAGGCTTTGAACTAACCGATTTGCAATCGGGGAAAACCTTGAAATCGGTTGTTGTAAATAAAGAAAATTTTAGAATCCAAGGCCAATCCATTGCCCAGCCAGAACAGGATAGAAAGATTCAGGTTGATTATTTTGACTACGCATTATTTAAAGAAGGAAGCGTTCCAACACAGATAATAATTCACGCTTTCCAATCCAAAGGAAAAACAGAAATCAGTTTTAATTACAATACGGTTACTTTTAACGAAGAACTTTCTTTCCCCTATAGCATTCCAAATGGGTATAAAAGAATATTAATTAAGTAAATTTGCAAAAACATTTTACCATGCCAAAATTTCTCCTAAGTCTACTTTTTATTTGTACCAGCTCTATGGTTTGGAGCCAAGACGCGCAACAAGAAAAGTTAGAACAACGAAAAGCTCAAATTCAGCAGGAAATAAAAGAGAACGAAAGACTCTTGCAGACCGTTAAGAAAAAAGAAAAATCAGCGGTTACCGTAATGGCAATTCAAGAGAAAAAAATCGCCTTGAAAGAGAATTTAATTAAAACCACAGAGAAACAAGCCAAATTGTTGAGCAATGATATGTACATCAATCAGGTCGAAATCAACAAGCTTAAGAAAGAACTTAAGGTGTTGAAAGAAGATTATTCAAAAATGATTGTTAAGTCGTATAAGAGCCGTTCAGAAGAAAGTAGAGCGATGTTTTTATTGTCATCAAAAAATTTCCAGCAAGCCTACAAAAGACTACAGTATATGAAACAGTATACTAGTTTTAGAAAAATACAAGGCGAGGAAATTAAAGGGAAATCGAAAGAATTAGTTGTTTATAATCAAAAACTTGACGTTCAAAAAACAGCCAAACAAAAACTAATTGACGAAAAAGAAAAAGAACGCCTTTCTTTAGAGCAAGAAAAGAAAGAACAAGAAAAGTTAGTCAACGCAATTAAAAAAGACAAAAATAAAATTGCGAATGATATCAAGAAAAAACAGCAAGAAGCGCGCGCAATCGACAAGCAAATTGATCGTTTAATTCGTCAAGCTATTGCCGAGGCCAATAGAAAGGCTGCGGCTGAACGTGCCAAACAAAAAGCTGCCGCAACAGCTGCCGCAAAAGAGAAGAAAGCCGCTGCTGCCGCTGCTGCAAAAGAATTAGCACTTGCCAATAAAACTAACAAAACCACTACTAAAACTGTGGCGAAGCCAGTTGAAGTAGAAGAACCTGAAGAAGAAGCCAAAAAGCCTATTTCCTCTACTAAAATTGAGTTAACACCAGAAGCAAAAATTGTAGCGGATAATTTTAGAGCCAATAAAGGAAGATTGCCTTATCCTGTTGAACGTGGATCTATCACCTTAGGTTTTGGAAATCAACCCCACCCAGTCTATAAATCGTTAATGGTTCATAACAGTGGAGTAGAAATCACCACTGATCAAGGCGCGAATGCACGTGCGGTTTTTGATGGTGTGGTAATCAATGTTTTTAATTCAACACCAGTGAACAAAGCAGTCATGATTCAACACGGGGATTATTTCACCGTATACCAAAACCTAAGCTCTGTTAGTGTAGGGAAAGGGGATAAAGTAAGCCGTAAACAATCCATTGGGCGCATTCGTTCCAATGGAGAAACAGGTAAAACAGTACTTAAATTTTTGATATATCAAAATACTTCATATATCAATCCAGCGGGTTGGTTGTCTAACTAAGAATAATAAAAAAGCACTACGAGAGTAGTGCTTTTGTTTTTTAATCTTCAGCGGTATATTCTAAAATATCGCCCGGTTGACAGTCTAAAGCGCTGCATATGGCTTCTAAAGTACTAAATCGAATTGCCTTTGCTTTGCCTGTTTTAAGAATAGAAAGATTGGCTAAAGTCAGTTCTACTTTTTCTGACAATTCGTTTAATGACATTTTGCGTTTTGCCATCATTACATCTAGGTTTACTACAATTGCCATACTTTAAATTGTTAGGTCGTTTTCAGCTTGTAATTCAATACCTCTTTTGAAAATCTGGGCAATAACATACACAATTGCTGCCATCATTAAAAAAGCCGCCGTGTCGTTCCAATAAACATTGGTTTCGCTTATTTCGTAACCTTCTTGAATTAATTTTTCAGCATATTGATTAGCAACAACACTTATAATTGCAATCGAAAACGCTTCGTAACTTATCTTTTCGATGATTTTGGCTATAGCCAGACTAAAGGGAGCTTCAATATTCAATTTGCTAAATAAGCTCACTACCAAATAAAACAAGTAGGCTTTAAGCAAGGCCAAAAGAACAATACCACTCATGATACCCACAAAGTGCGGAAACTCTTTTTCGTACAATACAGACAGATCTAATCCCTTATAGACATTGTGAGTTGCAACAGGTTTTACTAAGGCAAAAATAAAATTAAACAGCAATGCACCTGCTTCGATACATAGCCCAATAAAAATGATCCAGGAAACAATATGCAGTCCTTTTAAAATTGTAGAATTATTTTTTTTCATTTTTTTGACGATTTAAATTACACCGACAAATATACAAATTTATTGATAATCAATAAATATTTATTGTAATAATTTATAATTCTACTCAGTTTTACTTTTTCAACTCTCAAGACTGCTTTTAAGATACTTGAATTACCAAGGATTCAATTATATTTTCAAAATGTCGATCCATTTCATACATTTGGCAACTATGAGAGGAGTTAAAATGCTTTTTTGGTTGTTGTGGCGGGTTTGGTTTTACATCATGATTGCCTTACCTATATTGGTCATGTTGCCGTTGTTGTTATTGTCTATAGTATCAGAGCGCGGTTATCCTTATTTTTTTGCCCTGGCAAGGATCTGGGGAAAGTTCATTTTGTTCAGCATGGGTTTTTATTACAAAGTAGAAACCATTCAAGGCTTACATCCAAACAAAAGTTATATGATTGTAGCCAATCATACTTCGATGACGGATATTATGTTGATGTTAGCCGTTGTGGATCGCCCTTTTGTTTTTGTGGGCAAAAAAGAATTGGCTTCGATTCCTTTATTTGGATTTTTCTATAAAAGAACTTGCATCTTGGTGGACCGAAATAATGCACAGAGCCGAAGAGCAGTGTATGAAAGTGCTCAAAACCGATTGAATCGCGGATTGAGCGTGTGCATTTTTCCTGAAGGAGGTGTTCCTTATGATGAATCAATCGTTTTAGACACCTTTAAAGATGGCGCTTTTCGTTTGGCAATTGAACACCAAATTCCTATAGTTCCTATTTCTTTTGGCGACAACAAAAAACGATTGTCCTATACTTTTTTTAGCGGCAGTCCAGGACTAATGCGAGTAAAAATCCACGAACATGTCGAGACTAAAGGCAAAACCCTAGAGGATAGAAAGGAAATTAAAGCACAAGTTTTTCAAACCATTTACCAACAACTAGTGGATTTTGATAAGTAAGAAGCATAAAAAAACCGCAAGTAGTGCTATTACTTGCGGTTTTAATTTATAGATAGAAGTTTTATTCAGCTGCTAATTCTTTGATTTGCGATTTGATTTTTTCTTCTAGTTCATCAGCTAATTCTGGGTTGTCTTTGATTAAGGCTTTCACCGCATCACGACCTTGTCCTAATTTAGTATCACCATAACTGAACCAAGAACCTGATTTTTTGATGATTTCAAACTCTACTGCTAAATCTAAGATCTCACCTGTTTTAGAAACTCCTTCGCCATACATAATGTCGAATTCAGCCGTTCTAAAAGGCGGAGCCACTTTATTTTTCACCACTTTTACTTTGGTTCTGTTTCCAATTACGCTCTCACCATCTTTAATCTGAGATGAACGACGAATATCCAAACGAACCGAAGCATAAAATTTCAAGGCGTTTCCACCCGTTGTAGTTTCTGGGTTACCAAACATCACTCCAATTTTCTCTCTCAACTGGTTGATGAAGAAAACCGTACAATGTGTTTTGCTAATTGTTCCTGTTAATTTACGCAAGGCTTGTGACATCAAACGCGCATGAAGACCCATTTTAGAATCTCCCATTTCGCCTTCAATTTCGCTTTTTGGTGTCAAGGCTGCTACCGAGTCAATAACCACAATGTCAATCGCTCCTGAACGAATTAAGTTCTCCGCAATTTCTAAAGCTTGTTCTCCATTATCTGGTTGCGAAATGATTAAGTTTTCGATGTCTACTCCTAATTTCTCAGCATAGTTTCTATCAAAAGCATGTTCTGCATCGATAAAGGCTGCAATTCCGCCTGCTTTTTGCGCTTCGGCAATGGCATGTAAGGTTAAAGTGGTTTTACCAGACGATTCTGGTCCGTAGATTTCGATAATTCTTCCTTTTGGATAACCACCTACCCCTAATGCTAAATCGACACCAAGAGATCCAGATGAAATCACTTCTACTTCTTCTACGGCTTTATCGCCCATTTTCATTACGGTTCCTTTTCCGTAAGTTTTGTCTAGTTTATCCAGCGTAAGTTGTAACGCTTTTAACTTGGCTTCTTTCTCTGAACTCATCTTTTATGTATCTATTAGGTTGTCAATTTCAAGAAATAAAAGGGTTTTATTTCTCCTGAATGGTTTCGTAAAAATAGGTTTTTTTTTGAAGTGACAAGAGAATTTTTTTGGCAAATTTTTTGAATTCAAAAGGGCAATAAAAATAGTATTTTTTTGGTATTTTGTCTTGTTTTTGAATTTATTGGACAATCTTTTATAGAAAATAGATTACAAATAAATTATTTAATAGTAAATTTGCGCGAAATAATTAACGATTGTTTACCCACACAGTTACGTTAGTATATTAAATCCCATTTCTTATTGAATTTACAGTTGTACCCCTAAACTGTATAATATTTAATTTTATTTAATAAGAATTTATGAAAAGTAAAAAACGAATTGGATCTATCCATGTATTTATGAAAAAAATAATTTTGGCATTTGCCTTGTTATTCTTTACTAGTGTTTTTTCACAAATTGAGGTTAGTGTACCATTTAATGATGGTTTTATCGGATTGATAGGAAACAACACCAACTCAGCAACAAACATTAAGCGTTTTTCTACGCTTGGAATTGCAAAGGTTCAGTTTGTTCAGACAACCAATTCGGGTCGTTTTGAACTAAGCCAAGGTAATGATATCAAAGGTAAACTCCTTCTTCAGTTGACTAATGGAAGAAAAGTGGATATTTCTGGGGCTTTAAACTGGCGGGTTAATTCCGGGAGCGCCAATCAAGTATTTGGCTTTATTGCAGACAATAATATTTCCTTAAATCTTTCTGCATATGGTGGAGTAAATTATTCTATTCAAGGAGGAAATGCTATTGGAAAATCCAATTTTGGTTTTAAACTTACTAATGCTTCTTACACAATTCCTGCAGATGGTCAAACCGTTTCTGGTAATGCTGCAACTGGGAATACTGCTTTGAATGATTTGAATGATTATTTAGATGCTTTACCTAGAGTTATTTCTCCTAACCCTGCAAATTTTGTTTTAAGTACAGCTAACCAAGATCCAGGAGATTTTGTTTTAGCAAATTTTGGCAGTAGTGACATCTTGTTAGCTTCAGTTGGATTGGTTAATCCGCCAACTGGAGCTAGTTTTAGTTTTGGAGTTTTTAATGGTTTAACCAGATCTACAGGGTACACTTCATGGTCAGGACTTACTCGAATTAGTTTCACTGGGACCCAGGCTAATATCAATGCCGCATTAGCTTCACTTTCTGTTGCTACTGGTACAGGAGCAGGAGATATCAAATTATCAGTATCTGCAACTGTAAATGAAGCTGGCAATTTTTATAATCCAGTAAACGGCCATTTTTATAAGCCTGTAAGTTGGCCTAGTACTGGACGTAGCGGTGGCGCAAGCGTTTTTAATCAGATTTTAGCCGATGCAGCTGCATTAACCTATAAGGGAAGTACTGGATATTTAGTTACAATCACTTCAGCTGCTGAAGATAGTTTTGTTTCAACGAATACCACAGCACAAAATGTTTTAATTGGTCTATCAGACAAAGATCAAGAAGGAGTATATAAATGGTCGTCAGGTCCTGAATCTGGAACAATAATCAGAAATGGTGATACAAATGTTCCTGGAAAATATAATAATTGGGCAGGTGGCGAACCTAATAACTGGGGGTCAGGTGAAAACTTTGTAGTAACAAATTGGAACGGAGGAACTACATGGAATGATTTTGGACCTCCTGCAACCTCGTTCCCTGGTAGTATAAGTTCTTATATTGTAGAATTTGGTCTTTGGAATGATCCTGATGACAATGCCTTTTTAGATTTTTATTCTGCTAGTACAACTTATGTGGCTAACTGTCCATCTAATCAAGCACCTGTTGCCCCTACAGCGGTAAGTGCCGGCACTAATAGTGGTGCAGGAACTGTACCATTGGTAGTTTCTGTGGCATCCGGCACGACAGTTGATTGGTATGCTTCTGCTACAGGAGGAACCGTGTTGAGCGGAGGCCAAGGTGTGACATCATTTACTACTCCGGTAATTTCTACTACTACTACTTTTTATGCACAATCTAGAAATACAAGCTCTGGATGTTTAAATACCACAAGAACTGCTGTAACTGCAACTATTGTGCCTTGCCCTAATACGGCTCCTAATGTACGGTTCAAGCTATCTCCGCCTGACGTAACTACTTCTGCAATTCAAGGTCAAACCGGCTCACGCACGGAAAACTTTAATGCATTCAGTCTTGGAAATCTTGCTGCTACGGGAACGTTTGAAGTGGGAACATTTACCAGATCAAACACTGGAACGGTTGAGGTTAAGGCAGATGATGTTTGGGGAGGAAGTGGTTCGAAATACTTGCAAGCTGCAAACTCAGGTGAAGTAAGTATTAGCCTTACCGACGCTTCTCGATATGTTGGTTTTTGGTGGGCAGCAGGAAACGCCAATAATAATGTTACCATTTATGGTTCTTGCGGAGGCAATGAAATTCAGCTTGGAACTTTTACGGCACAAACCGTTCTTGACTTATTAACAGGCACAAGTGTAACAGCTGTGAATGGAACAGCATACAATACTAATCTTTATAAGAGAACACTTGCAGCGGGTGAGGCCTTTGCATATATTAATCTTGAATTGGATGACCCAACAATTTATTTTACTCGAATTGTATTTGGTGGTTCGGGATTTGAGTTTGATAACATTACTACCGCAGTAGGTTATGGAGCCGCTTCTTCTACGACTCCAGGAGCGCCAACCATCACCTCTATTACTAGAGGAACAGGAACGGCCACTATTAATTTTACGGCACCTACTTCTAATGGAGGTCAGGCAATTACCAATTACCAATACAGTATTGATGATGGAACAAATTGGCTGACACTATCTCCGGCAGACACTACTACTCCGCTTGTGATCTCAGGCTTAAATGATGCTACCGCATATCCAATTCGCATTCGTGCTGTAAATAGCATTGGTGGTGGAACACAGTCCAATTCGGTGAACGCCACGACTTGTACACCACCCCAAGTAGCTGCAGTTACTAGCCAAACGGTATGTAACGGCGCGCCTACTTCTGTGATTAACTTCAGTCCAGTAAATACTGCTGGTTATCAGTGGATGACACTAAATAGTATCGCCAGTGGAACTGCCAGTGGAACAGGTCAGAATGGCATTACTGTAAGTATCACGCAAACAGGAGGAGGGCTTGCGGCTAACGCAGGTGGAATGTATGATGGAACAAGATTTCCTCAAATTTATAGTGTTCCTACCTCTGGAAATCAGATTCGAAATACTAGGGCAGGTGTGTTTACTGCTACATTCAGTACACCAGTAACCAACCCATTGGTTGCCTTTGCTAGTGTAGGAAATCCAAGTACGCCTGTTCCAGTGCTTGTGTCGACTCCTTTTACTCCAATTTGGACTGACAATACTACTGCTGGTTGGTCAACTACTTATGACTTACCAAACAATAAGTTTACTGGAACCGAGGGGTTCAATATTATTCGAATTGACGGCACAGTAACTACTGTTAGTTTTAATTATACTGCAACTGAAAATTATAGTACCATGGCTTTTGGTTTCGAAGACCAAAACACCACCTATAATTGGACAAATGATACGCCTTCTATAGGGTTGGCTGCGAGCGGAACTGGAAATATTCTTCCATTCAATGGAATCAATACAGGAACAACACCCGTAGTAGCGACGATCACTGTAACTCCGGTAACTGGAGGTTGTGCAGGAACGCCACGAACATTTACCATTACGGTGAATCCTTCGACTACAATTTCTTATTCAAGTTCTAGCTTTGAAATAGCAGCAGGTCAAGCGATCACGCCAATTACACCTACTACAAACGGGACGTCTTTTGCTATAAGCCCAGCTTTGCCAACAGGCCTTTCATTTAATACAAGTACAGGTGTAATTAGTGGAACTCCAGCACAGGCAGTAATTCCAGGAACGTATACGATTACGGCTACACTAGCTTCGACTGGCTGTACTGGAACCACAACGCTTTTGCTTTCTGACCCGAGCTGTAGCCCATTTGCTGCAGCAGATTTCCAAACCAACGGAAACGCTACCCTTTCAGGAAATATTTATACGTTAACTCCAAATCAAGGTGGTCGAAATGGTTCTGCTTGGAATAAAAACCGTTTGTTCTTGGATCAAGATTTTGATATCAACGCCCGTGTATATTTAGGTAATAGTGATGCAGGTGCGGATGGTATTGCCTTTGTGCTCCAAAATCAGTCCTTAAATGCTGGGTCTTCAGGAGGAGGATTAGGCTATGCCGGAATTACCCCTTCTTTTGCTGTAGAGTTTGACACTTACAACAACGGTTCAATTGAACCAATTCAGGATCATATTGCCATAATTGCAAATGGAAATACAGCGGGTGCTCATAATACCTACTCTACCCCATTTGAAGTACAAATGGAAGACGGACAATGGCATACGGCTCGATTTGTATGGGATGCAACTGCCAAAAACTTCCAAGTGTGGTACGATGGTACCAGAAGGCACAATATTACTATTGACTTGAAAGCCGACATATTCAATGGTCGTCCTTATGTGTATTGGGGATTCACTGGTGCAACAGGTGGCGCTACCAATCTTCAACAAGTTGAATTTACCACTTACTGCTATGTACAGCAGGTGGGTGTTACTGCACTTGCGGGCACAAACAACGCGAATGCTGCTTTGGCATTTTGCGAAGGGGCAACCGTTAATCTTCAGGCAAGTGCTTCTACAAGTTACCAATGGTTTAAAGATGGCGTAGCCATCTCTGGTGAAACGGGAAGAGAATTAGTAGTGGCTACTGCCGGTGCATATACCGTAGAAGCGATTACCAATCAAAACACCACTTTATCCGAAGTCGTAACCGTTAGTGTGATTCCATTGCCAGCAATCGCTTATTCGGCAAGCTATAGTTTTGAGCGAACAAAAGCGATTACTAGTGCATCACCAACCTCTACTGGAGGTACTGTGGCCACTTATGCGATTAGCCCAGCATTACCTTCAGGATTGACCTTTAATACCACTACGGGTGTAATTAGTGGTACGCCAACAGCAGTAAGTGCTTCACAAACATATACGGTAACGGGCACAACGGCCACGGCATCGTGTGTGGGTACGACTACATTTACTTTAGAAGTATTCAATGCGGTAGCTCCGAGCTCTTTGAGCTATTCACCAGACACACAAACGGTGCGTCAGAGTACTGCAATAGAGGTGATGACTCCTACTATTTCTGGTGGAGCGCCTACTTACAGCATTTCTCCAGCACTACCTGCTGGTCTGACCATTAATGCTACTACTGGGGTAATCTCTGGAACGTTGACAGCTACACAGACAGGTTCTGTTACCTACACGGTGACAGCTACAAATACAGGAGGAAGTACGACCGCTACCGTGACGCTAGTATATAACACTGCACCAACAAATATCTCGTTAAGCGCTAGTTCAATAAATGAGAACAATGCAGCTAACGCAGTAGTTGGGACTTTAAGCACTACAGATGCTGATACTGGAGATACTCATACATATACTTTAGTTAGTGGAGAAGGAAGTACAGACAATGAAAGTTTTACCATTGCAGAAAACCAATTGAAAGCTACACCGGTTTTTGACTTTGAAACAAAAACAAGTTATAGCGTTCGAATTAAGACAACAGATGCAGGTGGATTGACTTATGAAAAAGTGCTTGCCATTACAGTAAATAATGTAGATGAGTCACCAATATTAAGCGTTTCACAATCTAGTTTCTATGGAGTAATTAATGTTGCTCTTCCAACTATCGTTGTAAGTAATTCTGGTGGAACAGCAAATTCATTTGCAATTAGCCCAACACTACCAGCTGGGTTGAGTTTCAATACAGCAACAGGCGCTATTACAGGAACCCCTACAGTATTGTTAACAAGTAGAGACTTCACTATTTCAGGTACTAACTCTGATGGTACGGGTAGTGTAACCTTTGCTCTATTTATAGATTTAGACACAGACGGTGACGGTATTGGAAATCAAAATGATGCCGACATGGATGGTGATGGAGTAAGTAATACTCAAGAAGCTATTGACGGTACAGATTCATTGAATTCTGATACTGACGGAGATGGAGTGATTGATGGTACTGAAAAAACAGACGGAACCGATCCGAAAAACGGATGTAAATTTGTATTGGCAAACCGAACTGTAACACCAAGTTCAGCATGGAATGCAGCGGATTGTGATGGTGATGGACTTTCAAATGGAACCGAAGGGATTGTAGATACTGATCGAGATGGCACTCCAGATTATTTGGATTTAGATTCTGATGGCGATGGTATATTGGATCGTAACGATGCATTCCCAAAAAATCCAT
>MGWH01000003.1:190967-267337 GCA_001800905.1 Flavobacteria bacterium GWA2_35_26 | reverse complement strand
ACGAGGAATAGTAATAGAATGTAAGAACCCAACACTACGTAATATCAACGAGGATGGTAAGGTTGACAAGTTCAGTGAGTTGATGTTGTCAATCCTATCGACAATGTCTCAGTTCGAGAAGTCTCTCATCCGTGAACGTCAAATGGAAGGGATTAAGATTAGAAAGGAAAAGGGATTGTACGGGGGACGTAGAATTGGAACAACTGATTCAACGGATTCTTTCTTAAAGAAAAAAAGGTCACAGTCTATCCTCAACTACCTATCCAAGGGAACGTATTCTTATGACGAAATATCGAAGATATTGTCTGTATCTACAACTACTATTACCAAAGTAAAGAAGATGTCTCAGATGGTCAAGGAATTGTCCTGATAGGACATATATTATACCAATAGTCCTTATTACTATACTGAAAGGATATAACATTATACTAACAGTACATAAACTGTCTTTAAATGACAATTACTGTCCTGAAAGGACAGTTGTCACCTTCGGTAGAACCGACCGTAACGCAGTGGAGGTCGGGATAACTCTATTCCCTTGGAATGTAATCAACTACATCAATCCCCATATTCGTAATAGTATGGTCAAACTCACGAGAAAATCGTTTTAGACTTCTTGTTTTCTTTTTATAGATTGAGTGTGCTACGGAATTGTTGAATACTTTACCCCGTGGAGACAAGTAGTTATTCTCAACCAACCAATCTGATATTTGTTGAAAGTTCCATCCATCTACTTCGTGGAACTTGGTGATAATGTCAAACAACTTCTGTTGATAGTCGGAATATGGAGGATTCCATAAGTTGGATGACTTTACCTGAACTGATAGTTTGATAGAAAATCCTTTTGAATTAGTATCTTTAGAAGTGGTATTTGGAAAACAATTTACTACGGTGGAATAATTAATTCAAATGGAATAGTCACAAAAAAAGCAAGTGTAAACTTGCTTTTTTTTGTTTGGTGTAATTTTGATTTACACAATCTAATTTGCTTCATTACATCAAATAAAAAGATCAATAGTAAATACAGATTAGTCAAAATGAGCACCATTAGTTGACAAATGTGAAATTTTTCTATTGCAATTTTAGTAATAGTCAAAAATATTTGTATTTTAGTCGCATAAACCAACAAAATTTTAACCAATGAGAGTATACTTACTTTTTTTGACCTTGTTTTTTTGTAGCATTTCATTTGCTCAAAATTCAATTTCAGGTACTGTTTCAGACAGTAAAAAACAACCTATCCCAGGAGCCAACATTAAAGTTGTTGGAACCAATTCAGGGGCAATTAGTGATTTTGACGGAAAATTTGTTTTAAACACTTCTCAAAAATTACCATTTCAAATTGAAATTTCTGCCTTAGGTTTCGGATCTAAAAAGGTCAGTGTTACAACCGCTAATCAGAAAGTGAATGTAGTACTACAAGATGAAGAAACAAAATTAAATGAGATTGTAGTTTCTGCATCTAGAACTCCAGAGCGTGTTTTAGAATCTCCAGTAACCATTGAAAGAATGGGTATTGCTGATATCAAAAAGACCGCTTCTGCTTCTTTTTATGACGGATTAGAAAACTTGAAAGAGGTTCAAATGAACACGAGTAGTATGTCTTTCAAATCTATAAACACTAGAGGTTTTGCTACTGTAGCAAACGTTCGTTTCATGCAATTAGTGGATGGAATGGATAACTCTTCTCCATTATTGAACTTTGTGATTGGAAACATGATTGGTGTTTCTGAAATTGATGTTCAGAGTGTGGAATTGTTACCAGGGGCGTCTTCTGCTTTGTATGGCGCCAATGCTTTTAATGGAATTTTGTTCATGAACAGTAAAAGTCCATTTACAAGTCAAGGAATTAGAGCCTATGCTAAATATGGTCAAACTAGTCAACAAGCGGCTGGGGTTAATGATTATTTAGACTATGGTGTTAGAATGGCTAAAGCTTTCAGTCCTTATTTTGCAGCTAAAGCCAATTTCACTTATATGAAAGCGACCGATTGGTATGCAACTAATTATGATGACAAAACAACTTTTGGACGTGATAGAAGTCATATTAATTATGATGGTATTAACGTTTATGGAGATGAGGTTTCTACAAATATTAAAGGTGTAGGTAATTCATTAGCTTCATTAGGAAGAATTCCAGCAGGAGCTGTTAATTTATTGCCAAACACCAATGTAAGTAGAACTGGATACAACGAGATTGATTTGACAGATAATAGAGCGTCAAACACAAAAATTGATTTCTCTTTCCATTTACGTCCATTTGGAGATGAAAAATTGGAAGTGATCTGGCAAAGTAAATTTGGTTTTGGTAATGCCGTTTATCAAGGAGCCAACAGATATTACTTGAACAACTTCTTTATGCAACAACATAAATTAGAATTCAAAGGGAAAAACTTTTTCGTGAGAGGGTACACTACAACTGAAGATGGTGGAAATTCATACGATATGTTATTTACAGGAATTAATGTGAATCGTCAATGGAAAGCAGATAGCCAGTGGTTTGGAGAATATGCAGGAGCATATATTCAATCTACTTTAGGAGGAATGACTCCTGAAAACGCACATAAAGTGGCTAGATCAGTTGCTGATACAGGAAGATTATTACCAGGTTCACCTGGATTTAAAAGCGCCTTTGACAAAGTTACTAATGAAGCAAGTGTATTATCAGGATCTAAATTAGTGGATAATTCAAGAATTTACCACTCTGATGCTAATTACAACTTTAAAGACATGATCAAATTTGCCGAAATTCAAGTTGGGGGTTCTTACAGAGCGTATCAATTGAATTCTTCAGGTAGAATTTATACTGATGCTGATGGACCAATCAACTATAATGAATATGGTGCTTACACGCAATTAACAAAAAAATTAATGGATGACAGATTGAAATTTACAGGATCTATTCGTTATGATAAATCTAAAAATTTCGAAGGAAACTATTCACCAAGAGTTTCATTAGTGTATTCTGCTGGAGAAAGCAGAAAACACAATTTCAGAGCGTCATTCCAAACAGGATTCAGAAACCCATCTACACAAGACCAATACATTGGATTTAATGTAGGAAGTGCTATTTTGTTAGGATCAGCTCCTGATAACTTGACACGTTATAAAGAAACATTGCCAATTTCTACCACAACTGGTCAGTTTTTTGCTGGTGGAACATCGGTTAATATTACAGGTTTGAATGCCTATAATAATTCATATACTGCAGCCTCAGTTGGAGCACTTACAGCAACAGGAAATCCTGCATTATTGAAAAAAACCAATTTAGCTTTTGTGAAACCGGAAGAGGTAAAAGCGATTGAATTAGGTTACCGTTCATTTATTCAAGACATGTCGGTTGATATTAATGGTTACTATAATGTATATAATAACTTTATTGGAAACCTAAATGTAGTAGCACCTTTATATGGTAAAGCACTAGATGCTCCAAATCCAGCTGGAGGAGCAACTGATTTAGGAACACAATCACTACACGCGTTGACAAATGGAAATTTTAGAGCATTCCAATTGTATACTAATACACAAGTTGAAATCAAGTCTCTTGGTTTTGGTTTAGGTTTGGCTAAAAAAGTATATAAAGACTTTGAAGTAGGTGTGAATTATAATTATGCTGAATTTAATTTTGATCAATCTAAAGATGCAAGTTTTGAAGCAGGATTTAACACTCCTAAACATAGAGTAAAAGCTTCTTTCGGTAACGAAAAATTATTCCAAAATTTTGGATTTAATGTAAGCGGAAGATGGAATAGTGAATATTTATGGCAATCTACAATGGCAGATGGTATGATCGCTTCAGCTACTGTTATTGATGCTCAGATTAACTATGTTTTCCCTAAATTAAAATCAACGTTAAAAATTGGAGCAGCTAATATTGGAGGTAAAGAATACATTCAGGTATTAGGAGCAGGTTCAATTGGGCAACAATATTTTGCTTCTTGGACTATTAATCCATAATTTGACTACTAATTAAAAAAATACAATTATGATAAAAAATTTCAAATGGCTATTATTGGTTTCGTTGACCTTTGTAGCTTGTACAAATGATGATGATGTTCTTGTAATGGAGGAACCTGTTTCGGCAGGGTCGGCTAATTTTACAAAATATGTTGCTCTTGGGGATTCATTTGCAGCTGGGTATAGTGATGGGGCTTTATTTGTTGAAGCTCAAAAAGGAGCCTATCCAAATATACTAGCACAGCAATTTGCTGAAGCTGGCGGAGGTGCTTTTTCAACTCCATTAATGGGTGATAATATTGGCGGGCTTTTATTAGGCGGAAATGTTATTGCAGGACAACGTTTGTATTTTAACGGATCGGCTCCAGTTGCTGTTTCGGGAGCACCAACAACGAATGTTGCTACTAAAGTAACGGGTCCTTTCGGAAACTTAGGAGTTCCAGGAGCTAAAAGTTACCATTTAGTTGCTGCGGGTTATGGAAATGTTGCTGGTGTAGCTGCAGGATTAGCTAATCCTTATTATGCACGTTTTGCAACTTCTGCTACATCAACTGTCTTAGCTGATGCTGTAGCCCAAACACCTACTTTCTTTTCTTTATGGATTGGAGGTAATGATGTGTTAGGATATGCAACTTCAGGGGGTATTGGTGTTAACCAAACGGGGAATATGAATCCAGCTACCTACGGTTCTAATGATATTACAGATCCAACCGTTTTTGCAAGTGTATACAATTCTTTGGTTACTGGCTTAACTGCTAATAGCGCTAAAGGAGTTGTGGCTAATTTACCATATGTTAATACACTTCCGTATTTTACGACAGTGCCGTTTAATCCATTATCTACATCAGTACTTGGTGGCGGAAACGTAGCAGTTGGTCAAGCAACAATTACACAATTGAACACATTATTATATGGTCCTTTGAAATCTGCATTAACATTTTTTGGAGCAGGTGATAGAATCAATTTGCTTTCTACTACAGTAGCAAATCCTGTTCTTATTAAAGACGAATCATTGCCTAACTTATCAGCACAATTAACCGCTGCTTTTACTCCTTCATTAGGGGCTCAAACGGCGGCTTTTTATGGAGCTGTTTTTGGTCAAGCGCGTCAAGCAACTGCAACAGATTTAGTGTTGTTGCCAACTCAGTCTGCTATTGGAGCTGCTCCAACTGCAACTAACTCTGGATTAGGTTTTGCGCCACCATCTCCATTAGATAAATTTGGAATCACATTTCCGTTGCAAGATATGCATGTGTTAATCCCTACTGAAGTTGCTCAAATTAAAGTTGCTACAGATGCTTATAATGTAAGTATTAAAGCTATCGCAGATGCTAAAGGTTTGGCTTTTGTTGATGCAAAGGCAATCATGGATAAATTATCAACTACTGGACTTGTGGGAAATAATTTTACAATGACATCTACTTATGTTTTTGGAGGTTCTTTCTCTTTAGACGGAGTTCATCCAAGTCCAAGAGGATATGCTTTGATTTCAAATGCTTTTATTGATGCAATTAATTCAAAATATTCTTCTACTTTAAAGAAAGTAGACCTTGGGAAATACAGAATTTTATTCCCGGCTAGTTTGTAATCAAATTGCCTAAATAATTCAAAATATAAAACCACTACAATTAAGTAGTGGTTTTTTTTGTTCAAAGGAAAAATACCCTGATTTTTTTAAAAAAAAATTATTGATTTTATATTTTAAAAATTATCTTTGCACTCTGTAAAAAGTATTTAATCGAGGACTTTCGGTTAAGTCTATTTCATAAACCTAAATAGCTATTTAATAAATACATAAGTAATGTCTAAAGTAATAGGAAAAGTTGCCCAAATCATTGGTCCAGTAGTTGATGTTGTTTTCAACGGTAAAGATGTTGAACTTCCAAAAATTTATGATTCGTTAGAAATCACAAGAAAAGATGGAACTATCTTAGTTCTTGAAGTACAATCACACATTGGTGAAAACACCGTTCGTACCATATCTATGGACTCAACAGATGGTTTGAGTAGAGGTTATGAAGTTGTAGGTACTGGAAATCCAATCCAAATGCCAATTGGTCCAGACGTTTACGGACGTTTGTTCAACGTAATTGGAGATGCTATTGACGGTTTAGGAAACTTACCAAAAACAGGAGAAAATGGATTATCAATCCACAGAGCCGCTCCAAAATTCGAAGATTTATCAACTTCATCTGAAGTTTTATTTACAGGTATTAAAGTAATCGATTTGATTGAGCCTTATGCAAAAGGTGGTAAAATTGGATTGTTTGGAGGAGCTGGAGTAGGTAAAACAGTATTGATTCAAGAGTTGATCAACAATATTGCAAAAGGTCACGGTGGACTTTCAGTATTCGCAGGAGTAGGAGAAAGAACACGTGAAGGAAATGACTTACTTCGTGAGATGTTAGAGTCAGGAATTATTAAATACGGTGACGATTTCATGCACTCTATGGAAAATGGAGGATGGGATTTGTCTAAAGTAGATATGCCAGGAATGAGAGAGTCAAAAGCTACTTTCGTTTTTGGACAAATGAATGAGCCACCAGGAGCTCGTGCTCGTGTAGCACTTTCTGGATTATCTATCGCTGAGTATTTCCGTGATGGAGCTGGATCTGATCAAGGAAAAGATGTATTGTTCTTCGTGGATAACATCTTCCGTTTTACACAAGCAGGTTCTGAGGTATCGGCACTTTTAGGTCGTATGCCATCTGCAGTAGGATACCAACCAACATTAGCAACTGAAATGGGAGCTATGCAAGAGCGTATTACTTCTACTAACAAAGGATCTATTACTTCTGTACAAGCGGTTTACGTGCCTGCGGATGACTTAACTGACCCGGCGCCAGCAACAACATTTGCTCACTTAGATGCAACAACGGTATTGTCTCGTAAAATTGCTGAGTTAGGTATTTATCCTGCGGTGGATCCATTGGATTCTACTTCAAGAATCTTAACACCACAAATCTTAGGAGACGAGCACTATGATTGTGCACAAAGAGTAAAAGAGATTCTTCAAAAATACAAACAATTACAAGATATCATCGCGATCCTTGGTATGGAAGAGTTATCTGAAGAAGATAAATTATCTGTTTCTAGAGCACGTCGTGTACAACGTTTCTTATCTCAACCTTTCCACGTTGCTGAGCAATTTACAGGAATTCCAGGGGTATTAGTTGACATTAAAGATACTATCAAAGGTTTTAACATGATTATTGATGGTGAATTAGATCACTTGCCAGAAGCTGCTTTCAACCTTAAAGGGACTATTGAACAAGCAATTGAGGCTGGAGAAAAAATGTTGGCAGAAGCGTAATCAATTAGCACTTTGTAATTAGGATTATTGAGATAATACTAATCACTTAGAACTAGTTACTAATCACTAAAAAAATGATTTTAGAAATAGTATCACCAGAGGCAAAGTTATTTTCAGGAGAGATTACTTCATTATATCTTCCAGGAGTAGATGGAGATTTTCAAATCTTGAACAATCACGCGCCAATTGTTTCTTTGCTTAAGAAAGGGACTGTAAAAATTGCAGCGCCAAGTTTTACGCTTTCTAAAGAAGCAGCAGCTAAATTAACGAAAGTAAATGACCAATTGTACACTTTAGCAGTGGAGTCAGGCACAATCGAAATGAAAGACAACAAAGTAATTCTATTAGCTGACTAATACGAATTAAGATGTATAAAAAAAGCCTAACATTTGTTAGGCTTTTTTGTTTTATACCATTACTGTTGTTAGCAATAATTACTATTGTGTTTCCCTGCAATAACCAAAGCGCCAGCAACTAAAACCAGATTTTTAATGATGTATTGACCTACTAAAGTTGGACGGTAAGGAAAAGTATCAAAACAAGCGTCTGTTAGTAGAAAAAGCGGAAAAATAGTAGCTATCATATGCAGTAACAACAAAAGTATGGTAAGCGGCACTAATCTTTTGATCAATAGTCCTAATCCAATGAGTACTTCGCATAGTCCAAGCACCGGAATGAAAATCTCCGGCTTGAACCAAAAAACCGTTTCCTCTACTAGGTCACCTGCAGGGCTTATTCCGATTATTTTTAATCCGCCAAACCAAATGTAAACAATGGCTAAAGCGATTCGCATTATGATAATGCTATGTCGTTCAATTTTTTTACTAAAAGAACAATAGAAGGAGTTGAAATGTTGTGTCATGGGAAATCAATTTAAAATGAAATTAATCTCAAGCAAATAAATATTATTTGCTTGAGATTAGTTGAAAATAAAACAAACCACTTATTTTAAATATTCAACTTGTATATAATTTATTCTGCACCATCAATACGGGCTCTTGCAACAGCAAATCCACCTACGGTTTCTCCAAGTAATAATCCTTTTTCACAATCGCTTCGATAATGAATGGCCCCAAACAAACGGGAGTCAGAAGCATCTTTGGCCAATGCTTTAAATTCAGTTGCTTTAGCAGGAATAATGTGAGATAAAACTGTAGCGGCAGCCCCACTAAAAGTAGAGTGACCCGAAACATAAGCAGGAAAATTAGGAATACCTGTTAAGGTTTTTATGGAAGCGTCCACTTGTGTTGGTCTTGGATTAAAATAATAGTATTTAGTATTCCAACAACTAATAGCGGCATCCATCAAAGTAAGATTCAATAGCGCCATATTTCTAGCCCAACGTACTTCACTATAATTTTGTGCTACAAAGGCATCTGCCGCAATAGCATTCCAATGTCCTGGCGGGGTATAGGTTCCTACACCGTCAGCCCAAAAGGTTACAATTTCCATTTCTTTTCGAGTGGCATTTTGGCTAAACTTTTTCACTTCGGCTACCTCATTAGCAAATTGAACTGATTTTGTAGAGGGTGGCGGAACAGGACGGCTTGCTAGTATATCTGAAGGAGACATTAAGAATGATCGTACATTACCAAACAAAGGCAACATTGGCGGTCTAGCCGGTAAGTCCAAAGACAACCATGGCGTTTCTCCTGTAGCAGTTGTTTGAGTTTGTAATTGGGTCCAAAGGGTTTGGTTCCCTACTGCAGCTCCCATGCCATCTCCAGAAGCTCTTGTGATGTATTTTGCGGCAATTTTTCTTCCTAAAATAATTCCAGCATCAATGTCACTACGCACGTTAGCACCACTGATTATTCTGTATAATTTTTCTTCCTCGGCTTTCTCATTGATATAGGCAATTTCTGTTGGAAACAATAATTTCAACAACTCCACAGTAACCCCTGCTAAAACTCCATCTTCAGAAGGATAAGAAGGCAAGCTGCTCTTTGGAATTAACACATTTAAAGTATTATCTGCCACATAAGGTGCAACTCTATTGTATAATTTTTTATAATGCCAAGTGGCTACTAAAGCATCATATTGCGCCGCACTTACAAAGGCATAAGCACGCGCTGCATAAGGAGGATTTGAAAATGGGAATGGGGTATTCGCAAATGGATTAGCAGCAGATGGAGTTGGGTAAGTTCCATCAGCATTTTGATAGGGTGGCAAATTGTGTTTGGCTACCAAGGTGCGCATGATTTCGTTCCAACGCAATACACTTCCTGCGCTCCAGTATTTTATAATTACTTTTTGTTCGGCAGTAATATTGGCTTGATAGCTTTTAATTTCGTTTATTTCTCTAGTAAATGCCGCATTGGAAGTGGCTACTGGAGCATCCAAACTAAACTCGTCTGGTGCGCTCAGTAAAATTGGTCGCCAAGTTCCTGCTAGATCATCATTAGCAGTAGGAGTTAATGTTGGATAATTTTCAGAACGATCATATATCTCACTGCTACAAGAAAAAAGTGAGGCTAATGAAACTAGGGCAAAAAGAGTGATAACTATATTTTTCATGTTATTTTTTGTTGAATTTGATGATATAAAAGAATCCCGCATATACTGCATTCGTTTGTCCTACATTGCGTCCGTTTAATACTCGATTGAATCCACTAACAAGAGAAAGTTCAGGTTTTTTAGGAAAAGTATATTTGGTGTGTACACCCACTTTAACAGCATTCATTGCATTGCTTGGGAAAGGCATATTGTTTTTGGTAATATCAAATCCACCTTGGGTTACTTGATTGTCAACAAATGCTTCGGCAATCAAACGACTAGAACGGTAACCCATTCTTAAATTGACATTGATAACATCGGGCATAGCAACTTCGTTAGAGTGAATCATTTCAGTAGTAAAGTAAGCGTTACGGTCTATTGTAATTTTAGCTCTTTTCATGTACGCACCAGAAAGCGTGGTGAAAAAGTTACCTCGTTGGTAATCTCCCATCAAACGGAAAGTTCCTGTTTTACTTTGTGATCCTAAACTCAATGGCAAATAGTCAGCTGTATAGTTGGTTGTCGGAACCGAAAAACCTGCAATTGTGTATAATGAATAAGTAGCTCCACCAATCGTTTTTTCTATAGGCATGTATTTAACCGTAGCCGAGAAATCTTGCAATCCATTTTGTCCTTTTAATGTACCCGCTGAAGCTTTGGTTGTAATATAAGGCAAACTCACTATTACGTTCAATTTATCTGAAATTCCGTAGTTGGCATTGATACTGATATTGTTGTTAGAAACAGTGCCTAAATTTTGGTTGTCTCTTTTAAAAGTTCCCTCCCAATAGTTGTTCCAAGCGCTGTATTGATAAACGGCACCGGTACAAAGTTGGTTTTTACTCATCATAATACCGTCGATTTCGGTTTGAGCATTGGCGAATAGTGTGCCTAATAGAAGACAACAAAAGTATATTTGTTTCATTTTATAGTAATTGGTTGTGACTTAAAAATGGCGAATACTCTTTGAGTATTGAGTTCCATTAGTAAGAATAGTAAATAGTAAATGTGCGAATGAATTTGACGCGTAGATGCCCACTTGAACAGGCAATTGCATCATGGGGTTATACCAATTGGATATTAAAAATTTCCTAGAAATATTGATGAATCAATGAATTGCCATTGCTAGTTAATTACAACATGCAACACTACTTTCTAAAAATAGATGTAAAATTGGTTAAACCGAAATTAAATAAAATCTGGAGGGGAATACGGTAAAGAAAGATGGCCTGGATTCGTAAATTCAGCACCATGGGTAGCAAATGCTTCAGATGAAGCAACGGCTTGAGTTGGCATAGGAATGCTAACTTCAGGATTATCGATATAATCTTTGATAAACGATTTCAATAGTTTTTTTGCTGGAGAATCTTTGGAAGATCCGGTATTGAATAATTGACTTTGAACCAGATCATTCAAATCTTTACTCACTGTGTTTTCATCTGTGTTGGGTAAATAATACAAACTCAATACGTTGTTTTTAACCTGCTTTTTAAAGATGTGATAGCTTTTGTTATTAATGATCACATCTTCATTCACCTCTTCAAAATCGGTATCCTCGGCAAAGGAATACAAAGAAGCATTCAAACGCAATACTCGGAAATCAGTACGGCTTGTGTTTTCCATGCGCGCAACCCATGCTTGCTGTTCTTTATAAGCAAACATTAAATAGTAACCTATCATGTTGTAGAACAAGGTTACGATTAAAAAAAGGGTGGCTAATCTTTTCATTGCTGACGAAAATAGAAAACTATTCCAACCTGAGGCGTTTTAAATAGTGTATTTTAACATTTTTTTAACAAAAGTTAATCGTTTCAAGAAACGAAAACATTTTCGATTTTTCAGTTCGTAAGTTTCTAAATCATACTAATCCGAAAGACCAAAAAATTGCCTTATTTTTGTGGAGTATGAAAAAATTGCCAGAAACACTTTTTAATAAATTAGCCGTTCGAATGCAAAACAATGCACTGCGACAGTTGCCCAAAGCGACTGACTTAGTTGATTTTGCCTCGAATGATTATTTGGGTTTTTCTAATTCAAACACCATTTTTGAAAATACACATCAGTATTTGTTGGAGCACAACCTGATTCAAAATGGCGCTACGGGTTCGCGATTACTTTCGGGAAATCATTCCGTTTATCAAGCTGCCGAAGACTACATTGCTCAATTTCATCAGGCAGATTCCGCATTGATTTTCAATTCGGGTTACGATGCAAATGTGGGATTTTTTAGTGCAGTTCCTCAAAAAGGCGATTTGATTGTATACGACGAATTGTGTCATGCCTCCATTCGAGATGGAATCCAATTGTCGCATGCCAAATCCTATAAGTTCCTTCACAACGACTTGGAAGATTTGGAACGATTACTAGCTCGACATTCAGAGACCATTATTTATATCGTGACCGAATCGGTTTTTTCCATGGATGGCGATACGCCTAATTTGGAAGAATTAGTTCAATTGGCTGAAAAGTATCAAGCTTATGTCGTAGTTGATGAGGCACATGCACTAGGAGTTTTAGGTGAAAAAGGCGAAGGCTTGGTGCAAAGTCTACAACTTCAGGAAACAGTTTTTGCTCGCATTGTAACTTTTGGCAAAGGATTGGGCTGCCATGGCGCTGCTATTTTAGGAGGAGAAGATTTGAAGAGTTACTTGGTCAATTTTGCCCGAAGTTTTATCTATACAACGGGTTTATCACCGCATTCGGTTGCCACTATTTTGATGGGTTATCATCAATTAGAAATGGCAAGGGAAGTCCAACAAAAATTAAAAAACAACATCGCTCATTTCAATCAGGAAAAAAACCGATTGAGTTTGAAACCTTTGTTTGTACATAGTAAATCAGGCATTCAATCCGCGATTTTACCAGGAAATGAAAGAGTCAAAAACATTGCTAATCAACTACAAGAAAAAGGATTTGATGTGAAAGCCATACTTTCGCCAACAGTCCCTGAAGGACAAGAGCGCTTGCGATTTTGTTTGCATAGTTTTAATTCAGAAAAAGAAATCACCGAGGTTTTGCAATTGTTGAGTACTTTTGTATTTGGTCACTGATAAAGCGGATACACATGAAATTATTTATAACAGGCATTTCGACCGATGTAGGTAAAACCATTGCCTCAGCCATTATAGTAGAAGCACTCCAAGCCGATTATTGGAAACCCATTCAAGCGGGTGATTTGGAACATTCGGATACCCATAAAGTACAATCCTTAGTTTCGAATACACAATCGCATTTTCATTCGAATAGTTATGCGCTTCAAACTCCGGCAAGTCCGCATTTAGCTGCAGCAATCGACGGCATTACTATAACAATGAATGAAATTCAAGAACCGAAAACGAATAATCATTTGGTTGTTGAAGGCGCGGGAGGAATTTTAGTTCCCTTGAATGAAACCCAATCTGTGGTGGATCTCATTCAGCCCGATTACAAAGTAATTGTTGTTTCTCGTCATTATTTAGGAAGTATTAATCATACTTTATTGACTATTGAAGCCTTGCAAAATAGAAAAATACAAGTCGCAGGAATTATTTTTTCTGGGGATGAAAATACAAGTTCTGAATCCATAATTTTAAGTAGAACGGCTGTTCCCTTCATCGGAAGAATTGCCCAAGAACCCTATTTTGACACCAATGTCATTTCAGAATATGCTGAATTGTTCAGAGAAAACTTGTTGAAAATCCAATAGCAAAATCAATTTATGAGCTTAACCGAAAAAGACAGTAAATACCTTTGGCATCCGTATACTCAGCATAAGACCGCTTCGGCTCATATTGCCATTACCAAAGGTAAAGGAGCGTTATTGTGGGATGAAAATGGGAAAGAATATATTGATGCGATTGCATCGTGGTGGGTCAATCCGTACGGACATTCCAATACGTTTATTGCAGATGCGATTTACAAACAACTGACGACCTTAGAACACGTCCTTTTTGGTGGATTTACTCATGAACCTGCGGTTGAAGTGGCTGAAAAGCTACTAGCTATTTTACCCAAAAACCAACAAAAATTATTCTTTTCAGATAACGGATCGACTGCAGTTGAAATTGCCATTAAAGTAGCATTACAGTATTTTTTTAATAAAGGGGAAAAGCGAACTACGATTATTGCTTTTGAAAATGCCTTTCACGGCGATACCTTTGCGGCCATGGCTGCCAGTGGAATTTCTCTTTTTACCGATGCGTTTCAAGGTATGTTTATCGATGTCGTTCGGATTCCGGTTCCCGTTGTTGGGCAAGAAGAAGTTAGTTTTTCCGCTTTGGCGAAAGCCTTAAAAAACCATAATTGTGCCGGATTTATTTTTGAACCTTTGGTACAAGGTGCTGCAGGAATGGTGATGTATGACCCTGCTGCTTTGGATACTTTAATCCAAATGTGTAAAGCCAATAATGTACTCACTATTGCTGACGAAGTAATGACTGGTTTTGGGAAAACAGGAAAAACCTTTGCTTCGGATTATTTAGTGGAGCAACCCGACATGATGTGTTTGTCTAAAGCCTTAACAGGCGGAACCATTCCGATGGCGATAACGACTTTCACACAAGAAATTTTCGATGCATTTTATGACGAGGATATCAATAAAGCCTTGTTTCATGGGCATACATTTACGGCCAATCCAACCGGTTGCGCAGCCGCATTGGCGAGTTTGGAATTGTTGCAAACCCCAGAAATGCAAGCCAATCTTGTGCGAGTAAACGCCAAACATTTAGCTTTTGAAAAACGAGTGCAATCGCATCCCAAAGTAGTAACGACTCGAGTGTTAGGAGTTATTTTTGCTTTGGAAATCAAGACGGAATCGGCAGCAAGTTACTACGGAAATTTGCGCAACAAACTCTATAATTTCTTCATTGAAAATGGGGTGATTTTACGCCCTGTAGGCAATATTGTGTACATCTTGCCACCCTATGTGATTACAGATGAACAACTAGAAAAAGTGTATCAAGTGGTCGAAAGTGCCCTTGAAATAGTGTAATTTTGTCAAAAAATTAATCCTTTGTCACAAACGATCTCCATTACGGCCATTGCATCTATTTCTCCTTTAGGAAATGATTCTGAAACTATTTGGAATAAGTATCAAAATCCGAATCCGTGTTTCCAACAACATTTTTTAGATCAAAAAGAGACTTGGGTAGGTACTTTGGATGACAATTCAAAAGCACAAGTTGCGGCTTTAAGAGCATCGGACAGTAAATACAATTCTTTAGACAATTCCGTTTTATATGCTATGCTCGCTTCGCGCCAAGCGATTGCCAAAGCAGCTTGGTCAAAGAACGATAGTTTCGGAGTTAATATAGGTTCGTCTCGTGGGGCGACTGATTTATTTGAACACCATTTTAAAGAATACCTTACCACTGGGAAAGCACAAACCTTGGCTTCGCCAACGACTACCTTAGGGAATATTTCCTCTTGGGTAGCACACGATTTACAAACTGAGGGTCCTGAAATTTCACATTCTATTACCTGTTCAACCGCTTTACACGCGGTCTTGAACGGTGTAGCTTGGTTGCGATCGGGTATGGCAGATAAATTTTTGGTTGGAGGTAGCGAAGCTCCTTTGACCGATTTTACAATTGCGCAAATGCGCGCGTTAAAAATTTATTCTCGAATCGAAGAAGACTATCCGAATCGCGCTTTGGATTTGGATAAAAAGCAAAACACCATGATCTTGGGCGAAGGTGCTGGCGTATGTTGTTTGGAAATTGGCAAAAAAGAAAATGCTTTGGCCTTCATAGAAGGCATTGGGTATGCTACCGAAATTTTAGAACACAATATTTCTATTTCTGCTGAGGCTGATTGTTTCCAAAAGTCGATGAAAATGGCCTTGTCTACTACCGACTTATCCGAAGTAGATGCTATTGTCATGCATGCTCCTGGAACAATCAAAGGCGATTTGACCGAATACAAAGCCATTGAAAAAGTGTTTGGTTCCCAACTTCCGTTATTGACGACCAACAAATGGAAAATAGGGCACACTTTTGGCGCTTCAGGCATTTTAAGTTTGGAATTGGCTATCTTAATGTTACAACACAATCATTTTGTGGGTGTTCCTTTTGTGAAAGCACAAACACCAACAAAACCTATCAAAAAAGTACTGGTGAATGCCGTTGGTTTTGGAGGGAATGCAGTGAGTATTTTGTTAGCTATTTAATTTGCGCTTCTAATTCTTTTACTTTTTCGTATACCAAATTACTTTCGTAGCCTTTTCGCAATAAGAAATCACAGTATTTTTTGCGTTTTTTAAGTCCGTTAGTTTCTTTGATGGAATGCCAATTTCGTTCGGCTAAAGCATTGAAATTTGCGTCGTATTCTTCAGCAGTTATTTCTTTGAGGGCCAAATTGATGTTGTAGGTGGAGATGTTTCTGAATTTCAATTCGTTAACGATGCGCACTTTTCCCCAGAATTTAATGCGGTGTTTGCCACGGGCAAAACTACAAGCAAACCGACTTTCGTTCAGGTAATTTTCCTGAATTAAATGCGCTAGAATTTTGTCAATTTCATTCGAATCCATTTTCATGGAGCGTAATTTTTGCACTACTTCGTCGTGGCAACGCTCTTGATAGGCACAGAAATGTTCTATTTTATGAATCGCTTCTTTAACGGAATTGACATCACTCATGGGGGTGTTTTTAATACACGAAAAGTAAGTAAATTTTTTGGATTGCACTCTTTTGGCTTTCCTAAAATCAATTAATTATACTATTAGAATGTATTATTTTTTAAGTTATATTTGTAGTAACTAGTTGATTACATACATTATATCATAATTTAAAGTGCCCCCTTTATGTTATACTTTTCCCAATTCCAACCCCAAATCAGGGTAGTCTATGTGCTATTCTTTTTTCTTTCCTTTTTTGGCTATGGCCAAAATGTACAAGTAGATCCTAATTTTAATTCGTTCGACCAAGGTCTTTTAGGTACCGGTTTTGACAAAGAGGTGGATAAAATTATCTCATTGCCCGACGGAGGTTATATTGTCTTTGGAAGTTTTACTCAATTCAATGGAATTTCGGTTAACGGTATTGTTAAACTTACGGCAAAAGGGAATTTAGATTTGACTTTCAATCCCAATCAATCTGGACCAGATAATACGGTGAAAGATGTCGTTGTGCTTCCAGATGGTAAACTTCTAGTAGCTGGTAATTTCACTAAATATAATGGGGTTACTGTGAATCGTTTGATCCGGTTGAATTTTGACGGCACCTTAGATACTTCATTTAACACTGGAACTGGATTTAATTTCACTGTGTATTCCATTGTGCTGCAGCCCGACGGCTCAATTATAGCTGCTGGGAGTTTTAGTAAATACAATGGACTAGCTGTAAATAAAGTCATTCGTTTGTTTCCAAACGGAGATTTGGATAGTAGTTTTACCATTGGAACGAATCCCAATGACACGCCTAATTTGTTGTTACTGCAAACCGATGGAAAGGTTTTGGTAGGTGGCGATTTTACCATCTTTGACGGAAAAGCATCCAGTAAATTAATTCGATTAAATTTGAATGGGTCTGTCGACAGTAGTTTTTCTGTTGGAACGGGCTTTAGCAGTCCAATTTATGCCATGGCATTACAAAAGGATGGAAAAATTGTAATTGGAGGTTCATTTTCTACTTATAATGGGCAATCCAATAAACGAATTGTGCGATTAAATACGAATGGAAGTCAAGATAGTTCGTTTAATTCTGGTTCAGGTTTTAGTAACGGAACCGTACGTTCGATTGCTATTCAAACCAATGGTAAAATGCTTGTAGGCGGATCTTTTTCAGGTAATTATAATGGTACTGCAGTAAAACGCATGATTCAGATTTTACCCAATGGAAATTTCGACGGAACGTTTGCAATCCTTCCTAGTGGACAAGTTAATAGCATTTGTTTGTTTTCAGGAGGAGCCGTTATTGTAGGTGACTTTAGTTTGGTTTCTGGAATTGCCAAGAATCGTATGGCTAAGTTGTTGTTTTGCCAAGAGGAAACCGTTTGGAACGGCACGTCTTGGAGTAATGGATTGCCTACTGTAGAAAAAGCGATTGTTTTTAATGCGAATTTCGACCTGTTAAATGACAGTAAAGCCTGCAGTTGTTTGGTGAATTCAGGAGTAACTGTAAAAGTTGCTACAGGAGTTACATTGGAATTGGGTTCGCACTATTCTGGAGGGGGAACTTTAATTTTTGAAAATAACGCTTCCTTTTACCAAACGGATGATTCTGTTGAAAATACCGGAATAATTCAATTCAAGCGTAACACTTCACCTGTCACTACTACCGATTATACCTATTGGGCTTCGCCAGTTGCAGGTCAACAACTGCAGCAACTTGTAACCAATTTTTCCAGTTCCACTTTTTATTCGTTTAATTATCAGTCGAATCAGTGGCAATATGAATTGGCAAATACTAATATGACTTTAGGTAAAGGCTATATTTTTCAAGCTCCAGCACCTTTATCATCAACAGCACCATTTATTTTTGAAGCGGTGTTTTCTGGCGTTCCCAATAATGGGTTGATTTCATTGCCAATAGAAAAATCGACGAATCCAATATTAATTGGCAATCCGTATCCTTCGGCACTAGATGCTGATGCATTTATTTTGGAAAACCAAAAGGTAGTGCAGGGGAGTCTGTATTTTTGGACGCACAATACCCCCAGTGAAAAGGGCCAGTATACGTCAGATGATTATGCGGTCTATACTCTTTTTGGGGGAGTGGGTACCGCAGCAAAAAGCAATGGAATAAATAACTCCATCCCGACGGGTACAATTGCATCAGGCCAAGCTTTTTTTGCTTTGGGTTCCAATCAACAAGGAACGATAGTCTTTAAAAATGCAATGCGAATTAAAGGGGAGAACAATCAATTTTTTAAAAACGGGAATTTTTTAAAAACGGCACCAACTTCTAACTTTGAAAAACACCGCATTTGGTTAAATTTATCCAATACAAAAGGACTTTTTAAACAACTTCTGCTGGGTTATGCCACCGGTGCCACGAATGAACAGGACAAACTTTTTGACGGCATTTCTTTAGATAGCAATCAAGAATTGGATTTTTACAGTCTAAATGCAACATTCAAAAACAGTATTCAAGCCAGAGCCTTGCCCTTTGATGATTCGGATTTTATTCCAATTGGCTTTAGAGTCAAACAAGAAGGTATTTACACTATTAGTTTAGACGATTTGGACGGGTTATTTACCAGTCAAACTATTTATTTAGAAGATCAAAAGCAATCCACAATCCATGATTTAAAAAAAGGCAGCTATTCCTTTACCAGTGCTCAAGGAACTTTTGACAATCGATTGGTGTTGCGTTTTAAAAATACAAATGAAGTTGCTGAAAAATTAACCGATGAGGTACAAATTGTAACTCGTACTAATCAAATTCAGATCAGCACAACAAAAGATAAAATCAGTTCAGTTGTTCTATTTTCATTAGAGGGAAAGCAATTGTATCAAGCACAACGATTAAATACAAAAACTCATAGTGTTGAAGCTTCGCTTTGGAAAACGAAAGTTATTATCATTCAAATTACTTTAGAAACGGGAGAGAAAATCAGTTGTAAATTGTTATTTTAATAAAAAAGCTTCCAGTCTTTTCAGGCTGGAAGCTTTTTTTATATTTGAGTTCAATGTTTATTTTCCTTTTATAGAAGCCTCTACATTTCTTTCGATTTTGTGCCCTGGACGCGTCCATTTTGGTTTTTCGCCTAAGGCAACAAATTGCGAATCCTCAGCTTCTACTGTTGGTGGTTGAACCATTTTAGTAAATGGTTTTTGTGGTTGCAATCCTAATGTTTCAAACATTTTCATGTCTTCATTCACATCTGGATTTGGAGTAGTCAATAATTTATTTCCGGCAAAAATAGAATTGGCACCAGCAAAGAAACACATGGCTTGACCTTCGCGACTCATATTGGTTCTTCCCGCAGACAAACGCACTTGTGTTTCAGGCATTACAATACGAGTAGTGGCTACCATTCGTATCATTTCCCAAATTTCAACTGGCTCTTCATCTTCCAATGGAGTTCCATCTACCGCTACTAAAGCGTTAATTGGCACAGATTCTGGTTGTGGATTCAATGTAGAAAGAGCAACAAGCATTCCTGCTCTGTCTTCGATACTTTCTCCCATTCCGATAATTCCGCCACTACAAACCGTAACATTCGTTTTACGAACATTTTCAATAGTTTGCAAACGGTCTTCGAAACCGCGAGTCGAAATCACTTCTTTATAATATTCTTCTGATGTATCTAAATTGTGGTTGTATGCATACAAACCAGCTTCGGCTAAACGCTGTGCTTGGTTTTCAGTAATCATCCCCAAAGTACAACATACTTCCATGTCTAATTTATTGATGGTACGCACCATTTCTAACACTTGGTCAAATTCGGGCCCGTCTTTTACATTTCTCCAAGCCGCTCCCATACATACGCGAGAAGACCCAGCTGATTTTGCGTTCAAAGCTTGTGCTTTTATCTGGTTCACCGTCATTAAATCATTACCTTCTACATTGGTATTGTAACGCGCTGCTTGTGGACAATACCCACAATCTTCAGAACATCCACCAGTTTTGATAGACAATAAAGTAGAAACTTGCACCACGTTCGGATCGTGATTTTCTCTATGAATGGTAGCTGCGTCATACAACAAGTCCATCATAGGTCTGTTATAAATTGCGATAATTTCTTCTTTTGTCCAATCGTGTTTTGTAATGCTCATGGGTGTAATTTTATGTATCAAAAGTAATCAAATTGTTTCAAACAAGCAATGGCGCTTATTCAAAAGCCTTCTTTACTCTATTCTATTTGGTTTAAATAATGTAGCGAAAACGCTTCGTCTTTTTTTAGCTGTTCTTTTAATACTTCAACCGACTCAAATTTCTTTTCTGAACGAATGCGTTGTAAAATAGCAACCTGGATTTTACGATTGTAAATATCAGTATCAAAGTCAAACAAATGCACTTCAATAGTTTTCTGTTTTCCTTGAACCGTTGGGTTGAACCCAATATTCATCATACCATAAATAGTCTTGCTGTCTATTTCCGAACGAACTACATAAACGCCATTTTGAGGCACTAATTTGTAGTCTTCTTCTAATGAAATATTGGCTGTTGGGAAGCCAATCGTTCTCCCTAACTGTTTTCCTTTGACTACCGTTCCGCTTAAAAAATAGCTGTACCCCAAGTATTCATTGGCTAATTGAATGTCTCCTTCTTCAAGAGCAGTTCTGATTTTGGTAGAGCTAATGGATATTTCGTCAATTTCTTGGGCTGAAATTTGCTCTACCTCAAAACCATATTGGGTGCCAAAATTGATGAGGTCATCAATATTGGCGGTTCTGTTTTTCCCAAAGCGATGGTCGTAGCCAATGATAATTTTTTGAACTCGAAGTTGGTTTACTAAAATCGTTGAAACAAATTCTTCTGCATTTAATTCAGCAAATTTTTCGTCAAAGGGATGGATAATTAGATTGTCAATTCCAATTTTTTCTAACAAATCGATCTTTTCATTGATGGTGTTCAGTAATTTCAAATCAGATTTACCTTGCAACACCATTCTTGGATGCGGAAAAAAAGTAAGTACCGTACTTTCAAAGGTTCCATTATGCGTGTTTTGAGTCAGCTTTTTTAGAATGGCTGCGTGACCCAAATGGACTCCGTCAAAAGTACCTAGTGTTACTATGGTTTTTTTGTCAGAATGGAATTCGTTTATAGAATGAAAAATTTTCAAGTTGGTTTCCTAATTATTTTGGCTGCAAATTTAAGCTAATCTATTCGAAATTTCGTTTCAAAATCAATTCCTTTTGAGGTCAATAGCATACTATTGGTAAAAAAGAAATTCAAAACCGTATTTTTATAAATAAAATTCTAAATTTAGAATACCCATTTTAAATCAATAACCTAATTTTGACAAACACGAGTTGCCTAAATTTATGAAAAGACACCTTCTATTTGCACTACTTTTCTTTTCTTTTTCCCTGATACATTCCCAAAATGGATCTCCTTGGAAAAGGGTGGCAGCTAGCAGCAATTTGGCAACCTCACGATGGAATGAAAATGGTGCCTCAAAAAAGGAATTGCTTTTCGAATTGGATAAAGCAGTTGTTAAAAGTACTTTAGAACCTCTTCAAGAAGCCAATAATGCTTCGCAAGTTATGATTGAAATCCCCAACACAAAAGGGGAGTTCGAAAAATATGAAATTCACGAATTTTCTAATTTTGATGCGGAGTTACAAGCTCAATTTCCCTCTATTAAAGCCTATGTTGGTACAAGTTTATCAGACAAAACTGCTACGCTTTATTGCAGCTTTTCGCCCAAAGGAATACAAACCATGGTATTGCGTTCCGATAAACCGACAGAATTTATTGAGAAAATTTCCGGAAATCAAGAGATTTATACAGTATTTGATTCCAATGACAAGTCTAATGGGCTGGCTTTATATTGTGCCACGATGGACAAAACGCTCAACAAACCCTTGGGTAAGTTGACAACTGCAGCCACTTCAAATGGGGAGTCATACAAAACCTTACGTTTGGCAGTAGCCTGTACGGCAGAATACACTGCGTATTTTGGAGGAACATTTCAAGCACTAGAAGCCATAAATGCTACTTTAACCAGAGTAAACGGAATTTTCAACAGGGATTTATCACTGCACTTAAATTTAATTTCTCCCACTACGGCTTTATTGTATACTAATCCAGCTACCGATCCTTTTTCTCCAGCGAATAGTGGAGCTAATGGCAATTGGAATTTAGAATTGCAACGGGATTTAACTGCAAAAATTGGCAATGCTAATTACGATATTGGTCATTTATTTGGAGCTTCTGGTGGAGGGGGTAATGCAGGCTGTATTGGATGTGTGTGTCAAGATCCTGTATCTATAAATGATGTTGCCAAAGGCGGAGGATTTTCTTCACCAGCTGATGGCAAACCAGAAGGCGACACTTTTGATATTGATTTTGTAGCACATGAAATTGGGCACCAATTGGGAGCCAATCATACTTTTTCTCATGAGACAGAAGGAACAGGAGTTAATGTGGAACCCGGAGGAGGCTCTACAATTATGAGTTATGCAGGCGTGACGGATTATAATATTCAAAGTCATTCAGATGACTATTTTGCATATGTCAGCATTGATCAAATTCGTAAGAATCTTGCGTCTAAAAGCTGCCCTGTAAGTTCAATTATCCCCAAAGCAAAACACAAAGCGAATGCTGGAGAGGATTTTGTAATTCCCAAAAGCACCCCATTTGTATTAAAAGGATCTAGTTCGAATCCAAATGGAGCAGGATTAAGTTATTGTTGGGAACAAAATGATACGGCTACTACTAGTTTTGGAGATAATAGTATTGCATTTCCAACTAAAAAAGATGGACCACTCTTTAGGTCGTTCCCGCCAACAAATTCTCCCAATCGTTTTATGCCGGAGCTGGCAAAAGTTGTGACAAATAATCTGAACTCTTCATGGGAATCGGTTGCTGATGTGGCACGAACCATGCATTTTACAATAACGGTAAGAGATAATGGCGGTATTGGGTTGGCTCAAACCGATACCGATGCTATGACAGTAACCGTTGACGCGTCTAAGGGTCCGTTTGAAATTACTTCCCAAAACACGAGTAATTTGTCATGGAAACCGTTAAGCCTTGAAACGATTAATTGGGCTGTTAATACTACAGATCAATTGCCAGGATCAGCCAATGTCAATATTAAGTTGTCTATTGATGGCGGACTAACTTTTCCCATTTTCCTCAAATCAAATACACCCAATGACGGTTCAGAACGTATTTTTGTTCCCAATGGTATTTTGGGAAAAAATTGTCGCATTTTAATTGAACCTACAAATAATATTTTTTACGCTATTAATAAAGAGCCTTTTGCTATTGGGTATACTATTGAATCTAGTTGCGCTACCTATGCCTTTGAAACGCCTATCGTCATTCCAGAATCGGATTCTTATACAACCAAAACGATAATGGTACCTGCTAATTCCAGCCTAGTTTCGGATGTGAATGTAGATTTGAATTTTACCCATCGCTATTTGTCAGATGTCCAAATAGAGTTGGTTAACCCACAAGGAAAAACGGTGAAGTTATTTGAAAATGGATGCGGCGATACGAATGGAAGTTTGGTTTTAAAATATGACGATTTAGGAGGTGCAATAATTTGTGGGAAGCAAACAGTTCAAACTGTAGCCCCATTTGAACCTTTGTATCAATTTAACGAATTGAATTCCTCAGGAACTTGGACTTTACGGGTTAGGGATGCAATAGCTGGTGATGCAGGTATTATTAATTCGGCTACGATATCCATTTGTACCAAATCGTTTACTCCAATGGCGCTTAGTCCGATTGATTTAACCAAAGTGATGGTGTATCCAAATCCTAATCAAGGCGATTTTGTAGTGTTATTTTCTAGCCAATTTAATGCTGGAGTCACTATTATAGTCCACGATCTATTGGGCAAAAAAATATTTGAAAACGGATTTCCAAGCGCGCCGTTATTTAATGAAGCCATTCATTTGGAATCGGTTCAAGCGGGAATCTATTTGTTGACCGTAATCGATGGGCCAACTACTACCGTTAAAAAAATAATAATAAAGTAAGGAGTCTGCAATTCTACTTGCCGTTATAAGAGGTCATTGTGTTTTCTAATCCAGCAGTTCCAAACGATTTGATGATTTCCGAAGCTAATTCCAAACGTTCTGGTAGTTTTGATTTTTCTTCTTCGTCCCAATCCCCCAATACATAATCGACTTGTTGTCCTTTTTTGAATTGGTCACTAATTCCAAAACGGAATCGCGTATAGTTTTGGGTATTTAAAATCAAATTAATATTCTTAAGGCCGTTATGTCCGCCGTCACTTCCTTTAGGTTTGATGCGAATAGTGCCAAAACTCAAATTCAAATCATCAGTGATTACTAATATGTTTTCTAAAGGAATATTCTCTTTGTCCATCCAAAACTTCACCGCTTTCCCACTTAAATTCATATAGGTATTCGGTTTTAGCAAAAAGAATGTACGGCCTTTGAATTTGTATTCGGCTAAAGCGCCTAATTTTACTGTTTCAAAAGAGAGGTTTTCTTTTTTGGCTAAAAAATCCAAAACTTTAAATCCAATATTGTGACGGGTATTGACATATTCAGCTCCAATGTTGCCTAGTCCTACAATTAAAAATTTATTACTCACGCTTTTCATATTGTTTTTTTGGTGTTCGTGAACCTCCGGTTTCATTGTATCAGTATCACTTGCTGTTTTATTTGTTGCAAATAATTGAATTATCCATTGTATCATGTTGCAAAAATAAACTTATTTAAAAGAATCATCCAAAAAAAAAGCACCAGTTGAAGAACTGATGCTTTTTCGTATGATTGAAAAAAAATTATTTTTTTCCTTTTGGTGCTTTTGCCGCTTTTGCTGCTTCTTGAGCCGCTTTCATAGCCGCACGAGAAATTCTTACTTGACAAACCACCGTGTTGTCTGGGTGCATTAATTTGTATTTGTCAGAAACTAATTTCGTAACATACAATTTGTTACCCATTTCAAGTGGAGTGATGTCTGCTTCAACAAAATCTGGAAGATTTGATGGCAACGCTTTCACTTTTAATTTACGAGTGTTCAAACGAAGAACTCCTCCTGCAAGTACACCTTTAGAAGTACCAACAATTTTCACAGGAACTTCCATAGTAATTTCTTTGTTGTCAAACAACTGGAAGAAGTCGATGTGTAAAATTTTGTCACTTACTGGGTGAACTTGAATGTCTTGCAAAATAGCATTAAATGATTTTCCATTACCCAAATCAATCACAACAGTGTGTGCGTTTGGAGTGTAAATCAAGTTTTTGAATGCTTTTTCTTCTGCTGAGAAATGTACTGCTTGATCTCCTCCGTATAACACGCAAGGAACCGCTCCAGCATTACGTAAGGCTTTAGTAGCTACTTTGCCCACGCTTTCTCTTTCTGATCCTTTAATTGTAATTGATTTCATTGTAAAAAATATAGTTATTAAAAATATTACATAATAAACTTTCCACTAATGGAATTGTTGTGGTGCACCATGTGCATAACTTCTGCGAAAAGAGGTGCACAACTCAACACTCTTATCTTGTCCGATTTTTTCTTTAACGGAATAGAATCGGTAACTATTAATTCACTCAATTTTGAGTTTTCAATTTTTTCGTAAGCTTCACCAGATAAGATAGGGTGTGTACAAATAGCTCTTACGCTCAAGGCCCCTTTTTCTATCATCAAATCGGCAGCTTTTGCCAATGTTCCTCCAGTATCGATCATATCGTCTACTAGGATTACATTTTTTCCTTTCACCTCACCAATCAACTCCATAGTGTCAATTACATTGGCCACTTTTCTTTGTTTGTAACAAACCACAACGTCTGATTCTAAAAATTTAGAATACGCATAGGCTCTTTTTGAACCTCCCATATCAGGAGACGCAATAGTTAAATTTTCCAAACCTAAACTTTTTACATACGGTAAAAAGATGGTAGAAGCAAAAAGGTGATCTACTGGTTTTTCGAAAAAACCTTGGATTTGATCTGCGTGCAAATCCATAGTCATTACTCTTGTTGCTCCAGCGGCATCCAATAAGTTGGCTACTAATTTAGCTCCAATTGGTACTCTTGGTTTGTCTTTTCTGTCTTGTCTTGCCCAACCGAAGTAAGGAATAACAGCAGTAATATGTCTAGCTGATGCACGTTTAGCCGCATCAATCATTAATAATAATTCCATCAAGTTGTCCGCACTTGGAAAGGTCGAACATACAATAAAAACGCGTAATCCTCGAATAGACTCTTCAAAAGAAGGCTGGAATTCACCATCACTATAGGTTGAGGTAATTACTTTTCCTAGTGGAACGCCATATGCTTGCGCAATTTGTTCTGCTAGGTATACACTTTTTGAACATGCAAAAATTTTAGCTTCTGGTTCTTGGTGTGACATTCGTATCGTTTATTAGTCCGTAACGCTTGATTTAGTTGGGCTATTAATTTTTGTCAATAGCATCACTACTTTATACGCCTCGGTTGTAGTTAGTTAGTTGGCTGTGTTTTAACGAGCTGCAAATTTATAAAATTTATCCAACTCTGAAAGGAAAAAATTAAGTATTTTTTGTAGCACGTTTAATTTTATTTTTTACATTTGCACCGTGTTAAAGGAATCGAGGCTTGATTTTATATTAAACTCCTCTTTTATTGCGTTAAAATAACTGTTGTTATTTTATGTCTGCTAAGCCCGGATGGCGGAATTGGTAGACGCGCTGGTCTCAAACACCTGTGGGAAACCGTGCCGGTTCGACTCCGGCTCCGGGTACAAAAGCCTCTTCGAAAGAAGAGGCTTTTTTTGTTTTTCATCACTTCCTAAAACATACTTCTTCTGATTTATTTTGTGATTTTATTTCTTTTTCAGTCACTAAATAATCGTACATTTGTTTAGTGTTTTTATAAAACAATTAAACAAAAATTTTAATACTACAACTGACCTTTTTGAAAAAACAGTCCATACATATTGTTTGGTTCAAACGCGACTTTCGTTTGGTGGATAATGAAGCTTTGTTTCATGCTCATCAATCAGGAGTGCCACTGTTGTTGATTTGTTTTTTTGAGCCGTCCGTTATGGATTATGCTGATTCCGATGTACGTCATTGGCGGTTTGTTTACGAATCAATTCAAGATTTGAATAAAAAATTAGCGCCGTTTAATACTAACATCTATTTTTTTCACGACGAAGTTAAAACGGTTTTTTCCAAATTAATTAATGAGTATGAGATCAAGTCTGTTTTTTCGCATCAAGAAATTGGTAATAAAGTGACCTATGATCGCGATGTAGAAATTAAAGCATTTTTTGATTCCAATGACATTACATGGAAAGAATTTCAACTACATGGAGTCATTCGTAAATTAAAATCAAGACAAAATTGGGACCAACGCTGGGAGCAGGTCATGCGGGATACTCCTAAAATAATTAAAGAATCTGATTTAAAAACGATTGTGTTGAATGCGGATTTTTATGACAAATTAAAAGGCGAGAATTTGTCTGCTGACATCACCACTCCAAATCCCAATTTTCAGCGAGGTGGCGAATATTGGGCCTGGCGCTATTTGGATAGTTTTGTCAAAGAGCGCTATGTGAATTACAGCAAACACATTTCGAAACCCGCTTTGAGTAGAAAAGGATGTAGTCGTTTGTCGCCGTATTTAACGTATGGGAATATTAGTATGCGTATGATTTATCAATATACGAATCAGCATTACGAAGCGTCTACAAACAAACGTGCCATTTTAAATTTCGTATCGCGTTTGCATTGGCATTGCCATTTTATGCAAAAATTTGAGGATGAATGCGAAATGGAATTTGAAAATGCCAATCGTGCCTATGATACTTTGGTCAAACCAAAAAACGAAACCTACATCAAAGCTTGGCAAGAAGGAAAAACAGGTGTGCCAATAGTCGATGCCTGTATGCGGTGTTTGGTTGCTACTGGTTATATCAACTTTAGAATGCGCGCCATGGTCGTATCGTTTTTTACTTTTAATTTATGGCAAGATTGGCGCGAATTGCATTTCTTGGCAAGGCAGTTTTTAGATTACGAACCCGGGATACATTATCCGCAAATTCAAATGCAATCAGGGACAACGGGAATCAATACAATTCGAATTTATAGTCCAATTAAAAACTCTGAAGAGCATGATCCAGAAGGGGTTTTTATCAAACAATGGTTGCCTGAGTTAAAAGAAGTGCCTTTACATTTGCTTCATGAACCTTGGAAAATGAACGAAATGGAACAGCAGTTTTATAATTGTGTTATTGGTAACGATTATCCTGCGCCTATAGTAAACATTGAAGAAACTAGGAAGTATGCCAGTGATATCGTTTGGAGCTTTCGAAAAAAAGACGAAGTTAAATTAGAAGGAAAACGAATTTTGCAAAAGCACGTGAGTAATCTCAATAAACCTAAAAATGCGAGGAGTAAAAAAGCAAAACCTACCGACTAAAATGTGTGTGGTTTGCCAAAAACCATTCACTTGGCGGAAAAAATGGGAAAAAGTTTGGGAGGAAGTAAAATACTGTAGTGATAGATGCAGGAATGAAAGATTGAAAAATTGAATGATTTAAAGATTAAAAAAATGCAAATCTTTAAATTTTTAAATCCTTTAATCTTTAAATAAAAAAATAAAATGTTAAAAATCTTACGATTAGTTCTGGGAGATCAATTAAACAGCCATCATTCTTGGTTCAAAACGGTTGATGATTCGGTGACCTATGTCATGATGGAAATTCGAACAGAAACCGATTATGCCACACACCATATCCAAAAAGTAGTTGGGTTTTTCTCGGCAATGCAAGAATTTGCAACGGAATTGCAATTGCAAAAGCACCAAGTTATTTATTTGCATTTGAATGATGCCAATAACTTACAATCGTTCGAAAAAAACATTCCGTTTTTAATTGAAAAAGAAGCGTTCACACATTTTGAATACCAATTTCCTGATGAATACCGACTAGACGAACAGCTGAAAAAGTTATGTCAATCGCTTTCCATTACTTCATCAGTTTGCGATTCGGAGCATTTTATAAGTTCGAGAAATGAATTAGGTGACTTTTTTAAAGGTAAAAAAACCTTTTTAATGGAAAGCTTTTATCATATGATGCGAAAAAAGCACTATATTTTAATGGAAGGCGATAAGCCGCTGACTGGAAAATGGAATTACGATGGAGAAAACCGAAAAAAATTACCCAAAGACCACAAACCCACTTCGCCTTTGGTTTTCCAAAATGATGTGACAAAAATTGTTTCTGAGATTCAAAAAACAGATATCAAAACCATCGGAAATATTGATGCTGAAAATTTTGTTTGGCCTGTAAATAGAAAACAATCGCTAGCATTACTCGATTTTTTTGTAACAGAATGTTTGGCCCTTTTTGGGAGTTACCAAGATGCCATGACGCCAAACGAATGGTCTTTGTATCACGCCCGGCTTTCGTTTTCTATGAATGTGAAACTAATTTCGCCTTTGGAAGTGATAAACCGAGCCATATTAGAATGGGAAAATAACCCAGAGAAAATAGCCTACCACCAGTTGGAGGGATTTGTAAGGCAAATTATTGGCTGGCGCGAATACATGCGCGGAATTTATTGGAACAAAATGCCTGAATACGCCACGATGAATTATTTCAATCACGAAAACCAACTTCCAGAATGGTTTTGGACAGGCAAAACCAAAATGAATTGCTTGAAAGACGCCATCAACCAATCGTTGAATTATGCGTATGCACATCACATTCAGCGATTGATGGTAACTGGTAATTTTGCACTTTTGGCGGGAATTCACCCAGACGAAGTTGATGCCTGGTATTTAGGAATCTATATTGATGCGATTGAATGGGTAGAAATTACCAATACAAGAGGTATGAGTCAGTTTGCTGACGGAGGAATTGTAGGAACCAAACCCTATGTAAGTTCGGCGGCTTACATTGACAAAATGAGTCATTATTGTGGAAGTTGTTTTTATAAAAAGGCAGTAAAAACCGGAGATAAAGCTTGCCCTTTCAATAGTTTGTATTGGAATTTTTATGATAAAAATGAAGATAAATTAGGTAAAAATCCCCGAATTGGAATGATGTATAATGTATGGCGGAAAATGAAACCGGATGACAAAGTTGCTTTATTAGAACAAGCGGATTACTATTTGAAAAATATCAATAATTTATGATTAAGAATGCACTAGTTTGGTTCAAAACCGACTTACGAATTGAGGATAACGAAACGCTTTTAAAAGCAATTGCACAAAGTGAGAAGATAATTCCTGTCTATTGTTTTGACGAAGCCCATTTTGAAACTACTCCTTACGGATTTAAAAAAACAGGTCCTTTTAGAGCGCAATTTTTATTGGAATCCCTTCAAGATTTGGATTCCAAATTAAGAACTTTAGGTTCTGGTTTGCGCATTGTGATGGGGAAACCAGAAGTAGAAATTCCGAAGTTGGTTCAGGAATACAAAGTGCAAAAAGTATTCGCCAAGCGCGAAGTAGCATTTGAAGAAATTCAGATTGAAAAAAAAGTACAAAGTGAATTATTCAAAGTTAGATGTGAATTAGACCGATTTAGTACAAGCACCTTATATCGTGCTGAGGATTTGCCTTTTTCCATCAAGGATATTCCGGATGTGTTTACCAATTTTAGAAAAAAAACTGAAAAAGAATCGGAAATTAGAAAACCATTTCTTGCACCAACTAAAATAAATTCACCTGAAATTCTAACATTGGAATTACCCATATTAGAAGCCTTAGGTTTGACTAAAACTACTATTGATTCTCGCGCTGTCCTTCAATTTAAAGGAGGAGAAAGCGAAGCGATGCAACGATTGAACCACTATTTTTTTGAGACCCAATGTTTGTCAACCTATAAAGAAACGCGCAACGGAATGGTAAGTGCCAATTATTCGTCCAAGTTTTCACCATGGTTGGCTTTGGGCTGTATCTCTCCAAGATTTATTTATGCTGAAATTAAAAAATACGAAAAGCAATTTGGCGCCAATGATTCGACCTATTGGTTGGTTTTTGAATTACTTTGGCGCGATTTTTTTCGATTTATGTTTAAAAAATACCAAACGAAATTTTTCTTGTACGAAGGAATAAAAACGGAAAAAGTGAATTCGAAATCCTTAAATGAAAAGTTGCTTTCGCAATGGATCAATGGCACCACGCCTTCTGATTTTATCAATGCCAATATGCTTGAATTACAACAAACGGGATTCATGAGTAATCGGGGACGACAAAATGTAGCCAGTTATTTTTGCAACGAATTGAATATGGATTGGCGTATTGGTGCAGCCTATTTTGAGGAGCAATTAATCGATTATGATGTGAGCAGTAATTGGGGTAATTGGGCCTATTTAGCTGGGGTTGGGAATGACCCAAGAGGGCATCGCTATTTCAATATTGAGAAACAATCGAATGATTATGATAAAAAGAAATCGTTTAGAAAGTTGTGGTTAACCGAATAAATTATTCAGTTGCTGTTTCTAGAACCACCCATTTTTTATCACTATTCAATTTAAACGAACCAATAAATTCTTTATTCCATTCGTTAGGGGCAATTAATGATAAAAACTCAATACCATCGTCACCCAAATACATATGATAGGTTTCGCCAATTACGGGTTCAAAAGCAAATTTAGCGTTGTACACTAATTCATTCCATTTGTAATCGTCCATCAATTTTTGGTAAGCCGATTGCAATTCTTGGAATTTGTTTTCAAATTCTTTGTTGACACTGTGAATCCCACGCGATTTCCAAGCCACAACATCATCCGCTTTAATAACAGGCGCTCCTACAGAAGTTGCATAAGGCAATAAACTAGCGTTGTATCCTTGTTCTTCAGTATATACAATATTGTCTGGTTTTTTATCGCTCATGTTTTTTGACGGTGTTTTTTTTAGTCGTTTTTAACGTTTCAAATTTACAATAAATTGTATTTTAAATTAGTCACTTTGGTATAAATAATCTGTATTTATATAGAATTTCTTATAATGATTCGACTTGGGTTTTCAATTTGTGTTTTAGAATTTTTTAGAATCATTTCTGCAAGTGTTTTACCCATAGTTTCAAAGTCAGTTGAGATTGTGGTAATACCATTTTCTACTAATTTTTTCAATGGAGTTTCGTTGTAGGAAATGATACCATAATCAACACCTAATTGTAGTTTTTGCCTTTTTGCTTGCTCAATCACTTGTACAAGATCTCGGTCACTTGGAATAATATAAACACAGTTTTGTATGACATTTATGTCGGTAAAATCGGCTATAATTTCATGGTTAAAATTGAAATCATGACAGAATCTTTCAAAACCAATTTTTAGTCCAATTGGTTCGCGAAAACCGGGGAAAATTAGTGTCAATTTAGAATATTTCTGGAGGTGTTGTTTCCCTTTTGCCAGACCATCATAAATGTCTTTGACAAAGTTTTGATAAACTGCAGGAAATTGTAAAAGATCGGGATTGGTTTGGTCTAAAATAAATACGTCTTTGTGGGGAAGTGTTTTTATACTTTCTGTTGCTTCAATTAAATTGGTGGGCATTATAATGTATTTATTATAATTTCCTTTACTTTCTTGAATTAATTTTTTAAACTGATTGGTATTAAAATGATGAAAATACAAGTCAATTTCTGCTTCAGATCCAATTGTTTTTAGAATTGAATTGTATAAATCTTCTTTAAAAATATTCAATTCATCAAAGAGTAAGAAGAAGCGTTTCTTGGGTTTTATTTCGGTACTTTTTACATAATATCCTTTGCCTAAAATAGCATAAATTACGCCTCGTTTTTTTAACTCATCATAGGCTTGAAGCACAGTATCTCTTGAAATGTTGTGCGTTAGAACTACTTTGTTTATTGAGGGTAATTTTTCGTTAAGTTGCAGTACTTTCTGCTCAATCGCTTTTTCAATAGATTGAATAATTTGTGTGTATTTAGGGATGCCGTTATTGTTTTTTAAGGTAATCAAGTTGGTTTATTTTTTTTGCAAGTTACAAAAAACTGGTAGGTACCGGTATGGTAATATGAAAATTGATTCTATTTTTGAAATTCATCTCGCATAGCTACTTCAATGAAATTAAATGTAAACACAGATCCAAAGCCATTCTCTCAATTGTTTGGAATTTTAGCAGATGGCAGTCAAGTACTCGCCTACGAAATTTCAAATTCCAATGGGATGACTCTCAAAGTCATGGACTATGGAGCGACTGTAATTGCATTGAAAAAAACCTTAAAAAATGGAAAGGTAGTTGACGTTGTCTTAGGTTTCGATTCATTGTCTGATTATGTGGATTCCTATTCGCTTCCAAGCGCACCCTATTTTGGAGCCACAGTAGGGCGCTTTGCAGGACGTATTGCAAATGCCACTTTTGATTTAAATGGGAAATCAATTGTACTCCATCAAAATAATAATAGAAACGCCTTACATGGAGGAATAGAAGGTTTTAGTCAAAAACGATGGCGATTAGAGCAATTGAAAACGGATCAAAACCCTTCGGTCAGTTTCAGTTACACTAGTCCCGCTGGTGAAGAACAATACCCTGGCGAATTAAAAGTTAGTATTACTTACACGCTAACCGAAGAAAATGAATTAGAAATTGAGTACAAAGCGTTCACTAATGAAGCAACAATTGTCAATCTAACCCATCACAGCTATTTTAATTTAGAGGGCCAACACAGCAGTGTTTTTGAACACGAACTCCAAATTAATGCCGCTGAAGTTTTAGCCACAAAAGCTATGATTCCGACGGGAGAATTGCTTCCAGTTCACGGCACCGAATGGGATTACACTAACATAAAACCATGTCCTGAAGCAATTGACACTACCTTTGCTGTGAATACAAAAGAGACTTTGGTCGCCACTCTTTTGTGTAAAGAAAACAGTTTAAAAATGGAAGTATTTACGAATCAACCTGGTTTGCATGTCTATGTTGGAGGTAACTGTTTTAATCAAATCAAAGGGAAAGAAAATGCCTCCTACCATTCCCAAAGTGGGATTTGTTTTGAAACTCAAAATTTCCCAGACGCACCCAATCATCCAAATTTCCCGTCGGTAATACTATTGCCAGGCGACATTTATTTTCATAAAACCATTTATAAATTTCAATCCATTTAAGATGAAAAAAAATATATTCATTTTGTTTTCAGCCGTGATGCTTTTGGCTTGTTTTTCGTGTAGTTCGCAAACCGAAATAGCCCCAAAACCAGTTGAACCCATTACATCAATGCCAACTACTTTTGTAAAAGGAGCCGATGTGGGTTGGTTGCCCCAAATGGAAGCTACGGGTTATCGATTTTTGGATCAAGATGGCAAAGTAAAGGATGCGTTACAATTATTAAAAGACAGGGGAATGAATACGGTTCGCCTTCGCGTATGGGTCAATCCTTCCAATCATAAAATTGACGGACATTGTAGCAAAGAGGAAACAGTTACTATGGCAGTTCGCGCTCAAAAATTAGGAATGCGTGTGATGATTAATTTTCATTACAGCGATTCTTGGGCTGATCCCGCTAAGCAAAACAAACCTTTGGCTTGGGCCAATCATACCGTAGCCCAATTGAAGCAAGACGTTTATAACCACACCTTTGATGTCATTTCAGCTTTGAAACAGGCGGGGGTTACTCCGGAATGGGTTCAAGTGGGTAACGAAATTCCTGGAGGAATGTTATGGCCGGAGGGGAGTACTACTAATTGGAGTCAGTTAGCGCAATTCTTAAATAGTGGATATGATGCGGTTAAGGCTGTTGATTCGAAAATTAAAGTGGTCGTTCATGTTGACGAAGGAAATAACAATGCCAAATTCAGATGGTTTTTTGATGCTGCCACTGCGCAAAATGTCAAATACGATATCATCGGATTGTCCTATTATCCGTATTGGATTCAAAAAGATTATACACAAACGATCGCCGATTTGTCTACGAATATGAATGATATGGTAGCTCGATACAACAAAGATGTCATGGTGGTTGAAGTGGGAGGTGAGTATGACAAAGTACAGAACACCTACGACATGCTTCGCGCCACCATTCAAGCAGTTAAAAATGTTCCTAACAATAGAGGATTAGGGGTCATGTATTGGGAGCCACAAGGAGAAAAAACCTGGAGTGGTTATTCCTTAAGTGCTTGGCAAGCTGACGGCAAACCTTCTCCTGCTTTGGATGCGTTTAAATAAAGTACGATTTATATAAATAAAATTGGAATGCAACATGCCCTAAAGGGAATACTATGAATACACCATTAATTCAATCCACAACGGATTTTTTCGAAAAGTCTTTTGGCAGCAGCCCGCAAAAAATCGTTTTGTCACCTGGACGAATCAATATCATTGGAGAACACATTGATTATAATGATGGTTTTGTTTTACCCGCCGCGATTGATAAAGTAATTTGCTTTGCTTTTGAAAAAACTAATTCGGATACATCAACAATTGTTGCCATTGATTTGGACGAAAGCTTTGAAATTAACGTGGAAAATCCAGTTACTTTAAATGAGATTATTTGGACCAATTATTTCAGAGGGGTACTGCAACAAATCCAAAATAAAGGATTAATCATTGGTAATTTCAATTGTGTTTTTAGCAGTACCATTCCTATTGGTTCAGGCTTGTCATCTTCAGCAGCTTTAGAATGTGGTTTTTTATATGGGTTGAACGAACTATTTCATCTCAATATCACACCCGTTGATTTAACGCTAATGGGTCAAAGTGCCGAGCATTGGGTAGGTATCAATTGTGGAATTATGGATCAATTTGCTAGTGTAATGGGGAAAGAAAACCAGGTCATTAAAATAGATTGTCGCACCTTAGAATACGAATACCACAAAGCTGATTTTAGTGATTATTCATTAGTGTTGTTTGATAGTAATGTCAAGCATTCGCTTTTCACTTCAGCCTACAATCAACGGCGTCAAGAATGCGAACAAGGGTTAGCAATTTTGAACACTCATTTTCCAGAAGTGAAGAGTTTTAGAGACGCTACAGAAGTGCAGTTATTGAGTATACAAGATACCATGTCTGAAGACGTTTTCAAACGAAGTCATTATGTTATCAAAGAAATAAAACGGGTAACTTTAGCATGTGAGGCATTGGATCGATGCGATATTTTGACTTTGGGTCAGTTGCTGTTTGACACTCACGAAGGGCTTTCTAAAGAATACGAAGTAAGCTGTGCTGAGCTTGACATGATAGTCGACACACTCAAACAAGACCCCGCTGTGATAGGTTCCAGAATGATGGGAGGCGGTTTTGGAGGTTGCACCATCAACTTAATTAAAAAAGGAGAAGAAGACGCAATCAAAACAAAGTTGACTCAATTGTATCAAGCTACTTTTGGCATCGAATTAAAAACCTACGAGGTTAAAATTTCAAACGGCACCTCTCTTTACAATCCAGTATAAATGAAAAATTTCGATAGTAACGAAGACCCTCACAGACGCTATAATCCCTTAATTAACGAATGGGTTTTGGTTTCGCCTCACCGTTCGAAGCGACCTTGGCAAGGGCAAAATGAAAAAATAGTTGCCGATACTTTACCACAATACGACCCAACTTGTTATTTGTGTCCGGGCAATGTGCGTGCCAATGGAATGCACAATCCCGATTATAAAGACCCTTTTGTTTTTGATAATGATTTTGCTGCTTTAAAGCAGGAAGAAATTTTTTTCGATTCCAATCAGGAAGCGACATTTTTTAAGCTACTACCTGAAAGAGGAATTTCGAGAGTGGTTTGCTTTTCGCCCAATCATAACGAGACCTTACCAGAAATGTCGGCTGAATCCATTGAAAATATTGTTCGAACTTGGCAACAAGAATATACCGATTTAGGAAACATAGATTACATTAACTACGTTCAAATTTTTGAAAATAAAGGAAGTGTGATGGGATGTAGTAACCCACATCCGCATGGGCAAATTTGGGCACAATCGTCTTTACCCACACAAGTAGAGAAAACGCAAAATAATCTTAAAGCCTATTTTGACCAACACCAACATACTCTTTTACACGATTATATTCAGGAAGAATTACAAAAAGAAGAACGCATTGTTATTAAAAATGATCACTTTGTAGCGTTGGTTCCGTTTTGGGCTATTTGGCCTTTTGAAACAATGATTGTAAGTAAACGTGCGGTTTCCAAAATCACTGATTTTTCTGCTGATGAGGTTCGCGATTTTGCCTCTATTTTAAAACAACTGACTACTAAATACGACAACCTGTTTGAAACTTCGTTCCCCTATTCGTCAGGGATTCATCAAGCGCCTACCGATGGAGATGCGCATCCTGAATGGCATTTCCATATGCATTTTTATCCGCCTTTATTACGCTCGGCAACCGTTAAGAAATTCATGGTAGGCTATGAAATGATGGGCGAATCACAACGAGACATAACACCTGAGAGAAGCACAGCAATGCTAAGAGAACTATCAGAGGTGCATTATAAGTTGAGATAATTTACGATATACGAAAATTGGATTTACAAACAAAAAACAATACAATCCAACCAAGTTTACACCAAAACCACTATATTTATTTCCGCTATTTAACCAATAAAAACTATGAACCAAAACAGTCTTGAATTAACAGATTACATTGTCTTTATCATCTACTTTTCAGTAGTATCTATATATGGATACACCATTTACCGCAAACGCGAAAAAAATGAAAACGATGCGAAAGCCTACTTTTTAGCCGAAGGAAAATTAACCTGGTGGGCTATTGGTGCCTCTTTAATTGCCTCAAATATTTCGGCCGAACAATTCATCGGGATGAGTGGTGAAGGCTTCTTTTTAGGAATTGCCGTGGCCGCTTACGAATGGATTGCAGCAATTACTCTTCTTATCGTTGCCATTTGGTTCATACCAGTCTATTTGAAGAATAAAATTTACACCATGCCTCAGTTTTTAACAACGCGTTACAACGAATCGACAGCTTTGATTATGGCAGTATTTTGGTTGTTTTTATATGTTTTTGTGAACTTGACTTCCATTTTATATTTAGGAGCTGTAGCAATTAATGGTTTGGCCGGAGGTCAATACCTTCATGTTATCATGATAGGCTTGGCTTTCTTTGCCTTAGTAATTTCGCTTGGTGGAATGAAAGTAGTAGCTTATACGGATGTGATTCAGGTAGCAGTTTTATTGATTGGCGGATTAGTGACGTCCTATATCGCTTTGACAACGGTAAGTCATTACTTTGGTTTTGGCCACGATGCGATCGCTGGTTTCCAAGTGTTGATGGAACAAGCCCCCGAGCATTTCAAAATGATCATGCCTGAACCAACAGCTGCTTCGACTCAAGAAGAGATCAATAAATACTTGACTATTCCCGGATTAATGGCTTATTTGGCTGGTATTTGGATTATTAATTTGAATTACTGGGGTTGTAACCAATACATTACTCAACGTGCTTTAGGTGCCGATTTAGACACGGCGCGTTCTGGAATTTTATTTGCGGGGTTCATTAAATTGTTCATGCCGTTGATTGTTATTTTACCCGGAATTGCGGCCTATGTATTACATGAAAGCGGTCATTTACCTCAATTGGTTGGCGGAAAAGACGGCGCTTATTCGGCTATTTTGACCTTCTTACCTACCGGTTTAAAAGGGCTTTCAGTGGCGGCTTTGACCGCAGCTATCGTAGCTTCATTGGCAGGAAAAGTCAACAGTATTTCTACAATTTATACTTTGGATATCCATAAAAAATACATCCAAAAAGATGCAACAGATACCAAACAAGTCAACGTTGGTAAATACGCTGTTTTTGCAGCCATGTTTTTAGCGGTACTATTTACTTGGAATGATACCTTAGGTATTGGCGGCGTAGGTGGATTTACCTACATTCAAAAATACACCGGTTTTATTAGCCCAGGAGTTTTTGCCATGTTCATTTTAGGAATGTTCTGGAAGAGAACAACGGGAGCTGCTGCTGTAGTGGGAGTACTAGCTGGATTTGCTTTGTCGGTGGTGTTTAATGAATTGGCTCCAGCTTGGTTTGGAAATGATACTTGGTTGTACACGGCTTACGCCAATGGCAAAGGCGGTTATGAAATACCTTTCTTAATCTGTATGGGCTTATCATTTATTTTTACGATGCTTCTGATGATCGTAGTGAGTTTGGCTGGACCTAAAGTAAATGAAAAAGCATTTGATCTAGACAAAACGATGTTCAAAATGAAACCACAAACCACCATTTTAATCGTAGCCTTAGTCTTGACTATTTTCGCACTGTATGTGAAGTTTTGGTAGTCACTATTAATTACAAATACAAAACTCCGTTGGTGGATCATTTGATTCTGTCAACGGAGTTTTAATTGTAATTTGTTTTATACTATTTGAATTAACTAGTAAATCATTATTATATTTCTATAAGTAGATTAGGGAGTAAAAGAATATCCTTTAAACGTTTGTCCTCCGAATTTTTACGTTCTAATACCAAACTTGATTCTGGCATATCAGTAATCAATGCTACTTTTGCTACTAAGTTATTAACCGCCAGTTCTCTTCTTTTTATAACAGCTGTTACGGTTTCTGTTTGCTTAGCATTTTCAAAGAGTTCATTTAGTGTATTCAATGAAACATATTCATTTGGATGTTCCAATATAAAGTACAGTATCTTTTTTTCGTTTTCTTCAAATGAAGTTATCTTTTTTTGTTTGAACTCAAATTCGTTTGTTTTTCTATTGAAGGTTATTTTAGTATTTGGACCCTTTTTAATTTTCTTTTTGTACAAGGTAATTAGTGCAACTAAAATTAAAAGTATGATTACACCTACAAGGCCATATTTTTTATAATTGATCCCTTCATAAGATAAAATAAAGGGCTCACTCCCTAAATATTTCCCCTTGATTTCTTCGATTGTCTTTTTTGAAAAATTAATTCTTCGTTTATTGTTTTCAAAGATGCCGTAAATACTATCATTTTTTGCCAACATTGCTTTAGGTACTATATGGTTGGAATAATCGTATTTATTAACCGTATTTTGTTCTAAATCTACTTCTAAAAGAATTTCATGAAATAGATACAATTTGTTTTTAATCTGAATCGAATTATATTCAGAGGATACTAATTTTGAATTATAAGTCCCTATTTTTTCCCATGTCATTGTAGGCAAATCTAATTTCCAAAGAAACGGCGCCACATCATTAACTTCCCTAATGTTTTTTTGGTCATTAGCAATACCACCAAAAACAAATAATTGATTGTTTTTTCTATAACTAAATACTTCGCAACATCTTGCTTCCGGAAATTCTTTGCCATAAGTTTGTTCTTGGTTCCATTCACCATTTTTAGAATCGTATCGAGTAATGATATTTTTGTAGGTAAAAAGACCGTATCCACCAAAAAAATGAATCTGATTGTTATAGATAAATGGAGTAGTGCCAAATTGGTTATTATGTAAATACGAATTATCTACTCTAACAATAGAATCATTTCTAAATTCTAAAACAGGTCCGCATCCTGAGTGAACTAAATATGTTTTTTTAGCTACATTTAAGGCAAGGTATTCGTTTAAATTCCCTGGAAATGGGGTCATTTTTAATTGAAATCGTTTTCCATTTTTATAGAAAAGGGAGTCGTTTATAAATACAATAGTTTTTTTGGATTTTGCTTCAATAAACAATGAGATACGATCGTTATAATTCCAGGTTTGACTATAAGCACTAAGCGATAATAGTAAAGTAATTAATAAAAATTGTATGTCTTTTGTTCTCATTTTTTGGGGATAAAAATAATTTGAAGGAAATTTAGCAATAATTATCTTACTTATAATTACAAATCTAAAGAAAATATAGTTTATAGTATTTTTAATCAGATAGATATTCATATATCAATGGGATATTTTTTTATATGAAAAACCTAATTTCAACATACATTATAATATAGTAAAAACCCGTCAAAAGTTCTCTTGACGGGTTTTTACTATATTAAGTGAATTGTATTTAACCTAATAAGTCTAATACTAATGATGGGAACAAACCAATGATAATATTCAAAGTAATTGCTGTAAAAGCTACTGCATAAATTAAGAAAGGTTTTCCAGTGCGTTCTTCGTTAGATTCTTTAGTGTACATGGCTAAGATCAATTTGAAATAATAGCCTACACTGATAATGGAGTTGATTACTGCAACAATAACTAGCGCTAAATAGCCATTTTCGATTGTTTGAGTAAACAAAACTAGTTTAGCAAAGAATCCCGCGAAAATTGGAATACCAGCCATAGAAAGTAACGAGGCAGTTAAAACCGCAGCTAAAAACGGATGGGTTTTTCCTAATCCGTGGAAGTTCGTGATGTCTTCGTTATGTTGGTTTTTACAAACGTATAAAATCACACTAAAAGCAGCTATCCCTGATAAAGCATATGCAGTCGTGTAATACAATAAACTACTTGCTGAAGTGGCTAAGTTTAATAACGTCATCAACATAAAACCTGCATGTGAAATTCCGGAGAAAGCCAACATACGTTTCACATTGGTTTGTTTTAATGCCATAATATTTCCAACCGTCATTGATGCCATAGCAATAGCGACAATCACTATTTTATAGGTTTCCGATATGTCGGCATTCATTACAGACAATAATTTGTATAGAGTAGCCATAGCCACCACTTTAGCCAAAGTACTCATCAAAGCAGTGGTTAAAGCAGGTGAACCTTCGTACACATCCGGCGCCCAGAAATGGAAAGGTACCGCTGCTATTTTGAATAACATTCCCACAGTCAATAAAGCAATTCCAATTGGAAACCAAACTGGCAATTCTGCTGATTGAGATAATTCGCTAATTTCAGTCACATCAAAACTTCCCATAGCGCCGTAAACCAAACAAATTCCGAATAATAAAATTCCGGAAGCAAATGAGCCCATCAAGAAATATTTCATTCCGGCTTCGTTACTTTTTAAATTCAATCGGTCGCTAGCAGCTAAAACATATAATGAAATAGAAAGTACTTCAATACCTAAGAAAAACATCGCTAAGTTTCCAAAAGAAACCATGGCTACTGCTCCTGATAGTAAAAACACCTTGATGGCAATAAAATCAGATATTTTGTTTTGATGATTTTCGTAAAAATTATATCCTAGTGCTACTAAAAAAATAGTCAGTACAATAAATAAAGAAGAAAAAGCAGTAGAGTATTTACTTACCACAATCATATTCCCATAGTAACTTTCAGTCGAACCAAATTCAGAGATATTCAATCCCAATACGGCCAATAATCCAATAATGGTAAAAGGCACAATGGCTTTTCTTAGATTTAGAATTTCAAATACAAGGCATAAAACACCTAATCCTATTATAGCTATTAATGTATTCATTTTGTAGTGGACTTATTTGATTCTATTAATTTGATTTAAAATTCCTTCGATACTTGGCGCAATCAATTGGATGATTGGTTTTGGATACAATCCAAAGAAAAACAATACAGCAATAATTACCACCAAAACAATTCCTTCGTGAATCGTTACATCAGCAAAGGGTTTAGCATTGGTTTCTCCTAGCATTACTGATTGGTACATTTTTAACATATAGTAGGCACCTAAAATGATAGTAGTTCCTCCTAAAATTGCAAATATCATATTCACTTGAGACAAACTATACAAAACAGTAAATTCGCCAATGAAGTTAAAAGTAGTTGGCAACGCAACCGATGCCAAAACGATAAGTAAAAACAATGAGGCAAACTTAGGTGCTTGAGAGCGTATGCCGCCCATATCAGCGATGACTCTAGTTTCGTATCTTCTGTAAATGATTTCAGCAATAAAGAACAAACCTACCACTACAAAACCGTGTGCTATCATTTGTAAAACCGCACCACTAATTCCGTCAGCAGTCATAGTGTAAGCTCCTGCTGCAATTAATCCAACGTGCGCTAATGAAGAGTAGGCTAAAAGTTTCTTCAAATCTTTTTGTCTCAAAGCCACAATAGAACCATAGATCACTCCAGCAATTCCAAGAACAAGCATAATAGTTATATGACCTTTTGATGCCCATGGAACAATTGGCAATTGCCAACGAATCACACTATACAATCCCATTTTTAACATGATACCAGACAACAACATAGTTCCAACGGTAGGTGCTTTTTGATACACATTGGCTTGCCAAGTATGGAAAGGGATGATTGGAATTTTGATCGCATAGGCCAAGAAAAAACCAACAAATAACCAAACCTGTTCTGTTCCGCTTAAGTTCAATAGGTATAAATCGTCAATCAATAAACTACCTGCTTTTTGGTACAAATAGGCAAAACCTACTAACATGAATAATGAACCTGCCAAAGTATAGATGAAGAATTTCACCACTGCTTTTTTGCGTTCTTCTGAATCTCCATTCCCCCAAACAAGAGCAATAAAATAGATTGGCAATAAAGATAATTCCCAAAAAATGTAATACAATAATCCATCAGCAGCTAAGAAAGTTCCCGCCATAGCAAAAGCCATGAAAAGAATCAAAGCATAGAATGTTTTAGCATTTTGTACTTCGGTGCCAAAAGAGGAATAAATAATTATAGGAGTTAAAGCTGTAGTTAGCAATAGCATGGCTAAAGCCAAACCGTCTGCTTTTAAAGCAAAATAAACAGTTGGTTTTGAAATCCATTCTGTGATGAATCCGATATTTTCGCCCAAATTGTATTGGTTCAATAGTACGATGGAAGCGCCCAAGGAAACGAGTCCGAAAAGCAAGGCTACTTTAGATGCCAATTTGTCGCCTACAGAATAGGTTGATAGAGCACCAATTAATAGAATAAGTAATATAAAAGATACGTTCATAGTGTATATATTATTGAGCTAAAAATAAAAAGGAAATAATGGCACAAAGACCTAAAACAAAAGCAAAAAGGTATAATCCCACACTTCCGTTTTGTACTTTTTTCCCTTGAAGACTAATTGCATTGGTCGCTTTTCCAAATCCAAATACGAAAGCAGATAAGTTCGTTTCTATTTGATCTCTGAAGAAAGTAGCTAATTTGTTGATCGATTGAACAAACAAGAAGTTATAGATTTCGTCTAAGTAATATTTGTTATACAACACTTTGGCAAATCCAGTGATCGAAGCATCGTCTCCAGGAACTGTATTTTGTTTGTTGTATTTGGCATAAGCCAATCCGATTCCTACTAATCCACCTACAACGGCGATTGCCATTAATAGGTATTCTGTACTGCCTAAATGGTGTTCTGCTGAGGCTAATTTCGGTACAATTGGAATCAAATAATGATTCAACCAAGAATTACCCGGTAAGCTAATTAGACCACCAATTGTTGCCAAAATAGCCAATACAATCAATGGGAACGTAATCAAAGCTGGACTTTCGTGTAAGTGGTGTTTTTGTTCTTCAGTTCCTCTAAACTCATTAAAGAAAGTTAAGAACATCAAACGGAACATATAGAAAGCCGTCATGATTGATGCTACCGAAGCAATTACCCATAACGGAATGTTATGATGAAAAGCCGTTAACAAAATTTCGTCTTTGGAAAAGAATCCTGAAAAAACAGGTACTCCTGAAATTGCTAATGAAGAAACTAACATAGTAATAAACGTAATTGGCATCACCTTTTTCAAGCCACCCATCTTGCGCATGTCTTGTTCACCATGCAAAGCGTGGATAACTGAACCTGAACCCAGGAACAAACACGCTTTGAAAAACGCGTGTGTGATCACGTGGAAAACAGCTACTTCGTAAGCACCTAGACCTAATGCTAAAAACATCAAACCTAATTGCGAAACAGTAGAGTAGGCCAATACCTTTTTAATATCATTTTGTACCAAACCAATAGTAGCAGCAACTAAGGCTGTTATCGCTCCAATCACAGCAATGATACTTTGAACGTCTGGTGTTAAATCAAAAATAAAGTTCAAACGAGTAATCATAAAGATACCCGCAGTTACCATGGTTGCCGCGTGAATCAATGCCGACACTGGCGTTGGTCCTGCCATCGCATCAGGTAACCAAGTATATAATGGAATTTGTGCAGATTTTCCAGTAGCGCCAATAAACAAACATAAGGCAGCAGCAGAAAGCCAATACATATCAATATTAGTAGCTCCAGCAATAGCAGTTTTTAATGTAGCGTAGTCTAAAGTAGAGAACAAATGTCCTAAGATAAAGATTCCGATTAACAATCCTAAATCTCCAATTCGGTTCATGATGAAGGCTTTTTTAGCGGCATCATTGTAGTCTTGGTTTTTGTACCAAAATCCAATTAATAAATACGAACACAATCCAACACCTTCCCAACCAATGAATAATACTAATAAGTTGCTTCCTACTACTAACGTAATCATGAAGAAAACGAATAAGTTGAGGTAAGCAAAGAATTTGTGCATGTTCTCATCGTCGTGCATGTAGCTGATCGAATACAAGTGGATTAATGATCCAATTCCGGTTACAAAAAGCAACCACAATACTGACAATTGGTCTAACAAAAAGCCAAAGTCAATTTTGATATTACTTACATGAATCCAGTCAAAAAGAGTGATATTGAATCCTTTTGGTTCAGTAGATAATGCATTAAAGAAATAAATTGAAGTAGCAAAAGATACGGCTACCGAAAGTGTTCCGATGATTCCAGAAACAGTTTTTCCTAAACTTTTTCCAAAGAAAACATTGATTAAAAATCCCGCAAAAGGAGCAAGAACTAATAGTAAAGCTATATTGGTATTCATTTCCATTTATCCTTTTAAGTTTTTTAGGGTATCGATACTAATCGAACCTGAATTTTTAAATATCGATACTAAAATGGCTAATCCAACAGCCACTTCAGCAGCAGCAACAGCCATAGAGAAAAACACGAAAACCTGTCCTTGCGCATCTTGATGGTAGGTTGAAAAAGCAACAAACAATAAGTTTACGGCATTCAACATAATCTCAATGGACATAAAAACGATAATGGCATTACGTCTGTACAATACTCCGAATATTCCAATACAAAAAAGGATAACACTCAGGAAGATATAGTTTTCTATACCAATTTGATTTAAAATATTATTCATTTTATTTCTCTAGTTTTTCTTTCTTAGACAATAGAACTGTACCAATCATGGCTACTAACAATAAGATAGAAGCAAATTCAAAAGGAACCATATATTCGTTCAATAGGATTCTACCCAATACTTTAATGGATTGGTAATCTTCGCCAGTTGCAATATAGTCTCCGGCAATTGGTTTTGAATTGATGAAAATCGCAATCAAAATCAAGCATACCAAACAGAAAGAAACAATCGCTCCTAAACGGGTAATTCTTGGTTTGTGCACTTCATTTTCTTTATTCAAGTTCATCAACATGATGGTGAACAAGAACAAAATCATAATCGCTCCGGAGTAAACAATAATGTGAACAATGGCTAAGAATTGGGCATTCAATAATAGATAATGTCCGGCAACCGAGAAGAAACAAATTACTAAATATATAGCACTGTGAATTGGGTTTCGACTAAAAACGGTCAAAAATGCGGTTGATAATGTGATTGCGGCTAATACGCAAAAAAGGATAAGTAATACTGACATTAGTTCGCGTTTTTAAGTTGAGCATTTTGCATTGCCATTTCTAAAGGCATGACCAATTTGTCTTTTCCAAAAATAAAATCTTCTCTATCATAATTAGAAGGCACTAACTCTTTTGAAATAGTCAAATAAACCGCATCTTTCGGACAAGCTTCTTCACATAATCCACAGAAAATACAACGCAACATGTTGATCTCGTAGATTTCTGCATATTTTTCTTCTCTGTATAAATGTTTTTCGTCTGGTCTACGCTCTGCGGCTTTCATGGTAATAGCTTCCGCTGGACATGATAAAGCACACAATCCACAAGCAGTACAATTTTCACGACCTTGTTCGTCACGTTTTAGCATGTGACGCCCACGGTAAACTGGACTCATTTCGCGAACTTGTTCTGGATAATGAATCGTTGCTTTTTTAGTAAAAAAGTGTTGAATGGTAATCCACAATCCTTTGACAATTGCGATAAGATACATTTTTTCCAAAAAAGTCATCTCTTTGTTAGAGACCACTTTTTTTCTTCCCGATAAGGATATTGTTTCTATTGACATTTTTAATTTTTTTATTTCTTAAGCTAATTGAATTAGCATCTCTACAATTGATATAGTTTAGAATCCTAAATAAGCTGCGATGTCGGCTCTTAAAATTACAATTCCAGTAATCATGATATTAATTATGGAAAGCGGAATTAAAATTCTCCATCCCAAATGCATTAATTGATCGTATCTGAATCTTGGAATCGTCCAACGTACCCACATGTAGAAAAAGATAAATCCACATATTTTTACAAATAATACTCCAATTCCAATGATGTTTCCAATGTTTACTCCAACGTTTTCTACTACCCAACTCATTCCTGGATAATTGTAACCTCCAAAGAATAAAATCGCTAAAATGGTTGATGAGATGAACATGTTCGCATATTCAGCAAACAAATAGAATCCCATTTTCATCGAAGAATATTCAGTGTGGTACCCACCAATTAATTCACTTTCGCATTCCGCTAAGTCAAATGGTGTTCTGTTGGTTTCGGCAAATGCACAAATCAAGAAGATTAAAAACGAAACCGGTTGGTAAAATACGTTCCAGTTCATTCCAGCTTGTTGAGCCGAAATTTCGCGTAAGCTTAATGTTCCTGTCATCATTAATAAAGCAATCATGGACAATCCCATTGCTACTTCATAGGATACCATTTGCGAAGCTGCACGAACCGCTCCCATCAAAGAGAACTTATTATTCGATGCCCAACCCCCAATCATGATACCGTACACTCCAACAGAAACTACTCCGAAGAAGTACAATAACCCAATATTTAAGTCGGTAGCTTGTAATAAAATATCACGTCCAAATAAATGTAATTTATCGCCCCAAGGAATTACAGCACTGGTCATTAAAGCCGTACTCATAGCAATAGCCGGTCCTACGAAGAATAAAAAACGGTTGGGTGTGTTGGGTTCAAATTCTTCTTTCGAGAACAATTTCAAACCATCCGCAAGCGGTTGAAGTAAACCTCCAAATCCGGCACGGTTAGGACCTACACGGTCTTGTAAAAAGGCAGCTACTTTACGCTCTGCCCAAGTAGAGTACATTGCCATAATCATCGTCACAGCAAAAACTACTACAATAACAACACTTTTTTCTATAATAAAGGTACTATCCATTGCTTACGATTTTTTGTTGTTAGTGTCCAATGGAAATTCAGTCATACTGATTTTTTTACGGTCTTCTTCTCTACCTAAAAGAATTTTTTCTTCGGTATTGATTACCACTTTTTCTAATTTGTGGTTGTATTTGTTTTGATTGATAACCGAATCTTTTTCAAATGCTCTTGGTCCTTCAATGGTCCAATCGTTGACATCTTTATGATCAAAACGACATCCGTTGCAGATGAATTCTTCTACTTCGTGATATTCGTCTTTTCTTCCAGTGACTCTTTGAATCTCGTCTCCGAACATCCAAACGGTTGTTTTTCCACAACATTTGTCACAATCTCTGTGTGCGTTATACGGTTTGCTGAACCACACTCTCGATTTGAATCGGAACGTTTTATCAGTCAAAGCTCCAACTGGACAAACATCAATCATATTTCCAGAGAACTCGTTGTCAATTGCTTTCGAGATACAAGTTGAAATGTTAGCGTGATCTCCGCGATCCATTACACCATGCACTCTATCGTCAGTCAATTGATCAGCTACTTGAACACAACGTTGGCATAAAATACAACGGTTCATGTGCAATTGAATATTTGGTCCAATATCTTCTGGCTCAAAAGTTCTTTTGTCTTCTATATATCGTGTTTGTGATTTTCCGTGTTCGAAACTCAAGTTTTGCAAATCACATTCACCGGCTTGGTCACACACTGGACAATCCAAAGGATGGTTGATCAACAAGAATTCAGTAACTGATTTTCTAGCTTCAGTAACTCGTTCCGAAGATTTTGAGTTCACTTCCATTCCGTCCATACATCCTGTTACACAAGACGCCATTAATTTTGGCATTGGTCTTGGATCGGCTTCACTTCCTTTAGAAACTTCTACTAAACAACAACGGCATTTTCCACCGCTCCCTTTTAGTTTAGAATAATAGCACATCGCTGGCGGGACTACCTCTCCACCAATCATACGGGCTGCTTGGAGGATCGTTGTTCCTGGTTCTACTTCTATTGACTGACCGTCTATTGTTACTTTCATATTATTAGTTGTTGGTTGTTGGATGATAGTTTAACTATTAGCCTTCAACTTTTATACTGTTTGTTTTGCTACTAAATGTCTCACTTTTTCAAATGGTTCATTGACAAAATGGTCTCTATGTTTGATCTTCTCTGGGAAACGAATGTGGTACTCAAATTCCTCTCTAAAGTGACGAATCGCTGCGGCAACAGGCCAAGATGCAGCATCACCTAAAGGACAAATTGTATTTCCTTCGATTTTACTTTGAATGCTCAAAAGCAATTCAATATCTTCTTCGCGACCGTGACCGTTTTCAATTCGGTGTAATACTTTTTCTAACCAACCGGTTCCTTCTCTACATGGCGTACATTGACCACAACTTTCGTGGTGGTAAAAACGAGAGAAATTCCAAGTGTTACGAACAATACATGCGGTATCGTCATACACTATAAATCCTCCTGAACCTAACATGGATCCGGTAGCAAAACCTCCGTCTGACAAACTTTCGTACGTCATCAATCGGTCTTCTCCAGCCGCTGTTTTGTAAATTAAATTGGCAGGTAAAATCGGCACTGAACTTCCTCCTGGAACAAAGGCTTTTAAAGGTCGGTCAGAACTCATTCCGCCTAAATATTCGTCAGAGTTCATGAATTCATACACACTTAATCCCATTTCAATTTCATACACTCCAGGATTTTTAATGTTTCCTGAAGCCGAAATTAATTTAGTTCCTGTAGAACGTCCTACCCCAATTTTTGCATAATCAGCACCTGAATTGTTTACAATCCAAGGCACAGCCGAAATAGTTTCTACGTTATTCACCACTGTTGGATTAGCCCAAAGTCCAGATACCGCAGGAAAAGGTGGTTTGATACGTGGGTTACCACGTTTTCCTTCTAATGATTCGATTAATGCGGTTTCTTCACCACAGATATAAGCACCGGCACCACAATGAACATACAATTCTAAGTCGTAACCAGTTCCTAAAATATTTTTACCCAACCAACCGGCAGCTTTCGCTTCGGCGATGGCTCTTTCTAAAATTTTATACACCCACATGTACTCTCCACGAATGTAGATGTACGAGCGGTTAGCACCCAAGGCATAACTTGAAGTAATCATTCCTTCAATTAACAAGTGCGGAATGTACTCCATCAAGAAACGGTCTTTAAAAGTTCCCGGTTCTGATTCGTCAGCATTACATACTAAATGTCTTGGCTTTCCTGATTTTTTATCAATGAAACTCCATTTCATTCCGGCAGGGAAACCGGCACCACCACGACCACGTAAGCCAGAAGTTTTTACTTCTTCTACTACTTCGTCAGGGGTTAATGTTTTAAGGGCTTTTTCTACTGAAGCATATCCGCCGTTTTGACGGTATACTTCGTAGGTTTTGATCCCTGGAATATTGATTTTGTCTAATAATATTTTTTGTGACATCTTATTTATCGTGTAAGATTATTTTACCCGCTCTTGCCTCTTCAATAATTTGATCGATTTTTTGTTCGTTCAAATGCTCTTTGTAGAAATCGCCTAATTGCATCATTGGAGCATACCCACAAGCACCTAAGCATTCTACTCCGCGAACTTCAAAAAGACCATCTGAAGTAATTTCGCCCACTTTTACGCCTAACTTTTCACAAGTGTAGTCCATTAGGTTTTCGACTCCATTCAAACAACAAGGAGACGTTTGGCAAAATTCAAACATGTATTTTCCAATCGGTTTTAAATTGAACATGGTGTAAAAAGTAGCTACTTCGTATACTTCAACCGGTTTAATGTGAAGTATTTCAGCCACTTTATCCATCAATTCAATACTCAACCAGTTTTGGTGTGCGTCTTGTACTTCGTGTAAAACAGGAATCAAAGCTGATTTTCTGTTCTCTTCAGGATAATGACCAATCAATTCATTGATGCGATTCATCAAGGCTTCGGTCATATTTATTTCTTGTTTGTGTAAGGTACGTTCCATAATTTATGCGTCTAATTCTCCGGCAATAACATTTAAACTTGATAAAATTACAATGGCATCCGAAAGCATTGCGCCTTTTATCATTTCTGGATAAGCTTGGTAATAGATAAAACAAGGTCTGCGGAAATGCAATCTATAAGGGGTACGACTTCCGTCTGTTACTAAATAGAATCCAATTTCTCCGTTTCCACCTTCAACTGGATGGTAAATTTCAGCTACTGGAACTGGAACTTCACCCATTACAATTTTGAAGTGGTAAATCAAAGACTCCATGTTATGGTAAACGTCTTCTTTTGGAGGCAAGTAGTATTCTGGAACATCAGCATGGTAAGGTCCTTCAGGTAATTTCGCCAAAGCTTGACGAATGATACTGATACTTTCCCAAACTTCAGCATTACGAACGCAAAAACGATCGTAGGTATCTCCTGATTTTCCAACAGGAACAATAAAGTCAAAATCTTCGTAAGAACTGTACGGTTGTGCTACACGCACATCGTAATCTACTCCTGCGGCACGCAAGTTAGGCCCTGTAAATCCATAAGCCATTGCTTGTTCCGCAGTAATAGCTCCTACATTTACGGTTCTATCAATAAAAATTCTGTTTCTTTCGAATAGGTTTTCAAATTCTTTCCAGGCTACTGGAAACTCCTCCAAAAACACTTCCAATTTGCGGAAAGCTTCTGGCGACCAGTCTCTTTCGAAACCACCAATTCTTCCCATATTGGTTGTTAAACGTGCCCCACAAATTTCTTCGTAGATTTCGTAAATTTTTTCTCTGAATTGGAACACATACAAGAAACCAGTATACGCTCCCGTATCTACACCCAAGATGGAATTACAAATCAAGTGATCTGCAATTCGAGATAATTCCATTACGATAACACGTAAATATTGCGCTCTTTTTGGCACTTCAATATCCAATAGTTTTTCTAATGTCATCCACCATCCCATATTGTTAATAGGAGAGGAGCAATAGTTCATTCTATCGGTAAGTGGTGTAATTTGGTAAAACGGACGGTTTTCTGCAATTTTTTCAAAAGCCCTGTGGATGTAACCAATAGTTGGTTCTGCTTCCAAGATTTTTTCTCCATCCATCAACAAGATATTTTGAAAAATACCGTGTGTTGCTGGGTGAGTTGGCCCCAAGTTCAGAATAGAAAGCTCGCTTCCGTCTTCATTATGGCGCTCTTGAATTATTTTAGCATAGCGATGCTCTGGTGGTAATAATAGTTCTGACATTTAGTGAATGTGAAAAATTATATATTGTTTTGTTAGCAATTTGCTGTTGTTCTTCCGAAGAAACGATCGTCTTTATCTGTTCTTCCGCTGTCTTCCATTGGGAATTCTTTTCGCATTGGAAAAGAAACCATTTCGTCCATATTTAAAATACGTTTCAATTGTGGGTGACCAATGAAATTGATGCCGTAAAAATCATAAGTTTCTCTTTCCATCCAATTGGAACTTAAGAAAATATTCGATACGGTTTTGATTTCAGGATTGTTCCCGCTGATGAACGCTTTAATTTTAATTCTTTTGTTTTCGTACCAATTGTGCATATGATATACTACAGCAAATTGTCTTGTTTCTTCATTATCTGGATAATGAACACCACATAAATCAGTCAAAAAGTGAAAACGTAAAACAGGATCGTTTTTTAAGAAAAGGATAACGGCTGTGATTTTGTCAGCGGCTACTTCAAATGAAAAAATATCTTTTTCTTGATTGAATTGAAAAACATCGGAACCAAAAGTGGCTACTAATTTTTCTTGTATTTCGTTTGTTTCTAAAGCCATCGTGTTATTTGATATTATAAGAAGCTAATAATTCTTGGTACTCTGGAGAACTTCTTCTTCTAACAGATTCGTTTTTCACGATTTCTTGCAATTTCATAACGCCGTCTACAATTTGCTCAGGTCTTGGAGGACAACCCGGAACATAAACGTCTACTGGAATTACTTTGTCAATTCCTTGTAGCACAGAGTAGGTGTCAAAAATACCTCCTGAAGAAGCACAAGCGCCAACGGCGATTACCCAACGAGGTTCTGACATTTGTTCGTACACCTGACGTAAAATTGGCGCCATTTTTTTAGAAATAGTTCCCATAACCATTAACATATCGGCTTGACGTGGAGAAAAACTCACACGCTCAGAACCAAAACGAGCTAGGTCATAGTGCGAAGCCATAGTGGCCATAAATTCAATTCCGCAACAAGATGTTGCAAAAGGCAAAGGCCAAAGTGAATTGGCACGAGCCAAACCTACTACATCATTTAGCTTTGTAGCGAAGAAACCTTCTCCTACAACTCCTTCCGGCGGTGCTACCATTGTTGTTTTTGAATTACTCATTTCGAATTCGTATTTTTTTGAATTGATACTTTTAAATTAATTATTCCCAGTCTAGTGCTTTTTTCTTGATGATGTAGAAGAATCCTACTAACAACAAAAGCATGAAAACGACCATTTTAATCATCCCTTCTATTCCTAATTCTTTGAAGTTGATTGCCCAAGGATATAAGAAAATAACTTCCACATCGAATAATACGAAAAGGATCGCTACGACAAAATATTTTACAGAGAAAGGAATACGTGCATTTCCTACTGATTCAATACCACATTCAAAGTTTTTGTCTTTGGATTGAGAGGTTCTTTTTGGACCTAACTTTCCAGAAACAAATATGGTACCTGCCACAAAACCAACCGCTAAAAGCAGCTGCATGAAAATTGGAATATAATTCAATTGTTCTGATTGCATAATTATTTGGATTTTTTGTTGAATTTTAGCCACAAAGATAACTTTCAACTAATTAAAACACAAGCGGAAATCCGAATTTAATCGTACTAAAAATCTAAAAAATAGCTTATTTTTATTGATTATAAATAAAGAGGTGGTTGATGTTAGTGTTTAAGGAGTTTAAAAAAACAATAAACAAAAAAACGCCCCGATATTTATCGGGGCGTTTAGACCATTCTCAGGCTAAAAAAATATTTTTTTCAGCTTAGATAACAGCTACTTGTGCAGCTACTTTTCCTTTTCTTCCTTCTTCTTCTACGTAGCTCACTCTGTCACCTTCGCGTAATTCTTCCGCTGTGATTCCTGATGCATGAACGAAGATGTCTTTTCCTGTTTCTTCGTCCGTAATGAATCCATAACCTTTTGATTCATTAAAAAATTTAACTGTACCTGTACGCATTGTAATAGTAATAATAATTTATAATAGAACAAATGTAGTATTAAATATAATACGAAAAACGTTTTTGATTTTTATTTTGCAAAAATATTGATTTTCAACGTTTTCTGACTAAATTATCAGTTCAACTACGCTTGAATATTCAATTGAATGTGTAATTCTTTCAATTGTGCGTCATCAATAGTTGAAGGTGCGTCAATCATCACATCGCGTCCCGAATTGTTTTTTGGGAAAGCAATAAAGTCACGAATGGTTTCTTGTCCTCCTAAAATAGCGACTAATCGGTCCAATCCAAAGGCTAATCCACCGTGAGGAGGTGCGCCAAATTGGAAGGCATCCATCAAGAATCCAAATTGAGCTTTAGCTTCTTCAGGGGTAAATCCTAAATATTTGAACATCAATTCTTGTGTGGCTTTATCGTGAATACGAATTGAACCTCCGCCAATTTCATTCCCGTTCAATACCATATCATAGGCATTTGCACGAACTTTTCCTGGATCAGTTGCTAATAAGCCCATATCTTCTGGTTTAGGAGAAGTAAAGGGATGGTGCATCGCATGGTAACGTCCACTTTCTTCATCTAATTCTAATAAAGGAAAATCTACCACCCATAATGGTGCAAATTCGTCTGGTTTTCTCAAACCTAAACGAGTTGCTAACTCCATTCGTAAAGCTGATAATTGGCCTCTGGTTTTGTTTGCAGGTCCTGATAATACAAAAATCATATCACCAGCTTGTGCTTGCGTAGCTTTGGCCCATTGAGCCAAATCATCTTGATCGTAAAATTTATCTACGGATGATTTGTAGGTGCCATCGTCGTTGCATTTTACATAGACCATTCCTAAAGCGCCTATTTGAGGGCGTTTTACCCAATCAATTAAAGCATCAATTTCTTTTCGAGTGTAGTTTCCAGCTCCTGGAACTGCGATTCCTACTACTAATTCAGCGGAATTAAATACTGGGAAATCCTTATGTTGTGCTACGGTATTTAGTTCGCCAAATTCCATTCCGAAACGAATGTCTGGCTTGTCATTTCCGTAGGTTTTCATGGCGTAGTCGTAGGTAATTCTTGGGAATTTAGCTACTTCAACACCTTTAATTTCTTTTAATAAATGGCGTGTTAGTCCTTCAAAAACATTCAAAATATCTTCCTGTTCTACAAAGGCCATTTCGCAGTCAATTTGAGTAAACTCGGGTTGTCTGTCGGCACGCAAATCTTCGTCACGGAAACATTTTACAATCTGGAAATACTTGTCCATTCCACCTACCATCAACAATTGTTTGAAAGTTTGTGGCGATTGTGGTAAAGCATAAAATTGTCCTTCGTTCATGCGCGAAGGCACCACAAAATCACGCGCTCCTTCCGGAGTTGATTTGATTAAATAGGGTGTTTCTACTTCGCAAAAATCCAAATCAGAAAGGTATTTACGTACTTCCATGGCCACTTTGTGACGGAAAAGCAAACTGTTTTTTACTGGATTTCTTCGAATGTCAAGGTAGCGGTATTTCATTCGGATGTCTTCACCGCCGTCTGTTTCATCTTCAATCGTGAAAGGAGGAGTTAAGGCCGCATTCAAAATAGTCATCTCTGAAACCAAAATCTCAATTTCTCCGGTTGGGATGGTTGTATTTTTTGATTCACGCTCAATCACAGTACCTTTTACTTGAATTACAAATTCGCGTCCAAGGGTTTTAGCCAATTCAAAAACCGTTTTTTCGGTACGACTTTCGTCAAAAATTAATTGGGTTATTCCATAACGGTCGCGTAAATCGACCCAGTTCATGAATCCTTTATCGCGTGATTTTTGAACCCAACCTGCTAAAGTTACTTCTGTATTGATATGTGAGGCGTTTAATTCGCCACAGTTATGACTTCTGTACATGATTAAAAATATTTGAATGCAAATTTAGGACTAATTATGAATAAATGCAGGATAAAATTATAAGAATAAAAAAACCTGCAAATTTTAGTTTGCAGGTTCTTTATTAACTCTATTTAAACATTTATTATTCCGCTAAAGCCTCTTGATTTCTTTTGTTGCGTCGGTCACGCAACCAGTATTTAGTTCGTTTTACCAAATAAAACATTACCGGTACCATTACTAAAGTTAAGACTGTTGCATAGGTTAATCCGAAGATAATGGTCCAAGCCAAAGGTCCCCAGAACATCACATTATCTCCACCCATAAAGAAATGTGGGTTGAAATCAGTTACTAAAGTAAAGAAGTCAAAGTTCAATCCGATTGCTAATGGAATTAATCCCAAGATAGCAGTTAAAGCCGTTAATAAAACCGGACGCAATCTTGATTTTCCTGATTCGATAATTACTTCTTTAATTTCTTCTAAGCTTAAATCGTCATGGCTCTCTAGTTTTTTATCAGCTACTTTTTTGTCTAATAATAAGACAAAGAAGTCCATTAATACGATACCGTTTTTCACCACAACTCCAGCTAGTGAGATAATTCCCATCATGGTCATTAAGATCACAAAATCCATATTGGCAATTACATAACCATAGAAAACACCACTAAAACTCAACAATACAGTGAACATGATGATCATTGTTTTTGACACCGAATTAAATTGTAACACAATAATAATGGTAATTCCAGCCAAAGCTAAAAACAAGGCATACATCAAGAAACTTTGGTTTTTACCTTGTTCCTCTTGTACTCCTGAGAAGGAATAACTCACACTTTTTGGAAGGTTATAACTTTTCAGTTCTTCTTTAATCTGATTCGTAATCTCATCCCCATTATAACCTGTTAACACATTCGAATAAATGGTCATAATGCGTTTGTGATTCTTTCTCTTGATCTGATTGTACGTATTGGTTTTCTCCGTTTGTGAAACCGCAGAAATAGGCACTTGCATAATTTGACCATTACTTGGGTTTCTAAACGTCATCGATTGGTTGAAAAGGATGTTTTCGTTTTTACGTTGGTCGTCTTGCATGCGCATGACAATATTATAATCGTCATCGCCTTCTTTGTAAGTCGATATTTCTTGTCCGTAAACTGAACGTCGTAAGTTGAAACCTAATTGGCCAGTAGAAATACCCATACTTCCTGCATTGGCACGATCTACTTTTACTTCTAATTCTGGACTTTCTTTATTGATATCGATACTTAATTTTTCGATACCCGGAATGTTTTTAGAATCAATAAAAGCGATCATTTTGTCGGCTTCAGTCAACATCTGTTCGTAATCAGCTCCTGTTAATTGAATACTAATTGGGTAGCCTGCAGGCGGTCCGTTTGCATCTTTTTCTACAGTTACGGTAGCACCAGCAATTCCGGTAACTTTACTTCTGATTTCTTCTAAAATATCAGAAGTATTGATGCCTTTTCTAAATTTAAATTCAGAGAAGCTTACTGTTACTTTTCCTTTGTAAGGTGTTTCAGAAGCTGATCCAGCGTCTACATTTGGATTACCAGCACCCACACCCACTTGCGAAATAATCGATTCCGCCATAAAATTTTTGTCGGTAGCAGGGTCAACATATTTTTCTAAAATTTGAATAATTTGTTTCTCTACAAATAGTGTTGCTTTATTCGTTTTTTCGATTGAAGTTCCTTGAGGATATTCAATATAAGCAATGGCTTGATTTGGAATATTATCAGGAAAGAACAATACTTTTCTTGGGAAAATTCCTAAAAGAATAAATGAAAAGAAAAGCAAAACAATAATTCCGCCAAAGGCTTTCCAAGCCGTTTTTCCAGACAAAATTTTGGCTAAAAAGATTTTGTATTTTTCTTCCATTCTTGGGAAAAAGCTGTACTGAAAATCTTGCGTCCATTGGAATACTTTCCAATAGTACAACCACATTAATCCAACCGAAATAAATAATAAATGACCTAAACCTCTTAATAATTTGCTGTCGTACATATTTCCAGGCACGGCAAATAAAACACCTAAACCAATGAATAGAATAGAATAAAAACGCAAGCTTTTTTTCTTAATGTTTTTATCTTCTAAAGCCATAGAACCTCCCGTCATAGCAGCGTTGATTACCATCGCTACAAATAAAGATCCTGTTAAGGTTACCGTTAATGTGATTGGGAAATATTTCATGAATTTACCCATGGTTCCTGGCCAAAGAGCAAAAGGTAAAAAGGCCATCAAAGTAGTTGCAGTTGACGAAATTACAGGCCAAGCAATTTCTCCAATTCCCACTTTAGAAGCCTGTATTCGAGTCATCCCTTTTTGCATATTGGCATACACATTATCCACTACCACAATACCGTCATCTACCAGCATTCCTAATCCCATAACCAAACCAAAAAGCACCATAGTGTTTAGGGTTAACCCAAACATAGAGAGAATGGCAAAGGCAATCATCATAGACAATGGAATAGCAGCTCCCACAAATAAAGAGTTACGCAATCCCATAGTAAACATTAACACAATCATAACCAGAATGATTCCGAAAATGATGTGGTTTGATAACTCATCTACTTGGTGTTCTACACGAGACGATTGATCGCTTGTTAATTCTACTTTTAAGTTTTTAGGCAAATAAGTTTCTTGCGCTAAAGCTACTCTTTCTTTTACCTGATCAATAGCCGAAATCATGTTTTGATTGGAACGTTTTTTAACGTTCAACATTACTACTTCGGTTCCTTTTTCACGAGCATAGGTTGTTTTTTCTTTTTCTTTAAAACTAACTGTCGCAATGTTTTTAAGATATACAGTTCCACCAAACGATTTTACGATGATGTTTTCTAACTCTTTTGGGTCTTTAAATTCACCGACAATTCGAATGTTGTTACGAGATCCTTGCGAAGTTAAATTTCCTCCAGAAAGGGTCATGTTTTCGTATTTCACTGCGTTTTGAATGTCGTCAAAAGTAACTTGAGCCGCTGTCATTTTGAAGATATCTACTGCAATTTCAACTTCTTTATCATCGACACCCAAAATGTCTACTTTTTTGATTTCCGAAATTTCTTCGATATCATCTTGTAGTAATTCACCATATTTTTTTAACTGTTGGGTAGTATAATTCCCCTGTAAGTTGATATTCAAAATAGGCACTTCCTCAGAGATGTTTAATTCAAACACATTAGGCTCCACTTTGCTACCATTGTCCATATTTGGCCAATCGGTATCTGCTTTTGCATTATCTACTTTGTCTTTGATCTTTTGTTTGGCTTGTTCCACCGAAACATCATCTGAAAACTCAGCGATAATCATTCCGTAATCTTGAAATGAACTGGATGTTACTTTATCAACTCCACTGATATTTTTAATTTGTTTTTCAAGTGGTTTGATAACTAATTTTTCTACATCTTCAGCTGAGTTTCCTGGGAATACAGAGGAGATATAAATTTTGTTCTCGATGATTTCTGGAAAATCTTCACGAGGCATATTGATGTAAGCAGTTAAACCTGCAATGACAATAATAAAGGTCAGGATATACACCGTGACACGATTGTCAACTGCCCAACTTGAAATGCCGAATTCTTTATTTTGATGTGACATAGTTTGTTTTTTCTTGAATTAAAATACTAAAAGTTCAATTTCATTCCTTCAGAAATAGTATTCACTCCTTCAATTACAATGATATCGTTAACTGATAAGCCGCTTAGGATTTCCGTAACATTATCAGATGACTTTCCTATGGTTACCATTGCTTTTTTAGCCGTTGCTGTTTTCCCATCGCTATTGGTTGCTACAAATACAAATTGATTTCCTTTACCATCCTCTTGAATTACATTTGAAGGCACTACAATAGCATTTTTAACAGTGTAATCAATTACTTTTAATTTGGCTACTTGGTTAGGACGCAATAAATTTTCTGGGTTTGGAATACTTACTTCAATTCCGAAACTTCTGTTGTTTGGATTGATGAAATTTCCAATTTGACGTACTTTTCCTTTGTAATTTTTATTCAATGAAGTCAAGAAAACATCTACTTGAGTACCTACTTTCAATTTGCCAATATAACTTTCAGGAATCGAAGTGGAAACGTACATATTATTAAGGTTAACAATACGCATTAAACCTTGTGGTCCTGCCGAAACAACTTGTCCTCTTTCTACAAAAACTTCGTCAATAGTACCAGAGAACGGCGCACGAATTTCCGTTTTTGACAACATAGCTTTTGCTTGGGCAACTGAACGTTGTAAACTCAACATTTGAGTTTGCGCTTGTAAATACTGAATTTCAGATCCAATTTTTTGACTCCAAAGATTTTTTTGTCTTTCGAAAGTTGTTTTTGCTAATTGGTATTGTGTTTCTAAACTAGCTACTTGTTGGCTAGAGCCACCATCATCTACACGAGCTAAAAGCTGTCCTTTGCTTACGCGTTGTCCCGCTTTTACATTAAGTGCCACTAAAGTTCCTGGCATTTCTGGTTGAATTAAGATATTTTCTTTGGTTTCTACGCTTCCTTGGATATCTAAGTAGTGATTGAACATAGTGTCTTTCAATGTTGCAACAGAAACCAAAGCTTCTTCTTTTCTTACATTCAAAGTAGCTAAAGCAGCTTCAATCTTGGCTAAATCAGCTTGAATTAACGCTTTTCTTGCTTGTAATTCTTTATTGTTTTTAGCAGCAATCAATTGGTCAACCGTTTGATTGTTGTCTTTTTGTCCACATGAAACAACTAGTGTAGCTGCGATCAATAATGAGAATATTTGTTTTGTCATGGGTGTTCTATTAAGTGTCATAATATGTTGCTATTAGTTCTTTGTTGTTATTTTTTCTAAAGAGGCTTTTTTATTGATTACATCAAGCATGGCTTGCAAATAATTTTGTTGTGTAGAATACAATTGGCGTTGTGCCTCACTCAAATCAAAACTAGACGACAAACCTTCTTTCAATTTGATTTGTTGTTTATTTTCGATTCGTTCTGCCAATGTCAAGCTGCTTTTTGTGGTGTTCAGTTGTTCTAAACTGTATTCGTAATCGCTTTTGGCTTTTTCAAATTGTAATTTTAAACCTTGCTCCACTTGTTGCATTTGTGTTTTGGCTTGTTCCAACGCAATTTTAGCTTGTTGTGTACGAGCGCTTCTTCCTAAACTACTAAAAATGGGAACATTTAAACTGACTCCAACATTAGCAAAATTCAACCATTTTTGATTGTTGGTAAAAAACTGAAATTGGTTGCCAAAAGCATTGTAACCAATATTATATGCTGCACCTAAAGAAGGAAGCGCATTACTTTTTTCTAATAAAAGCAACAGTTTTTTACTTTGAACTAAGTTGTCTTGAATTTTATAATCAATGGAGTTTTCTACTTGAAAAGGGGTAGTAGTTAATTCAAAATTGATATTGTTTAGGGCAAGATTGTTTAGGTTTTCAGTCAAAATTAGCTCTTTTTCAATTGTAATTCCAAGAATTAATTTCAACATATTCGTAGCAATTACCTTTTGTCTTTTTATGTTTTCTTGAGCACTTTTTATAGTAGTCAAAGTAATTTGAAGTTGTTCTACATTTTCTTCTTCGATCAAACCATTCTTGAAAATTTGGTTGGTTTCATTTAAGGTTTTCTCCAAATTCGTTTTATTTTTTTCCAAAATAGCAATACTCTCATTGGCTAGCAAAACATTGCCATAGGCATTGATTACCATTTCTCGAATCTCTTGATTGGTTTTTACTTTGGCATTTTCTGAAATTTGCAAATACACTTTTGCGGATTGCAATCCAACCAAATAGGAACCATTGAATAGTAATTGGCTTACCGTTGCGCTACCCAACATATTGTGTCTGGTTCCAAAAGCCACTTCAGCAAATTCTCCTTTTGTTCCTCCAAAAAATTCAGCAGGGATCAAAGATTTTTGCAATTCAATATTGTTTTGGTATCCCAAAGACGCATTAATTTGAGGTAAACCGATAGTAGTGGTTTCCCATTTTTTCTTTTTTGCCGCTTCAATATCTCTACTGGCATTGATCGCGGAGTAATTGTTTTTTAGAGCGTAATCAATAGCTTCGTTTAAGCTATAAGAATACGATTCTTTGTTGGAATTAGTTTGTGCGTGTAACACAATACTAAAGGTTAAGAGGACAATTAATTGGATTTTCTTCATTGTATGATTAGGATTGATTTGAAATTATGTATTGGTTTAATTCTATAAGTCCTTTGGGAGTTGCCATGGCTCTAATGTGGTATTCTAAGGCTTCTAATTCTAATTTCTTAGCTTTTTTTTCTGAGCTTGTATTTTCATTAATAGTGAAAATCAATGCATAATAAAAGTAGACATAACTCGACACGTTTATAGTGTCTCGGTACAAACCTTCTTGGATTCCTTTTTCAATATTTTGTTTGAATAAGGTAGTGCATTCTGACTGCAATTTCTCAGTTAATTTTTCATGAATTTCGGGATAGTGTTTTTTTAACTGATACGAAGGAGAGGTTTCAATAGAAACAAACATTTCTTTTATCATTTTGATGATCTCGAAATTTTCTTTTATTGCGTTGTGTTTTTTTGCTACAATTTCATCTATAGTACTATAAATTGTATTGGTAATTGCATCGGTTGATTCGGCAATTAATAGTTCTTTGTTACAAAAATACTTGTAGATGGTTTTTTTAGAAATACACATTTCATTGGCAATATCATCCATAGTAACACTTTTGAAACCAAGTTTCAAAAAGAGTTGGGTCGCTTTTGCAATGATTTTGTCTTTCATAATTTTTTTAAAGTGGTGCAAATGTAGGAAAGGAAACTTTGAATACCAAAAAAGTTTCCATTGTTTTTATCAATAGTAATATTGAAAAGAGGTATTCTATAAATCTACCACTTTTTTGGGACAAATTATTCGAATGGGAATTGTATATTTGGAACTTTGTAAACCAGAATTAAAGAAGCTATGCATTCCATTCAACAGTATCACCAATTTGTTTTGGATTTTCTTAATGCACAACCCCAAGTGCGTGAGCCTAAAAATTTATACGAACCTATACAGTATATATTAGGACTTGGTGGAAAAAAAATAAGACCAGTGCTTACATTAATGAGTGCAGAAATTTTTGATGCAGACTATTCGAAAGCACTTCCAGCTGCACTAGCAGTAGAGGTTTTTCATAATTTTTCGTTAGTTCATGACGACATTATGGACGATGCGCCATTGCGAAGAGGGAATGTAACAGTGCATGAAAAATGGAATATTAACACGGGAATCCTTTCTGGAGATGCCATGTTGATTTTGGCGTACCAATATTTTGAGCAATACGAACCTGCTATTTTCAGAGAGTTAGCCCAATTGTTTAGCAAGACGGCTTTGGAAGTTTGTGAAGGTCAGCAATGGGATGTGGATTTCGAAACGCGATCCGATGTTACGATACCAGAGTATTTGAAAATGATTGAATACAAAACCGCAGTTTTGGTAGCAGCTGCCATGAAAATGGGGGCCATAGTTGCTGAAACATCCGCTGAAAATGGAAACCTGATTTATGATTTTGGATTGAATTTAGGTCTGGCGTTCCAATTGCAAGATGATTATTTAGACGCATTTGGTAATCCAGCTACTTTTGGAAAACAAATTGGCGGGGATATCATCGAAAATAAAAAGACCTATTTATATCTTAAAGCGATTGAATTTGCTTCTCCTGAAGAAAAAGCCAAACTATTGCATTTATTCTCGGTTTCACTCGCTGAGAATGAAAGTAAAATCGAAGAGGTGAAATCTATTTTCAACAGCTCAGGTGCCTCAAGTGCTACACAACAGGCCATTCAAGTCTACACTTTAAAAGCATTTGCTACCTTAGATAAAATGAATATTAGCTCCGATAAAAAAGCCATGTTACAATCGTTTGGAGAGAATTTAATGAATCGAAATGTCTAATTCCAATTCGTTTATCGCGCCTTTAAATACAGATGTACTGCTTGTTGAAGCTACTAACGAAAATTTGTATTTCAACTTAATCGAGCAAATTAATAAAGATTTCAATTTAGCCAATGAATCCATTGACTTAGCTCAGGATATCAATCCCGAAGAGTTGAAAGCCGAATTGCATGAAAAAATCTATCGATTGATTCAGTATAAGTTTGCTGAATATTTGAACTTACTCTATATAGTAGACGTTCCCGAAGATCAGATAAAAAAATTAGACGGATCCGATATTGGAGAATTATCCAAACAAGTTGCTTTTTTAGTTTTAAAAAGAGAATGGATGAAAGTTTGGTTTAGAAACAAATACCAATAAGTATTAAAAATACAGTCGGACAAAAGGCATCAAAGCATCACTATACATGCTTTTGTCTTTATCAAATAACAAGTTGTACCGCGCTCCAAGAGTAACATTTCCTTTTCGATACCCAGCCCCAACATACAATCCAGTATTCCAGTAATTATTGATAACGGGATTTGGGATCATTTTTAACTCGGTGTTGACTCTAAGTTGTTCTATTTCTGCTGAAAGTTGTATATTATTGATAGGGTTGAACAAACTAATAACACTGACACCTACTACTCCGGTGGTGTAAAATTGTTTAGAATTAGTAAAACTACCTACTAATCCAGCGCCTACACTCATATAGTTATTTAACGGGTAAATGGCACTTGGCGCCAATGTAATTTCGGTATAGCCAGTTCCAAAATTTAATCCAAAACCACCACCATATTGCAGTTGTTTCCAAAAATCATTTGAAGTGTTTTTCGCAATCGATTGCGAATGCGACACAGAAAAATGAAAAGCAAAAGCTAATGTGAAAATTACTTTTGAATTCAAAATGGGGCCAAAAACGTTTTTTTTCATGGTTGTTTCAACAATTTTTAACAAAATTTAACGTAAAAGTAGTTAAATAATAAGGTGAAATAGATTGGTTTATTGTACTTTTGTCAACAAATTAAACAAAAAGCATATTAATCAATAATTATGGATAGGTTTTCCTTTTTAAACGCAGCTCATACCGAATTTTTCGCTCAATTATACGATCAATATACCGATAATCCAGACAGTGTTGAACCAAGTTGGAGAAGTTTTTTCCAAGGGTTTGATTTTGGGATGGCCACGTACAACGAAGAAAATGTTGCCGACCAAATGGCCGCGTATTCTTCTAATTCTGTTGCTTCAGGACAAGTTTCTGAAAAAGTATTGAAAGAGTTTAATGTGATCAAATTGATTGATGGATATCGAACGCGAGGACATTTGTTTACGAAGACAAATCCTGTTCGTGATAGAAGAACATTCTCTCCTAATTTAGCAATTGAAAATTTCGGATTGACTTCGGCTGATTTAGATACCATTTTTGATGCGGCTAAAATTTTAGGAAAACAACCTACTTCACTTAAAGAAATTATACGTCATCTTGAAAACATTTATTGCCAATCCATAGGGGTAGAATACATGTATATCCGTAAGCCAGAAGTGGTGCAGTGGATTCAAGATCGGTTGAATGTGAATGAGAATTTGCCAAATTTCGACTTAGAACAAAAGAAAAATATTTTAGATAAATTAAATGAAGCGGTTTCATTCGAGAATTTCTTACATACTAAATATGTAGGTCAAAAACGTTTTTCATTAGAAGGAGGAGAAAGTATTATTCCTGCTTTGGATGCTTTGATTGAAGCAGCTGCCGAAAAAGGAGTGGAGCAATTTGTAATGGGAATGGCACACCGCGGAAGGTTAAATATATTAGCCAATATCTTTGGTAAAGCCACTCAAGATATCTTTTCTGAATTTGACGGAAAAGATTACGATCAAGAATATTTTGACGGTGACGTTAAATACCACTTGGGATTAACTTCAGAAAGAAAAACAAAATCAGGTAAATCCATCAATATTAATTTAGCGCCAAACCCTTCTCACTTGGAGACTGTTGGTGCGGTTATTGAAGGAATTACGCGTGCTAAACAAGACAAATATTTCCCAGACGATTTCTCAAAAGTATTGCCTATTGCCGTTCACGGTGATGCTGCAGTAGCGGGACAAGGAATTGTGTACGAAATTGTTCAAATGGCCCAATTGGATGGATACAAAACGGGAGGAACTATTCACTTAGTGATTAATAACCAAGTTGGTTTTACAACCAATTACCAAGATGCGCGTTCTTCAACCTATTGTACGGATGTTGCCAAAGTAACCCTTTCGCCAGTATTACACGTGAATGCGGATGATACCGAAGCGGTAGTTCACGCCATGTTGTTTGCCTTAGATTATAGAATGACTTTTGGAGGAGATGTATTCATCGACCTTTTAGGATATAGAAAATACGGTCATAACGAAGGGGATGAACCTCGTTTTACACAACCTGTTTTATACAAAATCATTGCACGTCATAAAAATCCAAGAGATATTTATGCTGAGAAATTAATAGTTGACGGAATTATTGACCAAGCCTATGTCAACAAAATTGAAAGTGACTACAAAGCCAAATTAGACGAAAACTTACAGGCTTCTCGCAAGAAAGATTTGACAATCATTAAGCCATTTATGCAAGATGAATGGCAAGGATTTGTTCAAGTGTCTGACGATGTGATGTTGCAAAAAGTAGACACTACATACGACAAGAAAAAATTAGACGGAATTGTAGCAACGATTGCTACTTTGCCATCCGATAAAAAATTCATCAACAAAATTTCTAAAATTGTAACCGATAGAAAAACGATGTACGACAACAATCAAATCGATTGGGGTACAGCCGAGGCTTTGGCATACGGTTCGTTGTTACAAGAAGGATACGACATTCGTTTATCAGGGCAGGACGTAGAAAGAGGAACATTCTCTCACCGTCACGCAGTAGTAAAAGTAGAAGATAGCGAAGAAGAAGTTATCTTGTTGAACGGAGTTCAAGATAAAAAAGGAAAGTTCAATGTGTTTAACTCTTTCCTTTCTGAATATGGTGTGTTAGGATTTGATTATGGTTATGCCTTGACTAATCCAAATGCCTTAACGATTTGGGAAGCACAATTTGGAGATTTCTCTAATGGTTGCCAAATCATGATTGACCAATACATTTCGTGTGGAGAAGACAAATGGAACAATCAAAATGGTATTGTACTATTATTACCACACGGATATGAAGGCCAGGGTGCAGAGCACTCTTCGGCTAGAATGGAACGTTATTTACAATTGTGTTCTCGACATAATATGTATGTGGCTGATTGTACTACACCAGCTAACTTCTTCCACTTGATGAGAAGACAAATGAAAACCAAATTCCGTAAACCTTTAGTAGTATTTTCTCCTAAGAGTTTATTGCGTCATCCTTTATGCGTTTCAACTCAAGAGGAATTGGCTAACGGAAGTTTCCAAGAAACCATTGACGATACTTCGGTAGATAAATCAAAAGTAAAAACAGTAGTTTTCTGTACCGGTAAATTCTATTACGATATTCTTGCTGAAAGAGAAAAACTAGAACGAAATGATGTAGCTTTGGTTCGTATCGAACAATTGTTTCCATTGCCAACAGACCAATTAAAATCAATTATTGCTACGTATCCAAATGCAGACGATTATGTTTGGGCACAAGAAGAGCCTAAAAACATGGGTGCTTACAGCTATATGTTAGTGAACTTTAATTTAGTTCCTTGGCGTTTGGCCTCTTTGAAAAATTACTCGGCTCCAGCTTCTGGAAGTCATACTAGAGATAGAAGACGTCATGCCGATGCCATTAGAATGGTTTTTGACAAAAATTTATTTAGATAATATTAGACAACAATAAAATTACAAACGATGATTTTAGAAATGAAAGTCCCTTCACCGGGGGAATCAATCAAAGAAGTAGAAATTGCCACTTGGTTAGTAAAAGATGGCGATTATGTAGAAAAAGACCAAGCAATTGCTGAAGTAGATTCAGACAAAGCAACTTTAGAATTACCAGCTGAGGCTAGTGGTGTGATTACACTTAAAGCCGAAGAAGGCGATGCCGTTGCGGTAGGTGCCGTAGTTTGTTTGATTGATACTGCTGCAGCAAAACCATCAGGTTCAGCTCCTGCTCCAGTAGCAGAAGCGCCAAAAGCAGAAGCACCAAAAGTAGAAGAGAAAAAAGCAGAAGCTCCAGCTCCAGCAGCAACCTATGCAGCTCAAGCACCTTCGCCAGCAGCTCGTAAAATATTAGATGAAAAAAACATCCAGCCTTCTGACATTGTTGGAACAGGTAAAGATGGACGTATCACTAAAGAAGATGCAGTAAATGCAGTACCTTCAATGGGAACTCCAACAGGAGGAAGTCGTGGAGCAGAAAGAATTAAATTGTCTATGTTGCGTCGTAAAGTGGCGGAACGTTTGGTTGCGGCTAAAAACGATACCGCTATGTTGACTACATTCAATGAAGTGAACATGACCCCAATTAATAATTTACGTAACGAATACAAAGATGCTTTCAAAGCAAAACACGCAGGTGTTGGTTTAGGGTATATGTCATTCTTTACAAAAGCAGTTACAAGAGCTTTAGCATTGTATCCAGATGTTAATTCGATGATGGATGGAGATTACAAAGTAGCTTACGATTTCTGTGATATTTCTATCGCGGTTTCTGGTCCAAAAGGATTAATGGTACCTGTGGTTCGTAATGCTGAAAACTTGACTTTCCGTGGTGTTGAAGCTGAAATCAAACGTTTGGCGATCAAAGCTCGTGACGGACAAATTACAGTTGATGATATGACAGGAGGAACATTTACTATTACTAATGGAGGTGTTTTTGGAAGTATGTTGTCTACGCCAATTATCAACCCACCACAATCTGGAATTTTAGGAATGCACAACATTATTGAGCGTCCAATTGCAGTTAATGGTAAAGTAGAAATTCACCCAATGATGTATGTGGCCCTTTCTTATGACCACCGAATTATCGACGGTCGTGAGTCTGTTGGATTCTTAGTAGCGGTTAAAGAAGCCCTAGAAAATCCAGTTGAATTGCTTTGCGATAACAATCCTAAAAAAGCATTCGAATTATAAAATTGTCATTCTGAACTTGTTTCAGAATCTAACATATTAAATCCCAAACTCGTTCAAGAGTTTGGGATTTTTTTGTTTATTTGCCTTTCTTAAAAACGAACAATTATGTCATCCAATAAAAAGTCGGCTGCGATCGGATTTATTTTCATTACCATGTTAATTGATATTACGGGTTGGGGAATTATTATTCCGGTGATCCCAAAATTGATTAAAGAATTAATTCATGGTGACATTAGCGAGGCTGCAAAATATGGCGGATGGTTGACTTTTGCCTATGCAATCACTCAATTTTTATTTGCTCCCTTGGTGGGGAATTTAAGTGATAAATTCGGTAGAAGACCGATTATCTTAATTTCGCTTTTTGCTTTTTCAATGGATTATTTGTTGCTAGCATTTGCACCCACTATTCAATGGTTGTTTGTTGGGCGAATTATTGCTGGATTAACTGGAGCGAGTATCACTACAGCAACTGCTTATATAGCCGATGTGAGTACGCCCGAAAACAGAGCCAAAAACTTTGGAATGATTGGAGCAGCTTTCGGATTAGGATTTATCATTGGTCCAGTTATAGGAGGTTTGTTAGGGCAATATGGCGCTAGAGTCCCATTCTATGCGGCAGCCATCTTGTGCTTATTGAACTTTTTATATGGGTATTTCATTTTACCTGAATCGTTGGCTAAAGAAAATCGTAGAGCATTTGATATCAAACGTGCCAATCCCATTGGCGCTTTATTGCATTTGAAAAAATACCCTAAATTGATCGGTTTAGTAATCGCTACTTTTTTATTGTATGTAGCGTCTCACGCCGTGCATAGCAATTGGAGTTTCTTTACCATGTACCAATTCAATTGGGACGAGAAAATGGTAGGAATATCATTAGGTGTCATCGGACTTTTAGTGGGACTAGTTCAAGGCGGATTAATTCGTTGGATCAATCCAAAGTTAGGCAATGAGAAAAGTATTTATGTAGGAATGGCCTTGTATACTATAGGGATGTTTCTATTTGCCACCGCCACCCAAAGTTGGATGATGTTTGTCTTTTTAATTCCGTATTGTTTAGGAGGAATTGCGGGACCTGCTATGCAAGCCGTAATTTCAGAACAAGTTCCTGCTAATGAGCAAGGCGAAATTCAAGGAACGATGTCGAGTTTGATGAGTGCTTCGGCAATTATTGGACCACCAATGATGTCTACTGTATTTTACTTTTTCACCCACAACGAAGCGCCGTTTAAATTTGCAGGCGCGCCTTTTGTCTTAGCTGGATTTTTGATGTTGTTAAGTACTATTGTGGCCTATTTGTCTTTTAAAAAGCGCCACTAATTTTTATAATTTTCCTTCCATGATATTGACCGATACCCATACGCATTTGTGTTCCGAAGAATTTGATCAGGACAGAACCGAGATGATGCAACGTGCCATTGCTGCCGGTATTTCTCGATTTTTTATTCCGTCCATTGATAGTACAGAAACGCAGAAAATGTATGATTTAGAAGCGCAATTTCCCGACAATGTTCGTCTAATGATCGGTTTGCATCCCTGTTATGTAAAAGACAATTATTTAGAAGAATTGGCACATGTTGAAGCTCAATTAGCACAACATAAATTTTATGCTATAGGCGAAATTGGGATTGATTTGTATTGGGACAAAACTACTTTAGCCATTCAAAAAATAGCATTTCAACGCCAAATTCAATGGGCCAAGCAACACGGATTGGCTATAAACATCCATTGTCGCGATGCGTTTGACGAAGTTTTTGAAGTTTTAGAATTGGAAAAATCACCCGAATTATTTGGAATTTTTCATTGCTTTTCTGGTGATTTAGAACAAGCACAAAGAGCCATTTCATATGGATTAAAATTGGGAATTGGTGGAGTAGCCACTTTTAAAAATGGTAAAATCGATCAGTTTCTAGACCAAATTCCGTTAGAGCATATTGTACTCGAAACAGATTCTCCTTATTTGGCCCCCGTTCCCTACAGAGGCAAGCGCAATGAAAGCAGTTATACCCTTTTGGTTGCCCAAAAATTAGCCGAAATCTACCAATTGCCTGTAACTGAAATAGCGCGAGTTACAACTGAAAATTCCAAAGCTGTTTACGGGATTTAATATAGAATTGACGCTAATTTGGGATTTTTTTCGTTCTTTTGTCCTCTATAAAATTATTCCAAAATGCAAAAGTTTGACGCCATACGCCCTTTTTATGAAACCGAAGTAAATGAGGCTTTACAATCTGTAATTCCTCATCCGATGATGAAGGCGTTAATGAATTTTACTTTCCCTGAATTGGACGATGAGGTGTGGAAATCCCAATTGAAAAAGACCCATTCCATTCGTGATTTCCAATGTAATTTCATTTATCATACCGTTCAAAGAATTTTAGAAAACAGCTCTGATGGTTTGACCACTTCGGGCTTTGAGCATTTGGAAAAAAATAATTCCTATTTATTTATTTCGAATCATAGAGATATTCTTTTAGACACTACGTTATTAAATGCCGCCTTATTTCAAAACGGCCATTTGATGACTGCTTCGGCTATTGGCGATAATTTGGTTCAAAAATCATTCATCAAAACCTTGGCGCGATTGAATCGCAATTTCTTGGTTTTAAGAGGCTTGTCGCCAAGAGAAATGTTGCAAAGTTCAAAGTTGTTGTCTGAATACATGGGGCAGTTGTTGTTGCACGAAAATCGTTCCGTTTGGATTGCGCAACGCGAAGGAAGAACCAAAGACGGTAACGACGAAACCAATCCTGGGGTATTAAAAATGATTGGAATGGCCTCTGACGAAGCCGATGTAATGCAGTACTTTAAAAAGCTGAAGATCGTTCCGGTTTCGATATCATACGAGTACGACCCAACCGATGTTTTGAAAATGCCACAGTTATTAGCTGAGGCGAATAATGAAGTGTATGTAAAATCCAAAAACGAAGATTTGAACACCATTTTGAGTGGGGTGATGGGGCAAAAGAAACGCATTCACTTGCACATTGGAAAAGTATTGGATACCGAGATTGACCAAATTGTAGTTGAAAATGATTCGTCAAACAAACAAATTCAAGCTTTGGCACAAAAAATTGACGATGCCGTTTTAAGCAACTACAAACTATGGCCGACCAACTTTATCGCTTACGATATTGTACATAAAACTTCGACCTATTCTCATATGTACACCGAATCAGAAAAATCACTTTTTGAACGCCGATTGGAGATGCGAATTGGGTTAGACAATCCAATTGCATTCGAAGGATTTTTAGCTATGTATGCCAATCCGGTAGTTAATAAATTAAAATACAACCATGCTTTCTAAGGCAAAAATATTGCTGATTTATACCGGAGGAACTATCGGTATGAAGAAAGATTTTGCAACGGGTGCGTTGAAGGCTTTCAATTTTAGCAAGTTGTTGCAGCGCATTCCAGAACTTAAATTGTTGGACTGTGAAATCGAATCCATTTCGTTTGAAAATCCAATTGATTCCTCCAATATGAATCCGGAGAAGTGGGTACAACTAGCCACTATGATCGAGGACAATTATTCTGCCTTTGATGGTTTTGTGGTGCTTCATGGTTCCGATACCATGTCCTATACTGCTTCGGCTTTGAGTTTTATGATGGAACATTTGGCAAAGCCAATTATATTCACCGGTTCGCAATTGCCCATTGGAGATTTGCGCACCGATGCCAAAGAAAATTTAATTACGGCCATACAAATTGCTTCTTTGCGAGAGAATGGACGTGCAGTGATCCAAGAAGTGGGTTTGTATTTTGAATACAAATTGTACCGTGCAAATCGAACCACTAAAATCAATGCCGAACATTTCAAAGCCTTCACTTCGCCTAATTATTCTTTTTTGATTGAATCGGGAGTGCATCTAAAAATGAATCCGGACTTGTTTCTTCCCACAAAAGAAAATGATGGATTGGTGGTGCATAAAAACTTGGATACTAATGTTATCATTCTAAAATTGTTCCCAGGAATTAGTGAGCAAGTAATAGCAGCCGTTGTGGCGATTCCCAACCTGAAAGGGATAGTGTTAGAAACTTACGGAGCAGGCAATGCACCTACAGACGAATGGTTGCTTACTGTTTTACAAAAAGCCATTCAAAACGGAATTCACATTATTAATGTAACCCAATGTTCAGGAGGAAGTGTTAGAATGGGTCAATATGAAACCAGTACTGCTTTGCGCGAAATAGGAGTGATCTCTGGAAAAGACATTACGACCGAGGCAGCTATCACAAAGTTGATGTATCTGTTAGGTCAAAATGTGTTGGCTACTAATTTTAAAGAGCTGTTCGAAACTTCGTTACGAGGCGAAATCCAAGAATAATTCTTTTTCATTTTTCTAAGTCAGTTTTTTTTAAGTTATTTGCAACCCCAATTAGAGAGGTGTCCGAGTGGTTGAAGGAGCAAGCCTGGAAAGTTTGTATATGGGTAACTGTATCGTGGGTTCGAATCCCATCCTCTCTGCAATTTTAAATCCCCAAGAAATACAGTTTTGTAATTCTTGGGGATTTATTATTTGTAAGATATTTATTAAAAAACCGCTAAAAATTCAATTTTATAATCAAAAAGTGTCTTTTTTTTTATTTTTTTGGACAATATTAATGTACTTTATAACCGATGCTATGGGAATAAATTTATTTTTGTAGGTTAACATATATAGGTAATAATAATTAAGTGGTTTAGATACCATTTTTTTACATAATAAAGTGTTTAATAATGAAAGTAGTTGTCTTGTTTTTCTTATGTAGTTTGATGTATGGGCAAAAACTGCATCATCATATGATGGCCGCCCAAGGAGGTGTAGTAGCTACTTCACAAGGGTTTAAAGTGAGTCAAACCATTGCGCAACAAGGAGCGGTTGGGACATTCTCTTCAAAAAGTGGTATTGTAGGTCAAGGATTTCAACAGAGTAAAATTTCAAATAAAGCACCACTTCCAATAGATGTAATCACCACTTTAGTGTATCCAAATCCAGTAACTGATGTGGTCAATTTTAAATTATCGAAGTCGGTTGACGGGAAAATTGCAGTCTCATTCTTTGACGCCAATGGGCGACTGGTTCATTTTCAAGAACGCGAACTCACTAATAATACTATTACGATCACTAATCTTATGCTTTCCGATGGTCAATATTTTGTCAAATTAGAAGGGAATAATTATTCTTTCGGAACTGCAATTCTAAAATCTAAATAATAAAAAATGAAAAAAATTATGCCCCATTTCCTTTTTTTCCTAATCAGTTTCTCAACCTATTCTCAAGGAGTTTTTTTCAATTTGGGAAAAAACTTCAGTACGATCTCATATAAAAACCGGTCCGCTTTTACAGAGAAACTGGACATCAATGGCGTAGGCGATGCCTACGAAATTGGCTATACAGATGTCTTAAAATACAAAAATTTTAAAGATCTGAAATTCACGGGTAGCGTAACCATGAATGATTATAATGCTATTGCTGAAAGTACATTGAACAGATTGGAATGGAAAACTACCTACATAGGAGTTCAAAGTACAGTTGATTATCAATTTTATGACGCTTTCTTCTTTTTCCTGACTGCGCGAGCGGGTTTAAATCTCTCCACCATTGTTAGAGGAAAACAAACTGTGAATAATTCGGCTTATGATTTAGTGGGTAATAATGAGTTTTCTGGAATTGTTTTACAGCCCGTTATCGGCGTTTATGCTAAATATTATTTATCTAAAAACGGCTATTTAAGTGCCGGTTTGAATTTGAGCAAAACACTTAAATTAGGCAATAACATTGACAACGTATCAATTAACAACACTCAAATCCTTTTTGGTGGTTATTTTGATTTAATAAAAGTGACAAGCAAATGAAGAAATTAACTTACATCCTTTTATTATTATTTAGCACAGTTGCTTTTTCGCAAAGTAATACGATTACCTATCAAGCAGTAATCTATTTACCGAGCGGCCAAAATGCGCCAGGAGTTAATGTGACTAATGTGCCCATGACTAATAAAAACATTTGTTTGCAGTTTAGTTTTATTGATGCCAACAACCGTGTAGAATACCAAGAAGAAATCAAGGTTAAAACCGATGAATTTGGTATGGTGAATATTACCATTGGAAACGGTGATCAATCTGGTGGATATGCCAGTTCATTTGATGCGATTGTTTGGAATGCTAGCGTGCAAAAAAACCTACAAGTTGCTTTAGATGCTCGTGGTTTGTGTAATCAATTTGAAATATTGTCGAACGAACCTATTGCCTCTGTCCCTTTTGCAAATGCTGCAATTACCGCCGGTAATGTTTCTGGAGTTGTGGCTTTAGTTAACGGAGGAACGGGTGCTACTACTGCAGCTGCAGCCAGAACCAATTTAGGAATTGGAAATATTGATAATACTTCAGATTTGAATAAGCCCCTATCAACGGCTACCAAAACATATGTAGATACTGCCATTACAGGTGCTACCATTGTAGATGCTGATGCAAACACCAAAGGAAAAATTCAACTGGCAGGTGATTTAGCAGGAACGGCTGCTGCACCTACAGTTCCAGGATTAGCTTTAAAAGAAAATGTAGATAACAAATCAACTACGGCCACTTTAGGGACAAGTGATGTGTTATTTCCAACACAAAAAGCGGTAAAAACCTATGTGGATACGGCCATTACAGGAGCTACCATTGTAGATGCCGATGCAACAACCAAAGGAAAAATCCAATTGGCAGGTGATTTAGCAGGAACGGCTGCTGCACCTACTGTTCCAGGATTAGCTTTAAAAGAAAATGCAGATAACAAATCGACAACGACCACTTTAGGGACAAGTGATGTGTTATTTCCAACACAAAATGCAGTAAAAACCTATACTGATGCCAAAGTAGTAGATGGAATTTCAGATACAGTTACCACTTCGGCTCCTTCACAAAATGCAGTATTTAATGCATTAGTATT
>MGWH01000003.1:0-190934 GCA_001800905.1 Flavobacteria bacterium GWA2_35_26 | reverse complement strand
AGTAGTAGATGGAATTTCAGATACAGTTACCACTTCGGCTCCTTCACAAAATGCAGTATTTAATGCATTAGTATTGAAAGCCAATGTTACGGATGTGACTACTTCATTAGGTTTGAAAGCGAACACTGCTGACGTAACCACTGCATTAGCTTTAAAAGAAAATGTAGATAACAAATCAACTACGACAACTTTAGGAACAAGTGATAGTTTATACCCAACACAAAACGCGGTAAAAACTTATGTTGATACTGCTATTACAGGAGCTACCATTGTAGATGCTGATGCAAACACCAAAGGAAAAATTCAATTGGCAGGTGATTTAGCAGGAACGGCTAGTTTACCCACTGTACCAGGATTAGCTTTAAAAGAAGACGCATCCAATAAGTCGACTACAACTACTTTAGGGACGAGTAACATTTTGTTCCCAACACAAAATGCGGTAAAAACCTATGTTGATACGGCAATTTCAAGTGCTACCATTGTAGATGCTGATGCAAACACCAAAGGAAAAATTCAATTGGCAGGGGATTTAGCAGGAACTGCCGCTTCACCTGAAGTAGCAGCTGCCGCAATTAGTACAATAAAACTTGCTACCGATGCAGTAGAAACGATAAAAATTAAAAATGGCAATGTAACCTATGCTAAAATTCAAAATGTAAGCGCCACCGATAAAGTGTTAGGACGCGTTTCTTCGGGATCCGGTGTTATTGAAGAAATTGCCACTACAGGTTCAGGTGATGTAGTGCGCGCGACATCTCCAACATTAATAACACCTGCTTTAGGAACTCCTTCAGCAGTAGTATTAACTAATGCTAGCGGTTTACCATTAAGCTCGGGTGTTACAGGAGTATTGCCTGTAGTTAATGGAGGTACGGGTTCGGCCACTCAAAATTTTGTCGATTTAAGTACGAACCAAACGATTGCTGGAGTTAAAACATTCAGTTCAGATTTGAGTGTCAATGGAGTATTAGTTGGAAAAGGAGATGGTAATGGTGATTCGAATGTAGCTATAGGAACTAATCTTGGTACAGGTACTGGGTATCGAAACACAGGTATAGGAGCCGGGGCTTTACAAAGTTTTTCAGGAACTTCTTTTGGTAACAATACAGGAGTTGGTTATGCCAATATGCAAGGATTAACTTCGGGTTATGGAAATACTTCATTAGGAGGAGAAACTTTAGCCAGCGTTGCTAATAATGACAATAATACTGCCATTGGTAATCAAACCCTACGAAATGCAGTATCAAGTAACAATACAGCTTTAGGAGCAAACGCCGGAAATGGAGTAACTAGTGGATCAAGCAACACGTTTATAGGTAGTCAAGCTGAAATAAGGAGCGGGACAGATACAAATGCAACTGCAATTGGATATGGTGCTATTGTTACAGCTAGTAATACAATCCAACTAGGGAATAGTGCTGTTACAGCTGTTAATACTGATGGTATAATTACATCCAACGGATTTGTAAAAACAGGAGGAACAGTTTCTCAATTTTTAAAAGCTGATGGATCTGTAGACAGTACTAACTATTTATCAGGCACAGTACCTTTGTTAAATGGAGGCACAGGAGCTACAAACGCTGTGGATGCACTTACTAATTTAGGCGCACAAGCGGCATCCAACATTAGTACCAATTTGAATAATGATGCTACTTCACTTACAAAATATCCTGCTGTAAAAACGATCAAGGATTATATAGATTCGAGTGTCTCTTCTGGAGCACCAGATGCCGATGCAACTACCAAAGGAAAAATCCAATTGGTGGGAGATTTAACCGGTTCTGCCGCATCGCCAGAAATTGCTGTCAATGCAGTAACTTCAGCCAAAATAAAAGATGGCGAAATTGTAGACGCAGATCTAAGCGCTTCGGCTGCAATTGCTGATACAAAGTTAGCAACCATTACTACAGCAGGAAAAGTAGATAATTCAGCTACAACAGCAACTGATGCCAATACCGCATCAGCCATTGTTGCTCGTGATATTAACGGTGATTTCACTGCCGGAACCATTACAGCAAATTTAACTGGATTAGCGACTACTGCGACCAACTTGAACGGAGGTAATTTTGGCGATATTGTGTATCAATCAGCCACTAATACCAGCTCGTTTTTAACTGGAAATACATCAGCCAATAAAAAATTCTTAACACAAACAGGCACAGGCTCAGCAGCCGTAGCTCCAGCTTGGGGAACGATAGGTACGGCAGACATAACAGACCTTGGTGCTAATGTGGCTACTTTTCTAGCTACCCCTTCGAGTGTGAATTTAGCCAATGCAATTACAAATAAAACGGGTACTGGTTCATTGGTTTTTAATACAGCACCTATCTTGTTTTCACCCACCTTGGGTACAGCATCTGCTACAAGTATTGCCTTTTCTGGTGCAGGATCTAGCACAGGTACTTCTACCATTGTGGCACCATCTGTTTCGGGGTCGGTAACTATTACACTTCCCGATGCATCAGGAACTTTAGCTACTTTGGACGGTACCGAAACCTTGACGAATAAAACATTTACAAGCCCCACTTTAACTAACCCAGCATTGGGGGCAGCTACTGCTGACTCAGTAAATAAAGTAGCCATTACTACACCAACAACTGGAGCAACGTTGACGATTGCCGATACAAAAATGCTAACCGTTTCAGATGATGCTACGGTAAGCGGAACGAATACCGGAGACCAAACTATCACTTTAACGGGAGATGTTACTGGAACTGGAACAGGTAGTTTTGCTACAACTTTAGCAACTTCAGGGGTTACAGCTGGAACCTATGGAACTGCAACAACAGTTCCTACAATCGTAGTGGATGCAAAAGGTAGAATTACAAGTGCAAGTTCAACTACAATTACGGGTGTTTCTCCTATAGGATCGTCATTAAACGATGGAGAAATTTTTATTGGCAACGGATCTAATCTAGCGGCTGCAGTTGCTGTTACAGGTGACCTGACCATTACAAACGCAGGAGTTACAGCTATTGGAACGGATAAAGTAGTGACAACTATGATTGCAGATGCGAATGTAACGGATGCCAAATTAGACAAAACGAATATCCCTTTAAGTGGATTTAAAGCTGCTGCAGCTGATGTGGATATGGGTACGTCATATAAAGTAATAAACGTTGCAGATCCTACAAATGCGCAAGACGCATCCACGAAGAATTATGTAGATACTAACTTTGTTGATTTAACAACTAATCAAGATATAGATGGTTTAAAAACATTTATTAGTAATGATGGATTAATTGCTTCTGGAACTATGGGTGCTGGAACTCCTTCTGCTTTGCCGCTAGGTAACAGAATGATGTGGTATCCACAAAAATCAGCTTTTAGAGTGGGTTATTTAGATGGTGATGATGCTTCAATTGGAAATTATTCGTTCGCTACAGGAAATGAGACGGTATCTAGTGGTAATAATTCAGCTGCTTTTGGTTACAAAACTCAGGCAACAGAAAGTAATGCTTTCGCCATAGGAAGTCAAACATTGGCAAACCAAGTTTATTCCTTTGCTTCGGGAGATCAAACTAAAGCAACCGCTACAGCTTCAACCGCTATGGGTTACAAATCAGAAGCAAGTGGTGTTTTTTCATTAGCCACAGGTAGTGAAACATTGGCAAGTGGCTCGTCATCAACTTCAATGGGTTATAGAACGGTGGCATCTGGAGTTAATTCATTAGCGATAGGGGATGAAACATTGGCAAGTCAATCATCATCAACTGCAATAGGCTATCAATCAGAAGCTTCTGGTTTTACTTCTTTAGCCACAGGTTACGATACCCTGGCTAGCGGTTCATCTTCTACTACTTTTGGATACAAAACGCAGGCAACTCAAAGTAGTGCTTTTGCTACAGGATACGAAACTTTGGCAAGCGGTTATTCTTCAACAGCTTTTGGTTATAGATCGCAGGCAACTGAAAGTAAGAAAGTAACGCTTTCGCCACAGGAAGTGAAACATTAGCAAATGGAGTAAATTCTGCTTCTTTTGGTTATAAAACCCAGGCAATTGAAAGCAACGCTTTCGCTATTGGTAGTGAAACATTGGCAGATGGAGTCAATGCAGTTGCATTTGGGAATACAACCCAGGCAACTCAGTCTAATGCTTTGGCTACAGGAAGCGCAACTATAGCAAGCGGAGTGAATTCTACTGCTTTTGGAGATGCCACTCAGGCAACGAATAGTAACGCCTTCGCTATAGGAAGTGAAACATTGGCAAATCAAGTGAATACGATCGCTATGGGATACCAAACCCAGGCAACAAATAGTAATGCCTTCGCTTCAGGAAGTTTAACACTAGCAAGTGGAGTTAATTCAGCTACTTTTGGAAACACAACTCAGGCTATAGATAGCAATGCCTTTGCTATAGGGAGTGAGACTTTAGCTAGCGGCTCGTCATCAACAGCTATGGGTTATAAATCTGAAGCAAGTGGAGTAAATTCGTTAGCTACAGGAGATCTTACTAAAGCAATCGGCTCGTCATCAACAGCTATGGGTTATAAATCTGAAGCAAGTGGAGTAAATTCGTTAGCTACAGGAGATCTTACTAAAGCAATCGGCTCCTCATCTACAGCTATGGGTTATAAATCAAAAGCAACGGGATTTTATTCATTAGCCACAGGAAATGAAACATTGGCAAGTGGCACATCATCAACAGCAATAGGTTATAAATCAACAGCTAGGGGTTCTAATTCAGTTGCTTTAGGGATAGGAATTAACGCCAATTCTTTTTCTGAAATTGCAATAGGGTCATTTAATACTAATCCAACAGCTATAGATTCTACTAGTTTTAATGTTGCTGACCGTTTATTTGTTATAGGTAATGGTACGGATGAAAATACTTTAAGTGATGCAGTAGTAGTTTTAAAAAATGGAGACACTACTATAAATGGGATTTTAAATGCAGGGGGTATCACCTATCCAAATACCGACGGTACAGCAGGACAAGTATTGACTACCAATGGAACAGGAACTTTATCCTTTTCATCAATTCCATCTCCAGATTTGGCCACAGGAGTTACAGGAGTATTACCCTTGGCTAATGGAGGAACAGGATCGGCAACTCAAAACTTTGTTGACTTAACTACAGCCCAAACTATAGCAGGAGTAAAAACATTGAGTTCCGATATGATAGTCAACAGCCTTACTTTAGGGAGAGGACAGGGTGGTGTTGAATCCAACACGGTATTAGGATCGAGCGCTTTTAGTAGCAATACATCAGGAATTGACAGTGTGGTATTAGGGTATCAAGCACTAAAAAATAATATAACCGGTGCTTCCAATGTAGCTATTGGTAAAGATGCTTTATTGGCTAACACTGGAGGAAATAATAATATTGCTATAGGAAGGTCATCATTACTAAATAATACAACAGGTAATTCTAACGTTGCAATAGGTCTTGATAGTGCTTTAAGTAACACTACTGGAAATGAAAATATAGCAGTAGGTCAAAGTGCTTTAAGAGTGAATACAACTGGTTTAGCCAATACAGCAATAGGTAGAAGTGCTTTATCAGCTACTACTACCGGAAATTATAATTCAGCTTTGGGTTGGCAATCTTTAGCCGGAAATACAACAGGTATTGATAATGTTGCAGTGGGATACAATGCAGGAAGATATGATACTACAGGAACTGCCGCAATGACTACGTCATCTTTTTCGGTATATCTAGGAGCGAGTACTAAAGGGCTAAACGCAACTGGTTCAGTCAACGAAACGGTTATAGGTAATGCTGCCGTTGGTTTGGGTTCAAATAGTACTGTAATTGGAAATAGTTCTACAACAAAAGCAGCAATTTATGGGGCTTTGAATTTACCTAACACCACAACCTCCACCACAGCAACTACAGGAGCTTTAACCGTTGCAGGTGGTGCTGGAATTGCCGAAAACCTAAACGTGGGCGGCTATGCTAAAATTACCGGAACCTTAACGGTTACTAGTGGAGCAGGGGCAGGAAAAGTATTAACCTCAGATGCCAATGGATTGGGGACATGGACAACACCAGCAGGTGTAACTACAATGGCTGCCATAGGAAGCACACCCAATGCCAATGGGGCAACAATTTCGGGAGTGAATTTGAATTTAGAACCGGCAAGCGCTACTTATGGAGGAATAGTGACTACGGGAGCACAAACCTTTGCAGGAGCTAAAACATTTTCTCCTACACTTACTGCCGCGGCTGATGGTGATATTTTAGTTGGGCTAGATATTAATCCTACCTTTGCTAATGGCTCCTATGCCGCTTTAACCAACTATGGTTTACGCGTGCAAGGGATTGGTTTTGGACGAGGTGGCGGAGGAATAGAAACGAATACCGCTGTAGGATCGGGGACATTAATAAATAATTCTAGTGGTACTTCAAACACGGGATTAGGCTATCAATCATTAGTATTCAATTCTTCTGGAATTGATAATACCGCTTTTGGGGCCTATGCTGGAAATAGAATCTCATCAGGATCCAAAAACATTTTTGTGGGAACTTTTGCAGGAAGTAAAATTGCAACAGGGTCTTCCTCTAATGCTGCTGGGGCTAATAGCGTTTTAATTGGATACGATGTTCGACCTGCCGCTGATAGTCAAACGAATCAAATCGTGATCTCAGGCTACAATGGAACAGCAGGAACCGTAGGTTTAGGATCCAACACAACTTTAATTGGTTCGTCTACCACTACTGCTGCCCGTATCATGGGAGCTTTAGATCTTCCAAACGCAACTGGTTCAACATCTACTACTACAGGGGCACTAAAAGTAGCAGGTGGAGTAGGAATTGTTGAAAACCTAAACGTGGGCGGCAATGCTAAAATTACCGGAACCTTAACGGTTGCTAGTGGAGCAGGCGCAGGGAAAGTATTGACTTCAGATGGTGATGGAGTAGCTTCTTGGTCTAATGGTTTAGGGTCTGCGGTAACGACTACTGATACCGCTTATCCAATCACATTAGCAGAGTCAATTGTGTTTTATACGGGAACCGCTGCAGGAGCATTTACTATTCCAGCTGCAGCAACAGGAAACGCGGGAAAAGAAATAACAATTAAGAATAAAACAGCCTTTGCAATTACAATTACTCCGGCATCTGGTAATATTTATATAGATAACGATAATAAAACTGCTGCGAGTGTAAGGCTCGGAATAGAAGCGTCTAACAATTGGGTAAAATTAGTTTCAGATGGCACACAATGGAACGTATTAAGAGCCTTATTCTAATCGACAACAGCATGAGAAAAGGAATAGTAGTACTAGTGTTGTGTTTGGCGTTCCTGAGTGGGAAGGCCCAAACCGGTATTGGCACGACTACGCCTAATGCTTCGGCAAAGCTGGATATCACTTCTACAGACAAAGGTTTGTTGATTCCTCGTATGACTAAAGCGCAACGCGAGGCAATAACGCTTCCTGCAGCAGCTAATGGATTAATGGTCTATCAAACCGATGATCTCTCTGGATTTTATGTGAATAACAGTACAACAACTACTGTCTCTTGGACACGCGTTAATAGTAATTGGAACCGTTCCGGAAATGATATTAGTTATACAGCTGGGAATGTATCAATTGCTGGAAATTTAACTGGAGGCAATTCAGCCACTTCTAAATTGAGCGGTTTTGTTTCTAATGTCAGCGCAGAAGCCTCTAACAGGGCTATTGCAATTACTGACAATGGGATGATTTTAAGATGCACTTCAGCCATAACATTGAGCTTGCCATCAACGGGAATTCCAGAAGGGTTTAATTGCATGATTTTACAATCGGGTTCTGGACAAGTTACGTTTTCTGGAACGTTTAACAACAGAAATAATTTTACCAAAACAGCCGGACAATATGCCATTGCTACTATATTGTATGTAGGAGGAATTTATATTGTATCTGGCGAAATGAGTAATTAATGAAAAAGATAATTGGCCTTATTGTACTATTTCTTTCGTTAAGCATACAGGCGCAACTACTGCCTAGCTATTACCCTAGCTATGAATCAAACAGAGGAAAAGGGAATGGAAAATTATATTATAGTTTGTACAGTTTAAATGCCAATTTAGTGTTTCCGGACAATGAGAGTCAAATGGACGCTTTTTTTGGAACCTATGGAACTTTTAAATTGCAAAATGTAGTACCACTACCCACCATCAAAGGGACTACGAACAGCACCTCCTCTTCCACATCAAATTTGATTAATTTTAGTTCTACCGATCAGTTCAAATCGGCTATTAGTAATACCACACCCTATTCGGGTTTTAATGGAGAACTATACGGTTTCATCATTAGCGGGTATTTTATTCCGAAACAATCAGGGATTTATAAATTTACCATAGAAGGTGACGATGCGGTTGATGTGTTTATTAACGGTACTAATGTTGCCAATCATTATGGCGGTCATGGCGCTTCTCCACGAGGCACTCATACCGGATCCATTACTCTAGTGGCCGGGAAAAAGTATACTTTTCGGGCTCGATTCATGGAGAACAGCTTTGGTGACGAATTGTATTTGTTTTGGCAAAAGCCTTCTGAAACTTCGGGCACTGTATGGTATCAAGATGTAGAAGAATTGAGTTCAGAAGAAGTATTGCCAAATGGATTGGTTTTATCAATTGATCCATCGAATTGGTATGTATATCCTAAGGCAGGAACTGCTGTAACCGATTTAAAAGGGAATGCTACGGGGACTATTGGAGGGAATATGGCTTATAGCACAATTGCATCTGGAACTTTTGTTTCGGATGGCAATGCAGATTATATTGATTTTGGTAAAACACCTACTAATTTTCCTACCGGAGACATAAGTATATTTGTATGGATACGTGCAAGTTCTTTATCTAATGGTTGGAATATTTTTATGACAAAGTGGTTTACTAATACCGCAGGGACTGGTGGGTATAGCGATTTTCATTATGCAATTTATCCTAGTGGAGGGTCTTTTTATCAAAATTTGTATACAGCATACCAATCCAATTTATTCGGATCTACTCCATTTGTTGCAAATACTTGGTATCAAGTAGGCTTTACTATTGGAGGGGGGAATATGCAAATGTACATCAATGGTAAACCAGATGGCGATCTTAGGTCTAATAATAGAATAAATTATAACGAGTCTAATTTGTTTCTAGGTGATCCTAGAATCGGAGTTGGAGGTTTTGTAGGAACTATAGGATCATTTGCAATTTACAACCGAGTAATTACACAAGAAGAAGTATTCCAGAATTTTAACGCAACAAAGACCAAATATGGCTTATAAAAATTATTTTAGTCTAGTCCTATTATTGAGTTGTTTTTTTCTAACGGCTCAAACGGGTATTGGCACCACAGCGCCAGTGAATAAATTACAAGTTGAAACCGCTACTGCTGAGCCGGCTACCACTGGACTAGCGGCAAATGGTAATTTGCGTTTAAGCGGAACTACCGGTAGCCATGTTTTGGATTTTGGTTTGAGTAGCGCAGCGACCTATTCGTGGTTGCAATCACGATCTAAATTGGCTTATGGTACCAATTATAATTTAGCATTGAATCCCAATGGAGGCTTTGTAGGAATTGGCACCACTGCACCCACAAGTTTACTAACCGTTGGAAAGGCAGATGGTACCATTGTTGCAGAATTAGTCTTAAACCCGGTAGCTACTACAAATGAAGGAGGTCAAATTTCTATTAAAAAATCATTAACAGGAAGTGTGTTAGATTGGACTATCGATCAGTACGGTACAACAGCTGCCAATGCGCGATTACGAATTTTTAGTGGTATTACTGAAACCAACGGCATAAATATTTTAGAAAATGGAAATACAGGAATTGGGACCAATAACCCAACATCCAAATTATTTGTCAATGGAGATATTACGGCCAACTCGGTAGCAGGGTCTTCTGACCGTCGTTTCAAGACCAACATTCGTCCTGTTGAAAATGCCTTAGCCAAAGTGAAAGCCTTGCAAGGAGTGTATTTTAATTGGAACCAAAAAGACTTTCCAGAAAAAGACTTTGGTACTCAAAACGAATTGGGATTTATAGCCCAAGAAGTGGAACAAATTGTTCCTGAAATTGTAGTCAAAGAGCAATCAAAAGAAGAATACCGTTCGGTAAAATACGATAAGCTAGTAGCGTTGTTAGTCGAGGCCATGAAAGAGCAACAAAAGCAAATTGAACAATTGCAAGTCAAAGTAAAACAATTGTCCAAAAAAAGAAAAAAATAGAGATGAAAAAGCTATTTATTTTCTTTTTTTTACTTGCTAGTGGTGCGGTGTTGGGACAGATGATCACGGCACCAACTTCCCTTACTTTTGAAGCTAACGCTGCCAATGTTGACCCCGGAGATTTTGTAGTGAATTGGGCTAATAATACCGATAATTTATTAGTGAGTCTTAGTTTAGATTACGTAAATACAACTAATGGAGCGACTCTCAGTTTTCCTACTACAACCGGTTTGACTCGAAATTATGGATACACAACTTGGACCAATGTTACTAGTATTGTTTTTTTTGGAACTAAAAATAATATAAATGCAGGTTTAGCCGCAATGACCCTCTCTATAGGATCCACAAAGACTGCGGTAAAAATAAATATAGAAATATCACAATATGACGCGAGTTATGTATACAATCCTGTGAACAAACACTTTTATAAATTTGTGAGTGGTGGAGTTTCGTATACAGCTGCTAAATCAGGAGCCTCTGGACAAGCATCATTCAAAGGTAAAACCCCATATTTAGCCACCATTACTTCTCAATCAGAAAATGATTTCATAAATAATAATCTGAACTACAATAATATTTGGGTAGCTATGTCGGATGCAGCTACCGAAGGGAAATGGGTGTTTGATGCAGGACCAGAAGCAACTATTAATTTTTGGAATACTTCTGTTGCGGGTATTACTAATACTACCTATACCTCGTATGCAGCTTCTGGAACAACAGTTACGAATCAATATTCGAACTGGTGTTCGGATGAGCCTAATAATTCTGACGGTGGAAGAAATGGAGAAGATTATGTCGTAGCTAAATCCGGTGGGAAAACCTGTTGGAATGATTTAGCCGGCGGGAATACAGGTGTAGATGGTTATTTGGTAGAAATAAGTGCCGACTTTCCGGCTGGATCTGATTATACAGGAGTGTATTCTAGTTATATTGTTCATAATAATGATATGGCGTTTACATTAAGTTCGGGAAATACACTATCAACAGCAATCGTTTCCAATAAGTCCAATTCATTCGGGGGTTTACAAATCAATAATGGACACACCTATACAGTCAACAGTGCCACCACTTTAAATACGAATAAACTAATCCTGTCTGGAACAGGAAAAATAGTATTTGTAGACGCCACTAGTAAATGGACACCTGGAACTTCCTCTACAACAAACACTTTTACACATAGCCCTTCAACGAATTCCAACCCTACCTATTGGTCTGCTTCATCTGTTTGGCCACCCTCAAGTCCGGATGGTTTTAATGGTGGTGTAAATACGCCACATTATTCACCATGGTTGAATTCCTATCAAGCTTGGTCGGCTGGTGTTGCAGATTATAATCAATGGATTGTATTAAATTATAATATACCTACTTATATTACAGGAATTCAAACACAAGGTAGACAAAACATGGCACAATGGGTAACTACCGCTAAAATTGAGGTAAGTATTGATGGTGTGACTTGGAAAACAGTTAAGGAAAATGCTACCATGAATAGTGATCAAACTACAATAATCAATGTTCTATTTCCAAATGTGGAATATGCACAATATGTTCGCGTCACTCCAACTGGATTTCTTGGACATCCATCAATGAGAATGGGGTTATTAATTAAACAATAAATAATGAGAATTAAAGCGCTACTTTATGTTGTTTCCTTTTTGTGTTTTGGAGTAAGTGTCGCCCAAACCGGTATTGGTACAACTACACCTGAAGCCTCTGCAAAGTTGGATGTAAGTTCAACGAATAAAGGATTTTTACCTCCCCGCATTGCTTTAACGGCAATGAATTCTGCAAGCCCAGTGACAAGTCCGGCGACGGGATTACTAATTTTTAATACGGCTTCAGCCGGCACTAACCCCAATCAAGTCACACCGGGTTATTATTACTGGGATGGCGTGAACTCTAAGTGGGTTCGGCTAGAAGATAAGGCAGACAATTTGGGTAATCATACGGCTACTGATAATATTCGTTTAAATGGATATTACTTATCTAATGATGGAGGATCTGAAGGAATCAAGGTTGATAATTCTGGCAATGTAGGAATTGGAACTAGCACTCCAACTTCAAGATTGAATATTGCGGGAGGTGGGGTGAAATTTGCCACTGGATTTGGTAATTCAACCAATAGGCCTTCTTTGAATACCAGTACTATCGGTAATTATGAATTAAGAGGTGTAGGGTCAATTACCGGAAATGCGCAAAATGATACAGCAGATGATGGTTTCTTAAGATTATCTGCTGGTGGAGGAACAAATGTAAGTTCTCAATCATCAATTGATATTTCTGGGTTTTCTACTGTTGCAGATATGAGCAATACGATAGTGATGCGAACGGGTGGGACTGAGCGATTACGAATTGATCCAATTGGTAACGTCAATATTACAGGCAAATTAAATATTAGTGATCCTAGTGGGAATGTAGTAAAAAAAGTAGCTGGATTCGTCAATGCAGGGGATTATATCGTATTAGATAATTTAAAAGTACGTATGGCTCCCACAGGTAATCGAAGTTTGCAAGTAGCTACTGTATCAGGAACATATACTGTATTTGGAAGTGATATTTTATCAGCAAGTGGATCAGGTGGTTCTACTATTTTTGAAAATAATAAATTGACAATCACAACAAATCCTGCTTACCTTAATGCAGGACTCCATTTTGTATGGGGTGGCTATACAGATACTTGGATAATCATGGATACCGATAACTTTATTGCATGGCGAATAAGTTGTATAATTGGAAATACCTATGGTGCATATGCAAATTTCATTTCTATAGAGCGCCTTTTATAGATAAAGTGGATTGTAGAATAATGGTTTACGATTTTTAAAATTTAGTGTTCTAGCTCCTGAATATAAAAAGAAACACTATTTTTGATACACCAAATTATAAATGAGCTTGCTCGCTTTTTGAATTCATGAAGCTATCTGTCCAAAAATGTTGTTCCTTACTCCAAGCCGAATACAATGGTCTTCCAACGGACGTTACCATCGATTCGATTGTCATTGACAGCCGTTCATTGCAAAACAGCGCGACCACATTATTTTTTGCTTTGGAAGGACCCAATAATGACGCACATCACTACATTCAAGAATTAATTTCAAAAGGCGTTCAGTATTTTGTGGTAACGCATATTCCTGAGAGCTGTGAGAGTAAAGCCAATTTCTTATTGGTCAAGAATACCTTAACAGCACTGCAAGAAGTAGCCAGTTACTACCGTTCCTTATTTGATTTTCCAATCATTGGAATCACAGGAAGCAACGGAAAAACCATTGTAAAAGAATGGCTTAATTTTCTTTTAAGTCCAGACTATTCCATTATACGCAGTCCCAAAAGTTACAATTCACAAGTAGGCGTTCCCTTGTCTGTCATCGGAATCAACGAACAACATAATTTGGGCATTTTTGAAGCCGGAATTTCTACCATTTCCGAAATGGAAAAGTTAGAAACGATTATTCGTCCAACTATTGGGGTGTTGACCAATATCGGATCGGCACACGATGAAGGCTTTGCCAATACCAATGAAAAAATAAAAGAGAAATTGCGTCTTTTTGATCGTGCTCAATTTTTAATTTATCCCAAAAGCGAGGCGATAGACGCGCTAATTCGTCCAGAACTCAAAATACTATCGTGGAGTTTTACGGATCCAAAAGCAGGGGTATTGGTTACCAAAAAACAGCAAAGTGCTCAGACGCAATTGCAGTTTACGACTCCTACAATTGATTTTGAAATTTCGATTCCCTTTCACGATCAAGCTTCAATAGAGAATGCCATATCCTGTGCGATGGTGTTGTTGTATTTAGAGTACGACGCCCAAACGATTCAAAACCGAATGGCGCAATTGTATCCTGTAGAAATGCGTTTGAAATTGAAAGATGGGATTAACAATTGCACCTTGATTGACGACAGTTATAGCGCCGATTTCCAGTCGTTGAAAATAGCCTTGGATTTTTTAGAAAGCCAAAAACAGTCGGTAAATAAAACAATTATCTTATCGGATATTTTTCAAAGTGGGTTGACCAATGACGAATTGTATGCTAAAGTAGCCCAATTGATAGTCGCTAATAATATTAGTCGTGTGATTGGAATTGGAGCGACAATTGCTCAATTTAAAAATCATTTTGCGAACTGTAGTACTTTTGAGACTACTGCCGAATTTTTGTCCCAAATAGAGACGCTGAATTTTGAATCCGAAACTATTTTGATCAAAGGAGCACGTAGTTTTCATTTTGAATCTATTGTGGCAGCACTCGAGGAGAAAACACACGAAACGGTCTTGGAAGTCAATTTGAACGCCATCAGTCATAATTTGAATTTCTATAAATCCAAAATGAAACCAACCACTAAAATGATGGTGATGGTGAAAGCCTTTGGTTATGGAAGTGGCGGTTTTGAAATCGCAAAATTATTAGAACATCATAAGGTGGATTACCTTGGGGTAGCCTTCGCCGATGAAGGAATAAGTTTGAAAAATGCTGGGATCCAATTGCCAATTATGGTTTTGAATCCTGAGTCAACTAGTTTTTCAGCCATTATTCAACACCAATTAGAACCTGAAATTTATAGTATAAAAGGGCTCAAGGCCTTTCTTAAATTAGCCGAACAAAAAAACTTAGATTCCTATCCGATCCACATTAAGTTGGATACCGGTATGCACCGACTGGGTTTTGAAGCGAATACGATTCAGGAATTAATTTCCACTTTGAAAGGCAATCATCGTGTTGCAGTACAAAGTATTTTATCACACATGGCGACAAGCGATGCCGAAGAACACAAAGCATTTTCACTTTCTCAAATTCGTTTGTTTGACGAATTGTCAAGCCAATTAATGAGTGAGTTAGGCATCCAACCGATACGTCATATTTTGAATACTTCGGGTATTAGTAATTTACCAGAAGGGCAATACGATATGGTACGTTTGGGCATTGGATTGTATGGAGTTTCCAATGATACTAAAGAACAAAAATACTTAGAGAATGTAAGCACATTGAAATCGGTTATTTCTCAAATTCGAACTATTCCAGCTGGAGACAGCGTTGGGTATGGCCGACGTTTTATGGCTCATGAATCAACAACTGTAGCTACAATTCCTATTGGGTACGCTGATGGAATTTCGAGACTTTGGGGCAATGAAGTGGGTTATGTTACGATTAACCAACATAAAGCGCCTATTCTAGGAAGTGTATGCATGGACATGTTGATGGTTAATGTAAATGGTATTGAGTGTGCCGAGGGAGATCCTGTAGTTGTTTTTGGCGAAAGCCCAACCGTGATGGAAATGGCACAAAAAACACAAACGATTCCGTATGAGATTTTGACTAGTATTTCGCAACGGGTAAAACGAGTTTTCTACAGAGAATAATTAATTGAATAACATGGGATTTTTTACAGATTTTAAGGCCTTTTTAATGAAAGGCGAAATTGTCAACTTAGCCACTGCGGTGATCGTTGGGGGTGCTTTTGGAAAAATAGTGACTTCGTTTACGAATGATGTTTTAATGCCGCCAATTGGGTTGCTTTTAGGAAAAGTGGACTTTAAAAATCTAAAATTAGTGTTGCAAGACGGTGTACCAGCGGTAGTAGAAAATGGAGTTCAAAAATCAAAAGCGATAGCTGAGGTAAGCCTAAATTATGGAGCATTTATCCAAACTATTTTTGATTTTGTAATCATTGGGTTCTGTATTTTTATTGTTTTGAAAGCCTATGAAAAAGCCCAACAAAAAATCAAAAAAGAAGAAAATCCTGCAGAAAGTAAAGGACCCACTCAGGAACAATTGCTAACTGAAATCAGGGATTTGTTGAAAAATAAATAGCAATGTTATAAATGTAACAATTTGTTATTTTTTGTGAACGCCCTTGTTTCGAGAATAGTATTGGTTACTTTTGCCAAAAAATAATACAATTCAATAATAAAAATATACAATGAGAATAGCAGTAGTAGGTGCTACCGGAATGGTAGGCGAAATAATGTTAAAAGTATTAGCAGAAAGAAATTTTCCGGTAACTGAATTGATTCCTGTCGCTTCTGAAAAATCAGTGGGTAAGGAAATTGAATTTGGAGGAAAAAAATACAAAGTGGTTGGAATGCAAACCGCTGTAGATATGAAAGCAGATATTGCTTTGTTTTCTGCAGGAGGCGGAACTTCTTTAGAGTGGGCCCCAAAATTTGCGGCAGCGGGAACGACAGTAATCGATAATTCATCGGCTTGGAGAATGGATCCAACTAAGAAATTAGTAGTGCCTGAAATCAATGCGGGCGAATTAACGGCAGCTGATAAAATTATAGCTAATCCGAATTGTTCAACGATTCAAATGGTATTGGCTTTAGCGCCTTTGCACAAAAAATACAATATCAAACGTATCATAGTTTCTACATACCAATCTATTACAGGAACGGGAGTAAAGGCAGTGCAACAGTTTGAAAACGAATGTGCTGGTGTCGAAGGAGACATGGTGTACAAATACAAAATCAACCGAAACTGTATTCCACAATGTGACAGTTTTGAAGACAATGGTTACACTAAAGAAGAGATGAAATTAGTAAACGAAACGAAGAAAATCTTAAGTGATAACAGTATTGCGGTAACAGCGACTGCGGTCCGTGTTCCTGTTGTAGGTGGACATAGTGAGGCTTTGAATGTTGAATTCACCAATGATTTTGATGTAAATGAAGTCCGTACTATTTTGAGTCAAACAGACGGCGTAGTAGTGCAGGATAATTTAGATACGTTTACCTACCCAATGCCAAGATATGCTGAAGGTAAAAATGAGGTTTTTGTAGGTAGAATTCGTCGTGACGAAAGTCAACCGAATACGTTAAACATGTGGGTTGTAGCGGATAACTTGAGAAAAGGAGCGGCGACCAATACGATTCAAATTGCAGAGTACTTAATTGCAGCCAAATTGGTGTAAGTAGTTCAGCAACACATAATGAAACCATTTACGATTTAGATAATTCTAAATTGTGAATGGTTTTTCTTTTTTGATTTCCATATATTTGTGTCCAATGAAACTAAAACAACAATTGATACGATTTTTCTTTGCGCTAGTCCTATTAGGATCACTAGCCCTACAATCGTTTCATGGATTGGAGCATCTTGAAAAGCAATTTGCAGAAAAAGCATGTGCTCACAAACAACTTAATTCTTCTGAGTTAACCCACCAACACAAGGGTTTTGAGCAGTGTTTTGTTTGTGCTATTTCGTTTCAAAGCGGAATCGTTTCTGAACAGTTTCAGTTTCAAATAGCCACTACTCCAGAAGTAGTAGCGCCGTACTTTTTTAACTTTCCTAGGGTTATTTCCTTTTCCGGAAGTTCCTATTCGTTGCGCGGACCCCCGCATTATAATGTTTAAATCGAATGATTCATCGGTTCTATAGTAGAACACGATTCTTTTAACATTATATCAATATCATGAAAAATTTAATTTTTGCTTTGGTAGTAAGTTGTACTGCCTTAATGCAAGCACAAAATACAGTTTCAGGAAGGATTACTGACACTAATAATAAAGCGCTTTCTGGCGTTTCTATCTATATCCAAGATTTACAAAAAGGGACCCTTTCAAACGAAGACGGAACCTATAACTTGACTAATTTGCCAAAAGGGACTGTTGTTGTTTCGTATTCTTTAGTAGGCTATGGAACTCAATTGAAAACAGTAACAACAAATCAAAAACAAACCAATGTTTCAATACAGCTTGCTCCTTCTATATTTCAGATGGATGAAGTTATTGTTTCCACTGCGTTTAACAAATTGCAATCGCAAAATGTGATGAAAGTGGCACACGAAACTATGAAAAATTTGTCTCGAAAAGGGACTTCTACTTTGATCGAAGGCTTAGCGACTATTCCTGGAGTTTCTCAGGTTTCTACAGGGGCTTCTATTGGTAAGCCGGTGATTCGCGGGTTAAGTGGCAATCGCGTATTGGTCTATTCGCAAGGTGTTCGAGTTGAAAACCAACAATTTGGCGACGAGCATGGTTTAGGATTGAACGATGCCGGAGTAGAAAGTGTTGAGGTAATCAAAGGGCCAGCTTCGTTGTTGTACGGATCAGATGCTTTGGGAGGTGTGTTGTATTTTAACCCAGAAAAATTTGCCAATGCCAATACGTATAAAGTCAATTTTAGTCAAAAATTGTTTGCCAATACTTTAGGGAGTAATTCTTCTTTGGGAGTAAAAACAAGTACCGATAATTGGAAATTCTTGGCAAGAGGAACAATGAACACTCATTCGGATTATACAACGGCAGATGGCGAACGGGTAACCAATACACGCTACCAAGAAAATGATTTTAAAACCGGAATTGGCTATAGTGACGCTTCTTTTTCTTCGGTATTGCGATACAACTTCAACGATCTTACTTTAGGAATTCCAGAAGAAGGGAACGCTGAGCAAAGTCAAAGCAAAAGTGTGTTGTATCCAAAACAAGCGGTTTCCAATCATTTAGTAAGTTTAAATTCGAGTCTCTTTTTCAATTCTTCAAAACTGGATTTGGACTTGGGTTTTATTTCAAATGACAGGTCAGAATTTGAAGACAGTGAAATAGCTGTTTTGAAAATGAAGCTAAATACCTTCAATTATAATGCGAAGTATTATTTACCCTCTTCAACAAAAATGCAGACCATTTTGGGTGTTCAAGGGATGCATCAAACCAATGTAAATTCAGGGGAAGAGTACTTAATTCCTGATGCTGTTACCCAAGATTTTGGAGTCTTTGGAACCACCAACTACGAATGGGGTACTAATGTAATTCAGGCAGGTTTGCGTTTTGATACCAGAAATTTGACTTCAGAAGCACAAGGTATACTTGGTGAAGAAGGATCTTTCGAAGCTTTGAAAAAATCATACACAAGTTGGAACGCCTCTTTGGGTTATAAAACAAATTTGAATGACGCTTTCATTTTTAGGTTCAATCTAGCCTCTGGATTTAGAGCACCTAATTTAGCAGAGTTGTCTTCCAATGGTGTTCATGAAGGGACCAATCGTTATGAAGTGGGGAATGCCAATTTGAAAACAGAACAAAACTTCCAAACGGATTTGAATTTGGAATACAAAACAGATCACTTGGAGTTTTTTGTCAACGGATTCTATAATCATATTACTGATTTTATTTATATCAATCCTACCGGAGAATCAATAGTTGATAATGAAGTTTTCAATTATGTTCAAAATAATGCGGCTCTTTTTGGAGGCGAAATAGGCTTGCATTTTCACCCTCATCCGTTGGATTGGTTGCATTTAGAAACCAGTTTCGAAACAGTTACAGGCAAAAAACAAAACGGAGATTATTTGCCGTTAATACCTGCCAATAATTGGAACAACACTTTGCGTACAGAGTGGAAGGATACTGATTGGCTTAAAGAAGGTTTCGCAACGATTAGTTTAGTGTCTACCTTTAACCAAAATAAAATCAGTGGCTTCGAAACCAGAACGCCGGGTTATAGCATTTTGAATTTAGGAATTGGTGGAACATTGCATCTTGGTAAAACCAAAATGGAGGTGAACCTCAATGGAAACAACATTACCGATAAAAAATATACCGCCCATTTATCACGACTTAAAACAGATGGTATTTCCAATATGGGAAGAAATTGGGTTTTAGGAGTCCAGTTTTCAATGTAAATAAAAGCTGCCAATTAAAATATTGGCAGCTTTTTTTATTAAATTCGATAAAATTTATGTTCTATATACCTGAAAACTATGAACTATTATAAAGTTATATTTTTTGCGATGCTACTTGCTATAGGTACGTCAATTAAAGCGCAATCCTTTGACGAAAAGCAACAGCTTGCATTAGTTATTGACCAATGGCACAAAGCAGCTTCTGATGCGAATTTCAAATCGTATTTTGAATTAATGACTAAGGATGCTGTATTTATTGGCACTGATGCTAATGAATATTGGAATAAACAAGAATTTCAAAACTATGCTAAACCTCATTTTGACAAAGGAAAAGCGTGGTCTTTTACAGCTTTGGAACGACATGTCTATTTTGATGCTAGTGGAAAAACCGCTTGGTTTGACGAGTTGTTAAATACGCAAATGAAAATTTGTAGGGGTTCGGGAGTCTTAGTTAAAGTAGGGAAACAATGGAAAATCAAGCACTATGTTTTGTCTATGACAATTCCAAATGATTCAAGCAAAGCAGTAATTGCAATCAAAGCACCAATTGAGGAAGTGCTAATTCAAAATCGAAAGTCCAAAATCTAGAGCTACTTGGGTTTATTTTCTTCTAGATATTTCAAGCTAGCCTACTTTTGTCGTATATATTTCCTTAATTTTGCTGAAAATTTTAAAGAAAGTGGGAAGCAAAAATAAATTAAAGAGGTTCAAAGAAAACGAAACGTTCACAAATGTTTTTCAACCAACACGAGAAGAGGTAGTAGGTAATTTATTCCCATTGATAGGAAAATGGAATGCTGATTTTTTTAAAAATGACAATCCAATTGTTTTAGAATTGGGCTGTGGTAAGGGAGAATATTCAGTAGGTTTAGCAGAAAGATATCCGAATAAAAATTTCATTGGGATCGATATTAAGGGAGCTCGTTTTTGGCGTGGTGCCAAAACTGCTGTAGAAACAGGCTTGCATAATGTGGCTTTCGTTCGTACTCAAATTGAATTAATCAATCATATTTTTGCTGAAAATGAAGTAGATGAAATCTGGATTACATTTCCCGATCCACAAATTAAATACAAGCGTACGAAGCATCGTATGACCAATTCCCAATTTTTGCAACTGTATAAAAAAATCTTGAAGAAAGAGGGAGTCATGAATTTAAAAACAGATAGCGAATTCATGCACGGCTATACCTTAGGACTCTTGCATGGAGAAGGACACGAAGTAGTCTATTCCAATCATAATGTATATAGAAATGAAGGAAGTCCAGAAGAGGTAACTGCATTTCAAACGTTTTATGAAAAACAATATTTAGAAATAAACAAAGCAATTACGTATATTCGATTTAAAATTAAATAGTGTCGTTTCGGTTTCAGTTATTGAAGTAAAAGCAACACATTGGTACTGAAACAAAGCACTATATGACTACAATTTCCGCATTATTTTTTGGGTTTATCAGTGCCGTTGTTGGAATCTTTCCACCTGGATTAATCAATATGACTGCGGCCAAGGTCAATAGTAAAGAAGGAAAGCGTGCTGCTATTTGGTTTGTCATTGGAGCAATACTAGTTATTATTCTACAAGTGTATCTCGCCATTTTGTTTGCTCAATTTATTGGAGAACGTCCACAAGTTGTTGTATTACTTAGAGAAATTGGCTGTGGAATTTTTATGCTATTGACGGTGTATTTTTTAGCCATTGCCAAAGCACCGCAAAAGATCAAAGGAAAAATTAAAAAACAACGAACATCCACTCGTTTTTTTCTTGGAATGTTATTGTCGGCTTTGAATTTTTTCCCTATTCCGTATTATGTTGTCGTAAGTTTGTCCTTGGCCTCCTATGGTGTATTTGCATTTGAATCTTTTTCCATTCTTGTTTTTGTTCTTGGAGCCGTATTGGGTTCTTTTCTTGTTTTTTATACTTACATCTCTTTCTTTAGTAAGATTGCAAACAAAACCGATTTTTTTATGAAAAACATGAATAAAATTATTGGGAGTATTACAGGTCTAGTTGCTTTACTAACCTTGTTCAATATTATTAATTACTATTGGAATTAACTTTTGCATGACAAAGCCAAACGATAATTTTTTTGAGCGTGTGTACAGTATTGTCAGACAAATTCCTTATGGTAAAGTTACTTCCTATGGAGCTATCGCCAAAGCGTTGGGCACAGCTCGATCTGCCAGAATGGTGGGATGGGCAATGAATGCCTCACATCATTTAGAAGATGTTCCCGCACACCGTGTAGTCAATAGAAAAGGGTTGTTGACAGGCAAGTTACACTTTGACGGAACGAATTTGATGCAACAATTGTTAGAAAACGAAGGCATTCAAGTTCAAGACAACCAAATTATCGATTTTGATACGCATTTCTGGGTTCCAGAGATGCCAAAATAACTTCCGTTTTTTCTTTTTATTCAAATAATAAGTGATGATTTTATCATCAATAAATCCAATTCAAAAGCGGGGATATAAGAATAGAATCTGTTATATTTGCAATTCATATTCAGTTTAAATAAATGAAACTTTTTCATTGGTTTTAAACGTCAAATCTGTAGTACTACATAAAATGAAATTAGATAGAAAAGAAATTCTTAAAGCCTTAGAAACGATTTCTATTGCTGGAGAAGGAAAAAATATGGTCGAAAGTGGAGCGGTTGCTAATGTAATCACTTTTGGAGATGAGGTTGTGGTTGATTTAGTGTTGCATACACCAGCGATGCACATTAAAAAAAGAGCCGAAGACGATATTAAAAAAACAATTCATGAATTGGTTTCGCCTGAAGCTAAAGTGAAGGTAAATACTAAGGTGGAAGTGGCCGATAAGCCAGAAATTAAAGGCAAAGCGATTCCAGGAATTAAAAATATTATTGCGGTAGCGTCTGGAAAAGGAGGCGTTGGAAAATCAACTACTACAGCCAATTTAGCCGTTTCTTTGGCTAGAATGGGATTTTCGGTAGGAGTTTTAGATGCCGATATTTATGGACCATCGATGCCTATCATGTTTGATGTAGAAAACGAGAAACCGATTTCTATTGAAGTCGATGGCAAATCCAAAATGAAACCTATCGAGAGTTACGAAATAAAAATTTTATCAATAGGGTTTTTCACTTCACCAAGCCAAGCAGTTATTTGGCGTGGGCCAATGGCTGCCAAAGCATTGAATCAAATGATTTTTGATGCCGATTGGGGTGAACTAGACTTTTTGTTAATTGATTTACCTCCAGGTACAGGAGACATTCATCTTTCTATTATGCAATCCTTACCTATTACAGGAGCAGTTGTAGTAAGTACTCCTCAAGCGGTTGCTTTGGCCGATGCCAAAAAAGGGGTTGCAATGTTCCTATCCGAAGCGATCAACGTACCTGTTTTAGGAATTATTGAAAACATGGCTTACTTCACTCCTGAAGAATTGCCAAAAAATAAATATTATATTTTTGGACAAGAAGGTGCTAAAAATTTGGCTACTGATTTGAACGTGCCTTTCTTAGGCGAAGTGCCAATTGTACAATCCATTCGTGAGGCAGGAGATTACGGTCGTCCAGCTGCCATGCAAGAAGGATCAGTGATTGAGTCGGTTTTCCAAGAAATTACTCGAAATGTAGTGCAACAAACGGTGGCTAGAAATGAAAGTTTGCCCGCTACAGAAGCTATTAAAATTACAACCATGGCAGGTTGTTCAGCAGTTAAAAAATAATTTTTAAAGATATGACAACAGAAGAAGTATTGGCTAATGTGCTTAAAGCATTAGAAGAAATTAGACCGTTTTTGAATTCGGATGGTGGCGATATTTCATTAGTCGAAATTGAAGACGATAAGCATGTTAAAGTTCGTTTAGAAGGAGCTTGTACAAGTTGTAGTGTCAACCAAATGACCTTAAAGGCAGGAGTTGAAACTACAATCAAAAAATACGTTCCTCAAATTGAAACAGTCGTAAACGTATTATAATTTGCGTTTGTTTTTTTGAATACAAAACACACAACTAGAGAATAAATAAAAAATGGACGTTTTAATTAAAATTAAAGACAGAGAAGGGGTCGTGCATGAATTACAAGCACCCACCGATATGGCAATGAACATCATGGAATTATGTAAAGCCTATGAGCTTCCTGTAGAAGGAACTTGTGGCGGAATGGCCATGTGCGCTTCCTGTCAATGTTATGTTTTAAACGATGTGCCTCTACCAGAAAAAGGAGATGATGAAGAGGCGATGTTATCAGAAGCATTTTATGTAAAATCCAATAGTCGTTTGGGTTGTCAAATCCCAATCACCGAAGAATTAGAAGGATTAGAGTTAGAATTGGCTCCAGAAAATTAAAATAAAAGCCCTGTCATTTGACAGGGCTTTTATTTTTGAACCACTTCACTTGCTTTGGGAGCAATTCTGTCTACAAATAAAGAATAGGCCTTTTCTGACGGGTGAAGTCCATCAGTGGCAACTAAATTCGGTTCTATTAATCCTTGTCTTGTGATGTCGGTGATATTTATAAAAGCAATGCCATTGCTATCGCAATAACTTTTAGCGAATGCATTATAACGATCAATTTCAGCTGATATTTGGGTAGGATTTGCAGATCGTTGCCCGAATGGAGTGTAGGCGTAATCAGGAATTGAAACAACAATAACATTGGTTTTGTTGCCTTTGGCTAATTTAATGGCTGATTGTACTAATTGTGGAAACTCACTTCCATAGATACTAAATTCCTTGTTTTGATATTGATTATTCACTCCAATAAGTAAAGTCACCAACTTATAATCACTTGTTGGTTGCTGTTCTTTAATCGCTTGGATTAAATTAGAAGTTGTCCATCCTGTTTGTGCAATGATTTTTAAATCTACCGATAAATTGGGGATAGTAGATTCAAGCTTTTTCTTTAGTTGTTCTGGGAAACGACAAGTAACACAAACACTTTGTCCAATTGTATAACTATCTCCAAGTGCAATGTAAGAAACTTTCTTGTTTACAGGTTGAGGCTGGGGTTCAGGGTAAGGTGCTGGGCTAATTTTTGCAATGGATACAAAATTTGTGTTTTCGCTTGAACATTGGTTAAAAAAAAACACTACAACCATCAAAATGAATAGGTGTAGTGCTGTTTTTATATGTATTGAAAAGTTGGCCATTACTTGTTTACGCAATTTCCATTGTCAAACTCAGTTGTTCTTCGATTGCATCCCAAAGTCCAATGCGTTTTTCTAATGCTGCTACAGAAATTTGTTCCACTTCACTCCATTTTTTGGTGTCATTTCCACATAATTCTGTAATCATTCCCATGGCCATTGGCCCGTGTTCATCGGCATCTAATTCAATATGGCGTTCAAAATAATAAATTAGTTTTTTCAAATCGGTTTCAGGGAAATTGGCTTGAAAGTTTTTCAAAATAGCAGTAAACATACTCGGAATCAAATCTTCTCTTCCAAAAGTAAAAGCCGCTGCGATTTCGTGTGCTTTACCTTCTTCAATTACTCTGAAAGTAAAATCCAAAAAGGCTTTGATTTTTGGATGTAAATCACTGGTTTTAATGGCTACAAAAATATTGTTTAGCGAACTTAAATTTGCTAAAAATGCTTCTATGTCTTTAGTATTTGCGCCACAATCTTGCATCGCCTCAAGGTACATCTCAAAATGACTTTGGCGACGGCCGTCTAAAGTCAAATCGCTTTCTTCGGCTACAACAATTTCATTAATTAAATAGCGCGTTTGCGTATTGGCTGTTGGAAACCAAGGCGTAGTGGTGCAAGTTAATTTAGACTGCAGTGCCTTCAACAAAGACATAAAATCCCAAACCGCATATACATGACTTTCTAAAAAACGGTATAAGTCTTCAATGCTTTGAACTTTATTGTATAAAGGGTGTTGTAATAAGGCCTCTTTTTGAGTTTGAATACTAGTGTTAATCGTATCGATATTCATTTTTTCAAATTTTTTGTAAAAGTAGAAAAGCTAATAGGTTTTCTACTTATTTCGTCATCGATTTTATGAATATTTTAATAACTGTTTGCTTTACTTGAATGCTGAAATTCCAGTGACATCCATTCCGGTAATTAATAAATGGATATCATGGGTTCCTTCATAAGTTATCACCGACTCCAAGTTCATCATATGACGCATAATGGAATAATCACCAGTAATTCCCATCCCACCTAGCATTTGTCTTGCTTCACGTGCAATATGAATGGCCATATCTACATTGTTTCTTTTCGCCATAGAAATTTGAGCCGTTGTAGCTCTTCCTTCATTTTTCAAAACACCTAATCGCCATGTTAACAATTGCGCTTTGGTTATTTCGGTAATCATTTCAGCTAATTTTTTTTGTTGTAATTGAGTACCGGCAATGGGTTTGTCAAACTGAATTCGCTCTTTTGCATAACGCAAAGCAGTATCATAGCAATCCATTGCAGCGCCTATCGCTCCCCAAGCAATTCCATATCGAGCCGAATCCAAACACCCCAGCGGAGCGCTTAATCCAGAATGGTTAGGTAAAAGATTTTCTTTAGGAACTTTGACATTATCAAAAATCAATTCGCCAGTAGCAGATGCACGAAGCGACCATTTATTATGAGTCTCGGGTGTAGTAAAACCGTCCATGCCACGTTCCACAATTAATCCGTGAATACGACCTTCTTCGTTTTTAGCCCAGACAATAGCAATATCAGCAAAAGGCGCATTCGAAATCCACATTTTGGCACCATTCAAAATAAAATGATCTCCCTTGTCTTTGAAATGAGTGGTCATTCCTCCTGGATTAGATCCATGATCGGGTTCGGTTAAACCAAAACAGCCCATTAATTCTCCAGTAGCCAGTTTAGGCAGGTATTTTTTTCGTTGTTCCTCGTTTCCGTATTTCCAAATAGGGTACATTACTAAAGACGATTGTACGGACGAAGTGGAACGTATGCCTGAATCTCCGCGTTCTATTTCTTGCATGAGCAACCCATACGAAATTTGATCAAGACCTGCTCCTCCATATTCTTCTGGAATGTAAGGGCCAAAACCACCAATCTCCCCAAGTCCTTTGATGAGTTGTTTAGGGAATTCAGCGCGCTGTGCAAAATCTTCAATGATGGGAGAAACTTCTCGTTTGACCCACGCTCTAGCCGATTCACGAACTAATTTATGTTCTTCGGTTAGTAAATCGTCAAGGTTATAATAATCAGGAGCTTGAAATAGATCAGGTTTCATCGGAATACATTTAGTACTAACAAATGTACACAAACTAATAAAACAAAATAAAAACGAAGTGGTTGTATTCTTTACATTTTACATCTTTAAGTAAAATTCTTTTGTTAAGGCGATGTATTCGGGAGTGTATTCGTGACGGCCTATTTCAATAATGAGTTCGTCCAATAAGGGAGTGTCGATTTTGTTTCGGCTTAAAGCCAAAAGGCTACGCTTAATTTCAGCGGTAGGGGTCCCTTTTACACGGGTAATCTGCATTGGATACAATTCAAATTCATTGGCTATGGCCAAAAATCGATCTTCTTCTTTGATAGGAATGATCGCTGCAAATATTCCGTTTTCAGAAAGTAATAAATCAGCAGCTTCAATCAAATCTTCAAACGGCAGTGCGTCTTGAAAACGAGCTAAGTCTCTTTGCTCGTCATTGGTTTTGTAATCTTCGGAATAGAACGGCGGATTAGAAACAATTAGATCGTATTCGTCTTCGGGTTCTTCCATAAATTCATCTAAGCCAGCATGAAAACAAAATAAGCGATCGTTCCATGGGGAGTTTTCAAAATTATCTGTCGCTTGTTCGTATGCTTTTTCGTCAATTTCCAATGCGTCGATTTGTGCTGCATTAGAACGTTGCGCAAGCATTAAAGCAATAATACCTGTTCCGGTGCCAATATCTAATATACTATAAGGCTTTTGTTCTATCGGCGCCCATGCACCTAATAACACACCATCGGTGCCTATTTTCATAGCGCATTGATCTTGCTGAACTGTAAATTGTTTGAATTGGAATTTGGACATTGTGTTTTTAGATTTTTGATTTTCGAATAACCGAATAAACAAATAACCAATTCATCTTTTACAGATACATCTCAATCAATCCTTCAGGTAAATTCATCACTACTTTTTTGTTGTCGCGATCAATTGTTACCAAGAAATGGTCAATCATTGGAATTAGAATTTCAATTCCGCCATGAAGTACTTCAAAAAGAGGTTGTGCAGTGGAATCGTTGATGGATTGAATGGTGCCAACCACGCCAAGACGTTGATCTTCGACTTCAAATCCAATCACTTCGTGGAAATAAAATTTATTACCACTTAATTTGGGTAGCATACTTAAAGGGAGATAAAGGTCATTCCCTAAAATAGCTTCAGCCTCTTCTTCGGTAGCAACATCTTCAAAACGAATTCTAAGAAAGTCGTTTTTATGGAGGGAAGAGGTTTCAATAAAAAAAGGAACCAAGTGTTTGTTGCATTCAACAAACACTGATTCCAGATTTTCGTATAACTCGGGTTCGTCTGTGTCTAAATAAGCTAAGACTTCACCCTTGAAACTAAATTTTTTAGCGATTTTACCTAAATAGAAACATTCTTCTTTACGCATTGTCGCTTAGAGAATTTATGCTTCAGTTGTTTCGTTATTTTCTTCAGCAGCAGGAGCCTCTTCAGCAGGAGCTTCAACAACTTCTTCAGCAACAGCTTCAACAGCTACTTCTTCAGCAGGAGCTTCAACAACTTCTTCAGCAACAGCCTCAACAGCTACTTCTTCTTCAGCAACAACTTCTTCTTCAACAGCAGGAGTTGCGGCAGCAATAGCATCCGCTTCAGCTTGAGCCGCTGCAGCTAAACGTTTTGCATTTACTTCTTTTTCTGCTTTTAAAGCTTTAGCTTTAGCATCCGCTTGCGCTTTTGATAAACCATCTTTTTTAGCATCCACTTTACCAGCTTTTGCTTCTAACCAAGCAGCTAATTTTGCATCAGCTTGTTCTTGAGTTAAAGCTCCTTTACGAATACCTCCATCAAGGTGGTGTTTCAATAAAGCACCTTTGTAAGAAAGAATTGCTTTTGCAGTATCTGTTGGTTGTGCACCATTGTGCAACCATTTTACAGCGCTATCTAAATTTAATTCGATAGTTGCAGGGTTAGTGTTTGGATTGTAAGTACCGATTTTCTCTAAGTATTTACCATCTCTTTTTGAGCGAGCATCAGCTGCTACTACCCAGTAAAACGGTTTTTGTTTTTTACCGTGTCTTTGTAATCTAATTTTTACTGACATAATCTTATGATTAAATTTTGAGGTACTCGACCTCGGTTAATTAAGGGTGCAAAGATACATTTTTTATTTAAAAATGCTAATTCGAATTGTATTTTAATAATAGAAAATTATTCCACCGTTTTTACACCTAATTCATTGACCTTAAGCTATCTTTTTGATAAATATATCATAAATAAGTGCAATCATAGTAGATTAGGATTTATTAAGACTACATTTGTCCCTTAATTAAACAAGTTTATATGAACATTTTTGTGGGAAGTCTTCCATTCAGTATTGAGGAAGCAGATTTAAGAGAGTCTTTCGAGGCATACGGAGCAGTAGATTCAGTTAAAATTATTACTGACAAATTTACTGGTAGAAGTAAAGGTTTTGGTTTTGTTGAAATGCCAAGCGACGAGGAAGCTCAAAAAGCAATTGACGAATTGAATGGTGCAACTGTTCAAGGACGTTCAATCGTAGTAAACAAATCTGAGCCTAAACCAGAAGGCGAAAGAAGAAGTTTTAACAACAACCGTGGTGGAGATTCACGCGGAGGTTACGGAAACAACCGTGGCGGTGGAGACCGTGGAGGTAGAGGAGGATATTAATATTTTTTCTTTATATATAAAAAGGTGTCAATTTTCATTGACACCTTTTTTATTTTACTTAGTTTGTGAATTACAAATTAGCCACTAACCAATCACCAACTTCACTTGTTTTGTAAGCTTTTGATCCTTTTGTAGCTAGATCTTCTGTCACAATTCCTTGTTCTAATGATTTGTTGACTACGTTTCTGATGGCTTCGGCTTCGGCTTTCAAGCCAAAAGCATCTTCAAACATCATGGCTGCTGATAAAATTGTAGCCAATGGATTAGCAATATTCAATCCAGTAGCTTGTGGATACGATCCGTGAATGGGTTCGTACAATGAAGTGTGTTCTCCTACAGAAGCCGATGGCATTAATCCCATTGATCCTGAAATTACAGATGCCTCATCTGTTAGGATGTCTCCAAATAAGTTTTCAGTAATTAACACATCATACGAATTTGGCCATTGTACCAATCGCATCGCCACCGCATCTACAAATTCATACGACACTTCCACTTCTGGGTAGTCTTTTTCCATCGCTTGAACGGTTTCTCTCCACAAACGAGACGTTTCCAATACGTTAGCTTTGTCTACACAACATAATTTTTTAGAACGTGTCATCGCTAATTCAAATCCTTTTTTTGCCAAACGTTGTACTTCGGCTCTTGTGTATACACAGTTGTCAAAAGCAGTATCACCGTTGTCTTTTCTTCCTTTTTCACCAAAGTAAATTCCGCCTGTTAATTCTCGTAAGAAAACCAAATCGGTTCCTTCGATACGCTCTCTTTTTAAAGGAGAATTGTCAATTAAAGAAGGGAATGTAAAAGTGGGACGCACATTGGCAAACAAACCTAATTTTTTACGCATCAATAATAATCCTTGCTCTGGGCGAACTTTTGCCGAAGGATCGTTATCGTATTTTGGGTGTCCAATAGCGCCAAATAAAACCGCATCGGCTTGCATACAGATTTCGTGTGTTTCATCTGGATAAGGAACACCAACCGCATCGATAGCACAAGCTCCAGTTAAAGCTGGTGTCCAGTTGATTTCGTGATTGAATTTTTTTGCAATAGCATCCGAAACTTTTACAGCTTCATTAATTACTTCAGGTCCTATTCCGTCTCCGGCTAAAAGTGCAATATTGAATTTCATTTTAAAATATTTTATTTAAAGATTGAATTATTTAAAGATTTAAAGATTGAAGTTTTAACTTTTCAATTTTTAAATCATTTTAATTTTTTAATTTGTTACCACATTCAGCATTTTTTGAGTGGCAACAATTGCCGCTACTGTTTGATCGGAGTCCAATCCGCGGGTTTTGAATTCTTTGCCGTTGTTGGTCCAAGTGATAATAGTTTCGCATAGCGCATCCGAACTACTTCCAGGAGGGATTCGCACAGCGTAATCTATTAATTTTGGCAAACTCATTTTTTTGCTTTTGTAAATTTTGGCTAATGCATTCATAAAAGCATCAAACTGACCGTCGCCTTGTGCATTTTCTTCAATTGTCTCACCGTCAATTTTCAGACAAAGTGTAGTCGAAGGTCGCATTCCTTTAGCATGTACTAAAACGTAAGATTCCACAGTGATGCGTTCTTCGTAGGTTTGGCTATCCAAAACATCTGAGATGATGTATGGTAAATCTTCTTTGGTAACTGTTTCTTTTTTGTCACCCAATTCGATAATTCGTTGGGTAACCAATTTTAAATCTTCTTGATTCAGCTGTAATCCTAATTCTTGAAGGTTTTTTTCGATATTGGCCTTACCAGAAGTTTTTCCTAAAGCATATTTTCGTTTTCTTCCAAAACGTTCTGGAAGCAAATCATTAAAATACAAATTGTTTTTATTGTCACCATCAGCATGAATACCTGCAGTTTGTGTAAAAACATTGTCTCCCACAATCGGTTTGTTGGCTGGAATTCTATACCCTGTAAAAGTCTCAACTAATTTACTCACCGAGTACAACGATGATTCTTTCACGTTGATACTTACCTCAGGAATGAAATCATTGATTACGGCTACAGTACTTTCTAAAGGCGCATTCCCAGCGCGTTCTCCCATACCATTTACCGTAACGTGTAATCCGTGAATACCTGCTTTTACCGCTTCAATAGCATTGGCAACACTTAAATCGTAATCGTTATGAGCGTGAAAATCAAAATGAGTATTGGGATATTTAGCCGTAATTTTTGAAATAAATTCAAAAGTTTCTGACGGAATTAGAACTCCCAAAGTATCGGGCAATAAAATTCTTTTGACCGGTTGTTGTGTCAAAAAATCCAAATACTGAAAAACATAATCAGGTGAATTGCGCATTCCGTTACTCCAATCTTCTAAATAGACGTTGGTTTCAATATTATTGGCTTTTGCCAAAGTTATGGCTTGTGCAATTTCAGTAAAATGTTGTTCAGGTGTTTTCTTTAATTGATGAGTTAAATGGTTGAGCGAACCTTTGGTCAATAAATTTTGAACTTTAGCTCCTGCTTTCTTCATCCATTCGATAGAAACGCCGCCATCAACAAACGAGAGTACTTCAATTTTATCCGTATACCCTTTGGCGGAAGCCCATTCCATAATGCCTTTAACACCTTGAAATTCGCCTTCACTCACACGCGCCGAAGCAATTTCGATACGATCAATATGAAGTTCTTCAAGCAACAATTGCGCAATGGTTAATTTTTCTGCAGCAGAAAACGATACTCCCGATGTTTGTTCTCCATCACGAAGTGTCGTGTCCATTATTTCAATTTTTCTTTTTCCCATCATCAATTGGATTCTAAAGGCACTTTGATTTCGATATTTTGAAATCAAATGAGTTTAATTGTATAAAACGGTAAAAGCAGTTACCCAGTCAAACTGTAAATTTGACAATTGGTAACTGCATTTGTATAGTTTGGTTTTAGTAAGGCAATTGGTTGGCAAAACTAACAATCTCTTCTTTCATACTTTGCAAGTAATCAATATCGTCAAACCCATTGATCATATTGTTCTTTTTGTATCCGTTGATAGCAAAAGACTCGCTTTGACCTGTAGCCAATAATGTAATCGTTTGTGCTGGTAAATTGATTTCCAACTCAGTATTTGGATCTGCTTCAATAGCACTGAAAATAGTATCAGCAAATTCAGGACTTACTTGAACAGGAAGTACTCCGATGTTCAAACAATTTCCTTTGAAAATATCTGCAAAGAAACTAGAGACTACCGCTCTGAATCCGTAATCGTAAACTGCCCAAGCAGCGTGTTCTCTTGAAGATCCTGAACCAAAGTTCTTTCCTCCTACAAGAATTTTTCCGCTGTAGGTTGGATTGTTTAAAACGAAATCAGCTTTTGGAGTATCGTCTCCATTATATCTCCAGTCTCTGAAAAGATTATCACCAAACCCTTCACGCTTCGTTGCTTTTAAGAAACGTGCTGGAATAATTTGATCAGTATCTACATTTTCTATAGGTAGTGGCACCGCACTACTTCTAAGAATATTAAATTTATCGTATGCCATTTTTACTAATTTATCGCAAGGACGCTAAGTCGCATTGCATTATTTTTTATGTAATCTTTATTCTTAAAACAAATCTCTAGGATCAGTCAATTTGCCTGTAACTGCAGCTGCTGCAGCCATTATTGGACTAGCCAATAAAGTTCTTGAACCAGGACCTTGACGGCCTTCAAAGTTTCTGTTGGATGTGCTTACTGCATATTTACCAGCAGGAACTTTATCATCATTCATGGCTAAACAAGCCGAACAACCTGGTTGACGCAATACAAATCCTGCTTCGGTAAGAATATCTAACAATCCTTCCTCTTTAATTTGTGCTTCCACAACATGAGAACCTGGAACTAACCAAGCGGTAACATTGTCTGCTTTTTTTCTCCCTTTTACAATTTCTGTAAAGGCTCTAAAATCTTCAATTCGGCCATTAGTACAACTTCCTAAGAAAACGTAGTCGATTGGTTTGCCAATCATCACATCATTTTCTTCGAAGCCCATATAGGCTAATGATTTTTTATAGGTTTCCTCACCGCCTTCTACTTGGTTGGCATTTGGAATATTTTTAGAGATACCAATTCCCATTCCTGGGTTAGTACCATAGGTAATCATAGGTTCGATATCCGAAGCTTTGATGTTTAGTTCAGCATCAAATACTGCATCGGCATCTGTTTTTAAAGTTTTCCAATAGGCAACTGCTTTATTCCAAGCCTCTCCTTTTGGAGCGTGTAATCTTCCTTCTAAGAAATCAAAAGTAGTTTGGTCTGGAGCAATCATTCCGCCTCGAGCACCCATTTCGATACTTAGGTTACACACAGTCATACGACCTTCCATAGTCATGTTTTCAAAAACATCACCTGCATATTCTACGAAATATCCAGTACCTCCGGAAGTAGTTAATTGAGCAATGATATAAAGTGCTACGTCTTTTGGACCCACCCCTTTGTTTAATTGACCATTCACATTGATACGCATTTTCTTTGGCTTTGGCTGCATAATACATTGTGTAGACAATACCATTTCTACTTCAGATGTTCCGATACCAAAAGCAATGGCACCAAAAGCTCCGTGAGTAGAAGTATGCGAATCACCACAAACAATAGTAGCACCAGGCAATGTAATTCCGTTTTCAGGACCTACAACGTGTACGATTCCATTTTTTTGGTGACCTAATCCCCAGTGAGAGATGCCATATTCATTGGCATTGTCTTCTAAGGCTTTCAATTGATTTGCAGATAAAGGGTCTGCTACGGGTAGGTGTTGATTTATTGTCGGTGTGTTGTGATCGGCAGTGGCAAAAGTACGCTCTGGATATAAAACCGAAATACCTCTTGTTTTTAAACCTAAAAAGGCAACAGGACTAGTAACTTCATGAATGAAGTGACGGTCAATAAAAAACACGTCTGGTCCATCTTCAATCTTACGCACTACGTGCGAATCCCATACTTTGTCAAATAATGTTTTACTCATTGTAACTATTTTTTAAATGTATTTCTGTGTTTTCACTATCGGATTTTAGAACCCAATTGTAAGAATTGATGCAAAAATAAAAAAAGAATTAAAGTCACTTTGATACAATACGAACTATATACGATACCCAAAATGGCTTAATCAATACGATTAGTATTATAAAGAATTCTGTTTTGAATTATTTTACCTATACCTATGTCGTTTGAGTTTATTTAAAACTTCTTTTTATTGTGTTTTGTTCTAATTTTAGAAATTGCAAATTTAGGCTTGTTTTGCCCTAATTTGATGATTTTTAAGCATAAAAATGTAACATTTGAGCATAAAATAGTCATAATTTGGAAAATTCGGCAGAATTTAATTTTTCGTTTTGAATCGTTTTTATGTCTTTTTGAGCTTCAATTTTGAAAAATAAAACAGCCTGAATTGTTGCTTTTTTTTGAGTTCATTTTACGACATCCAAAAAAATTGAATTTCATTTTTTTGTTAATAACTTCCCGATTTTTTTAGCCTAAAAAAAACTAAATTTGAAACTCATTTTTTTTGAGTTTTTCTAATAATAAAATGTTTGCAACCAGTTAAATAAACAACTGAAATCAATCCGATTTTTGTTCCCGACGATTAGCGGCGGGCTGGGATGAACTTTATGTACTTAATATTCGATACCGAAACCACAGGTTTACCAAAGCGTTGGGACGCACCCATCACCGATACCAACAACTGGCCACGTTGTATTCAAATTGCCTGGCAGTTGCACGATGATATGGGAAAACTCATCGAGCATCAAGATTATTTGGTAAAACCAGAGGGATTCAACATTCCTTATGATGCGGAACGAATTCACGGTATTTCAACAGAATTAGCCGAAGCCGAAGGAATTTCTTTGGCAGAAGTGTTAGAAAAATTCAACATCGCTTTGGCGAAAGCTAAATTTATTGTGGGTCAAAATTTAGGATTTGATGTCAATATTATGGGATGCGAATTCCACCGAATGGGAGTAGAATCGCCAATGGCTTCGATGCCTGTTTTAGACACTTGTACTGAAGTAACAGCCTCACTTTTGCAATTACCTGGAGGACGTGGTGGAAGGTACAAATTACCTACTTTGACCGAATTACACAGCTATCTTTTTAACCAACCGTTTGCTGAAGCGCACAACGCTACTGCCGATGTAGAGGCAACCACGCGTTGTTTTTTAGAATTAATTCGCCGTGACGTTTTTACAAAAGAAGAATTAGATGTTCCAGCTTCTTATTTTGAAGATTTTAAAAATAGAAACCCAAGAACAATTGAATTAATTGGTCTCATACATATTAATTTAAAAGAAGCTTCAGATCGAATTCGCCAACAGTTCGGTGAGAAACAAACGGAAACAGTTTCAAAAGATACTCTTACTGAAAACAAAAAAGCATTAGTTGATACTGATTTTGTCCATCTTCACAATCATACACAATTCTCAGTTTTACAATCTACTATAAGTATTGCGGCATTGGTAAAAGCGGCAGCGCAACAAAAAATGCCAGCTGTAGCAATGACAGATCACGCTAATTTAATGGGCGCCTTTCATTTTGTTAGGGATATTTTAGCCCATAATAAATCAGTTGCTGCCAAGAATAAGACGGCTGTCGAAAACGGAGAAGAGCCTACTGAAGTTCCTATGAAACCAATTGTAGGTTGTGAGTTTTTTGTATGTGACAATCATAAAGATAAGTCCCGAAAAGACAATGGATACCAAATTGTATTATTGGCGAAGACCAAAAAAGGTTATCATAATTTGGCTAAAATGTCTTCGATTGCTTATACCGAAGGGTTTTATTATGTACCTAGAATTGACAAAAAAGTTATCCAAGAATACAAAGAAGATATTATCGTTTTGTCTGGAAATCTCTATGGAGAAATTCCAAATAAAGTTTTGAATTTGGGCGAAAACCAAGCCGAAGAAGCCTTGCTTTGGTGGAAAAACGAATTCAAAGACGATTTTTATATTGAGGTCATGCGCCACAATCAGGAAGATGAAAATCGTGTTAATTCGGCTTTAGTAAGTTTGGCTAGAAAACATGAAGTCAAACTAATTGCGACTAATAACACCTTTTATATTGATAAAGAAAATGCCAATGCTCACGATATTTTATTGTGCGTGCGCGATGGCGAAAAGCAAACTACACCAATAGGACGAGGTCGTGGATATCGTTATGGTTTGCCAAATCAAGAATACTATTTCAAGTCGGGAGATGAGATGAAACAACTCTTCAACGATTTGCCGGAAGCGATTTCGAATATCTCAGAAATTGTCGATAAAATTGAAATTTACGATTTAGCACGTGATGTGTTATTGCCTAAGTTTGAAATTCCAAACGAGTTTTTAGTTCCCGAAGATGAGATTGATGGAGGCAAACGTGGAGAAAATAAGTATTTGCGTTACTTGACTTTTGAAGGAGCAAAAAAACGCTATCCCGAAATTACTCCCGAAATTCAAGAACGTTTGGATTTTGAGTTGATGACCATTGAAAATTCGGGTTATCCAGGTTATTTTTTGATTGTTCAAGATTTTATTGCCGAAGCTAGAAACATGGGAGTTTCTGTTGGACCGGGTAGGGGATCTGCCGCGGGTTCAGTAGTAGCCTATTGTTTGAAAATCACCAATATAGATCCGCTGAAATACAACCTGCTTTTTGAGCGTTTCTTGAATCCGGATCGTGTGTCATTACCCGATATTGATATTGATTTTGATGATGAAGGACGAAGCAGTGTTATGGATTATGTGATCCGAAAATACGGATCCAAACAAGTAGCACAAATCATCACCTATGGAAAAATGGCTACGAAATCGGCTATTCGTGATACGGCCCGAGTGTTGGATTTACCTTTATTTGAAGCCGATAAAATAGCGAAGTTGATTCCAGGTATGATGCCGTCAAAATGGAATTTAGCTCGTTTTCTTAACGAAGACGATGCGTTAATCAAGAAAACGGTTCGTCCAGAAGAATACGATAAAATCAAAGAATTAATTGCCTTGGCTGGCGGAGGTGATTTAGGAGGGGAAACCATTCAGCAAGCCAAAGTGTTAGAAGGAAATCTAAGAAATACAGGGATACACGCTTGTGGTGTGATCATTACACCCGATGATATTACCAATTTTGTACCGGTAGCTACAGCCAAAGATTCGGATTTGTATGTGACCCAATTTGACAACTCGGTGGTAGAAAGTGCCGGCTTGTTAAAGATGGACTTTTTGGGATTGAAAACCCTAACCTTAATTAAAGATACCGTTAAATTAGTAAAATATCGATCTGGAATTGACTTGAATCCAGATGAGTTTCCAATCGATGACCAAAAAACCTACGAACTATTTCAACGTGGCGAAACAGTAGGGATTTTTCAGTACGAAAGTCCCGGAATGCAGAAATACATGAAGGAATTAAAGCCTACGGTTTTTCCTGATTTGATTGCCATGAATGCGCTGTATCGCCCGGGTCCGATTGCCTATATTCCAAGTTTTATTAAACGTAAAAATGGCGAAGAACCAATTGTATATGACTTGGACGATTGCGAGGAGTTATTGAAAGACACCTACGGAATTACCGTTTACCAAGAGCAGGTAATGCTTTTGTCCCAAAAATTAGCAGACTTTTCTAAGGGGGATGCCGATGTTTTGCGTAAAGCAATGGGAAAAAAGATGATCGATGTCTTGGCGAAAATGGAGCCAAAATTCATCGAGCAAGCGATGGCCAAAGGTCATGCGAAAGACAAATTAGAGAAAATTTGGAACGACTGGAAAGCCTTTGCGGAATATGCGTTTAATAAATCGCACTCTACTTGTTATGCTTGGATTGCCTATCAAACCGCCTATTTGAAAGCCAATTATCCAGCCGAATATATGGCGGCGGTGCTTTCGAATAATATGAGCGATATCAAACAAGTTTCGTTTTTTATGGAAGAATGTAAACGAATGGGATTGCAGGTTTTAGGGCCAGATGTGAATGAGTCATTTTATAAATTTACCGTAAACGATGATTATGCGGTTCGTTTTGGAATGGGAGCGATTAAAGGAGTTGGTTCTGGTGCTGTTGCAACTATTGTAGAAAACAGAAAAGACGGGAAATACAAATCGATTTTTGATTTGACCAAACGCATTGATTTGCGAGCCGCCAATAAAAAAGCTTTAGAGAATTTGGCTTTAGCCGGAGGATTTGATTCGTTTGAAGGAACAACTCGAGCTCAATATTTTCATGATGATGGCGATGGAATTACCTTCTACGAAAAAGCGATGCGTTACGGAGCGAAGTTCCAAGAAAACGAAAATTCATCGCAAGTGAGTTTGTTTGGAGAAAGTAGCGACGTACAAATTGCCGAGCCTGTGGTGCCACCTTGTGAAGATTGGAGCACCATGGAAAAATTAGCCAAGGAAAAAGAAGTTGTTGGAATTTATATTTCCGGGCATCCATTGGATGATTTTAAGTTTGAGATGAAATACTTTTGCAATGCCAAATTAGAGGCGCTGAAACACTTAGAACACTATGTAGGTAAGACGCTTTCTTTTGGAGGGATAATAAATAATGTGCAACATCGGGTGGCTAAGAACGGTAAAGGTTGGGCTTCCTTTTTTTTGGAAGGATACGATGAAAGTTACGAGTTTAGAATCTTTGGAGAAGAGTATTTGAAATTCCGTCATTTTTTGATTCAGAATAACTTTACGTACATGCGTGTTTTGGTAAAAGAAGGATGGGCAGATAAAGAAACGGGTAAAAAAGGCGAGCCTCGATTACAGTTTACGTTGATACAATATTTACAAGATGTATTGCCGTCTTTTGCAAAAAAATTAGTCCTGTTGTTGAATATCAATGATATTCAAACGGATTTTATTCAGCAATTGAACCAACTTTTTCAAGACAATAAAGGAGACAATACGGTAACTTTCGAAATCATGGAACTAGAGAAAATTACCAAAATTGTCGAAACGATTTCTGAAATTGCCGAGACCGAAGAAGAAGTATTTGTAGAAGAAACGGATATTGAAGATATAGATGTTCCTTTGATGGAAACTCAAAAAATTAGTACGACTACCGAAGTAGAAGAAATTAATGTAGTTACAAAATTGAGCATGCCAAGTCGAAAATTAAAAGTTAAAATATCCAACGAGTTATTGTTGGAATTAGAAAAAAGACAGATTAACTTTAAGTTGAACTAATTAGCATATAAAAAAAGGCAATACTTTTATAGCCAAAACTAATTTCGTAGTGATGTTCGAATGGTTTTTAATTTATAAATTTGCATCACAATAATTAAACAAAATAAATAAAGATATTATGGCATTAGCAATAACAGATGCTACTTTTGATGAAGTAGTTTTGAAATCAGACAAACCAGTTTTAGTAGATTTTTGGGCAGCTTGGTGTGGACCATGTAGAATGGTAGGACCAATCGTTGATGAATTAAGCAATGAATACGAAGGGAAAGTAGTTGTTGGAAAAGTAGACGTTGATGCCAACCAAGAATTTGCAGCAAAATACGGAGTAAGAAACATCCCAACGGTTTTGATTTTCAAAAATGGAGAAGTAGTAGGTAAGCAAGTAGGTGTTGCTCCAAAACAAACCTATGCAGATAGCTTAGACGCTTTGTTGTAATTAAGAGATTAGAAAATTTAATATAAATTAGGATTGGCGAAAGTCAATCCTTTTTTATTTTGTGATAATGCAAATAAAATATTTATTTTAAGAAAAAGTTTAATCCTTTCGGTTGAAAATCAATTGTGTAGCTTTAAATGAAATATGGATTACACTTTAATAGTAGTCAATATATATAGTGTATCTATTTTTGAAAAGCTTGTGCGCACTTCTGGCTAAATAAGAATTCATTATGTCGGAGTTACACTGAATAAAAATTTTAAAAAAATCCTTCTGGTCTAGTTGGTTGAAAAACAAAACCTTGGTTGATTTCAAAACGAATTATTTAATTTTTTTTATAAAAACACTTGCGTAAACAGAAATCTGTTGTATATTTGCAACCGCAATTAAGCAGAGGTTTGGTAGTTCAGTTGGTTAGAATACATGCCTGTCACGCATGGGGTCGCGGGTTCGAGTCCCGTCCAGACCGCTAAATTGGGAAAAGCACTTCGTAAAGAGGTGCTTTTTTGCCCAAAAACGGTATCTAAGGCTAGTTGTGTTGTTTGGTCGGCCTTGTAAGCTGACCTGGTTTAGTAGTTAGACCGATGAAAAGCTTTCCAGAAATTCTGATTTTCAGAACTAAGGATAGCTTTTTTGATTTAGAAAGGTACTAAATCGATATAGTTCGTTCTTATCTCATTAAAAGAACATCATCTCCTGCATTTTTTCTCTTGTTTTTTTCTATTTTCATTCTTCAATCAAGATTTGTAACTTTATAACCCTTCTCAAATAAAAATAATTGTATTTTTATACCCAATTAGTTCCAATCAAATCCAATACATTGAAGCATTATTCTCTTATAGTAATTTTTCTTTTGTTTAATTCTTGTCAGTATTTTGGGAAGCAAGTGCCTACTGAACAAGAATTATTAGCAAAGGAGTTAAACGAAATTAACTGGAAAGAAGTCGATGAATTTCCTTCGTTAGTTGATTGTGAAAAAATTGAGAATAAGACCCAACGCCAACAGTGTTTTTTCGAAATATTAACTCAATTAATTCAAGAAAAACTAAGTGTTGATACACTTTCGGTTTTGTATCCAGAATTAGATACGATCGAGGTTAAAGTAACAGTATTTCCAAATGCAACGCTTCAATTTGAGCCTCAGTTTCCAAAAGACTCAGTGGCCTATGATACCATTAAAATTGATAGTATTTTAAAAGCTCGATTGGTTGATTTTCCAAAAGTAAATCCTGCAATCAAACGCGGAATTCCGGTTAAAACTCAATTTATTCTTCCGGTTATTCTAAAAGTAGAGTAATTGCTACCTGTAAACAATCCTCCATTGGCAAACGAACGCATCATATTAGGAATCGACCCAGGAACTACCATTATGGGTTTTGGATTGATTAAAGTAGTCAATAAAAAAATGGAGTTTTTGCAATTGAACGAACTGCAACTTTCCAAATACGACAATCATTACCAAAAGTTAAAAATCATTTTTGAACGTACGATTGAGTTAATTGAAACCCACAATCCAGACGAAATAGCGATTGAAGCTCCCTTTTTTGGAAAGAACGTGCAATCGATGTTGAAATTAGGACGAGCGCAAGGTGTGGCTATGGCTGCTGGACTTTCACGCGGAATCCCGATTACAGAATACGAACCTAAAAAAATTAAAATGGCTATTACCGGAAATGGGAATGCCAGTAAAGAGCAGGTTGCTAAAATGCTCCAACAATTATTAGGTCTTAAAACTTTGCCCAAAAATTTAGATTCAACGGATGGATTAGCTGCTGCTGTTTGTCACTTCTTTAATTCGGGTCGAGTAGAAATTGGGAAAAGTTATTCGGGTTGGGATGCTTTTGTAAAGCAAAACGAAGAACGAATCCGATAAATTCAAATTATAATGTCAGGAATTTATATCCATATCCCATTTTGCAAACAGGCTTGTCATTACTGCGACTTTCATTTTTCGACTTCGATGAAGAAAAAAGACGAAATGGTTTTGGCTTTAGCCAAAGAATTACAGTTGCGTAAAGACGAATTTCAATTCGATGCTGAATTCCCATGTATTGAAACTATTTATTTTGGAGGAGGTACTCCATCCGTATTGACAGTTAAGGAAATTCAATTATTGATCGATACAGTACGCCAAAATTATTCGGTGTCCCAAAATCCTGAAATTACCTTGGAGGCTAATCCAGATGATTTGTCAGAAGAAAATCTTAGTGCATTTGCGGCAATCGGGATTAACCGACTCTCGATTGGAATTCAATCTTTCTTTGAAGAAGATTTAAAGCTGATGCATCGTGCTCATGATTCGGCGCAAGCCAAAAAATGCCTTGAATTAGCCACCAAGTATTTTGACAATATTTCTTTGGATTTAATTTATGGAATTCCAGGAATGACAAATGAAAGATGGCGACAAAATATTGAAACGGCACTGTCTTTTGGAATACCACATATTTCCAGTTATGCTTTGACGGTAGAACCAAAAACAGCATTAAACAAGCTGATTCAAACAGGTAAAGTTGCCGCGCCAAAAGATGAGGTAGCGCAAGAGCATTTCATGATTTTGGTTGAAACGCTTGAAGCCAATGGATTTCTGCATTATGAGTTGTCTAATTTTGGTAAAGAAAATTATTTTTCTCGAAACAATTCGGCCTATTGGTTGGGTAAAAAATATCTTGGAATTGGTCCTTCGGCTCACAGTTACGATGGCGTTTCTAGGAGTTGGAATGTTGCTAATAATGCCTTGTATTTGAAAGCAATTCAGAATAGCGAACTGCCTAGGGAAGTTGAATTATTGTCTCAAGAAGACCGTTATAATGAATACATCATGACGGGATTACGAACGATTTGGGGTGTTTCATTAATTCGAATTGAGCAAGAATTTGGTACAGATTATTTGAATTATTTGAAACAACAATCACAAAAATTCATCTCTGATGGCTTGCTTGTTATTACTGATGGTATTTTGAAACCTACACTGAAAGGGAAATTTCTCACGGATGGAATAGCAAGTGATTTGTTTTACCTAAATTTGGAATAGCCTAACCACACGGTTAAATAACTATGAAAGCAACACTAAAAAATTTTGAAATCGACTTATCAAAACCCATTGATATTTCCATTCCAATAACGAATGACGAGCACAATCCGATTGCTTGGTACCAAAACGTACCTTTAATCCAACCTGTAGTTATGGGAGATTGGATTGGCAAAGTTTCAGAAGGTCAATCGTCCACCAATTTCAACAATCTGTTTTTTAATCCGCATGCCCATGGAACGCACACAGAGTGTTTGGGACATATAACTAAAGAGTTCTATAGCATCAACCAAAGTTTGAAGCAGTTTTTCTTTTGGTCGACACTAATTACCGTTCAACCCGAAAAAGTAGGGGAGGACGAAGTGATTTCAAAAGCGCAGATTGAAAAGGCATTGATTTCTTTTCGAAATTCTGAAATCAATCCAGAAGCAATTGTTATTCGGACATTACCTAATGAGACTTCTAAAAAATCATTCAAATATTCCAATACCAATCCGCCCTATTTATCTGAAGCAGCAGCGGTATTCCTTCGCGAAAGCGGCATCCAACATTTGTTGATTGATTTACCTAGTGTTGATAAAGAAAAAGATGGCGGAAAATTATTGGCACACAAAGCCTTTTGGAATGTCACTGATGTAAAACAGTTGAACCAGGATGTACGACAGGATTGTACCATTACCGAAATGATTTTTGTTCCAAATGAAGTTGCTGACGGAAATTATGTACTCAATTTACAAATCGCTTCATTTGAAAATGATGCTAGTCCGAGTAAGCCTATTTTGTACTCCATCCAATCAAGAGTGAATAACTTCGATAAATAAATAAAAAAAGCGGTTTCAATTGAAACCGCTTTTTTTATTTTCTTGATTGTATGATCGAATAACCTAGCATTCCCCATGCGATAATTAGTAATAATCCGCCTATTGGCGTTATGAATCCGATCGGTTTAAAATTGACCCCTGTAATTCCCATTGTGGACAACAGATAAATTGATCCCGAAAAGAAAAAAGTTCCTGATAGTATTAGTGTAAAGATTGTTTTTTTAGTTTTCTCTAGAATATCATTTTGAGTGGCTAAAAAGAACAAAAAGAACGCTTGGTACATTTGGTAACGCACCCCAGTTTCAAAACTAATTAATTGTTCTGGAGTGAGTACTTTTTTTAAAGCATGTGCGCCAAAAGCTCCTAATATAATGGCAACCATTCCAATCCAAGCCCCGGTGATTGAGATTTTCTTATCCATATCTTTTTTCACAAAAATATTCTAAATGGATTGATTTTAAAACTAATTTTCAAATAATTTTTGGAACATGTTGATCAGCTTCTTCTTTGATTTATATAAAAAATCCGTTCTTGAGGGAACGGATTTGATTGGGTATTTAAGATTTGGTTTGAATAGTGATTGGTAGGCTGTAGGCTGTTCGAACTGCCTCATCATTTATTTTTCCTGGTATCCATTTTGGAGATAATTTCAAAACTCGTATTGCTTCTTCACCAGTACCATAACCAATGTCACGAAGTACTTTGATATTGGAAATTTCGCCATTAGTCTCAATTATGAATGTTACATAGGTTTTTCCTTTAACATCAATGGGTGTTTTTGGCATAGTGAAATTTTCGCCTACAAATTTGTAAAAGGCTTCCATGCCATTTGGAAATTCTGGGTTAACAGTTATTTCTGATGTATTGTATACTGCATTGGAATCCTCTTTTTTTGTTTTAATATTCTTTGGGTCAAACGCGTCTATAATAATTTCGTCAGGACCACCTTTTTTTAGTAACTCATCGAGCTTTTCTTTTGTTGGCAATGTTTTACCTCCAACTAATAAACTTGGCACTAGCTTTTTTTCAGCTTGGGTTAATTGTGCGTGTTTTTTTTCTGCTACAATGACTCCTTTTTCATTTTTTATTTTGAAAGTGGTTTTTTTGTAATAAGCTTCTTGTGTCAGGTAGTTATCCTTTCCTTCTTTATCTGTAGTTTCTTGTGCTACAACTTTTGTACAGATAGAAAACACTAGTGACATCAATAATGGAATTAGCGTAGCTTTTTTTAATAAAGCTCTTTTTTTGGATGTGGTTTTTGTCATCATAATTAATCTTTTTTTAGTTAATAAATAATTTAAATTACTGGCCAAGTAAAAAGGTTGATTCTCGTTTGCCTTTGATAATAATAAATTTTGGTAAAACGGAATGTTGTTATAATAGTTTACGACTTTCTCATCAGCGAGAAATTCGTGATTAAGTTGTATTGCTTTTTTGTAAAAAATGAAGATGGGATTGAACCAGAAAATAGTTTTCAAAAATTCTATAAATAAGACATCAAAGGTATGTTTTTGGGAAACATGCGTTAATTCATGAGAGAATAGTTCGTCTTCTATTTTTTGATTGTTATAATCCATTTCACTCATGAAAATGTAGTTTAAAAAAGTATGTGGAAGCACTTCTTCTTTTAATAAAACTAACTGTGCATTTTTATATTCAATTCTTGTATTTGAATTCTTTTTTGTGATTATTTTCATGATATTTCTGACGAATCGGATGGTAAGAAAGAGCGTAACCAATCCATAAATACTCCAAAGGATAATCGGTAAATAATTGGTTTCTGAAACAAATACAATACTTTCTTTATTGATTTGAATAGGACTATTTTTTTGTATAATTGGAGTTGCTATTTTCTGAATCACTTCGATTGTTATAAATGGAATTACAAACGAAAAAACAAGACTAAATAATAAGTAAAACCTATTAAACTGGTGCATTTTTTCTTTTTCTAAAAGAAAATGATAGGCAAGTAAAAGCACGCCTAAACTGATGGCCGATTTAATTAGAAAGTCACTCATTTTTTCTTTTTTTGAAGTTCAACATCAATTATTTTCTTGAGATCTTCCAATTCCGTTTGAGATAAATTAGTTTCGGTGGTAAAGAAAGATGCAAATTGCGATGCCGAATTATTGAAAAAATTGCTAATTAATCCGTTGACGTGCTTGGAAAAATAATCGGTCTTTTTGACCAAGGGATAATATTCTCTCGAGTTTCCAAATTCCTTGTAGGATACGAATTCTTTATCAATCATTCTTTTCAGCAAAGTGGCCACGGTTGTAGTTGCGGGTTTTGGTTTGGGGTAGGCCTCGAGCAAGTCTTTCATAAAGGCTTTTTCTAGTTGCCAAAGGTATTCCATTAATTGTTCTTCTGAGTTGGATAAAGACATTTGTTCTGTGTTTTTAGAATTAACTCTACAAATGTAGAATATAAATTGAAATAAACTAATTTTAAGTAAAAATAATTTACTAGTCGCGGAATTGCGTTAAGGATGGAAGTGGAAATCCTTTTTATTTTTTCTTTAAAAATAAAAAGATTGTGAACGGACAGCCTGCCCATGCTGGAAAAATAGTGGAAGCATGGAAACGCCAAAAAAAATCCGCTCATTCTGAAGAACAAGCGGAAGTTTATATAAAAAGAGAATTTATTTACTCAGTTCTACAAAATACTTGTAAAATAGCGGAATGGTTTCGATTCCTTTCAAGTAGTTAAATATCCCAAAATGTTCGTTTGGAGAATGAATCGCATCGCTGTCTAATCCAAATCCCATTAGGATGGTTTTACTTTTCAATTCTTTTTCAAATAAAGCTACAATTGGAATACTTCCGCCGGAGCGAACCGGAATTGCTGGAACGCCAAAGGTTTCGGTATAGGCTTTGTTGGCAGCTTGGTAGCCAATGCTGTCTATTGGGGTGACGTAGCCTTGTCCACCATGATGAGGTTTCACTTGTACGGTAACTCCAGCTGGCGCAATACTCAAGAAATGTGTAGTGAATAATTCAGTGATTTGTTCCCAATCTTGATTTGGCACCAATCGCATTGAAATTTTGGCGAAGGCCTTACTTGCAATAACTGTCTTAGCACCTTCACCAGTATAACCTCCCCAAATTCCATTCACGTCAAGTGTTGGACGGATGGAGTTTCTTTCATTGGTCACATAACCAGTTTCGCCATAAACGGCATCAATATCTAATGCTTTTTTATAGATTTCCAAACTAAAGGGTGCTTTGGCCATTTCGGCTCTTTCAGCAGCAGAAAGTTCTTCTACATTGTCATAAAATCCCGGAATGGTAATACGATTGTTTTCATCATGCAGCGAGGCAATCATTTTAGACAATACATTGATTGGATTAGCCACAGCACCGCCATACAATCCAGAGTGTAGATCACGATTAGGTCCAGTCACTTCTACTTCAACATAACTCAAGCCTCTGAGTCCTGTCGTTATCGAAGGTTGCTGATTTGAAATCATCCCTGTGTCTGAAATTAAAATCACATCGTTTTTAAGTTTTTCTTGGTTGCGTTCTACAAACCAACTTAAACTTTTGGACCCAATTTCTTCTTCGCCCTCAATCATGAATTTCACATTACACGGCAAACAATTAGTGCTAACCATATATTCAAATGCTTTGACATGCATGTACATTTGACCTTTGTCATCGCAAGCGCCACGTGCAAAAATGGCCCCTTCGGGATGAATTTCTGTGGCTTTAATTACAGGATCGAAAGGTGGCGAAGTCCATAATTCCATTGGATCTGGTGGTTGTACATCATAATGTCCGTATACCAAGACAGTAGGTAAATTGGGATCGATTATTTTTTCGCCATAAACAATTGGGTATCCTGGTGTGTCGCAAATTTCCACTAGATCACAGCCTGCCGTTTCTAAACTTGCTTTTACAGCATCGGCAGTGTCGAATACATCTTGAGAGTAAGCAGTGTCAGCACTTACTGATGGAATTTTTAATAATTCAATTAATTCATTAATGAAACGTTCTTTGTTTTGTTGAACGTAAGCCGCTATATTTTCCATAAATAGATTTCAAATTTCACCATCAAAAGTACAAAAAAGGAGTGAAATATTTTTTGTTTAATTTGCTTTGAAAATTAGAACTTATGTGTATATTTGCACCCAATTCACGCGGATATGGTGAAATTGGTAGACATGCCAGACTTAGGATCTGGTGCCGCAAGGCGTGTAGGTTCGAGTCCTATTATCCGCACAAAAAAAGCTTCTCAAACGAGAAGCTTTTTTTATTTTATAATGTACCTAGGAATAGGGCAATTTTGCTAAGATCGGTTTCATTATCAAAATCTAAATTATTCGATTTAATGAAATTTGTTATTTGATCTTTAAAATTTGGAAAGCTATTGATTAATTGTTTTTTATTTTCTGCAAAAGCTATAATTGGATTATTTTTAATGCCAATAAAATAACGTGCCTTCATCCGAATTAATTTGGGTTGTGTTGTTATTTCAAATGAAGTCATGGCTTCTTTACCTGGTAGTAGTTCAATTTTATCTTTTCTAAATAAGGTGATTTCATTTCCAGAAGCAATTTCAACTAGATAGCCATTGCTTTCTTTTTTATTGGTACCCCAATAATTGACTAATCGTAATTTATATGCTCCGCGATTAATTAGAATGGTATTGAATTCGCTTTCTTTTTTCAATGCATAAATTTCATCTGCACTTTTTTCTACTTCAATTTCATCCGCATAAGCATTGTATCTCATGTTGAAAGTGTGTTGTATACCCACGATTTCTGAAGGCGTAAAAGCTTCAATTATATACGGACTGCCGTCTATTTTCCTATCATTTAAAAATCCTTTTCTGTAATCTGAAAGTTGATTTAAAGAATTGAACATTGGAGCAGTAAAGTTTTTATCTCCACTATTTAAAGGTGTTCCGTAGTTTTTGAATTCTTGCGCAGATGTAATTAATGCACATAATAAAACAAATGGTAATAGCAACTTTTTCATATCGAATTGGGTTATAATGACTTTGGCTAAAGTAATTATTTTTATTTTATTCTCTTTTCATTTTTATAAGTAATTGTTTGTAGTATTTGATTAAATTTACTTTTTTAATTCTCCAATTTATGATACAAAAAACTTTATTTGTTTGTCTAGCTATAGGAAGTATGCTAACCGCAAATGCACAAGAAATGACCACTATGAATCCATTTTTCCAGACGTATAACACTCCGTTTAATGTCCCCCCTTTTGATCAAATTAAGAATGAACATTTTAAGCCCGCTATTTTAGAAGGTATTAAAAGGAATGCTGCTGAGGTTGATGCGATAGCTAATAATACAGCCGAGCCTACTTTTGAGAATACAATTTTGGCAATGGAAAATGCGGGAGAGTTATTGTCAAATGTAAACACCGTATTCTCTAATTTGAATTCGGCTCACACCAACAAAGAAATTCAAACGATCGCCAAAGAGGTTTCTCCAAATTTATCATCACACCGTGATAATATCTATTTGAATGAGAAATTGTTTGCAAGAGTGAAAGCGCTTTGGAACAAAAAAGAAACCTTAGGATTGAATTTAGAGCAAGCTCGAATTTTAGATAACGCCTATAAAGATTTTGTTCGTTCTGGCGCTAATTTGTCTCCTTCAGAGAAAGAAACGCTTCGAAAAATTAATGGAGATTTGTCTTTATTGAGTTTGAAATACGGTCAAAACATTTTGGCGGAGACCAATAAATACCAATTGGTCATTACGGATCAAAAAGAGTTAGTAGGACTTCCTCAAAGTGTTATTGACGCTGCAGCGGCCGATGCTAAAGCCAAAGGAAAATCAGGAAGTTGGTTGTTTACTTTAGCCAATTCAAGTGTGATGCCCTTCTTGCAATACAGCGCCAATAGAAAACTGCGTCAAGAAATTTGGAACGCCTATCAAACGCGCGCTAATCACGATGATGAAACGGATAATAAAGCCAATGCGATTCAGTTAGCCAATCTTCGTGGACAAAAAGCACGTTTGTTGGGATATGCGTCTCACTCTAATTATGTTTTGGAGGAATCAATGGCCAAAACGCCAGAAAATGTCAATAAATTACTGAATGATTTATGGAAACCAGCTTTGGAAAAAGCCAAAGTAGAAGCTGCAGACATTCAAAAAATGATGGCTAAAGACGGGATTAAAGGACCGGTGCAACCGTATGACTGGCGCTATTATACAGAGAAAATCAGAAAAGAACGATTTGATTTAGACGAGCAAGAATTGAGTCCGTATTTTAGTTTAGAAAATATAAGAAACGGGGCTTTTCAAGTGGCGCAAAAATTATATGGATTACAGTTTAAGGAATTAAAAGACATCCCTAAATACCACGAAGCAGTAACTGCTTTTGAAGTATTAGAAGCTGATGGAACCCATGTTGGGGTATTGTACACAGATTTTCATCCACGTGAATCTAAAAGAGGTGGGGCTTGGATGACATCATATAGAAACCAAAAAACAGAAAATGGCGTGCGTAAAGCACCAGTAGTTTCTATCGTATGTAATTTTACTAAACCAACAGAAAACAAACCAGCTTTATTAACTTTTGACGAAGTGAGTACGCTATTTCATGAATTTGGACATTCTTTACATGGTTTGTTGTCCAATGTTACCTACAAAAGTTTAGCAGGAACAAGTGTACCAAGAGATTTTGTGGAATTGCCTTCGCAAATTATGGAAAACTGGGCAGCAGAACCGGAAGTGCTTAAACTATTTGCTAAACATTATCAAACTGGCGCTGTGATTCCCGATGCTTTAATTGCTAAATTGAAAAAATCAGGAACCTTTGATCAAGGATTTGGAACTACTGAATATTTGGCTGCTTCATTATTGGATTTAGCGTACCATTCACAAACTAAGGACATCACCATTGACGCGAATACTTTCGAAAAACAAGCGATGAATAAAATAGGTTTAATTGAATCTATTATTCCAAGATATAGAAGTACCTACTTTAGTCATATATTTTCGGGAGGGTATTCTTCAGGATATTATAGCTATATCTGGTCTGGAGTGTTAGATACAGATGCTTTTGAAGCATTTAAAATCACAACTCTTTTTAATCCAGAAAAAGCCAAATCTTTCCGAAAAAATGTTTTGGAAAAAGGAGGTACAGAGGATCCAATGGTCTTGTACAAACGTTTCCGTGGTGCTGAACCAAGTATAGAGCCATTGTTACGAAAAAGGGGCTTAGACAAGAAAGAAGAAACGCCTGTTAAAAAATTTAAAGGATAATTATAGTCTACAAAATAAAAAACCTGCAAAGTAATTTGCAGGTTTTTTTATGAAATGAATTTGATAACTATACGTTTTTCAAATTAATTATTTCTTGTTCTGTTAGCATTCGCCAATTGCCTCGAGGTAAGTTCTTTTTGGTTAAACCTGCAAATGCGACACGGTCAATTCGCAATACATTATAATCGAAGTTTTCAAAAATAGCACGAACTACTTTTACATTGGATGAACGTAATTTAAGTCCGATTTCACTCTTAGGTTCGTTATCGATATAACTTACTTCTTCTACAAATACGCGGTGACCATCTAACACCAATCCTTTGCTTATTTTTTCAAAATCTTCGTATTTCAAATTTTTATCTAAGGAAACCTGGTAAATTTTAGATGATTTTTGATTTGGCAAGGTAAATTTTCTAATCATATCGGTGTCATTGGTAAACAATAACAATCCGGTAGTGTTTTTATCCATTCGACCTACGGCGCCAATTTTGGCAGTTGTAGCTCCGCGAACCAATTCCAAAACATTACGAAATTCTTGACCTTCGTCTAGTGCTGTCGTAAAGTTTTTTGGTTTGTTCAAAAGGATGTATTCTTTTTTCTCTGGCGTTAATTGGACTCCGTCAAAATTAACTGTATCGGTTATTTTTACTAAATACCCCATTTCAGTTACAGGGACGCCATTTACTTTTACATTTCCTGATTGGATGTAAATATCAGCATCGCGACGAGAGCATACCCCTGAGTTTGCGATGTATTTATTCAAACGCATTTCGTCAGCCGCCTTAGCTCTTTTAGGAGCTTGATTCGGTTTTTTAGCTACTTTACTAGCTTCTTCTTCGGCAACTTTTGTGTTGATTTTAGCCTTTTTAGGACCCTGCGCACGCTTTTGCATCGCTGGCTTTGGCTTATTTGAATTTGGTCTAGAACTATTAGTTCTTCCACCACCTCTATTAGTATTCATGATAATTGGTAATTTAATGCTGCATTCGGACGAAATTGTCCTTCAGCCTGCAAAGATAGTATTTATATCCTAGAGAAACGATTTTAGAATCAAAGAGTTGAAATGCCGTAGCTGTTAGATAATGTGTAACAATCGTTTTCCGTGCCACAAAACGGAAGGATTGATCAACACGATGCAAAACACACCTGCTACGATGAGGAACTTTAAAACATTATGCAATCGAAGAAATTCTTCTTTTTGGGTTGCTTTTTGTAAAGCCAAAACAAAGAAGAGGAGTACAATTAAACAACCGTAAAAGTAAGTGTCCATATAACCTACATCGTAAATTTCAATTAATATATATACAGGAAGAAATGTAGCAATAATTAAAACCGAAATTATATTTTTTGAAAATGTTTCCCCATAAACAATGGGAATGGTTTTGTAATTATTGGCTAAGTCTCCTTTTAGATTTTCTAAATCCTTTATCATTTCTCTAATGAGTAATAGCAAAAACAAAAAGCTTGCATGAGCAAAAATTACAGCCAATTGATTGCTGTAGTTTTCAATTTCTTCAAATGGAATTTGGTTGTAATAATACAAGAGGATGGCAAAAAATGGCAAAACCGCTAAAAAGGCCGACATTAAATTCCCGATAAAAGGCTGTTTTTTTATTTTATGAGAATAGAACCAAATCAGGAAAATGTATACTGAAAAAAATAAAAAGGCACGCCAGGAAACAAATAATGCCATTAATGCGACTATGAAATTGAGCGTAAAATAGACATTCAATTTGGTTTTTTGACTCACCAATCGATCGAGCATGGATTTATTTGGGCGATTGATTAAATCTTTTTTACTGTCGTAAAAAGAATTTATGATATATCCTGAGGCAATCGTCAAACCCGAAGCAAAAACTAGAATAAATAAATTAAAGTCGATTAGGACGTTAAGCGCTCTTTGCTCAGGGGCCAAGATAAAAACGGCTGATAGGTATTGCGCTAAGATAATAATGGGAATGTTGTAGCCTCTTACCACAGAAAACAAGCTGATAATTTTCTTAATCACCAATTTGTTCGCTTTGCTTAGCATTATAAGGTTGTTAAATGATTGGAATTAGAATTGGTACACCACTTCTAATTTGTAGTCTTTCAGTGAAGTTTTGGCGCGTTCTAAATCTTCAGTAAATCCTAAGATATATCCACCGCCACCTGAACCACACAATTTTAAATAGTAGTCATTAGTGTCAATTCCTTTTTGCCAAATCGCATGAAATTCTTCTGGGATCATCGGTTTGAAATGACTCAAAACTACTTTTGATAATTTTTTAGTATTGGCAAACAATGATTTCATATCGCCACCTAAGAAATTCTCTACACACGAATCGGTGTATTTTACAAACTGTGTTTTAAGCATGTTTCGGAAACCTTGGTCTTTCAAATTTTCCATGAAAATATTCACCATTGGAGCAGTTTCTCCTACAATTCCGGAGTCGATTAAGAATACAGCTCCTTTGCCATCCAAACTTTGAGTTGGAATACCCGTAGCTTCGATATTGTCTTTGGAGTTGATTAGAATTGGGATGCTTAAATAACTGTTTAACGGATCCAAACCGGAACTTTTTCCATGAAAAAAGCTTTCCATTTGAGAAAAAATTGTTTTTAATTCTAACAATTTCTCACGAGTTAGGTTTTCTAAAACGGTGATTTTATTTTGGGCATATTTGTCGTAAATAGCAGCAACTAAAGCACCGCTACTTCCTACTCCATAACCTTGCGGAATGCTGGAGTCAAAGTACATACCCTTATTCACGTCTTGCTCTAAAGTAACTAAATCAAATTGTACAAGAGTAGGCTGTTCAACGGCTAAATTTTTCAAATGTGCCACAAAACGTTTCAAATGTCCGTTAGAAGAAATAGCCTCATCCGAAGGATTTTTGTCGGTTTTTAAGGCGCCGTTATAAAAATTATAAGGAATAGAAAGTCCTTTGGAGTCTTGAATAATTCCGTATTCTCCAAAGAGTAATATTTTTGAGTAAAATAAAGGTCCTTTCATACTGTTGATTAATCAATTAACTTACTGCCATTTCCAATTTGATCACAAATATACTGACCATTTTGACAATAGCCAACTAATTCGTCCTGAATAAATTGCAAGACTTTTTCTTTCACTTGATTTGGGTAGAGAACATGAACGTTAGCCCCAGCGTCTAATGTAAAACATACCGGTATTTTGGTTTCATTTCTGAATTGCCAAATGCGATTGATGATTTCTAATGTATTCGGTTTCATTAGAATAAAATACGGCATCGAAGTCATCATCATGGCATGTAGTGTCAAGGCTTCGCTTTCTACAACTGCGATGAATTGCTCTAAATTCCCGGATTCAAAAATAGCAATCAGTTGGTCTAAATTTTCATGAGCTTGAGCAAATCTTCTTTCTGCATATGGGTGATTGTGCATTAAATCGTGACCCAATGTGCTGGACACTTGTTTTTCGCCTTTATCTACTAAAAGTATCGTGTCTTGGTAATTCTTGAAATTATCATGAATTGTGTGTGGAAATTCTACTCCAAATAGATCAGAACTACCAGGAATATTGGCTTGGTCGCCCCAAACGACCACTTGTCCTTTTACACTTCGGCAAGCACTACCAGATCCTAAACGCGCTAAAAATGACGCTTTTTGATGAAAATATTCTTCGGTCATTGAAGGATTCAATTCCTTTTCCAAACTCATTAAGTTCATGGCCAATGCTGCCATTCCGGATGCCGAAGAGGCAATTCCAGAACTGTGTGGAAATGTATTTTGAGTGTCAATCGTAAAATGATAGTCTTTCAAAAAAGGCAAATAGGTTTCAATTCGCTCTAAAAATTTCTGAATTTTTGGTTTAAAATCTTCTTTTGGCTTTCCCTCAAAAAGCAAGTCAAAAGAAAAAGTCGACGGGTCTTGATTTTGTTTTTTGGCAAATGCCAATTGGGTAATCGTTTTGCAATTATTCAAGGTAAAACTTACCGAAGGATTCGCCGGAATTTGATTTTCTTTTTTCCCCCAATACTTTACTAACGCAATATTACTTGGCGCCGACCATTGAAAAACACCTTGATCAATAGAATGGGTGTAGGGAGCTGGTATAAAATCGTTTGCTGTGACCATGAATAAAAATTTTAGCAAAGATACTTTTTTTGCTGAATTGGTTTTGACTAAATTTGATTCAAATTATTCAAAATGAACAAAATCTCTCGTATTGCAATTGTTGTTATTATTTGTTTGGCCGTTGGGTATCTTTCTGGAATGGTCACACGTGCATCTATAACGACTTGGTATCCCACTTTGGTGAAACCTAGTTTTAATCCGCCCAATTGGATTTTTGCACCGGTTTGGACCTCATTGTATGTGATGATGGGTGTTGCCGCGGGATTAATTTGGAATCAAATTACAACGAAAAAAGCAGCAGTTACTAAAGCCTTGCAATTCTTTACAATCCAATTGGTATTGAATGCACTTTGGTCGTATTTGTTTTTTGGATTGCACAACCTGATGTTGGCAACTATTGAGGTAGTTTTGCTTTGGCTTATGATTTTTGAAACCTATTCTCAATTTGCTAAAATCAACAAAACGGCGAGCTATTTAATGCTGCCCTATTTGGCTTGGGTGAGTTTCGCTTCGGTACTGACGGCTAGTATTTGGTGGTTGAATAGGTAAGTAGCTTTATACTTTAATCAGTACTAATCATTTCTGCTATAGCATTTGCAACAATGAATCCAGATGTCCAGGCATTTTGGAAGTTGAACCCTCCTGTTATGGCATCTATATTAACGATTTCTCCAGCAAAATATAAGTTAGGATGTATTTTGCTTTCCATAGTTTTGAAATTGATTTCTTTTAAATCTATTCCGCCTGCTGTGACAAATTCTTCTTTAAAAGTGCTTTTGCCGTTCACTTGAAAAATTCCTTTAGTGAGTTGACTCGCCAAGTTGTGTAATTGAATTTTAGATAAATCAGCCCATTTGGTTTCTGCACCAATTCCTGAAGCGAGAACCAAACTTTCCCACAACCGATTTTGAACTTCCAATGGCGATTTTTTGGCTACTGTTTTTTTAGCGTGTTCTTGTTTGAGTTCTTTCAAAAGCGTTTCTGCTTCTTCAGTTTCGATATCGTTAAGCCAATTGACTTCAATCGCAAATTGGTAGTTTTTATCGTGTAAGATGCGTGCTCCCCAAGCTGATAATTTCAAAATAGCGGGACCACTCATTCCCCAATGGGTAATTAACAAAGGGCCGGTTGACTCTAGTTTACTTCCTATTACTTTGACGTTCACTTGGGTTGCAATACCCGGTAATTCCTTGATTCGAGGATCCTTGATATTAAAGGTAAATAGGGAAGGAACAGGTGTAACAATAGCATGGCCGAAAGTATGCAACATATCCCAAATTTTCGGATTGCTTCCAGTAGCCAAAATCAATTTTTCAGCTAGATAATTTTCGGTTTGCGTTTCGATTTTCCAGCAATTGTCCTTTTTAAAAATGGATTGCACACTTTGCCCCGTTAAAATAGCAATGCCTAATTTTTGACTAGCTGTTAAAAAACAATCAATGATGGTTTGAGAGGAATTGGAAACAGGAAAAATTCGGCCATCGTCTTCAATTTTAAGTTCGACACCGTGTTTTTCAAACCATTCTATAGTATCGCCAGAACAAAATTGATGAAACGGACCACGCAATTCTTTTTCGCCTCGGGGATAATATTTTACCAATTCGTTGGGTTCAAAACAGGCATGAGTTACATTGCAACGACCTCCTCCTGAAACGCGCACTTTGGAAAGTACTTCTTTGCCGCGTTCTAGAATCGCCACTTTGAGTTTAGGATTGCGTTCCACGATATTGATCGCTGAAAAAAATCCAGCAGCTCCACCTCCCACAATTAGTATATCAAAGTCTTGATTCATTTTTTGATTTTGAACGACAAAGTTAAGAATAAAAAAACGCCTTTATTGCTAAAGGCGTTGCTATAATTGAATCGGGTTTTATTTTTTTAATTCCAAAAGAACCAAATCATATTCTGAATCAACAGTTACTTTTCCATAGGTAACAACCGACTCTTTTCCAGAATAGGCATCAATTACTTTTGCTCCATTTTGAAAGATAGTTCCAGTTGAAATCGTTTTTTTGCCTTTGGCTAGATCCAATCCCACAACTACTTGATCGGAGTAATTTTCTTGAGAAAAACTACGACTAAATACATAAGGACTAGCTGAAATTTTTTGATGAACACCAGCTCCTACTGCAGGATGGTTTTTTCTAAACTGACCTAATTTTTGCCAGTGTACCAAGGTTTTTTGAGTAGTTGGGTTGTTTTTGATATCATCCCAATTCATGAATGAACGCAAAGTTGCATCGCCTTTAGTTCCTTCGATTACTAAATTACGCCCTGACTCGTCTCCATAATACACTTGAGCCGTTCCAGGAGTTAGCAATAATTTTGTAGCACTTTCAAAAGTCTTTTCTCTTTTTCCGTCAAAAGGAGTAGAGTCGTCGTGAGACGAAACATAATTCAACACACCAAATCCCTTTAACTCTTTTTGCAATGTATTAGAGTAGTAAGAGAACAAACTTTCGTAGTCTTTTTTGGCTTCATTTTTAAATTCAAAATTGATTAAACTATTGAATCCATTAGCAAAGTAGTTTACTTTTTTATCGCCAAAATCATAATATAAACCACCGCTAATGTTATAACCGGAAACTTCACCAGTAGTGTAAAAAGCAGTATTGTCCAATACTTTTCCAGGATTATTTTTCTTCCAAGTTATAAAAGCATAGTCGCATTGTTTTTTGAATTCGGCCCAAACACCTTCTTCAAGATGTTTTGTAGTATCAGCGCGGTATCCGTCAATTCCGTATTCGGTAATGTAATCTGTCAACCATTTGATAATATAGTATTTAGGTGCTCTTGGGTAGCCAGTACGCGCAAAGAACTCGTCTAATTCTTTTACTTCTTGCTCGTAGCGACCCTCTTTTTTCCATTTTTCGACTAAAGCCGCAGGTAATTCTACGTTTTGTTCGCTCTCCGTTAGAATGTCTGGAAGATTAGCAACTAAAGTACAAGCAGTAGTATTCTTATAATTTTTGTAATCGCAAGCAGGAGTTGTACGCACCCAATTTTCTGGCCAAACCGCATCTTGTGGTGTAACTGGACCGGTGTGATTAATTACCCCGTCAAACACAATTCGGATACCGTGTTGGTGTGCTTTTTCAACCATGTTTTTTACTTCTTCAGGAGTGCCAAAATTAGGATCTAAAGCGGTCCAGTCTTTTGCCCAATACCCATGAAATCCATAGCTATATCCAGTTCCTTCATCTGTTCCATCGTGAATTTGTTCCACCAAAGGGGTCATCCAAATAGCATTAATTCCCAATTGGTCAAAATAGCCTTCTTCAATTTTTTGTGTAATTCCTTTAACATCACCACCCATGAAACCACGCAATTTACCTGTTTTTTTATTTCGGTTGTAATTGATGTCGTTGCTTGAATCTCCGTTGTTAAAACGGTCGGTCAATAAGAAATAAAGATTCGCTCCTTCCCAAACAAATGGAATAGAATTCGTTACTTTTTTTGTTTGCGCTTGAGTTGCATTTGGCAAAATGAAAGCTGACAAAAGGGCAACTAATACAATGTTTTTTTTCATAGTGTTCGTTATTTAAGTTCCAATATCAAAGCCGATTTTGCCTCAATACTAATGTTGTTTTTAAGGTTAATTGTTTGTCCAGTAATCACGTCTTTTCCTGTTGTATAGTGTTTGATGTTTTCTTTAAAACGAGAAACGTTTACTTCTTGTTTTTCATCCGAATTGTTTAGTAACACCATAACACTTTCAGTATCATTGTATCTAAAATAGGTGTAGACATTGTTTTCAGGAACATAATGTGTTGTTTTTCCTGTATGAATTAATGATTTTCCTTTTCTCCAGTTGAATAATTGCGCTGTAAAATCAAAGTATTGCTGTTGTTCTTTGGTTCTGCCTGCCGCAGAAAAAGCATCGTTGGCATCACCTTTCCACCCGCCAGGGAAATCGTGACGGATATCGCCATCTCCCACATTTTTATCGCCTTTCATTCCAATTTCTGAACCATAATACAACTGTGGAATACCACGAATAGTAGCTACCAAACTCATAGCCATTTGGTATTTTTTGAAATCGCCTTGATAGATTTGGTTAAAACGATTCGTGTCATGATTTTCGGCAAATACCAAAAGATTATTGGTGTTTGGATACAAGAAATCATTGGTAAAATTTTCATATACTTTGATGATTCCTTTGTCCCAATTGGCTTTACTTTCGTTAAAAACCCCTCCGTTAATAGCATCATGTAAGGTAAAATCCATCACCGAAGGCAAGTTGGAATTGTAGCTTTGGATCGCTCCAATTTTACTGTCTTTCTGCCAATAAGCCATCTGAGCTTGATCGTGCATCCAGACTTCTCCCACAATATTAAAATGCGGGTATTCGTCGGTAATAGCTTTAGTCCAAGTTGCAATACCTTTCTTATCGCAATACGAGTAGGTGTCGACTCTAAAGCCGTCTAAGTCGGCATATTCAATCCACCAAATGGCATTTTGAATCAGGTAATTTAATACTAATGGATTTGACTGATTTAAATCGGGCATGGATTTGACAAACCATCCGTCCATGCACATGGCAGCATCTGTTTTGGATGCATTGGGATCAAATTGAGATGTCATTCTATAATTGGTTTGCTTAAAACCTGGAAATTGGTGAATCCAATCGTAAGTTGGTAAATCACTCATCATCCAATGTTTATAACCCCAATGATTCGTCACATAATCCATAATATTTTTCATGCCGCGTTGGTGCAATTCGGCACTCAAACGAACATAATCTTCATTGGTTCCAAAACGAGAATCGATTTTGTACACATCGGATTGACCGTAAGTATGGTACGAACCTCTTTCGTCATTGTCCTCACAAAGTGGAGTAGGCCAAATGGCAGTAGCTCCCAAAGACTTGATGTAATCTAAATGGTTAATGATACCTTCGATATCTCCACCGTGACGACCGTCTTTATTAGCACGATTGGCTTTTTCAATGGTTTCTTTGGTGCTGTCATTATTCGGGTTGCCGTTTGCAAAACGATCGGGCATCAACAAATAAACCATGTCTGAGCTGTCAAATCCTTTGCGAAAGCGAGAGTTTTCTCTTCTTAATTTCAAGCTGTAGGGCTTTGTAAAGGCTACTTTTTTATTTTTGGAAAACGAAAAAACAAGCTCTTGAGCCGGTTGATTTTTGGTGTCAATCGTTACAAAAAGATAGTTGGGATTTTCTGTTTTTTGTATCGTTTTTATCACGACTCCGTTCGAAACTGTCACCTCGTTTTGAGCAATATTTTTTCCGTAGAACATAATCTGCACCTCCGATAAATTCATATCAGCATACCAAAACGGCGGTTCCACTCGATCGATTTGAGCGAATGCAAAACTTGTGGTCAGTAATAAAAAGAGTAATTTTTTCATAGAAGTAAAATTTATTTTTTTAATAAAAATTGCAAAGGAATATGGAATCGTTCTGCCCATGATTTTTCAGAATGGTCTTTTCCATCAAAAAATTGGGTAGACCAATTTGCGTTGGTAAAACCTTTTTTCTGCATAAGAGCATCTACTTTTTTCTGTAGATCAGGATACAAAGCATCTAGAGTTTTGTTGCCATAATCAAAATAGAGGAAATGCGTTTTCGGATTGGGTAAATGAGACTCCATATATTGGATAAAGGCGTTTGGAATAGGATTATTTTCCGAGGAAAATGTTCCAGGCCAATGGGTTGAAATACAAGCAGCACCGCCAAAAACTTCTGGATATTCGCAAATGGCATACATGGAAATCAATCCGCCCATGCTGGATCCTGCAATGATAGTATTTTCTTTGTTTTTTAAAGTAGCAAAATGGCTGTCTATGTAGGGTTTTAATTCAATCACCAAGAATTTCAGATACAAATCGGAGATCGGTTGAAAAATTTCTTTTGTTCTTCCTGCTTTTTGCAATTGCGCTGTTATGGTGTCTTTTTGAGTTGGACTCAAACTTTCATAGGGCTTTTGCGGAAAATATTCGGGATGGCGTTTTTGGCTATTATTCCAAATGCCCACTACGATGAATTTTTTGGTCTTGCCTTCTGATATCAATTTTCCAGCAATTTCATCGACTTCCCAAGATTGCTTGTTCCAAGTCGTGGATGCATCATACAACATTTGTCCATCATGCATGTACAAGACAGCATATTTTTGTGAATCGGAATACCCTTCTGGTAACCAGACATCGATATTTCTAGAGTCAACATAGTTGGATTTGAAGTTGTCAATACGTTGTACTTTGCCCGAACTCGCTTGAGGACTTTGAGCATGTATTTGCACGGTAAGCAAAACGATAAATAGCACTACTTTTTTCATTGGATCTCAATTAAAAACCCTTTTAGAAATATACTCTAAAAGGGTTTCGTATCATTTTATTTTAAACCGTAACTACAGTATTAGCACCTACAGCTATTTCTTTTCCATTAACGACTACTGTAATTGCGGTGTTCCCTTCTAAAGCAATTTGAGTTGCTTTTTGATCCACCGTTACTTTTACAATTTGGTTTCTGAAATTAATTTTGAAGGAGTATCCTTGCCATTCTTTTGGAATTTTTGGAGCAAAATGTAGGGTATTGTCTTTTACACGCATTCCTCCAAAACCTTCAACAATACTCATCCAAGTACCTGCCATAGACGTGATATGACATCCTTCTTCTACTTCTTTGTTATAATCGTCTAAGTCCAAACGAGAAGTTCTCAAATAAAAAGTATATGCCATATCCATTTTATCCAAAACAGCGGCTTGAATGGAGTGTACACATGGAGAAAGTGAACTTTCATGCACCGTAAACGATTCGTAGAATTCAAAATTATTTTTCAATTGTTCTTTAGAGAAATGATCTTCGAAGAAGTAAAAACATTGCAATACATCAGCTTGCTTGATATAAGGCGAACGTAAAATTCTGTCCCAAGACCATTTTTGGTTGATTGGGCGCTGACTTTTATCTAAATCGGCCACGCGAACTAATTCCTTATCCAAGAATCCGTCTTGTTGCAAATACACTCCCAATTCTTCCGATTGCGGGAAGTACATATTATCGGCTACTTTTTTCCATTCTTGTAATTCGGCATTCGATAAATTTACTTTTTCGATCACGCGTTTGTGATCGGATGGGTATTCTAAAGATACTTTCTGAATTTGTTCAGCAGCATAATCGATACACCATTTGGCGATATAATTCGTATAGAAATTATTGTTGACATTGTTTTCGTATTCATTTGGACCGGTAACTCCTAAAATCACATACTGATTTTTATGGGTTGAGAAAGTTGCTCTTTGGTGCCAAAAACGAGCGATACCAATTAATACTTCCAAACCTTTTTCAGGAATATAACTATAATCTCCTGTAAAACGGTAGTAGTTAAAAATAGCAAAGGCAATAGCGCCATTTCTATGAATTTCTTCGAAAGTAATTTCCCATTCGTTATGACATTCTTCACCGTTCATAGTAACCATTGGATACAAAGCAGCGCCATTAGTGAATCCTAATTTACCCGCATTTTCTATGGCTTTGTCCAATTGGTTGTAGCGATAGGTCAATAAATTACGAGCCACTTCTTGATCTTTGGTTGCCATGTAGAAAGGAATACAATAGGCTTCGGTATCCCAATAAGTAGACCCCCCGTATTTTTCTCCTGTAAATCCTTTGGGTCCAATATTCAAACGAGAATCTTTTCCTAAATAGGTTTGGTTCAATTGGAAAATATTGAAACGGATTCCTTGTTGTGCTTTCACATCACCATCAATGGTGATATCTGACATTTCCCAGATTTTAGCCCAAGCTGTTTTTTGCTCTTCTAAAAGAGCATCATATCCTTTGGCTAAAGCCAATTTAATTGCATTTTCAGCTGCTGTTTGGGTGTTGGTATGATTCATAGAAACGGTGTAGCCACCAATTTTTTGAATCGCTGAGGTTTGTCCTTGTGCAATTACGGTTTCGTAACTGTGTTGAATTTTTTCGTTAGTGGCATCAATGGCAACAGGTGAAATATTTTCGTTTTTCCCATTGGCCCAAATGCTATTGTGCATGAAAGTAGTTGCTTTGAAATGCGTCTTGAACGTTTGAGCCGTTACAAAAGCTTCATTGCTTCCTTTTTTTACTTCTAATGGTTCCCAAAATTTTTCTTCCCAATTCGCATCTTCGTTGGTTACTCCAGCATCGATGTAGGGTTTGTATACAATTTTGGCATCTTTGTTCAAAGGAGAAATTTCATAGTTGATCATTCCCACTTCATCCAAATTGATAGATAAAAAACGTTTTACGTTGACTGCGATTTCGGTTCCGTTTTGCAAAGTCGCCTCAAAAGAACGTTGGTACCAACCTTCTTTCATGTTCAATTCACGACGGAATTTTCGAACGGAAGTACATTGGTGTAAGTCTAAATTTTCTCCATTGATTTCAATATCGATTCCAATCCAATTGGGTGCGTTTAATACTTTGGCAAAATATTCTGGATAGCCATTTTTCCACCATCCCACTTTGGTTTTGTCAGGGTAGTAGATTCCGGCAATATAAGAACCTTGGAAGGTTTCGCCAGAATAGGTTTCTTCAAAATTGGCACGTTGCCCCATGGCACCGTTTCCAATACTAAAAAGACTTTCGGATGATTTTACTCTTTCTACATCAAATCCTTCTTCAATAATCGACCAGTTGTCTGGTTTAATATAATCTTGATTCATTTTTTTAATTTGAAAATTTGAAAATTCCAAAAAGGATCAATTAGACCCAATTGTCATTTTTAATTATTTATAAGTGAATTTAAAAAGGCTTCATCTATACAAGTGAAGTCTTGAAAATTGAATTTTGCTTCGTTTAAAATGTTTGCTTCTCCAATGCCAATACTGGTCATGGAGGCAATATTTGCGGCTTGAATTCCGGCAACCGAATCCTCAAAAACAATTGAGTTATCGTTGCTAATTCCTAATTTTTGTGCAGCTTGGAGAAAAACTTCTGGATCTGGTTTGGCATTGCTTACGTCATTCCCATCTACAATGGCATCAAAATAGGATAGGATTCCTGTTTTTTCTAAAATAGGTCTAGCGTTTTTACTTGCTGATCCTAAGGCAATAGGTTGATGATTGGCTTTCAAAAATTCCAAAACCGACATCACTCCAGGAAGAATTTCGCTTTGATCCATATCGACTAAATAGGATAAATAGTCTTCGTTTTTTTGAATTAGCCATTGGTCTTTTTGCGCTTGTGACGCATCGACTTCTCCTAAACCTAATATAATATCGAGTGAGCGTACGCGGCTTACTCCTTTTAATAATTCGTTGTGTTCGTGTGTAAATTCGATGCCTAATTCGGATGCAATTTTTTTCCAAGCCAAATAATGGTATTTAGCCGTATCTACAATTACCCCATCCAGGTCGAAAATGAATGCTTTTTTTGTCATTATTTATTTTTTTACTACGTCATCGACATCTTTAACTCGCGTCACCAATAGTGCAGCAATAATGAAACTTACCCCACTAGTTACAATGGCATAAATAGCGTTGTCTTGATAAACATATTTAACTAAAGGACCACCAATTAAGGCGTTTACGATTTGTGGTAATACCACAAAAAAGTTGAATATTCCCATATACACTCCCATTTTAAAAGGAGAAATAGAACCTGCTAGAATAGCAAATGGCATAGATAAAATACTTGCCCAAGCAATTCCTACTGCGATCATGGAAAGAATTAACCAATTTTCATTTGGCATAAAATACATTGATATTAACCCAAGACCACCAATTGTTAATGAGATTGCGTGAGTTGATTTTCTTCCAATTTGTTTGGCTATATAAGGCAAAGCAAAAGCATAAAATGTTGAAACTAAGTTATAGACTCCAAATAATACACCTACCCATTCCCCTGCGGTTTGATAGACATCGCTTGAATTGTCATTAATAGGTAATCCATAAATATGATGCGCAATGGCTGGAGTAGTAAATACCCACATACCAAATAGTCCAAACCATGAGAAGAACTGTACAAATGCCAATTGTCTCATCGTAGAAGGCATTTTTTTGAAATCGTCAATTAAATCAAAAATACTTGATTCTTTGTCCGATTCCGGTTTTTCATCAGCAAATTGAGCCAATTCTTCAGGAGAATATTCTTTGGTACTAAAAATAGAAATCATTACGGATCCTACTAATACGATAGCACCAATGATAAAGGATAAGATTAAATTGTAGGGCACACCGCCATCTTCGTTTTTATTGGATACGCCAAAATAATTGGTTAAAGTATAGGGAAGTAAAGATCCAATAACTGCTCCAAATCCTATTAAGGCCGTTTGTACACTAAATCCGGCAGTTCTTTGATCTGTTCTTAGGTTGTCGCCTACTAAAGCTCTGAAAGGTTCCATGGCAATGTTGAACGAGGCATCCATGATCATTAACATACCCGCACCCACCCATAGAGCAGGAAGTACAGCAATAAAAATTTCGGCTTGAGGCATTAAGATTAATCCAATAGAAGCTAATATGGCACCTGCAAAGAAAAATGGTTTTCTTCTTCCAAATCGCCCCCAAGTTTTATCGCTGTAGTAACCAATTATTGGTTGCACAATTAAACCCATCAAGGGTGCAATAATCCAAAACCAGGAGAGTTCGTGCACATCGGCACCAAAAATTTGAAGAATTCGGCTTGCATTAGCATTTTGCAATGCAAATCCCATTTGTATCCCCAAAAATCCAAAACTCATTGTCCAGATTTCGGTGGTACTTAATTTACGCTTTTCCATTATCGTAATGTTTAAATTAATACGATAAGCGCTATGCTTATCAAAACTTAACTGAAATTTTCGAAGTAAAAGTAAAAGCTTTGATGGTCCAAATATAGATAAATCTCGATTACTTTTATTTCAAAACTTTATTTTTAACTCAAAAAAATGTACTACAAGGTTGTAGTAATGAATGAATTAACAAATCTGTTCTAATTTGTAGATTCTCTTTCGATCAGGTGAGTAGAAATTACTTCGGTTACATAATTTTCTTCCCCTTCATTATAATCATCAGCCTCTAATCGCTTGATGAGTATTTTAGCGGCTTTTGCCCCCATTTTTTTTCCGTTTTGACTTACAGTTGTGATGGTTGGGGTAGAATATTTTGAAATAATTCCGTCCGTAAAGGCAATAACGGATAGATCATTAGGTACTTGAATTCCCAGTTTATTTGCCATTTTTATAATGGTTACAGCAAATAGTTCATTTACTGCAAAAATGGCGTCAATGGCTTTGTCTTCAAGTAATTTACTTATGGTTATTTCGCAGGTATCAACATCTTCAATTTTAATAATTAAATTTTCATCAAAAGGGATGTCATTGTCTAATAGTGCTTTGGTATAACCGTCTGTTCTAAGTTTACCAACACTCACATAATCAACTGTTGTTATTAAAGCTATTTTTCTTTTTCCTTTATCGATCAAACTTTGAACCGCTTCGTAGGCAGCAGTTTGATCGTCAATGATTACTTTGTCACAAAGTATGTCATTTGTAACTCGGTCAAACATGACTACAGGCATACCCTGACTAATCACCTCTGTAATATGATGAAAGTCACCTTTGTATTGCGTTTCTTTAGACAAGGACATAATGAAACCATCAATACTTCCATTGGCAAGCATTTCCATATTCAGTACTTCTTTGTCGAACGAATCGTCAGACAAACAAATGACCACACTATAGCCATTTTCATTAGCTACATGTTCAATTCCATTAATTACAGTAGAAAAGAAATAATGCACGATTTCGGGAATAATAATACCGATGGTTTTCGTTTTTCTATTCTTTAAACTAAGTGCAATATTATTGGGTTTGTAGTGGTATAATTTGGCAAAAGCTTGAACTTTTAATCGGGTTTCTTCACCAATTTCGTGACTGTTTCTCAATGATTTAGAAACAGTAGAAATAGAAACGTCAAGTTCCTTTGCAATTTGTTTTAGCGTGACTTTTCTTTTCATATTAGTAGGGCGAAATAGTTATTGTCAATAAAAGTATTGTTAAATTATTTCAATTGCAAAAATACCCGATATTAATTAGAGACAGTGTAAACTTTTCAACACTATCACGTTTTCGTAAAAAGAAATCGTTTTCGTATTTTCGAAATCGTTATCGTTTTAGTATGTTTGTTATTCGAAGTAATGTAAAAGTTTATTAAAGTAAACCAAAATTCAATTAATTTAAACAAACAAGTATGAAAACAATTTACAAAAAGTTGTTAGTTTTATTACTACTCTTACCAGCAAGTTTGTTGGCTCAGAGTTCATTTAATGGTGTTGTTGTTGATGCTAAATCAAATCAACCAATTCCAGGTGTAAATGTGGTAGTAAAAGGAGCGCAACAAAGTGTTACTACTGATTTTGACGGTAAATTTAAATTGTCAAAAATTAAACAAGGTGATGCTGTGGTATTCTCATTTGTAGGATACAAAGGTCAAACCATTACCTATTCAAATCAAGCTAACCTAACGGTAAAACTTCAAGAGGCTGAAAATCAACTTCAAGAAGTAGTAGTTCAAGTAGGTTACGGGTCTGTTAAAAAGAAAGATGCGACAGGATCAGTTGCGGTAATTACGGCAAAAGATTTCAACAAAGGAGCTATTACAAATACTGAAAACTTACTGAATGGTAGAGTAGCAGGTGTTGTGGTAACTCAAGGTGGTCGTCCTGGAGATGGTGCTGCAATCCGAATCAGAGGAGGAGCTTCTTTAGGAGCATCTAATGATCCTTTGGTGGTTATCGACGGTTTACCAGTTAATAACGGATTGTCTTCAATCAACCCAAATGACATTGAATCGTTCTCTATTTTGAAAGATGCTTCGGCTACAGCTATCTACGGTTCTCGTGGATCGAATGGTGTAGTATTGATCAAAACTAAAAAAGGAACCAAACAAGACGGTGTGAAAGTTTCGTTTAACTCATTAACTACATTGAATACAGTAGCTAAAAAAGTAGACGTATACTCTGCTGATGAGTTTAGAAATATTATTACTACATACGTACCTTCAAGAGTAGGTTTGTTAGGAACTGGAAGCACTGATTGGCAAGATGAAATTTACCGTAATGGTATTACATTTTCAAATGATTTGTCTTTAAGAGGTAATTTCTTGAAAGTAATTCCTACGAGATTATCTGTTGGGAAAACTAATATTGATGGAGTTTTAGAAACTTCTTCTTTCAAAAGAAATACCATTGCTTTGTCTATGACGCCTTCATTTTTAGACAATCACTTGAAATTTGAAGTGAATGCTAACTATGCTACTGAAAAAAACAGATATGCTGATGAAGGGGCTATTGGTTCAGCTATTTCATTCAATCCAACCTATGTAAACTACGATGCTAATTCACCATTTGGTGGTTACAAAGAAAGTTTTACATTAAATTCTCCTAATAACTATACTGTTTATGGAGCAGCTAACCCTGTAGCTTTATTGCAACAAAAAAACAATCAAGGGAAAAGCACTCGTCTTTACGGAAATATTCAAACAGAATATAAATTGCATTTCTTTGAAGATATCAAAGCGGTGGCTAATTTAGGGTATGACAGAGTTGAAGGGACAGGTACCAACTTCACAAGTGCTAATTCTAGAGCTGGACTTTATAACGCTGGAAAATTAGGATACAACCAAAACACATGGGGTAACTCAACAAATACATTGTTAGATGGTTATTTGAATTACAACAAAAAATTTGGCAAAGTAAAAGTGGATTTAACAGCAGGTTATTCGTATCAAAACTTTGATTCAGAAAGCTATTATTCAACCAACACTTTATTGCCAGCTGCTGAACAAAAACCAGATGTTGTAACAAGTCCAGGTGTAAATTTACAAGCGTATTATTCTAGATTGAACGTAGATTTAAGTGAAAAATACTTACTTACACTTAACTTTAGACGTGACGGTTCTTCAAGATTTTCTGAGTTAAACCGTTGGGGTAACTTCCCTGGAGCAGCTTTTGCTTGGAAAGTGTCTAGCGAAGAATTCTTGAAAAATTCTAAAACAGTTTCTGAATTGAAATTGCGTTTAGGATGGGGAGTTACTGGACAACAAGATATTGGAGGAGCAGCCTATGACTATTTCCAAAGATATAATTTAAGTGCACTAACTTCTGGCGCAACGTACCAATTTGGAAGTCAATTCTACCAATTGGGTCGTCCTGAAGGATACAATGCTAACTTGAAATGGGAAGAAACTACAACTGTAAATGCTGGTTTAGATTTCGGATTATTTAATGATAAAGTAACTGGTTCGTTAGATGTGTATAGTAAAACTTCAAACGATTTGATTGCTTATGTACCAGAAGGTTCATTACAGAACTTTAGAACTGCTGGTTTCCAAAACATTGGTTCATTAACTTCTAAAGGAGCTGAATTAAACATTAATTACAAAGCCATTGAAACAGCTAATTCATCTTTGAACTTTAACTACAATATTGCTTACAATGATATCAAAATTAAAGATTTAGGAGGATTAGATTTTTTCCAAGGTTCAGTTGGTTTGGATGTGTATTCACAAATTCACCAAGAACGCTTAGCTCCAAATACTTTCTGGTTGTATGAGCAAGTATATGATGCTGCTGGAAAACCATTAGAAGGGGTTTATGTAGATAGAAATGGGGATGGTCAAATCACATCTCTTGATAAACATGCGTTTAAAAAACCAAATGCTGATATCACAATGGGATTCATGACCAACTACAATTACAAAAAATGGGATTTCTCAATGGCTTGGAGAACAAGTTTAGGAAACTATATTTATGATAATGTAAATGCTAGTAGAAGTTTCTTATCTCAAAGTATCTCTGATAACAATGTTAACGCTATCAACAATACTACTGTTGATTTTGACAACACCTTGTTTACTCAAAAAAGAGCAGAATCTGATTACTACGTTAAAGATGCGTCTTGGTTAAAATTAGACAACGTAACAATTGGATACTTAATTGAAGCGCCATTTAATGTTCAATCATCCTCTTTACGTTTGTACTCTGGAGTTCAAAACGTAATGACAATTTCTAAATACAAAGGAATGGATCCTGAAGTTTTTGGAGGTATAGATAGTACAATTTATCCACGTGCAAGAATGTTCTTATTCGGATTAAACTATAATTTTTAATATATACTATTATGAAAAAGATAAAATCAATTAATTTTAAATTATTTGTATTTCTTGGATTAATTGCATTTTTTGTATCATGTACCAATGATATGAATGTGTCTCCAAAAGATGATGATGATTTTACATCAGAAGCATTCTACAAAGACCCAAGTTCTTACAAACAATTTCTAGCTAAAATCTATGCAGGTTTAGCAGTTACAGGTCAAAATGGACCTGATGGAAGTGCAGATATTCAAGGTATTGACGAAGGTTTTGGTCAATATTTAAGAGGATATTGGCAATTACAAGAGTTGCCTACTGATGAAGCTATGGTTTCATGGGGAGATCCAACTTTGCCAGAATTAAACAATCACACTTGGAACGCAGACAACCGTTTTGTGAAAGCGTTTTATGCAAGAGTATTTTACCAAGTAGGATTATCTAACGAATTTTTGCGTGCTACTACTGACGAAAAACTAGCTTCAAGAGGAGTAAGTGATGCAGTGAAAGCAGAAGTAAAAACGTATAGAGCTGAGGTGCGTTTCTTGAGAGCATTATCTTACTATCATGGTATCGATTTGTTCGGAAAAGTAGCATTCGCTACTGATGCAGATTTAGTGGGAACTAAACCAGTTGAAAAAGACAGAGCGTTTGTTTTTGACTTTTTAGTTAAAGAATTGAATGCTATTGATGCGGATTTAAAAGATGCTAGAACTAACGAATACGGAAGAGTAGACAAAGTAGCGGCTAAAATGTTATTAGCTAAATTGTATTTGAATGCTAAAGTATATTTAGGAACAAGTAAAGATGCTGAAGCTCTTGCTGCTGTAAATTCAGTAATTGGATCTGCTTATACTATTGCTAATGTTCCTTACAGCAACTTGTTTATGGCTGATAATGATAGAACTGCTGTTCAATCTGAAATCATTTTCCCAATTCGTTTTAGTGGAGTAAACACTAAAACTTGGGGAGGAACTACATTCATTATTCATGCTGCAACTGGTGGTTGGAATACTGAAGTTGGTGTTGATGGTGGTTGGTATGGTTTAGCCGCTCGTAAAGAGTTTGCAAACGTATTCTCTGATTTAACAGGTACAACTGATAGAAGAGCGATGTTTGATGCTGGATCAACTTCAACTCTGACAATTAATACTGTTTCTGATTTCTTTGGAAATGGTGGTTTGAAAGTTAAAAAATTCTCTAACAAAACCTCTGCTGGAGCTAATGGAAGTAATTTAACTCACACAGATACGGATTTCCCATTATTTAGATTGGCGGATGCTTATTTAATGTATGCAGAGTTAGCAGCTAACAATGTGGCTTCTGCATCTAAATCAGTGGCTAGAGGTTATGTTAATGCATTAAGAACTCGTGCTGGAGCAGCTGCTGTTGCAAATGATTCAGACATTACTCCAGATTTTATATTGGACGAAAGAGCTAGAGAGTTATACTGGGAAGGTCACAGAAGACAAGATTTGATCCGTGCTAATAAATTTGCTGGAAGTGCTAAATTATGGCAGTGGAAAGGAAATGCTTTGAATGGAGCTAGTATTGATGCTAAATTCAATGTGTACCCAATTCCTCAAACTGAATTGAATACCAATTCTAACTTGACTCAAAATACAGGATATTAATGTTTAAAAAATCCAATGGTCAAAAATTGTTTTGACCATTGGAAAATAAATTAATAATTATGAAAAAAATATATTTAAGTTTAATTTTAGTAGCAGGAATACTATCAAGTTTAGTTTCTTGTTCAGATGATCTTTTAGATCCAGTTGCTGCAAAAGGAGATGCTATTGTTCTTTCTGCGCCAACAGGTGGTACTTATGCTTTATCAGCTTCTACTGCTTCTGCAACTGCCTTTACAGTGAAGTGGACTTCTTCTACTTTTGGATATTCTGCTGCAGCAAGATATACGTTGCAAGTTATCAAAAGCACAGGAAATTTTAATGCACCTGGAACATTTCCATTGGGAGATTATAATGTAAATACAGCTATTGATTTATCAAAAGCAATTACAAATAGACAATTGAATGCCGCGCTATTAGGGGCTGGTGGAGCAATTGGTACTTCACAAGCTTATAAAGTTCGTGTGGTAGGTAGCCCAATAAACCAATCATCTTCTACGGTTGCGGCTTATGATGTTGTTTCAAATGAAATCACAATTACAGCTACTGCTTTTGATACTTTTGATGAGTTTGCTAGATTATATGTTCCTGGAAATTACCAAGGGGCTAGTGGATATGGTAACAACTGGTCACCAGATAGTCCAAGTGTAGCTAAATTGTTCTCTGCTGGAAATAATGGTGTATATGAAGGTTTTGTTTGGATGAACGAAGCGACTCCAGAATTCAAATTTACTCCAGTGCCATCTTGGTCAGGAGATAAAGGAGAATCTAACGGTTCAGGTGCTTTTTCTGGACAATTAGGAACTTCTAGTAACATTAAACCTTCAGCTGGAGCAGGTACTTATTTCTTTAATATAAATTGGAATACAGGTGCTTATACAATGGATAAAAGACAAGTGTCAATTATTGGCGCTGCTACTCCAAACGGTTGGGGTAATGGAACTCCTATGACATTTGATACGAATCCAAGTTCTCCATATTACCAAATGTACACGATCACTTTGACTTTGGCTAAGGACGAATTCTTAATTCGTTTGAAAGACGATTGGTCAGTTAAAATGGGAACGCTTTCAGGAAATGCTGAAGACACAACCACGGGTGGTCAATATAAAATCAAACTTGGAGGTGGTAATATGAAAGTGCCAACTGCAGGTACTTATAAAGTTGTTTTAGATATCAGAAACTCTGCTAACTACAACATCCGATTAATGCCACAATAAACTGTAGTATGTAATAAAAAGCACTTAATTTGTATAATTAAGTGCTTTTTTTGTTTTAACTAACCAACCAACAATACAATAATGAAAAAAATTCTACTAACTTTTTTATTTCTTCTGGGTTTTACTTCATTTGCCCAGCAGCAAACCGCTACTTATAGTGTAAGTCCTGCTGCCTTTGAGGAAACCACATCAATTACTGTAACTATTAACGGAAGTAGTATTAATGAGACTACTTGGGGTGTAACTGGGAATGCTTTGTATATGTGGGCTTGGGCTTTTGACCTTGGCGGGGTTAATCAAAAAGGCACACCATTAAATGGTACTTGGAACAACTCTGACGAAGCAAGTAAGTTTACTTACAATCAAGCTAACGACACCTACACTAAGACCTTTACACCAACTACTTATTATAATACGACAGGAATTGGAAAAATTGGTTTTTTGATAAAAGCTAAAGACGGGACAGGCGATAAAAAATCCCAAGATATTTTAGTTGAGGTGGGTTCTTTTCAGGTAAATCTAACAGCGCCAATTCAAAACAGTGCAACGATTTTGAATTCGGGTTCTAATTTTACAATTACAGCTACTAATACGAATGGAAATGCAAGTTATAATTTGAAATCGAATGGAGTGAGTATTAATACCAACAGTTCGACTTCAAGTTATACTTACACACAATCCAATATTACGAGCAATCAGAATTATGAATTGGTAGTCCTTCAAGGTACAACCACCATTACCAAAAAGTTTTCAGTAATTGTTAATCCGGGTGCCAATGAGCAAGCAATGCCCTCTAATTTAGTTGACGGAATTAATTATAATTCCACAGATCCTACAAAAGCAACTTTGGTATTGGACGCTCCTTTAAAAGATTTTGTATACGTGGCAGGAAGTTTTAATAATTGGCAGCCTACTAGCGCGTTTGCCATGAAAAAAGACGCAACATCTGGAAAATTCTGGTTGGAATTGACCGGTTTAACTTCAGGAACAAATTATACCTATCAATATTGGGTTGTAGATGCTACGCCAATTGCTGGAACGCCAGCCATGGTAAAAACAGCCGATCCGTATTCGACTTTAGTTTTATCTCCTTACGATGATCCAACTATTCCTGCTGCATCTTATCCAAATTTACCAGCTTATCCAACAGGACAAGAGCGTGAAGTAACCGTTTTACAAACTGGACAAACTCCCTACGCTTGGAGTTCGGCGACTACCAATTTTGTTAAACCAGCTAAGGAAAAATTAGTGGTGTATGAATTGTTGGTTCGTGATTTTGATGCTAGGAGAAGCTATCAAGCGGTAATTGATAAATTAGATTATTTTAAAAACCTTAAAATTAATGCGATACAATTGATGCCTGTCATGGAGTTTGAAGGCAATGAGAGTTGGGGATACAACACCGCTTATCATATGGCTTTGGATAAATTTTATGGAAGTTCAGACAAGTTAAAAGAATTGATTGACAAATGCCATCAAAATGGGATTGCTGTTATTTTAGATGTGGCTTTGAATCATGCCTTTGGAAGAAATCCGATGCTCAGAATGTGGATGAATGATCCAGATGGTGACGGCTGGGGAAGCCCATCGACTGAAAATCCCTATTTCAATACAGTTGCAAAACACAGTTATAGTGTAGGGGAAGATTTTAATCATCAGCAATCACGAACTCAAAACTATACAAAACGTGTGGTAAAACATTGGATTGAAGAATTCAAAATTGATGGATTCCGTTGGGATTTGACCAAAGGATTTACACAAGAATGTACTGCTGGTGATGACAATTGTACTAATGGTTATAGAGCGGATCGTGTAGCACTTTTAAAAACCTATGCTGATTATTCTTGGAGTTTAGATCCAACTCATTATGTAATTTTTGAACATTTAGGAACCGATGCTGAGGAGAAAGAATGGGCTAATTATAGAATTTCGGAAACACCAAGTAAAGGAGTTATGTTGTGGGGAAAAATGACCTCTGAATACAATGAACTTTCTATGGGTTATACGGCTAACATTGCTAGAATGAACAGTGCTAGTAGAGGATTTACGAATCATCGATTGATGGGATATGCCGAAAGCCATGATGAAGAACGATTGATGTATAAAAACTTGCAGTTTGGAAATTCAGCAAATACGGCTCATAATGTTAAAACGTTGAACACAGCTCTATCTAGAATGTCGGCTATTGGAGCTGTCTCTTTATTGGTTCCTGGACCAAAAATGATTTGGCATTTTGGAGAATTAGGCTATGACGATTCAATTTTTACCTGTAATAACGGAACTATTAATTCACAAACGGATACAGCAACAGGCGATTGTAAATTAGATACAAAACCCCAAATTCAATGGACCAATAATTGGTTAGCCAATGCCAATAGATTTAAAATTTACTCGGATTGGGCTAAAATGATTCGCTTAAAAACAGAAGAAGCTGTATTTTCTGGGACTGCAACCATAACCAATGCTAGTTCATTAGTACAGACTATTAAAATTACCGATGCAGCACTTGCATCAACAAGTTTAAAAGATGTAGTTATTGTTGCTAATTTTGATGTTACTAGCAAAAGTGTTCCCACAGGATTTCCATATGCTGGAGAATGGTTTAATTTAATGGACAATTCAAGTTTGAATGTGGTCAATGTAAATGATCCTATAACCGTTTTACCAGGTCAGTTTAAAATTTACGGAAACAAACAGGCTTTTGGGGCGAATGCGCCTTTTGCCTTACCTGCTGATAATTTTAGTATTGAATCTAGAGCGGAGACTTGTGCCAATAAAAACAATGGACAAATTGTAATCAATGCTGCTCAAACCTATGCTTATGTAGCAACCATAAACGGTACCAATTATAATTTTACCAATAATAGTTTAACGATTTCTAATCTTACCCCTGGTGTATATCCTGTTTGTATTTCTATTCCGGGTAAAGCCTTTGAACAGTGTTATAGTGTAACCATTACCAAAGGATCATCATTAACGGGTAAATCATCAGTATCTTCTAATATTGCCTCAGTGCAAATAATCGAAGGAACAGCCCCTTTTGAAGTATTTGTTAATGGGTTGCCTCAATTTGAAACTTCGGCTACTAATTTTTCTTTACCAGTTAAACAAGGCGATTATCTAGAGATAAAAACGGCAAAAACTTGTGAGGGCATTTATGCCACTAGCATAATGGATCCATTAAGTGGTTTTGCAGCTTATCCTAATCCAACTCATGGAATAATTGAAATTGCCACACCAACACTCAAAACAGAAATTGCGATTGAATTGTATAATTTGAATGGGCAGTTAATTTCAAAAGGGATGTATGCTGTTTCGAATGGAAAAGTACAACTGAATTTAGAAAAAGAATCGGCTGGAGTGTATTTTGCAAAAGTACATTTAGGCACTCCAGTAAGTTTAACTATAGTAAAAGAATAAACATGAAAACTAGTATATATTTAGTAAGTATGGCCTTTTTGTTTATCTCTTGTGGAGGTGGTGGTTCTGATGGAGCTACTCCAACACCAGAACCTGCAAATACGGCACCCTCTGTTCCAAGCTTAGTCGCACCAACAAATAGTTTGTTGTGTATTAATAACGTAGTTACTTTTGAATGGGGCGCGTCAACAGATGCCGAAAATAACCCAATAGTATACCAATTACAAATTGCGACAGACAATCAGTTTAGCCAAATTGTAAGTACAAGTGAAGTATCATCTAGAACTCAAGCCGTTACTTTAGACAAAGGCAAAGCCTATTATTGGAGAGTAAAAGCGATCGATAGTAAAAATGCGTCAAGTGCTTATTCAGGAACTTTTAGTTTTTATACTGAAGGTTTGGCTGTAGCCAATCATTTGCCTTTTTTACCAGAGATAATCCAACCAGAGACTAACACTACAATTAGTGGTGTTTCAGCTACCTTAAAATGGTTTGCTTCTGATGTTGATGCTTCAGATGTGCTGACTTATGATGTGTATTTTGGAACCGTGAATCCTCCAACAGAAAAAGTCGCACAAAATAGAACTACTCCTACATACGAGGCCACTTCACTTCAGGCTGCTACTCAATATTACTGGAGAATTGTAGTTAAAGACAATAAAGGTGGTGCAACAACTGGACAAGTTTGGAACTTCAGAACCAATTAGAGAACCATACATTATAAATAACAAAAAAGCTACTCCCCGAAAGGAGTAGCTTTTTTTAACTACAATTAACACATTAACTAAAAACTAAATTTTGCCATCTTTAATTTCATCCACAATTTCTGGATTTAATAAAGTGGTAATGTCTCCAAAATTAGAGAAGTCGCCTTCTGCAATTTTACGCAAGATTCTACGCATGATTTTTCCAGATCTCGTTTTTGGTAAACCGGATACGAATTGGATTTTATCCAATTTGGCAATAGGCCCAATGTGGTCTGAAATATGTTGGTTAATCTCTTTGCTTAAGTTTTCACGGTCGCGGTATTCACCAGATTCTTTTAAGATTACAAATCCGTATAACGCATTTCCTTTGATATCGTGAGGGAATCCTACAATCGCTGATTCAGCTACTGCGGGGTGCTCATTAATCGCGTCTTCAATTGGTGCAGTTCCTAAATTATGTCCTGAAACAATTACCACATCATCTACACGCCCCGTAATTCTATAGTATCCTACTTCGTCACGTAAGGCTCCGTCACCCGTAAAATATTTACCAGGGAAAGCACTAAAATAAGTTTCTTTGTAGCGTTGGTGATCGCCCCAGATGGTTCTGGCAATACTCGGCCAAGGGAATTTGATACACAAACTTCCAGTTACTTGATTGCCTTCAATTTCGTTGCGTTTTTCATCCATTAAAACCGGTTGAATACCAGGTAGAGGAAGGGAAGCATAGGTTGGTTTTGTTGGTGTTACAAATGCCAAAGGAGAGATCATGATGCCACCTGTTTCGGTTTGCCACCAAGTGTCAACAACTGGACATCTTTTTCCTCCAACGTGATCATTGTACCAGTGCCAAGCTTCTTCGTTGATTGGCTCACCTACCGAACCAATAACTTTTAACGATTGTAAAGGGTATTTTTGAACGTATTCAATGCTTTCTTTAGCCAATGCACGAATAGCTGTTGGTGCTGTATAGAATTGAGTAACTTGGTGTTTTTCGATTACTTCCCAGAAGCGACTGAAGTCAGGATACGAAGGAACTCCTTCAAAAATTACGGTAGTTGCTCCGTTCAATAATGGTCCGTACAGAATGTACGAGTGACCTGTAATCCAACCAATATCGGCAGTACACCAGAAAATATCATTCTCTTCGTAGCTAAATACATTTTTAAAAGTGTAAGCAGTATACACCATATATCCAGCGGTTGTATGTACCATTCCTTTTGGTTTTCCTGTAGAACCTGAAGTATAAAGGATAAATAATGGATCTTCAGCATCCATAATTTCGGCAACGTTGGTGTTCATTGCATCGTCTAAAAGGGGTTGTAACCATTGGTCACGGCCGGCTTTCATATTGACGTTGGTGTTGGTTCTTTTGGCAACCAAAACTTTTTCAACTGTTGGACATTTTTCTAGCGCTTCGTCTACAATGCCTTTTAAATCAATCGCTTTGTTACCGCGGTAACTTCCATCGGAAGTGATGACCATTTTACATTCGCAATCATTGATTCTTGAAGCTACTGCCGATGCAGAAAATCCAGCAAAAACGACCGAGTGAATGGCTCCAATTCTAGCACAGGCCAATAGCGAAACGGCTAATTCAGGTATCATTGGTAGATAGATGCAGACGCGATCTCCTTTTTTGACGCCTTGCTCACGCAGTACATTCGCCATTTTTGAGACTCGTTCATACAATTCATTGTACGTAATATGGAGTGCCTCTTCTTTTGGATCATTCGGTTCAAAAATGATCGCTGTTTTTTCGCCTCTTTTAGCAAGGTGTCTGTCGATACAGTTTTTTGTAATATTCACTTTGGCATTGGTAAACCATTTAATTTCGGCTTCGGCCATATTGAAATCAATTACGTTGTCCCATTCTTGGTACCAAGTAAAGTTTTCAGAGGCAATTCGGTCCCAGAATTTTTTAGGTTCACGAATTGATTTTTTGTAATGTTTGAAATATTCTTCTAGATTTTCAATTTTATAATAACTCATGGTATTCTAATTTATATGTTCTAATTCTGTTTATTATTATTTGCTATAACTTCCAATTTTATATTTTTTCAACACCTCGATGATTTCACCCACAATCGCCTCATCATCGATAGTAGATGGAATTTGATAGTCTTCTCCGTCAGTAATGCTTCGCATTAGTTTGCGTAGAATTTTTCCGGAGCGCGTTTTTGGCAAACGGTGCACAATAACCACATTACGTAAGGAAGCAACCGCGCCAATTTGTTGGCGAACTAATTTTACAATTTCTTGTTCCAATTGGAAATGTTCGATGTCTTCTCCGTGTTTGATAACCACCAAGGCCAAAGGAGTTTGTCCTTTCAATTCATCGTGTATTCCAATAACGGCACATTCTGCCACTGACGAATGCGATGCTACAATTTCTTCCATTTCAGCGGTAGAAAGGCGGTGACCCGCTACATTGATTACGTCATCAACACGACCGGTTATAAAAATATATTCATCGTCATCTTTGAAACCTCCATCACCTGAAAAATAATAACCTGGGAATTTTTCTAAATAACCCGCTTTGAATCTCGGGTTGTCTTTCCATAAATCCAATAAGGTTCCTGGAGGCAATGGTAATTTAATTACCACGTAACCTTCTTCGTTGGGGCCAACTTCAGTTCCGTTTTCACTAAAAATTCGAATATCGTATCCTGGAACTGCTTTTCCAACAGATCCCGGTTTGATAGGCAAATATTCTATTCCCATCATATTGGCAACGATTGGCCAACCTGTTTCGGTTTGCCACCAATGGTCAATTGCCGGAACAGGAATATGTTCTTGGTACCATTCGAGTGTGGCTACATCACAACGTTCCCCTGCTAAGAATTGAATTTTTAACGAACTCAAATCGTATTTTTTGATAAATTCTCCGTTTGGATCTTCTTTTTTGATCGCGCGAATCGCTGTTGGAGCCGTAAACATCACGCTTACTTTATGTTCTTCAATCATTCTCCAGAAAGTACTGGCATCCGGAGTTTTGATTGGTTTTCCTTCGAAAATTATGGTCGTATTTCTATTAATTAGTGGTCCATATACAATATAACTGTGCCCTACAACCCAGCCCACATCTGATGCCGCCCAAAATACTTCACCTGGTTTGGCGTTGTACACGTTTTGCATGGAATATTTTAGCGCAGTTGCATAACCACCCGAATCACGTACGATCCCTTTTGGTTTACCAGTAGTTCCCGAAGTATATAATACATACAAAGGATGAGTAGAATTTAATGGCACACATTCGGCTTCTTCAGATCCATAAACTAATGCATCATAATCTACATCGTATTTTTTGAATGGTACTTTTGCTCCTAATTTTCTGTTGAGGATAATCACTTTTTTAGGTTTGTGCTCGGCCAATTGAATCGCTTCGTCAACTAAAGGTTTGTAAGCAATCAATCGGTCAATTTCAATTCCCGATGAGGCTGTAATAATCGCTCTTGGTTTGCAATCGTCAATTCGGATTGCTAATTCGTGAGGAGCAAATCCTCCAAAAACTACCGAATGCGTAACGCCAATTCGCGCACAAGCCAACATTGCAAAGGCCGCTTGCGGAATCATCGGCATATAAATAACGGTGGTATCGCCTTTTTTTAAACCCAAAGATTGCATTCCTCCAGCGAGTTTAGCCACTTCGGTTTTTACTTCTAAGAAGGTGTATTTTTTAGTAGTTTGTGTTACAGGCGAATCATAAATTAAAGCGATTTCATCGCCATAACCATCTTCAATGTGTTTGTCTAATGCTAAATAACATACGTTTAATTTGCCGTCTTTATACCAAAGCGGATATCCATTTTCATCCGAAGATAAAATGGATTCAGGTTTTGTAAACCAACTTATTGCGTCGGCTTGATCTTTCCAGAATGCTTCTGGATTTTCAGTACTTGCGGTATAGGTATCTTTGTAATTCATGGTGATTATTCTGTAATAAAATGGGTCTAATTTTCGATCAATTCATGTACTTGTTCTACTAATTTTTTAGCAGAAAAAGGCTTGACGACATATAAATTAGCTCCTAAATTCATCCCTTTTTCAATATCACTTTCTTTGTTTTTTGCCGAAAGAAAAATCACTTTGCAATGCGCTAAACGTTCGTCTTTTTTAATTTCTTCTAAGGTGGCATATCCGTCAACCATTGGCATCATCACATCAAGAATGATGACATCAGGTAATTGTTTTTCTAAAATTTCCAATGCTTCTTGTCCATCACGTGCAATGAATACTTCAAAATTATTTTTTTTGAAAGTGTATTCTAACGCCATTACGATGTTCGGCTCGTCATCTACGATTAGTATCTTTTTCATCATCTTAGTTGTTTTCGGTTGTATTGTAGTTGGGTAATGTGAAGACAAAAGTGGCTCCTTCTTTGACATTGTTTTCGGCCCAAATTGCGCCTTTGTGATGTTCAATAATTTGTTTGCAAATGGCTAATCCTAGTCCGCTACCAATTGGTTTTTTGACATTTTGATTTCTCGATTGATAGAATTTATCAAAGATGGCTTCAAAATCTTCACTTTTGATTCCTTTGCCATTATTGTGAATCGTGACGGCAACATTAGATTCGTTTTCTGTAATATGAATGCTTATTAATCCGTCAGTTACAGCTGAAAATTTGATCGCATTGGATAGCAAATTGTGAACTACTTGAATGATACGTTCTTCATCATAAAATGCTCTGATCTCTTTTCCAGCATCTTCAAATTCTACTTGTATTTTTTTATTTGCAATCAGTTGTTTAACTGATTCTAATGTTTTTTCTACTGTTAATGCAATATTATTTCTGGAGAGATAGATCTTCTGTTTTCCTGTTTCAAATTTTTCTAAATCCAAGATTTTATCGATCAAACGATTCAAACGATCCGATTCTGAAATGATGTTTTGCAAGAATTGTTTGCGCACTTCAAAAGGCACCTCTTCATCGTCATGCAAAATTTCACTTGCGGCTCTAATAGCAGTTATCGGCGTACGCAACTCGTGGGTAACCGTATCTAAAAATTCGTCTTTTTGAATGTCTTTTTTAACCAGCTCTTCATTGGCGACTTTTAATTGCTCTGATATTTTTTGCAATTCGTTTGAAGTGTCGGTTAGCTTCTTATTGATGATGATATTTTCTTTCGATTCTTCTAAAATTCGTAACACTTCGGGTAAACTAATTTCGTCTTCTTTCACTACACTGGCGATCAAGATTTTGGCAGAAGCCGTACCAATATGACCCGTCAATAAATTTTCGGCAAACTTTATAAAACGCGCATCTGCTGTTGCTACATTTTTGTCAATATTGTATTTTAAATTGAAAATAGATAAGGCGCGTTTGGTTCTTTCTTCCCCAAGGAATCGTTGTAACACTTTTTCTATATCTGACACGTACGCCGTTCCTTTCCAAACAAATGCGTCTTCGTGATTGGTAATGTATTTATCAATATCAACAAACATTTCGGCATAATTACGCTCTCTATAATTGCCTTTGAAACTTACAGAAACAGCAGCAAATCCGATTGTATTGAAGAATAAACTCCAAAATAATGCATGCGGAATAGGATCTAAATAATCCAATCCAAATAGCTGAAACGGTTTCAATAATTCGATTCCCCAGGGGCCTTCTTTGAAGAACAGACTGGTTGAATTGGTAATACCTAATGCATATGGAGCTAATAAAGTATAACAACAAATTAAAAAGCCGATAATAATACCTGTAATCGCTCCTTTGTTGGAACCTCTTCTCCAAAATATCGCTCCAAAAAAGGCAGGGGCTAATTGGGCAATCACCACAAAAGAAACCAGTCCGATAGATACAAGAGAGTAATCTAAGATGAAAATTTTGTAAATTGCATAAGATAAAATAATGAGTAAAAAGATACCAATCTTTCTACTTCTTACGATTCGGTTATTGTTTTTTTCTTGTGATTTGTTTCGCAACCTTCCTACAAATCCGTATGGAATTAATAAGTTATTACTAAGCATAGTTGCTAAGGCAATTGAAGAAACAATAATCATCGAAATTGCCGCTGAAAATCCGCCAAGAAATACTAAAACCGTAAGTATATTATTATTGAAAAATTGCGGAATCAATAAGGAATAAGTGTCTGAATTCAATCCTTTCCCTTCAAATAAAATATTGCCTCCCCAAGCGATTGGAAAAACAAAAATATTAAACAACAACAAGTACAATGGGAACAACCACATGGCTGTTTTAAGGTGCGTTTCTTTGTTGTTTTCTACAATTGCAGTATGGAATTGTCTTGGCAAAAGAAATATAGCAAACATGGACAGGATGCAAAGAAAAAACCAATTGATAGCACCTGTCAAACCTCCGATGGAATTTTTTTTGTCGAAATTTTCTAACACCGAAGCTTTAATATATATGTCATCGAATCCATCAAATACAAAGTAGGTAACATAGATTCCAATAATTAAAAAGAATACCAATTTTAGAATTGATTCCAATGCAACAGCAGTTACAATACCACGTCTTTTTTCAGAAGCATCGACATAGCGAGTTCCGTAATAAGAAGCAAATAGGGCTAGCGCAATACAAGCATAGGTGGTGGTGTCATAAAAAATGTTAGGACTGGATTCGGTTTTGGTAACAATATGAAAAGTGTCCGAAATGGACTTTAGTTGCAAAGCAATATAAGGCACAATACCAAAGATACACACAATGGTAACTAAGGCGCCTAAGAATCTATCATTGCCGTATCTCAACGAAATGAAATCAGCAATACTAGAAATTTTATTTACTCTTGAAATTCGAATGATTTTTTTTAAAATAATCATCCAAGTAGGAATGATAATTATGGGACCTAAATAAATAGGCAAATAACTTAAACCGGAATTAGCTGCTACGCCAATACTTCCGTAATACGTCCAAGCGGTACAGTAAACCGCTAACGAAAGAGAATAAATGTAGGGATTATTAGTCCATCTGGAATGCCCTCTTTTTTCTGCCCAGTAGGCAATGTAAAAAAGGATTAGCATATACAATACTAAAATAATTAAAAGGCCTACACTATTCATAATATCTCTTGATGATTAAGTAGGTGGTGCCAATAGAAAACAACCAAGCCGAAAATATATAGATGTATACAATTGGAAAACCTAAAAAAGGTTCAGCACTATCAAACAATAACAATAGCGGCATGTTCAACGCTAATACCATTAGCATTGAAAGAATAACCAGCTTTTGTTCGTGTCTTTTTTTCATAAATTGTGCTATACTTTATTTTCGAATTTGATCATAGTAATATACGAATTGTTATGAGGAATTCGTTGTTTTAAAAATATACAAACGCTGCCAGTTATTGACAGCGATTGCATATTTAAAATTAGTAAAATGAATTATTTATCGCTAAATTCTCCTGTAAGTGAGTAGTATCCAAAGATACCTAAACCACCCACGATAATTGGTGCAAGAATAAAAGTGTAAATAATTGCAGGAATCATATCTTCTGGTTTTCCTGACTCAAATTTTGGAATAGCTTGGTTAATCAATAGATAATATCCAGCTGCAAGACCTAAACCGATCCACACAATCCCTAATAATTTTTTTATTGCGTTCATAATGATGTTTTTTAAAATTTAAATTAAGCTAATTAGTGTTTGTGAGAGGTACTTTTACCATCTACATAAATAGCTCCGATAATGAAACAGATGGCTCCAATAATAATTGGGTACCAAAGTCCTTGCAAATACGGTTCAGCTACTGCAACTGCTTGACCAGCTTCTGCTGCTGCATCGTTTGCTTTGGTTGCTGCTGCTACTAATGAAGTAGCTACTGCAGGAAGCAATCCTCCAAAGATTCCGTTACCAATGTGGTACGGTAAAGACATCGAAGTATAACGAATTTTTGCAGGGAACAACTCTACTAAGAAAGCCGCTGTTGGTCCGTAAACTACAGTCACTAAGAAGATTTGAATGAAAACTAACCAAACTAAAGTCCATTTGTCTGATTCATTTACCACCATTGTTTTCTTAACTTCTACTTTTGGTTTTCCGTCATCACCAATTTTAGCTACACCATTTTCTAAAGTTACAGTTTTTACTTCTTTCCAAGTCGCTCCATCTGTAAATTCTTTAGTGGTAGTATACACTGAATCTAGTGCTTTAGCTTTATTTTCTTTTGTCTCAGCAAGAACTACTGTTTTAGCTTCGATTTCAGTTTTGTTTTTGATGCTTGTTGTTTCATACATCGCTCTATAAATAGGTCTGTAGGCAATAACGGCAATCAAAATACCAGCAAGCATTAACCATTTTCTACCAATTTTATCAGAAATCCATCCAAAGAATACGAAGAAAGGCGTAGCCATTAAAATAGCATACATCATAATGTCTCCCACTTGATCAGAAAGACCCATTACTTTTTCAATAAAACTCATAGCGTAAAATTGTCCAGTGTACCAAACTACACCTTGACCCATTACGATTCCAAATAAAGCTAACAATACAAATTTGAAGTTCAATTTGTTTCCAAAACTTTCTTTTAATGGGTTTTTAGAAGTTTTTCCTTCTGCTTTTACTTTTGCAAATTCAGGAGACTCGCTCATGTTTTTACGAATTAAGTAAGAAACTAGAATCATTAAGATAGATACCCAAAACGGAACTCTCCATCCCCAATCTTCAAATGCTTCTTTGGACATAGCGCTTTTTGTAGCCATGATTACCATAAGAGAAACAAATAAACCAATTGTAGCTGTAGTTTGAATCCAAGAAGTCCAATATCCTCTTTGACCTGGTCCGGCATGTTCAGCTACATAAGTCGCAGCACCACCGTATTCCCCACCAAGAGCAAGACCTTGAAGCAAACGTAAAATTAATACTAAGGTTGGTGCTAAGAATCCAATTGACTCATAACTTGGGATACATCCTATTAAGAAAGTAGCTCCACCCATTAACACTAAAGTAACCATGAACGTATATTTACGTCCAATTAAATCGCCTAGACGACCAAAGAATAAGGCTCCAAAAGGACGCACAACAAAACCTGCAGCAAATGTTGCCAAAGTAGATAAGAAGGCAGCAGTTGGATTGTCTGAAGGGAAAAATTTGGTTGAAATAATAGTAGCTAAACTACCAAAGATGTAAAAATCATACCATTCGATCATGGTACCTACTGAAGACGCTCCAATTACGGTCCATAAGGAGCTTTTTTTGTTTTCATTCATAATGTAATTGTTTTTGGTTTGGTTAATTAATTGTTATTAAAATGTGTATACACAAGATACCATTGTTCTAAAGTTGCTTACGTTAGTTAAAGCACCGGTTGCTTTTCCATACGAATCAGAAGCTCCCCAATCAGCTGAAGTTAATTCCAACTCTGGAGAAATTCTAAATTTGTTTTTCTTGAAGTCGATACGTCCAGAAAGTCTCCAAACATTATCTACCATTCTAGCTCCATTTACCCCAATTCCTCTTCCGTAAGCCACCGTTCCAGCTTTGTCAGCTCCATTGTTTTGTGATCTTCCGAAGAAAATTCCAGGAGCCACTGATTTACCATTACTTGCAATGTCTATCCAAAAAGCAGACGTTTTAGTCGCTTCATACGATTCGATTCCATTTGCAGTTGAACCAATGTATCCTCCTAGCATTACCATGTTGAATAAATTGCCACCTGAAATTCCATAGGCTTTAATTGTGATATTGTCGTTAGTGTATTTTCCGTATCCAAAAATAGTAGTACTATTCGCTTTTTCAGTGGTATTTTTCTTAGCAGTTCCAGTTAAGCCGTTATCGGTTCTTGGTTGTAGCGATTTAACTTCGACACCAGCTCCCATAAATACATTTTTTCCTTTGTATTGTAATTGGGTATTAATTGATGGAATAGCTGAGTTAATAGAAGCCGAATTTTGTGTTCCAGGTCCCGAAGTAGTAAACTCACGTTCTTTATACGCAGTAAAACTAATCGAAAGGTCTTTGCTTAAGTTTTGTTTTAATTTAACCTGAGAAGCCCATCCAAAAGGGTTGAACATAATTCCGGTACTAAAATTAGCTACGCCAGGAAATACTTCAGGAATAAAAGTTGGGTACCAAGTTTGTCCCATTGTTAAGGAAGTTTTTTTCCAATCTAATTGTGCGTAGGCATGACGTAGTCTCAATAAACCTACAGTAGTTGTGCTTGTTGAAGCATTTTCAAAGTTTCCAAAGAAATCACCTTCAAGGGTTCCACTTACTTTAGCACCCCACACATCTGGTCCTTTCATTTTCACTCCTAAACGTGAAACAACAGATAAAAAGTTAGATTGTCCAACAGCGTTAGCATCTTTCCCGTCACCTGCATTTATTGATTTATCTAAAGGGTATAAATTCAAATGGTCTTCTCTTACTTGAGCTGATTTTCGGGTGTCCCACATATAATCAGTTCTTACAAATCCGTACCAAGTGATACTGTAGTCATTTGCTACAGGCGCAGGTGCGGCTGGTGTTTGTGAATATCCTTTAAAAGAAGCTACAGCAGCTAAAAGGAGTAAATAACGTTTTTTCATAATAATTTTTTTGGTTTGGTTAGTAAAAGGGTTAGTTTTCACACTGCCAAATTGATTTATTTTTGGAATAAAAAAAATTATTATATACTTTTATGTAAACTACTATAGTTAATCTTTAAAACGCTCCCATTTTATAAGCATAAATTTGTCTCCAAGTTCCGTAATTATCATCCCAGCTCCAGAAAGTAATTCTTTGTTTTTTAGGTATTCTACCAGTTCTAAATGATTAAAGATCTTATAAGTAGGATGGTAGTTGGTTTGAGATGGTTTTTTGATGTTAAAACTTTTCACCCAATTACTAATGGTAACGTGTGACACCCCGATAATACGTTCAATTTCGCGAAAACTCAATCCTTCTAAATACAATTGTAATGCTTTGGTAACATAGTAATCGTCTATCTTTTTACCTATTTTGTTTACCGTAAAAAAATAGTTACATTTTTTACATAAATACCTTTGTTTGTTGTTGATTATACCGCTTTTAATGATCTGATTATTTTGGCATTTCGGACAGCTTAAAATTTCCATATATATAAATTTTGCATAAATATAATAAATTAGCAAATATACGTAATGTAAATACACAATAAAATTCAATAAAAATTACAAATTCTTTATATTTATTGGAAAAATAGTGAATGATTGCTAGGGAAATCTAAAAATTGAATAAGGTAAAATTAAATGAAGCTACGTATAAGTACTAGGATAGCATATTGAGCTATACATAATTTTGCTAAAGGTATAAAAACAAAAAACCCACTCGTTTGAGTGGGTTTCGTGGTACCTCCAGGGATCGAACCAGGGACACATGGATTTTCAGTCCATTGCTCTACCATCTGAGCTAAGGTACCTTGCTAATGCGGGTGCAAATATAGAACCATTTTTAATTTATCCAAAACAAATATTAAAAAAAATCAATTCGTACCTTCGCGGGGTTAAATAAAACAATATGATTCTAACTATTGATGTTGGGAATACCCGAATTAAAGGTGCTGTTTTTGAGAACGATACCTTAATTGAGCAATTTCATACTGAGCCAAGAGCAATGCAAAATGCAATTGAAAGTATTTTATTAAAATACCCCAACACTTCCGATTTGGTAGTAGCCAATGTGGGGAATTTTGACAAAAATGACTTTTTAGCATTTTCCAATAGGATTACTATCCATTTCGTATCCCACTCTGATGCATTTCCTTTTTTGAATGCCTATGCTACACCGAATACTTTAGGAATTGATCGGATGGTTTTGGCAACTGGAGCTACCTTGCGTTATCCAAATCAAAATAGGTTAGTTATTGATGCCGGTACTTGTGTTACCTACGATTTCATTAGTCAAGATGACGTATATTTAGGTGGTGCAATTTCTCCTGGATTGCGTTTGCGATACCAATCACTTCATAATTATACCGCTGCGCTACCCCTTTTAGATTCGGAATGCCCGGATTATTTTATAGGAAATTCAACGGCTAATTCTATTCACTCTGGTGTAGTCAATGGATTGGCTCACGAAATAGATGGCTTCATTGAAGAATACCGAACCCGCTACCCAAATTTTATCATAATTTTAACGGGCGGAGACGCAGAATTTTTGGCTAAACGATTAAAAAATACCATATTTGCCAATTCAAATTTTCTTTTAGAGAGTTTGAATCAAACCTTTCAATATAAAATCAAAAATGATTAAAAAATTTATACTAAGCGGTTATTTGTTGTTTTCACTAGTATCTTTTGCACAAGAAGGTACATCTTCACCGTATTCTTATTTTGGAATTGGAGATGTAAGATATAAAGGGACTGCTGAAATGCGAGCTATGGCAGGAATTGGTGTAGAGCAAGATAGTATCCATCTTAATTTAGATAACCCTGCAAGTTTTGCCAATCTTAAATTGACTGTTTTGTCAGTTGGTGGAACTTATGCTACAAATAAACTTAAATCATCAACTCAATCGGCAAGCACCCAAAGATCCACTTTAGATTATCTAGCAGTTGGTTTGCCAATGGGCAAATTAGGATTTGGTTTTGGATTGATACCGTATTCATCTGTAGGTTATAAAGTAGAATCAATTGCAACGGATGTAAGTCAAAATAGTAGACGATTTAATGGTACAGGAGGTTTAAATAAAGTATTCATAGGTGTTGGTTATAAAATTACACCTTCGTTAAGTTTAGGGGCAGATATGCATTATAACTTTGGAAAGATAGAAACATCAAGTTTAGAATTTTTGTCGACAATTCCTGTTGGAACCCGCGAAATGAATAGCGCTGTTTTATCGGGTTTTAATTTTAATGCAGGATTGATGTATCAGTCAAAAATCAGCACTAAATTGAATTTGTATACTAGTCTGAATTATTCATTAGAAAACACTTTAACTTCAGATAATACTAGTAATATAGCTACAGTATTAATTGATGGTGATTTCAATACATCGGTTGTAGATGCTGCTGATGATGTGGTTGAAACGGGATCTATAATTACTCCTAGTAAACTAACTTTTGGACTTGGTTTTGGCGAATCTAAAAAATGGTTGCTGGGTGCGCAATTTAGTACAAGAGATGCGGGTCAATGGAGAAACACTTACAATTCATTCTCTAATGTTTCATTCGAAAAATATCAAAAAATTAGTTTAGGAGGTTATTTTATCCCTAATTATAATTCTTTTACAACTTACACTAAACGATTAGTGTATAGAGGAGGTCTTAAATTTGAAAAAACGGGTTTAGTAGTTAATTCACAATTCATTAATGATGTAGGTTTAACTTTAGGAGTTGGTTTTCCAGTTACGGGTTCTTTTTCTAATGTAAATCTTGGATTTGAGTTAGGAAAAAAAGGGACTACTACCTCGAATTTAGTGCAAGAGAATTATGCTAATTTCAGTTTAAGTTTGTCTTTAAACGACAAATGGTTTGAAAAAAGAAAATTCAACTAACTATTTAATTTCTTTTTATTGTGTTAGATCGAATCAAAGTATTCTCCAATAAAAAAAGGTGCAACTTTCTCGTTGTGTTTTTTGTAATAGGAATACTTGTGGGATGTGAAAGCAATCTTAAAGACATACAAAAAGACAACTTCTCCGATTTTGTTCCCAGCAATAATGCAGATGAAGTACATTTAAAATATACTGATTCTGGAAGAATTACTGGAATTTTAGTAAGTAAGAAAATGTTGGATTATGCAGTAGTCGATTTTCCGTTTACTGAATTCCCAAAAGGAATCCACGTTACCTTATTTGATAAAAACGCAAAGAAAACAGTAGTGACTTCCAATTATGCCATTTCGTATAAACAAACTGGAATCATTGATTTGCAAGATAAAGTGAAAATCGTTTCTGACGACGGTCAAATACTTGAAACCCAACAATTGTATTACGATCAAAAAAACGCTTGGTTTTTTACGGAGCGTAAATACAAATTCAGCTCCCCAAAAGGTGTTTCTAATGGCCAAGGAATTGATTTCAGTAAAGATTTTAAAGTAATAAATTCACAAAGAATAACTGGCGAAGTAGATTCTGCCGACTAATACCTAACTCTTATGATGTATCTTAAATACACCCCTTATTTGTACCTAATTTTAGGAATCTATTTGATAATTGATTCGGTTATAAATTGGAATAATCCTGCCGAAAATTCGCAATTAACTTTGCTTTTCGCAGCAGTAGCCATTTTTTTATTTGGATTTAGATTACGCTATGCGAAACGATTTGAAGCCCGAAAAAACAATAGAACCGAACAATAAATACAAGAACAATAGCCGAAAATAGAACTAGTGGATTGTTTTTTTTTAGAAATTCGAAAAAACTTTCAAAATAAAACGCTACTAGTATAATTATTAATTAGATAATTGTATTTTCGCAAACTGAATATAAAATTAATTACAATAAAAATGGCAGTTTTAGCAAAAATTAGAAAACGTTCCGCATTATTAATTGGTGCAATTGCACTTGCTTTATTTGCATTTATCATTCAAGATTTGATTGGTAAAGGTGGTATTGGACAAGATTCAAAAGATGTAGGAACTGTTAATGACAAGGATATTACGTTTGAAGACTTTCGAGTTAAAGTAAGTAATGTAGAAAAAAGTGGTCAAGGAATTACTTCTACTCAAGCTGCAAATCAAGTTTGGGATCAAGAAGTTTCTATTGCCTTATTGACTTCAGAGTTCGATAAATTAGGTTTAAGAGCTGGAGAGAAACACCTTATTGAAGTATTGAAAGCAGATCAAAATATTGGAAGTAATCCAATGTTTTTAAATGCAGCCGGGTTATTTGATTTGGCTAAATTCAAAGAATATTTCAAAGCAAATCCGGAGCAAGCTCAATTTTTACAAGAAAGAGAGAAATCGGCTGAATTGAATGCTAAATTTCAAATGTACAATACCTTAGTAAAAGCAGCTTTGTACACAACTGAAGCAGAAGGAAAATTGAAATACGAAATGGAAGCAAACAAAGTGAATTTTGCTTACGTTGCTGGTTTATATTCTACTATCAAAGACAGTCAAGTAAAAGTTACTGATGCTGAGATTGTGGATTTCATGAAGAAAAACGAAAAGAAATACAAAGCAGACCAATCTAGAGAAATCGAGTATGTTTTGCTAGAGGACAAAGCCTCTGCACAAGATGAAGCAGATGTGAAAGCAAAAATTACAGCATTATTATCTGGATCAGTGGTTTACAACGCAAAAACTGCTAAAAATGATACTGTAGCAGGTTTTAGAAATGCTGTAAATGCAATTGATTTCGTGAATTCTAATTCAGATGTTCCTTATGATTCCACTTATATTGCTAAGAAAAGTTTACCAGCTACTGATGCGGATCAATTGTTCAACTTAGCTCCAGGAGCAATTTACGGTCCTTATAAATTTGGAAATTACTACTGTATTTCTAAATCATTTGGTACAAGAGCCAATGTGAATGTAAAAGCGAGTCACATCTTAATCAGCTATGAAGGTACTCAAGTGCCAAATAAAAGAGAAAAAAGAACTAAAGAACAAGCGTTGGCAAAAGCACAAGCTATCTTAGCTCAAGTGAATACCAATCCTGATAGTTTCATGATGTTAGCGTTTTCTAACTCGGATGATTCTTCTGCTCAACAAGGAGGTGATTTAGGTTATTTTGGTCCAAATGAAATGGTAAAACCATTCAATGATTTCGTTTTTGGAAATGCGATTGGAAAAGTTGGTTTGGTAGAAACTCCTTTTGGATTTCACATTATCAAAGTTACTGACAAACAAGATGGTATCCGTTTAGCTACTGTAGCTCAAAAAATCGAAGCATCTGAAGTTACTTCTGATAAAATCTTTACACAGGCAACTCAGTTTGAAATGGATGCTGCTAATAAAGATTTCGCTAAATTGGCTAAAGACATGAAATTGACAGTGGCTTCGCCAGTAACTGTTACAGGAATGGAAGAAAACTTCGCCTCTTTAGGTAACCAAAGAGCGATCATCAGATGGGCTTTTGAAGACGATTCTAAAGTAGGTGCCATTAAACGTTTTGAGTTGGCTAATATTGGTCACGTAATTGCTAGAGTAAAATCAATTGATGACTCAGGACTTGTTCCAGTTGCTCAAGCAAGAGCTTATGTGGAACCAATTCTTAAAAACAAGAAAAAAGCAGAGTTAATCAAAGCAAAAATGACTGGTTCTTCATTAGAAGCAATTGCTAAAGCAGCAGGCGCTAAAGTAGAACAAGCAGCAAATATCACAATGGAAAATCCAGTGTTTGGTTTAGTAGGAGCAGAACCAAAAGTAGTAGGAACTGCATTTGCTTTAACAGCTAATAAAGTATCTGCACCAATTGAAGGGGTTACTGGAGTTTATGTTGTAAAAAATGTAAGCACTGTAAAAGCACCGGCATTGAAAAACCATACAGCTTACGTAGCTAAATTAAAACAACAAACGGCAAATGATGCGGGTAGAATTCTTCCTGCTTTGAAAGCCAATGCTACTATTGAAGACAATAGAAGTAAGTTCAACTACTAAGTAGTAAAAAATAGATATATAAAAAGCCAAGACATTGTCTTGGCTTTTTTGTTTTATATACTAAATGGAATGAGTATCACAAAATCATTTCGCCATACGGAATCACTGTTTCGTATCCTTTGCCAATAAAATAAGAACTAGGGTTTTCTTTTGAAACGACTAAAACAAAATCACCTCCCCAAGCGCCTAAACTTTTTATAGTGCCTTCAAAGTCAGGGAATAAAGCGGCTTTTACAGTTTCGGTTTTTAATATTGTACTTAAAAGGATTTCGTGTTGATCTATTATACGAGTGAAGCATCCAAAATCTTTTGCATCTATACAATCATTTGTGAGTGCATTGATTGCCTCAATATGTTCTGATAATTGCGCAGTTTTGTTAGAATGATATTCTGCTATGGCCGATTTACTATTGCGTTTTTGGTTTAAATATACAAAGTACATGTTTTTAGCGAATTCCGGCTCGAAAGTTAGTTGTTCTATCTTGGGACTTCCATTTACAATAGAGTAGGTAATAGGAGTATTGTTTTGCGCACAAGCTATATCATAACCGCTGCCGCCAAAACTTTGATGGAGTAATTCAAACGCATCGATTTGAAACCATTGCGCAATATTATTAATTAATGTGGACGAGGTGCCCAATCCCCAATTTCTCGGAAAGCTCAATTGAGTAGTAATAACAAATCCATTTGAATTAGTTAACAAATCAGGATTCATTCCATTGGCCACTTGTAAAATTCTAATTAGAGTACCTTTGACTGATTCGGGAGCAATGGAATTTGTTGCTGTAATTTCGTCAAACGAAAGAATTTCTTCAAACCAAATACTTCCATCTGCATCATAGCTTTTCCAATGAATTGTTTCAGTGTTCGTGGATTCTACAATTAGATTTTGTCCCATTTTGGTAGGCAAAGCCAATCCTTTGGCACCGTCCAAAATGAGGTATTCCCCTGTGATTAACAATTTGCCGTTACTGTAGAAAGTCTGTTGCATTCTAATTTAGTTTCTCAATTGGTTCATCAAATCAACCACAGCGCTATGTGAAACCGTTTGATTTTTGAAATGATTTCGAACTGCAATACGTTCGTCTTCAGTTGCGTCAAATTGGTTCAAAATATTATTCAAGTGCATTTTCATATGTCCATCCTGAATTCCTGTTGTGGTCAACGATCGCAAGGCAGCAAAGTTTTGGGCTAAGCCCGCTACAGCTACAATTTGCATTAACTCTTGGGCAGATGGTTTTTCCAACATTTCCAAGGCTAGTTTTACCAAAGGGTGTAACGAAGTCAATCCGCCTACAGTTCCCAAAGCCAAAGGAATTTCCATCCAAAAACTAAAAATACCATTCTCAATTTTGGCATGAGATAAACTAGAATATTGACCGTTGTGTGCTGCGTAAGCATGAACTCCAGCTTCAACCGCTCTAAAGTCATTTCCGGTTGCTAAAACAACGGCATCAACCCCATTCATAATTCCTTTATTGTGCGTTACTGCACGGAAAGGCTCAACTTCGGCAATGCGAACGGCTTGTACAAATTTCTCTGCAAACTCCTGCGGATTTGGTATGTGTTTTTCTTTTAAGTCGGCGATAGGACAAGATACTTCGGCGCGCACTATACAATTAGGAACATAATTAGACAAAATGCTCATGACAATTTGGATGTCTTTTTCAGTTTCCGAGAAGTCGTTGTCTTGGCTAGCTTTTTCTTTCAAGGTTTTGGCAAACTGCTCCAAACAAGAGTTGATGAAATTGGCTCCCATACTATCCTTGGTTTCAAAACTCACATGAAGTTGATAGTAATTCGGAATGACATCGGTTTTGTCTTTAAGAACAATATCCAGAATTCCACCACCGCGAGCTTGCATGTTTTTGGTAATGCTCTCGGTTTCTGTAAACAAATCATTCTTGATTTTCGAAAAGAAAGTATTCAGTTTTTCATTTGCTCCATTAAAAATAAAATGGACTTGTCCAATTTTTTCAGTGTTGATCACTCGGGTTGTAAATCCGCCACGTGTGGACCAAAATTTAGCCGCTTTGGAAGCGGCAGCAACCACCGAACTTTCTTCGATGGCCATCGGAATGGTTTTGTATTTTCCGTTGATCAAAAAATTGGGTGCTACACCCAAAGGGATGTAGAAATTAGAAATCGTATTTTCAATGAACTCGTCGTGTAGTTTTTGAATTTTTTCATCGGTATTCCAATAATTTTTCAATAATTGAATTGCATTTTCAGGAGTAGAAAAATAAGTTTTTGCAATCCAGGCTATTTTTTCTTCCTTGGATAATTTCGAAAATCCACTTACGGCTTGGTTCATTCTCAATCGATTATAATAATTCAGTTACAAAGATACACTTTTCGACCTTTTCTATAGTATTGCTAGACCGACAATAAATACAACTACTAGATTTACCATAACATTTAACAACTCAAATGTGAAATTATTGTAAAATTTTCACTAAAATTGGGGGCTGTTAAAACCAAATTAAAACTATGAAATTAAACGTATCCTTTGTGCTGTTTTTTCTATGCACAATATCCCTTTTTGGACAACAAAAAATTACTGTAGAAGATATTTATTCTGGGGCTTTTAGAGCCAAAGGAATGGACGAATTACAGTCCATGAAGAACACCAATCAATATACCGTATTGAATTATGATGCTGCTTCGAGAACTATGCAAATCGACTTATTTGATTTTGCTACCTTGAAAAAAGTAACTACCCTGATTGATACAAAAAATCATATAGTATTAGCTGACGGAATAGATAGTTATACTTTTTCACCTGATGAAAAGTCAATTTTGATTGCGAATAATACCAATCAAATTTTCCGTCACTCGTTCACGGCGGATTATTATTTGTACGATACAACTACCAAAAAAGTATCCAAAGTATTCGACTTCCAATTACAAGAGCCTACTTTTTCGCCAGATGGTAAAAAGATTGCCTTTGCAAGAGATAATAATTTGTACGTATTCGATATCGCTAGCAAACAAATTACAGCCATCACTTCCGATGGGAAAAAGAACAGTGTGATTAACGGAATCACCGACTGGGTGTATGAAGAAGAATTTGCGTTTGTACGCGCTTTTGATTGGAGTAAAGACAGTAAAAAAGTAGCCTATATTCGTTTTGACGAAAGTCAAGTTCCTGAATTCTCGATGTCTATGTTTAAAAAGGATTTGTATCCAACAGTGGAAACGTTTAAATATCCAAAAGCAGGGGAGAAAAATTCAGAAGTTTCATTACACATTTACGATATCGCTTCCAAAGGAACTCAGAATGTAAACCTATCTCAGTATACTGATTTTTATATTGCTAGAATGAAATGGACGAATGAGGCGAATGTGCTTTCAGCTCAGGTATTGAATCGCCATCAAGACAATTTGGATCTTTTGTTTATAGATGGTAATTCAGGAGCTACCAAAGTAGCGCTGAACGAAAAAGACAAAGCGTACATTGATGTAACAGATAACTTAACATTCTTAATAGACAATAGCTTTATTTGGACCAGTGAAAAAGATGGTTTCAATCACATTTACTTGTATGATAAAACCGGAAAATTAAAAAATCAAGTAACCAAAGGCAATTGGGAAGTGACCAATTATTATGGTTTTGACGAAAAAAACAATACGGTTTTTTACCAATCTGTTGAAAATGGGTCTATCAATAGAGATGTATATAGCATCAACTTAAATGGAAAAAACAAAGTACGTTTGTCAAAATCTACCGGGACTAACGCGGCTACTTTTAGTCCGAATTTCCAATATTTTATTACGACTTTCTCTAGTGCTACTCAACCAACAACTTACACCTTGAATGAAGCTAAAAAAGGAGCTCAAGTTCAAGTAATTGAAAATAACGAGGCATTGGCTACCAAATTAAAAGGGTACGATTTACCAGCGAAAGAATTCTTTGTTTTAAAAACAGCTAAAGGAAACGAGTTGAATGCATGGATTTTGAAACCAAAAGATTTTGACCCTAACAAAAAATACCCTGTTTTTATGTACCAATATTCAGGCCCAGGTTCGCAACAAGTGAATAACGATTGGAACGGATCGGATGATTATTGGTTCCAAATGTTAGCGCAACAAGGATATATTGTGGCTTGCGTTGATGGACGTGGAACTGGTTTTAAAGGGGCTGCCTTCAAAAAAGTAACTCAAAAAGAATTGGGTAAATACGAAGTAGAAGATCAAATCGATGCGGCTAAAGTGATAGGCAATTATCCTTATGTAGATAAAAATAGAATCGGAATTTGGGGTTGGAGTTATGGAGGTTTCATGGCGTCTAATTGTATTTTGAAAGGGGCAGATGTCTTTAAAATGGCTATTGCAGTAGCTCCGGTAACTAATTGGCGTTTTTATGACAGTATTTATACCGAGCGTTATATGCAAACTCCTCAGGAAAACGCAACTGGTTATGATGAGAATTCACCAATCAACCACGTGAATAAATTGAAAGGCAAATACTTATTGATTCATGGTTCGGGAGATGATAATGTGCATGTTCAAAATTCGATGCAAATGATAGAAGCATTGATTCAAGCGAATAAACAATTTGATTCTGAAATTTATCCAGATAAAAACCATGGTATTTATGGTGGTAAAACAAGAATACAGTTATACACAAAAATGACTAATTTCATCAAAGAAAATTTATAATATGACAAATACAAGCCTGCAACAAGAAACTATTTTTGGTCATCCAAAAGGGTTATTTATTTTATTCTTTACGGAAATGTGGGAGCGTTTTTCATTCTACGGAATGAAGGCCTTATTAATTTTTTATCTAACTAAGTACCATCTTTTTTCCGATGATTCAGGAAACTTATTGATTGGGAGTTATGCCGCTTTAGTATATGCAGTTCCGGTAATTGGCGGTTTTATCGCAGATAAATATTTAGGGTTTAGAAAAGCAATTATTTTTGGTGGGATAATGTTAGTCTTGGGTCATTTAGGAATGGCTTATGAGGGAAATGCGGCTACACAATCCATGACTGGCGAAATTGTTAGGGATAATTTTGCATTACAAGTTTTTTATTTTTCATTGTCATTTATTATCGTTGGTGTTGGTTTTTTGAAAGCTAATATTTCATCTTTAGTAGGTGAGTTATATGTTAAAGGAGACGCTCGAAGAGATTCTGGATTTACTATTTTTTATATGGGAATTAATTTGGGTTCTTTCTTTGCTACAATTATTTGCGCTTGGTTAGGAGAGAATTATGGTTGGAGTTATGGTTTTGCCGCAGCTGGAGTTGGAATGTTTTTGGGATTGATCACATTTATTTCCGGGAAACGTTTTCTGGAAGGAAAAGGAGAATCTCTTGTTCCAGAATTACTAGCAAAGACTTCTTTCGGAATCAAAAATGAATGGTTAATTTATGGTGCGAGTGCCTTATCGGCCTTTTTCTTTTGGCAAATGGTACAAAGCCATGAAGCAGTATCTTGGATATTGAAAATTGCGGGTGGTTTTTCCTTTTTATATATTGTTTATTTTGCAGCTACCCAGCTTTCAGGTAAAGAGAGAGATCAACTAATTGCATTGACCATTTTAATCGTCTTCACAATAGTTTTTTGGGCTTTATTTGAACAAGCCTATACTTCGTTGAATTTATTTGCAGATCGAATATTGGATAGAAATGTGTTAGGTTTTGAACTGACCGCAGGCCAATTTTTAAGTTTTAATGCTTTGTTTATCATTCTATTAGCGCCTGTTTTTGCATGGTTATGGGTTAAATTAGGAAAATACAATCCAAATACCGCTGTAAAATTTGCTATTGCCTTATTATTAGTAGGCTTAGGTTTCGGATCGTTAGTTATGGGAATTAATGTTTCAGAGTCTGGAAAAGTAGCTGCGTTTTGGTTAATCCTAACCTATTTGTTACATACCTGTGGCGAGTTGAGTTTGTCACCAGTAGGTTTATCTGCAGTAACAAAACTTTCTCCAGTAAAAATTGTTGGATTTATGATGGGGGTGTGGTTTTTAGCAACCGCGAGTTCCGAATTTATTGCAGGGGTTTTGGCAAATATTGCTTCAATTGATACTTCTAATGGTACGGCTCCTGATTTAAATTTAGCCAAACAAAGTTATTTGAAGTTATTCGAATATCTTTTTTACACTGGCATTGGGTTCGGATTACTTTTGTTAGTTTTATCTCCAGTAATCAAGAAATTAATGCATGGCGTTGATAAAGAATTAAACAACTAATAGTATGAAAGAGAATTCAACAGATCAGTTTTTTAAGAGTACGGTTTTAGGACATCCTGCGGGACTTTTCGTTTTGTTTTTTACCGAAATGTGGGAACGTTTTTCTTTTTATGGAATGCGTGCTTTACTAGTAATGTTTTTTACTTCTACAGTTGCCAATGGTGGTTGGGATTGGACTAGAGAACAAGCCATGGCAATTTTCGGATCGTATGTTGGTTTAGTATATTTATCCACCATGCTTGGAGGTTATTTTGCTGATAAAATTATAGGATATCGTTGGGCGGTAGTTGTTGGAGCTTTATTAATGACTTTAGGTCACGGCTCAATGGCTTTAGAGTCGCCATTTTTTATATATTCAGGGCTAATTTTGTTAGTTTTTGGGAATGGATTTTTCAAACCCAATATGGCTTCAATTGTTTCAGAAATGTACAAAGACCGTCCAGAGAAAAAAGATGGTGCTTATACCATTTTTTACATGGGAGTTAATTCAGGAGCCTTTTTCGGAATTGTTTTGTGTGGCTATTTAGGTGAACAAGTGGGTTGGAATTGGGGATTTGGTTTGGCTGGAATTTTTATGCTTTTTGGATTAATTCAATTTTGGCTTTCTAGAAATATTTTTGGTGATATCGGTTTAAAGCCGGTTAAAAAAGAAGTTGCTTTAACTGATGAAAATAATGATAAATTAAATCCTTTTCCAGTTTGGCAATTAGGTTTAATTGGTTTTATGACCCTGCTAGGTTTGGTATGGATTATTTTTGAACCAGCAAAAATTATTACCAGCGGAGGTGTAGATCTATTCAATTTTGAAGTAATGGGTTTAACGGGTAACAATTTTACCATTCTATTGGCAGTACTTTTATTTTTATTTCTGTTAATCTATCGATTGTTGACTTATTCTCAAATCACGAAAGAGAAAATGTTAGCGGTTACTTTTTTTGCATTCTTGACCATTTTCTTTTGGGCTATTTTTGAGCAGTCTCCGGGTACTTTAACCATTTTCGCTAACGATTATACCAATAGAATTCTCGAAGGAAATGCAGGGATTATTTTCATGATAGTAAATGCTGCGATTACTCTAGTTCCATTAGGAATTATTACTTGGGTTTTATTCTTATTATTCAAGCAAACTTTTGCTAAATATGCTATGGCTAACATAATTTTATCCATAAGTTTTGTTATCATTTGGGGTATTGCTTTTTGGATGTTAAACGATCAATTTTCTGGCGAAACATTAGAAGTGCCTGCCTCATGGTTTGCGTCTTTAAATTCACTTTATATAATTACACTGGCGCCTTTATTTTCCAAATGGTGGGAGAGCAAATACAACCCTTCGGCTAATATGAAATACGCTATTGGAATGTCATTTTTAGCTATCGGAATGATTTGTGTTGCTATTGGATCTGACGGAATTGTGCCAGGAGCAAAGACAGCTTCTGTAAGTATGATTTATCTGATTTTAGTATATCTATTCATCACCATGGCAGAGTTATGTATTTCCCCTGTAGGTTTGTCTTATGTAAGTAAATTGGTACCTGCTAGGATGATTGGAATGATGTTTGGAATTTGGTATTTAGCAGTTGCCATAGGAATGAAAGGAGCCGCTAAATTCGGAGAAAATATTGATAAAATTGCCGATGAGAAAGGCTTGAGCTATTTCTTTTGGATGCTCGCAATTGTATCTCTTTCGGTTGCTTTTATTTCGTTAGTAATGTCTCCAGTTATTAAAAAATTAATGCATGGTGTACGCTAAATAAAATATAGTATTTTTGTAATCAAAATCATCTAGAACATGAAAAAAATAATTATCGCTTTCGTATTTGTTTTGGGAACAGTTTCCTTACAAGCACAAGAATTGTATTGGGAAACTAATGTCAATAAAGCTATTGAAGTTTCTAAGAAAACTAAAAAACCAATGTTGTTATTTTTTACAGGTAGTGACTGGTGTGGTTGGTGTATTCGTTTGCAAAAAGAAGTTTTGAAAACACCAGAGTTTGCTAGTTGGGCAAAACAAAATGTGGTATTAGTTGAATTGGATTATCCAAGAAGTAAACCTCAGACTAATGAAATCAAACAACAAAATAGTCAGTTGCAACAAATTTTCGCAATCCAAGGTTATCCAACTGTTCATTTTGCTACGGTTACAGAGACCAAAGGAAAAATCAATTTTAAATCTTTAGGAAATACCGGATATGTTTCAGGAGGACCTTCTGCTTGGTTGGGCGTTGCTAATGGTATTTTAAAGAAAAAATAAAGGATTTAATTCAATACATAATATCCCTTTTCGCTTGTGGAGTGAAAAGGGATTTTTGTTTTTAAGCAACTAGCTTTCCATCTTTCTTGAAAGGATTTATAATTGGAAGCATCAGCAACAATGGCTTTAGGATGTGAACTTTGAATAAGTCGTTCTAAGTTTACTTTAGGCGATTGAGTAAGAACTAAGATATCTGCTTGTTGCTGTTTAGGATATATTCCCGTGCTATCCAAAATAAGAATGGTATAGCCTTTAAAAAATGCAGTGTTTTTAATTTTTTTGGCTGCAGCCAAATGACTAAAATTTCCCATTAAATAGTTATTAAGAGTGAAGTTCTTTGTGCCAATTTTAAGTAAACTATCATTCGCATAAAGCGTAACCGCTTTGCCATTACGTTCGGCAATTAAAGTGGTTTTTTTCGAATTGAATACAATCCATTCTTGTTGGTGCTCTGTTGACCATTTGTTGCATAAAAATGCAATTTGTAAGCCAATTACAGAAAGTAATACTGCTATCAAGCGTTGTGGGAGTGGCTTTTTAAACCAAAAAATCACAGCAATAATTACTGCATAAATACTCAACAGAAAGGCCATCGTAAACGGAATATCTTTAAAAATAAATTGTTCAAAAGATGCAATGGTATGGATGATTTTGTCAATTACAAATAAACTCCATTCTAGTGTTTTAGATAAGAAGTAAGGACATAGGTCAACATAAGCTAATACCATCACTACTACTCCTAAACCCATGATGAACCCTGTTAGGGGAATGATAACCAAATTGGTTATAAAAAACAGACCCGGAAATTGATAAAAATAATACAAACTCAAAGGGAGGGTGCCAATTTGAGCGGCAAATGAAACACTGAGTATCTCCCAGATGTATTTTGAGATTTTGTTTTTTGGCTCCCACAGACGAGATAATAGTGGATGTAACCACAAAATAAAAAATAGCGCCAAATAACTTAATTGAAATCCCACATCAAATAGAAACTCTGGTTGTACTAATAAAATAAGTAAAATGGAGACTAATAAAGTGTGGTACATATTAACACTTCTACGAAGGTGTTGTCCTATGGCTACAAATGAAAACATCGTCACAGATCGTACTACCGAAGGTGCTAAACCTGCTACTATTCCAAACAACCAAAGCGAACACAATATGACAATCAACTTTAACAAAGAACCTTTTTTGTTGTTGGGTATAGGTTTCAGAATAAAAGTGACAAATAATAAAATGAATCCAATGTGCAAGCCTGAAACAGACAAAATGTGCACTGCTCCAGCATATTGATAATCTTGAATAATGTCGGGGTCAATGTCTTGTTGTTGACCTAGAAGTAAGGCTAGAGCTACATTCAATTCTGTAGTGTTGAAGCCATCTTTCTTTAAATTGTCAATGATGGAATTCCGAATTTGAGCTGCATAAAACCAGATATCTTTTTCAATTTGAAAACTTACTTTGATTTGAGTCGCATCGGCATAGAGCTGCCCGTAGATTTGTTTGTTTTTTAAATAAGTACCATAATCAAATTGAAATGGATTTTTAGGTATCATGTTGGGATATAAACTCCCTTGAATTTGAAGTCGGTTACCAATGATAAATGAATTATGTAAACTGTCTTTATTAATGTTGAACACTATTTTTCCGGAGCATTTAGCTGTGTCAATTTGGTTAACTAAAGCTACATACCTTTGATTAATTGCAGTACTTTTTAATTTTTCTTTTAGGACAATGGTAAAGGTATGCTGTTGCTCAAAAATGTTCGGAAGTTGAGTAAAATGATTTTTTTGATAAGAGTCTGTGTGAATCGTTTGAGTACTCATACCAATAGCAAAGGCAAGTACGAAAATAGTTAGACCAAAATAACGATTGTGAAGGGGTTTTTGGGTAGACCAAAAATAAGCGACACCTGAAAACAAGGCAGCTATAAATAAGGACGAGAATACAAGAATGGGACTCGGTTGCACCAAATAGGCTATAACAATACCGATGCTAAAAACCAATGTAACTCTTGCTAGGGGGAATTGCAAAACTTTCATTGTACTAAAATACAAAAATTTACAAACGAGAGGTGTTAAAATAATAAAGCTTCCTGTCTTCAAAAGATAGGAAGCTTTATGGATTTACAATTTATAATTACTTTAAACTTGCTACAATTAACTGCGCCGTTTTTTGACTGGCACCAATACCTCCCAATTGCTGTTCTAATTGGTCATATTGGTCAATTAGCTGGTCACGATGATGTTGGTCCAGAATTTTAGCTAATTCTTCTTTGATGCGAACTGTAGTGCAGTCGTCTTGAATTAATTCGGTTACGACTTCTTTATCCATGATAAGGTTTACTAACGAAATGTATTTTAAGGTAATGATGCGTTTGGCAATTTGGTACGAAACCCAACTTCCTTTGTAGCACACGACTTCGGGAACTTTAAAAAGTGCTGTTTCTAAAGTAGCTGTTCCAGAGGTTACTAAAGCGGCTGTGGCAATTTGCAATAAGGAATACGTTTTATTCGAGATGAATTTAATATTGTCATTGGTTATGAATTTTTCATAAAAAGAAAAATCCTGACTTGGCGCACCCGCAATCACAAATTGGTAGTCCGGAAAATCTTTGACAACACTCAACATAACAGAGAGCATTTTGGTAATTTCTTGTTTTCGGCTACCCGGTAAAATAGCAATAATGGGTTGGTCGTTTAATTGATTTTCTTTTCTAAAAATAGCATTGTCGACTTTGGGTTGGTTGTGAATGGCATCAATTAAAGGATGTCCAACAAAATGTACAGGATAGTGATGTTTGTTTTCGTAAAATGCTTTTTCAAAAGGCAAAATCACATACATCTGGTCCACATCACGTTTGATGTCAGTGATTCTGTTTTCTTTCCAAGCCCAAATTTGAGGTGATATATAATAGTGGGTTTTGATGTTCAAGGTTTTTGCCCATTTGGCAATGCGCAAATTAAATCCTGGATAATCAATAAAAATGATGACATCCGGTTGGAATTCAAGAATGTCTTTTTTGGCAATTTTGATATTATTTAAAATGGTTTTTAGATTGAATACCACTTCAATAAAACCCATGAAAGCAAGTTCTTTGTAATGTTTTACCAAAGTGCCGCCAACAGATTGCATTAAGTCGCCACCCCAAAAACGAATCTCGGCTGTTGGATCTTCTTGGTATAAGGCTTTCATTATATTAGCTCCGTGTAAATCTCCCGAGGCTTCTCCTGCAATAATGTAATATTTCATTGTAACGAGCTATTGTGCTATGTTAAATCAACACGGTAATTAATGTAAGTAGTATCACCGCCAAAATTACACCGCGTGCCATAAATTCTTTATTTAATTTTAATAGCGTCCAAAAAACACCTAAATCCAATACGGTACCCAATGTGATAATTTTACCCAATTTACCTTCTGCTTGCATTAATTCAATTCCGGCAAAAAATGTAAATTTCGTAAATAACAGAATAAATAAAAAACAACCAAAAACGCTGGTGATTATTCCAATAATAAATCCAAGTAGTACTTCTATTTTATTTTTCAAAAGGGTTTTATAATTAGTGTTAGCTATAAATTGTATCCAAAATTAGGAACAAAGAAAAACAAAATATCCCAACTTAGTCCATTTAATCTTTGCCAAAAAGAACAATTTTATATCTTTAACAAAAAATTAAGTACACCGTATCATTGTTGAAATAACTTTTGCTGTAATTTAGACAAAAAACTGGATGAATACCATTATGAACTTTATGAAAAGAAATTATAAACTACTATTAGTAGTCACCTTTGTATCCTTATCCTTACTCGCTTTTAAATCTAATTTTACTACAACTTCTGATCCAGAGAAAGATAAGTTGCTGATTGAGTTATTGACTTTTGTTTTAGAAAAAGGACATTACAATCCAGCAACAATGGATGACGAATTTTCAAAAGGCGTTTACAAAGATTATATCGAAGCTTTAGATCCATCCAAAAGATTCTTTTTGCAAGCCGATATCGATGAGTTTTCCAAGTACGAATTGGAATTGGACGATCAATTGTTGAATAAAGATTTGACGTTTTTTGATTTGACTTATACCCGTTTGATGCAACGTATAGATGAAAGCAAGTCCATTTATAAGTCCGTTTTGGATAAACCGTTTGATTATAAAGTGGATGAATCTTTTAATACGGATTACGAAAAAATGCCGTATGCTAAAAACACAACGGAACTTAACGAAAGATGGCGCAAGCAAATCAAATTATCTACCTTATCTTCTTTAGTAGATCGTTTGGAGATACAAGAGAGTAACGGCAAAATTGACAAAGACTTGAAGGAAGCAACTGCACCTTTAAATGTAGATAACGGTTTACAAGAAACAATCACCGATACTAAAAAGGCGGCTTTAACTGAAAAAGTAAAGATCAAGACTTTTGAAGAATTAGAAAAAGAGACCAGAGAAAGTTCTTTAAAATCATTAGATGAATATTTTGGTTTTATTAAAGATTTGACAAGAAATGACTATTTTTCTGTGTATTTGAATTCGGTTACGGGTCGTTTTGATCCGCATACTAATTATTTGGCAGCTGAAGAAAAAGAGCGTTTTGATGTAAGTATGAGTGGTAAACTAGAGGGTATTGGCGCGCGTTTGCAAAAGAAAAATGATTATACGGAGATCTCGGAATTGATTTCTGGAGGACCAGCATGGAGAGGGAAACAATTGGAAGCAGGAGATATTGTTATAAAAGTAGCTCAAGGGAATCAAGAGCCAATTGATGTAGTCGGAATGCGTTTGGATGATGTGGTGAAGAAAATCAAAGGAACTAAAGGAACTGAAGTACGATTAACAGTTAAGAAAGTTGACGGAACTATCAAAGTAATTTCAATTATTAGAGATATTGTTGAAATTGAAGAAACCTATGCTAAATCCAGTATTGTCGAGAAAAATGGACTAAAATATGGAGTTATTTATTTGCCGAAGTTCTACATAGATTTTGAAAATCGAGAGGGTAGAGATGCTGGAAAAGATATCGCTTTAGAAGTAGCCAGATTGAAAAAAGAAGGCGTAAGTGGTATCGCATTGGATGTTCGTGATGATGGTGGTGGTTCCCTTTCAACAGTAGTTGATATTGCAGGTTTATTTATTGAAGAGGGACCAATTGTCCAAATTAAATCTGCGGGTAAAAGAAAAGAAGTGTTATACGATCGTGATAAAAAAATAGAGTGGGATGGTCCGTTGGTTATCATGGTCAATAGTTTTTCTGCTTCGGCTTCTGAAATATTGGCTGCTGCCATTCAAGATTACAAACGCGGAATCATTATTGGAAGCAAACAAACCTATGGTAAGGGAACAGTACAAAATGTAATTGATTTGAACCAATTTGTGCGAAGTAGTTCGGTTGGTGATTTAGGCGCCTTGAAAACTACTACTCAAAAATTTTATAGAATTAATGGGGGTTCGACTCAATTAGAAGGAGTAAGTAGCGATGTGGTGATGCCGGATCGTTATGCGTATTTAAAAATGGGTGAAAGAGATATGCACAATGCGATGCCTTGGGATAAAATCGATCCTGCTCAGTATGCTCTTTGGAATAATTCTAAAAATTTCAATCAAGCTATTGCTAATAGCAAAAACAGGATTGCACAAAATCAACAGTTCCAATTGGTAGAAGATAATGCAAAATGGATTGATAGTCGTAGTAACGATTATGAATACAGCTTGAACATAGAAAAATTCAAAATGGCTCAAAAGCAAATTGAAGAAAAAGCTAAAAAATACAAACCCTTACAGAATTATAAAAATAGTTTTAGTTTCAAATCATTGCCTTATGAAATGGAAGCAATGAGTAAAGATGCCACACTAAAAGAGAAAAGGGAACGTTGGCACGAGCAATTAGCTAAAGATATTTATGTAGAAGAAGCGTTAAATGTTTTGGAAGATTTACAAACCAAAAAAGTGATTAAAAAACCGATAACGCCTAAACTAAAAACGAATCCTTTAGTTAAATCGTAAATCAGTTCATACTACAAAAAAAACGCCTCTATTTGGAGGCGTTTTTTTTGTATAGTATTCGAAGTAAATTACCATTCATTCACTTTATTGGCATCCATTTTTAAGAAGATAAATAGTAAAATCGTGAATCCCCATAAGCCGGATCCTCCATATGAAAAGAAGGGTAGAGGCACACCAATTGTTGGAAAAATACCTACTACCATAGCAATATTAACAAAAAAGTGGATGAATAAGATTCCGGCTACACAATAGCCATAAACACGGCTGAATTTAGTTTTTTGTCTTTCGGCAAGGTAAATTATACGCAGTAACAAGGTTACAAATAGCGCAATAACCACTAATGAACCTAAAAATCCCCATTCTTCACCTACTGTTGTGAAAATATAATCGGTATGTTGCTCTGGGACAAAACCACCTTTGGTTTGGGTTCCTTCAAGGAAACCTTTTCCAAAAAATCCGCCAGAACCAATAGCGATTTCAGATTGATTGGTATTATACCCAATACCTTTCATATCGACTGTTTTACCTAATAAAATATTGAAACGATCTCTATGGTGTTGTTTGAATACATTCGTAAACACATAATTTACAGACAATACGAATCCAGAAATTAATGCGAATAAAATAGCACTAAGCACTATATTTCGATCAGCTAAACGGGATTTTATATGTACAATTACAATCACCAATAAGGCCAACAGAATTACGTATTGCGGTTGTAAAAGTAAGGAGAGGACAAATAGTAGAATAGCTGAAAAACCTGTCCAAATGTACCAAGAAGGCAAACCTTCGCGGTATAGAACTAAAAAGAAAGCACTGTAAATTAATGCGCTTCCTGGATCGGGCTGAGGTAATATTAATAATACGGGTAAAAACACAATGGCTAAAGCTTGAATTTGCCTATTGGTGAATGAAAGATTAATCTGTGTGTCACTTAAATATTTGGCTAAAGCCAAAGCGGTTGCTGCTTTTGCAAATTCTGAGGGTTGTAAGGTAAAACTACCAAATCCATACCAGCATCGTTGCCCAGCAATTGTTTTTCCAAAAGCAAAAAGCCCAATTAGTGATAGTAAAGAAATTCCATAAATAATGGAGGCGTATTTTTCATAAAACTTTCCGTCTACAAATAGAACGATAAATATTAGTGGGATGGTGAGTGCGATAAATAAAAATTGCTTTTCAGAAGTACCTTCCATAGAAGATAATGAAGAAGAATAAATATTCAACCATCCTAGTAAGACAAGTAGGCCATAAATTACTACGGAACTCCAGTCAATATTATTAGTTATACTTTGATTTTTCATTCTTAACGTGTAACTTTTTTAATAGATTTAACCGTGTCTTTATTAATTTTTGAGGGATTGGTTTTACTTTGAACAATGGAGTCTTGTTTTCTCATTTCTCTTTTTACAGTTTCTGAAAGTCCTCCCAATTTAGCATACTGCCCTTGTAAGCTTTTGCTTAGTATTCTCGTCTCTAAGTCAGTTCTTGTAATTTTTTTCCTTAGGTATTTTTCAATCATTAAACTGGCAATTGGACCTGCTATGGTTGCGCCATAACCTCCATTTTCCACCATTACGGCTATGGCAATTTTAGGATTATTTTTAGGAGCAAAGGCTACAAATATCGAGTGATCTTCGAGTTGAGTTCTTACTCCTCCAATTTTAGCAAAATTTTCAGCGGTACCCGTTTTTCCACAAATATCAATTCCTTCTACTTTTAGATGGTAAGCTGTTCCTAAATTGTACACATCAAATAATCCGTCAATAATTGGTTTGAAATATTTCTTATTTATTGTGGTTACGTGTTTAGTTGTAAATTTTTTATCAATAGGTTTACCTTCTATTTTCTTAATGATATGAGGCGTGTAATAGTATCCTTTATTGGCAATAGTAGCCATCATATTGGCCAATTGGATTGGCGTCATCAAAACTTCACCTTGGCCAATAGCATTGGATACAATAGCAGTACTTCTCCAGCCACCATTTGGATAAATTCGTTTGTATGTTTTTGAATCGGGGATATTTCCTTTTCGACCTGTTGGCAAATCATAACCCATAAATTGTCCAAGTCCAAAACTTTTAACGTGATTACTCCATACATCAACCGCGTAGCCTGGTTTGACATATTTATTAATAGTTTTCATGTAGGAAGTCCCGAAAAACGCATTACAAGATTCGTAAATTCCTCTGTGCAATTGCAACATTCCACCATGACAGTGACATCTCATAAATCGACCTCTGGCATAGCTGAACCCATGATTACAGGCTACACTAGTTTGTTCGTTAATTACGCCTTCTTGCAATGCCACTAAACCAGTCAGAATTTTAAATGGAGAGCCAGGAGGGTATTCAGCCAAAAGGCCTCTGTCATACAATGGTTTAGCAATAGAATCGCGGTATAATTGAGTATAATTTTTAGAACGTTGTCTACCTACTAATATCGAAGGATCATAGGATGGAGCCGTAACCAAGGCTAATATTTCACCCGTTTTGGGTTCGATAGCTACAATTCCACCGCGTTTATTAATCATTAATTCTTCACCGTATTTCTGAATTTCAGCATCAATACTTAGATTGATGTCTTCTCCTTGCACGGCAATAGTATCGTATTTTCCTTCTTTGAAAGAACCAATTTCTCTATTGTATTTGTCCTTTTGAATGTATTTTACGCCTTTAATTCCACGTAATATTTCTTCGTAACTTTCTTCAACCCCTTGTTTTCCAATTAAATCTCCGCTATTGTAGTACGGATTTTTAGCGATTAAATTTTCATTAACCTGAGTGATAAAGCCAAAAATATTTGCGCCATAGTTCACTTCATAATCGCGTAGCGAACGCTTTTGAAAATAAAAACCTTCATATTTTCGAATTTTTTCTTGGAAAGCAGCAAATTCGATTTTGTTTAATTGCGTTAAGAACACTGAAGGTAATCTTGGACTATAGATCGTGGCTTTTTCAATTTTTTTAATAAAGTCTTCTTTAGTAATATTAAGAAGTGCACAAAATTCTATTGTGTCTAATTTATTGATCTCACGTGGTATGACCATGATATCATAAGAAGCTTGATTAGAAACTAATAATTTTCCGTTTCGATCATATATATAACCTCTTTCGGGATAGTCGTATTTTATTTTAATAGCGTTGTTATCTGATTTCAGTTTGAATGAATCATCAATAACTTGAAGATAAAAAATGCGTAGTACCAGCAAGGATGCTGCAATAATGATTAAGGAAGGCAGCAATACTTTTCTCATCGCTTATTTGGCTTAATTAAGTAGATAATAATGATACAAATAATAAGTGTAACAATGCTGCTAAGCAGTGTCCGAATTAAAATATCCCATAGCAGACTGAATTGGAATGCTTCAAAAATAAATAAGACTAAATGATGCAGTACTACAGCAACTAATAGAAATGAAAAACGTTCAGGAGTTAGTGTATCATTTAGTTTAATGGTTTGGTATTCGTAACTTACACCAAAAGCAAATTTAAAAATGGAGGGTCTAAAATAAGCAAGTAGTAAACTGGCTGTGGTATGAATTCCTCCGGAGTTGCTAAACATATCTAGGATAATTCCCAAAAGAAAACTAGCTACTAATAAACCCGATTTATTTCCATTTACCGGATATAAAATGATAAACAAGATATACGGGAACGGACTGATGAAACCAAACAAATTGATATTGTTGAACACAATAACTTGTAGGCTAAGTAATATAATAAATCTAAAAAGATTGAAAAATAAACTACTATTCATCTTCTTCTCGTTTTTCTAGATTGATAATTTCTTGTCTGTCCTTTCCTTTAATTATATACACATGACCTAGGTTAGTCATATCATTGAACAATTTAATATCTAGGGTATAGTAATTAGTTTCATTATCAATATATACTTTGTCAATTGTGCCAATGTTGATGTTTTCAGGGAAAATTACCGATTGGCCACCAGTTACAATAGTGTCTCCTTTTCTCACAGAAGCTAATCTTGGAACATCAATCAATTGTACAAATCCTGTGCTTTTCCCATTCCAAATCAATGAACCAAAGTGATTTGATTTTTTAACCTTAGCATTTATTTGTGATTTTTTGTTCAAAATACTAATTACAGTTGCATAGCGCGGTGAAGTATTGTCGACAATCCCAACAATTCCTAAACTATTGATTACTCCCATATCAGGTTTAACTCCTTGGAGTTCGCCCGAATTTAAAGTAAGGTAATTCTCGTGAACATTATAGGAATTGTGAATTACTTTAGAGACAATAATATCAGTAGGTTTTACTCCTTTGATACTATCTAATTTGGCAACTACAGTGGAATCTTTTTTGTTGAATAACAAACTTTTTAATGCAGCATTTTCTTGAGCCAATGCTTCATTTTGAGATTTTAAATTCAAGTACTCATCAAATTCGCTCAGTTTTTCATATACACCGCCACTCATGAAATTAGCAGAACTAATCACTTTACTTCTATGAAATGAATGGGATTGAATTGTAAGTGATAACGAAATACCTAAAAGCAGCAAAAACAGTAAGCGATTACTGTTTTTAAATATAAAAGTAAATATTTGCTGCATTTTATAAATGTATTATTTATGACTTCTTTTTTGAGAAAGACTATTTAATCAAGATACTTTTAAATCTGTTGATATTTTTAAGCGCCATACCAGTTCCTCTTACTACTGCTCTTAAAGGATCTTCAGCAATATAAACCGGAAGATCAGTTTTTAAAGAAATACGTTTATCTAGACCTCGCAACATTGATCCTCCACCTGCAAGATAGATTCCTGTATTGTAAATATCTGCTGCTAATTCTGGGGGTGTTTGAGATAAAGTTTCCATAATTGCATCTTCGATACGTTGGATAGATTTATCTAAAGCTTTTGCGATTTCACGATGAGAAACCTCTACTTGTTTAGGTTTTCCAGTTAACAAATCACGTCCTTGAACTGACATGTCTTCTGGAGGAGTTTCTAAATCTTCTAAAGCGGCTCCAATTTGAATTTTAATTTTCTCTGCTGTACTTTCTCCAACAAATAAGTTGTGTTGTGTACGCATGTAATAAATGATGTCATTTGTAAAAACATCCCCTGCAATTTTAACCGATTTATCACAAACAATTCCGCCAAGAGCTATTACGGCAATCTCAGTAGTACCACCACCGATATCTACAATCATATTTCCTTTTGGTTGCATAATGTCAATTCCAATACCAATCGCTGCTGCCATAGGTTCGTGAATCAAATATACTTCTTTACCATTTACTCTTTCACAGGATTCTTTTACCGCTCTCATCTCCACTTCGGTAATACCAGATGGAATACAAACCACCATACGTAAAGCAGGTGTAAACATTCTTTTTTTCAGCGCAGGAATACTTTTAATAAACATATTAATCATTTTCTCCGAAGCGTCGAAATCAGCAATTACTCCATCTTTAAGAGGACGAATTGTTTTTATGTTTTCGTGAGTTTTACCCTGCATCATGTTGGCTTCTTTACCAACAGCAATGATTTTACCAGAAATTCTATCTCTAGCTACAATAGAAGGGCTATCTATAACAACTTTATCGTTGTGAATAATTAGTGTGTTTGCGGTACCAAGGTCGATTGCAATATCCTCGGTCATGAAATCAAAAAATCCCATAAGCGTAATTGGGTTTTAAATTTAAAATTAAATAACAAGCAAAGTTAAACAAATTAATGTTTAAAATGACGTGTTCCTGTAAATACCATTGCTAATTTATTTTCATTACAATAGTCAATACTTAACTGATCTTTAATAGATCCACCAGGTTGAATTACAGCTGTGATTCCTGCTTTTTTAGCCAATTCCACACAGTCAGGAAATGGGAAGAAAGCATCACTAGCCATAGAGGCTCCATTCAAGTCAAAACCAAAGGCATTGGCTTTGTCAATTGCTTGCATTAAAGCATCAACTCTAGAGGTTTGTCCTGTTCCAGATGAGATAAGTGTGCCGTTTTTAGCAAAAACAATAGTGTTCGATTTTGTGTTTTTGCACACTTTAGATGCAAAAATTAAATCGTCTACTTCTTGAGCAGTTGGAGCTGTTAGTGTAACGGTTTTTAAATCTTCTTTGGTATCGGTAATGTTATTTCTGTCTTGAACTAAAATTCCGTTCAAGCAAGTACGAACTTGTCTTTGTGGCAAAGCCACTTCATTTTGAACTAATATAATTCGGTTTTTCTTTTCTTCTAAAATTGCGATGGCTTCTGTATCAAAAGCGGGTGCGATAACTACTTCGCAGAACAACTTGTTGATTTCGGATGCAGTGGCTACATCAATTTTTGTATTGGCAATTAGCACTCCGCCAAAAGCAGAAGTTGGATCACACGCTAAAGCTGCTAAGTAAGCCTCACTAATCGTTTTTCTTGAGGCCAATCCACACGCATTATTGTGTTTTAGGATAGCAAATGTAGGACCGTCATTTTTAAATTCAGCAATTAAATTTACGGCAGCATCTACATCAAGAAGGTTGTTATAAGACAACTCTTTTCCGTGAACTTTGTTGAACATTTTGTCAAATTCGCCAAAGAAAAATCCTTTTTGATGTGGGTTTTCTCCGTAACGCAATACTTGTCCGTTGGCAATACTTTCTTTATAAATAGTTTCGTCTGTATTGAAATAATTAAAGATAGCTCCATCGTAATGTGATGAAACGTGGAAAGCTTTGGTTGCCAAAAGCTTTCTGTCTTCCAATGTTGTAGCGCCATTTTGAGCAGTAATCATATCTAAAAACAAGCTGTAATCATCAACAGAAGCCACAATAACAGTATCCTTGAAATTTTTGGCAGCGGCACGAATCAATGAAATTCCACCAATATCAATTTTTTCAATGATGTCAGCTTCACTAGCACCAGAAGCAACTGTTTTTTCAAACGGATACAAGTCAACAATAACTAAATCAATCTGAGGAATATCATATTCTTTCATTTGTTGCACATCACTTTCATTGTCTTGACGGTTTAAGATCCCTCCAAACACTTTTGGATGTAATGTTTTTACTCTTCCACCAAGGATTGATGGATATGAAGTTACATCTTCAACTGGAATTACGGGAATGCCTAGGTTTTTGATGAAATCTTCGGTTCCACCTGTAGAGTAAAGGGTTACATTTTGTGAATGCAATTTTCGTACAATTGGTTCAAGACCGTCTTTTGAAAATACTGAAATTAATGCAGATTGAATAGATTTAGTTGTGCTCATTGTGTAGTTAAAAATTTAAAGTGCAAAAATAGTTTTTTTTTGATTATAAATATCCATCTAAAGCTGTAACATTCTGAGAAATATAGACACTTATCTTCCAACTAATTTATATTAGGTTTTTGAATAAAATTTACTGAATTTTACATGGTTACAAAAGAAAAAAAGTATGTTAGTATATCTTCGATTATTAAAAGAGAGTTTTAGGTTTGCATTAAATGCATTGCGCAATAATAAACTCAGGACTTTACTTTCATTATTAGGGGTAACAATTGGAATATTTTCAATTATTGCAGTCCTTGCGGCAGTAGATTCTCTGGATCGAAAAATTAAAAAAGACTTGAGTAGTTTAGATAAAAACACCATTTATTTAATGCGTTTTTCTTTTGGCCCCTCTGAAATTCCACAATGGAAAAGAGAACAATTTCCAAATGTTAAATATGATGAATACGAATATTTAAAAGGTTCTATGAATAATGTGAACCAAATGGCTTTTCAATTTTTTGTAAATAGAGAATCGATAAAATACCAATCGGCTTCAGTGAGCGATATTAATGTAGTTCCTGTTTCTCATGAGTTTATCGAAATTGAAGGTTTAGAATTTGACGAAGGTCGTTTTTACAATGAATCAGAATCTAATTCTGGCTCGGCCGTTATTGTTTTAGGAAATGAAATAGCATCGGGTCTTTTTGAAGGAGCCAATCCCATTGGTAAAAACATTAGATTGTATGGTCAACGGTTTACGGTAATTGGCGTTTTGAAAAAACAAGGTGCAGGAATTTTTGGTGATAGTAGCGATACTTCGGTTTTTATTCCTGTTAATTTTTTAAGACGAATGTATGGCGATAACAATGACGCCTTAACTCCAGTAATACTAATAAAACCAGAAAAAGGGGTTGATATGGATGCTTTTAAAGCGGAACTTACTCAAAAATTGCGAAATTATCGTGGTATGAAAACTGATGAAATAGACAACTTTTTTATCAATGTTTTATCTGGATTTACAGATTTGATTGATGGAATTGTAGGTCAAATGAATGTAGTAGGATGGATCATTAGTGGATTTTCATTGTTAGTTGGTGGATTTGGGATTGCTAATATTATGTTTGTTTCGGTTAAAGAGCGAACCAATTTAATTGGAATCCAAAAATCACTTGGAGCTAAAAATAGATTTATCTTGTTTCAATTTTTATTTGAAGCCGTGATCCTTTCAGTTATTGGAGGTGCAGTTGGGCTACTTTTGGTTTGGATAATATCAGTTGTATTAACAAAAGCCATGGATTTTGAATTTGTATTGAGTATGAGTAATGTGTTGCTAGGAACTAGTTTAGCAGCAATTATAGGACTTATTTCAGGTATTTTACCAGCCATAACAGCTTCTAAATTAGATCCAGTAGAAGCGATAAGAACAGGAATGTAAATCATTACTTTTAGTATATAAAAAACCCCAAAAAGCAATTTGCCTTTTGGGGTTCTTTTTGTAACTATCTTATTGACTATCGAATATCGTTGTTTTGAATCAAATCGATATATAAATTGATATTGTCTTTTAGTTCTTTTCTTGGTGTGATAAAATCTAAGAAACCATGCTCTAATAGAAATTCAGCAGTTTGAAAACCTTCCGGCAAATCTTTTCCTGTTGTATCTCTAACTACACGGGGTCCTGCAAATCCAATTAAAGCTCCAGGCTCAGAAATATTAATATCTCCTAACATGGCATAAGAAGCTGTAGTTCCACCTGTGGTTGGATCAGTACAAAGTGAGATGTAAGGTAATTTAGCTTCGGCTAATTGTACTAATTTTACCGAAGTTTTAGCTAACTGCATTAGTGAAAACGCCGCTTCCATCATACGAGCACCCCCTGACTTTGAAATCATTACAAAAGGCAATTTGTGTTGGATTGCATGGTCAATTCCTCTTACGATTTTTTCTCCCACAACACCTCCAATAGAACCTCCAATAAAAGCAAAATCCATACAACAAACTACTAGATCTTTTCCTTTTGATTTTCCAACAGCAGTTCGAACCGCATCATTCAATTTTGTCTTTGAACTAACATCTTTAAGACGGTCTGAATATTTTTTGGTGTCAACAAAATGCAATGAATCTTTAGATGTCATGTTTTTATCCAATTCAACAAACTCATTATTGTCAAATAAGATTTCGAAATAGGTTTCACTTCCAATTCTAACGTGGAAATCATCTTCAGGACTCACATATAAGTTACGTGCTAATTCCTCTGCATCAATAATTTTTCCTGTTGGAGATTTGTACCATAGACCTTTTGGAACATCCATTTTGTCTTCGGTAGGAGTAGTGATTCCTTTTTCGTGTCTTTTAAACCAAGCCATAGTTGTACTAAATAATAAACCATTGACAATTCAATTGAATTGTCAATGGTCAATGGTTAATTATAGAGTGTTTACATTGTTCAAGTCAGCAAATGCTTGCTCTAATCTTGTGTTGAATGTAACTTCACTTTCGCGAATCCATTTTCTTGGATCGTAGTATTTTTTGTTAGGAACATCAGCACCTTCTGGGTTACCAATTTGTGTTTTCAAATAGTCAATGTTTTTAACCATATAATCACGAATTCCTTCAGTGTATGCAAATTGTAAATCAGTATCGATGTTCATTTTAACAACACCATAACCAATAGACTCTCTAATTTCTTCTAAAGTTGAACCAGATCCACCGTGGAAAACAAAATCAACTGGATTAGCTCCTGTGTTGTATTTGTTTTGAACGAAGTCTTGAGAGTTTTTCAAGATTTTTGGAGTTAATTTTACGTTACCTGGTTTGTATACTCCGTGTACGTTTCCAAAAGCAGCAGCAATAGTAAATTTAGGGCTTACTTTTGATAATTCTTCGTAAGCATAGGCTACTTCTTCAGGTTGAGTGTATAATTTTGAACTATCAACATCAGAGTTGTCAACACCATCTTCTTCACCACCAGTAATTCCTAATTCGATTTCTAATGTCATTCCCATTTTGCTCATACGAGCTAAATATTCTTTACAGATTTCGATGTTTTCTTCAATTGGCTCTTCTGACAAGTCAATCATGTGTGAAGAAAATAATGGTTTTCCAGTTGCAGCAAAATGTTTTTCAGAGGCATCCAATAAACCGTCAATCCAAGGTAATAATTTTTTAGCACAGTGATCTGTGTGTAAAATTACAGTTGCTCCGTAAGCTTCTGCTAAAGTATGGATATGAAGAGCTCCTGCAATTCCACCAGCGATAGCTGCTTTTTCACTTGCATTAGATAATCCTTTTCCAGCATTAAATTGAGCACCACCATTAGAAAATTGAATAATAACAGGCGCATTTAATTTGGCTGCTGTTTCAATAACTCCGTTGATTGTGCTTGATCCAGTTACGTTAACTGCAGGAAGTGCAAAACCTTTTTCTTTTGCATAATTAAAGATCTCTTGTACTTGATCTCCAGTTGCAACTCCTGGTTTGATGTTGTGTGACATTGTAATTGTTTTTAGTTGTTTTTAGTTTGAGTTCGCAAAAATAAGAATTAATTAGTATTAGAACGGATAATTTATTCCAAAATTTAATACGGACTGCCCGAAATTACAATCTTTAAGCCATCTTCGATCTTTGTTTTGTGCAGGATTATAGGTTTTAAAACCTAAGTCAAAGCGAAGCACAAAAAAGTTTAAATCATAGCGTAGTCCAAAACCGGTACCAAGAGCTATGTTTTCTAGATCTTTTAATCCATTGAATGTTGCTTTTGGATCTTCGGTACTGTCAAGAACATTCCAAATATTTCCTGCATCTGCAAAAAGAGCTCCTTTTAAACTGCCTAAAATTTTAAATCGAAATTCAGCACTAACAGTTAATTTCATGTTTGCTTCATTGAAATCATTGATTCCTCCCGTGCTTCCAGGACCTAAACGATAGGGATTCCAACCTCTATTATCATTGGAACCTCCTGAATAGTAACTTCTTGAAAAAGGAATATTATCAGAATTTCCAAACGGAATCGCTATGCCGAAAAAGCTTCGTACCGCAATTACTTTTTCTCTTGATAAATCCCAATATTTTACAAAATCAAATTCTGTTTTTATATATTCTGAATATTCTAAATTGAATAGTTCAAAACGGCCGGAAGTATTTTTATTCAAATTCGTAGCATTGGCAAACAAACTAAGAATAGAACCTGCAGATTCAATTTTGGTTTTAAATAGATAAAAATCGCTATCGGCTAAGTCTTTTTTAGTAGTGGTAGAATAGCTAAAATTAGTAGCTAAAATAAAATCATTTTCGGTAAGTCTAAATTGTCGTTCAGCAATACTTTTTACGGTTGCATAATCAGTCGCCGAAGTTGGTGTAGCTTGAGTTAAAATGCTATTTATAAATTGATTGGTTCCGTTTTCAATAGTTAAGTTACCATCGGCATCATAGAAATTAGCGCCAATTTGATACGATGGATTTTTTGCCAATGTGTTCAACGCATCGTAAGAAGAGGTGTACACATTATAGTAGTTTTTAGGATTTAAATTACGTACAAATTGAACATTAAATAAGTCAAATCGTGCAGTTCTGTTTGTTTTGGGTGTCCAGTTGTAATTGATAGACCCTATGAAATTTTCTTTGTCTAACCCAATATTTTTTTGCGTGGAATAACCAGTTGTAATTAAGGTAGATGGAATCATACTTTTCGGAATGATTTTCTCGGTTGCAAAAGGCATTACGATTCTTGGAAAATTCAGTTTTAAATCCACACCTAACTCAGATGCATTAAAAAACACATCATTTGGGTTGGCAAAATCTTTTGATGATCCCACATTGGCTCTGCCCGAAAATTCTAATGTTTCTGCCCCATTAAAAACATTTCGTATGGAAATGGAGGGGCTAAAACTAATACCTATATTTTGAATATTGGAATGGGTTACATCTAATGACTGTCCAAAGTTGTATTTCTTTTTTGGAGTCAAATATATCTTTGCAATTAGAGATTGCGCTGTACTATCTCTTTTATCTTGTTCGTAAATAATAGAAGGGTAATTAAAGATTTTTAAATTACTTAAATACCGACTAGTTAAATTGGTTTTAGTATCTGAAAAATACCCACCTTTTGTAATAAAAACTGCATTGGTAATGGCAAATGGTTTGTATTTGAGTTTATTTCGGCTTACCAATTTAAAATTCTTATACTCGGTGCTATCCGTTAGTGTTGCTTTGGCATCAGCAGCAGAATAATCGGTAAAAATTCTAACGTCACTTATTTTGTACAATTTGAATGGCTCAGTAACTGTTACATCTTGATTTTGATAATTGTAATCTCCAATTTTTAATCGGACGCTAGCTTTGTTTTTTTTCTGAATAGTGTCAATATCAAAACTAACATTATTCGGTTGGAAATCATAGGCGCCACTGTTTCGAAATAAAGTTGTGATTCTGTTTTTTTCATTTTCAAAATCTTCAGTTTTATATTGGTTCCCCGGTTTTAAAATGGAATTGGATTGGGTTGATTGGTACAATGAATCTAAAACTACCGTTGCTATTTCAGTAGATACCGAATCAATTGTGTAAGCAACTCCCGGTTCTATATAATAATTGACACGGCCTTTTTTAAGTCCAATCGTATCAAAAACAGATTTGATTTTAACGTCAAAAAAACCTTTATTAAAATATAAATACGATAAACGCAATACCGACTTGTCCGTTTTTAATGGATCGAAAATCACCGGAGGTTCGCCAATTTTTTTTAAAAAATTAGAAATGCCATTTTGCCAGAACGATTTTCCTTTTTGGTTTACCGGTTTATCAGTAGGATTTGTAGTAATTGGATTTTGTATTGCTTGAAAAGTCGAGTCAATATTGGGTTTTGCCCAATTATTGAAAGTCAAAAAAAGCGGAATTCCAGCTATTTTACTATTTGGTTTTTGGTACAATTGGCTGAACGTAGTTTCATCTGAAATCACTTTGTTATTCTCGAATATTTCGTTTTTAGTCAACAAAAATTTACCGTTTGGAACTCTTTTTACAGCGTTACAAGCAGAAATAAATATTGCAATTAGAATAAATGCAGTTACTTTTGTGAAAATATGTTTCAACGGTTCTAAAATTTTAATTCAAAAGTACATTTTTTTATGGTTAGTAAAAACCAAATAAAGCTTATATCCAGTTTACATCAAAAAAAACACCGACAAACGCATCAATTGTTTATTGCTGAGGGAATCAAAGGGATTCAAGAATTGCTTGCTGCACATTTTGAATTGGAGCATTTATATACGACTCAAACTGATTTTGAAACCGTTACCAGTAATTTAAAAACTCTTGTAACTGATGCCGATTTGAAGAAAATGAGTGCTTTGGCTTCGCCAAATACTTGCTTGGCAGTTTTCAAAATGTCTGAGGTTAAGGCAATTAATTCATCGGGATTAATTGTAGCTCTCGATGATATTCGCGACCCAGGAAATTTAGGTACCATCTTGCGTTTGTGTGATTGGTTTGGGATTCAACAATTAATTTGTTCCAAAGAAACGGTGGATGTATATAACCCAAAAGTAGTTCAGGCAACGATGGGTTCTATTGCCCGTGTGAATGTAACTTATGTTGATTTATATGATTTTATTGCCAAGAGTAAACTAGCTGTTTTCGGAACATTTATGGATGGCGAGAACATGTACACCACTAACTTGCCTCAAGAAGGAATTATTGTGATGGGTAATGAGGCTAATGGAATCTCATCTGATATAGAGAAAATTATAAAAAATAGATTGACAATTCCGCGTTTTGGAACCCTTCAAAAAACAGAAAGTCTAAATGTAGCAACCGCTACTGCAATTGTTTTAAGTGAGTTTCGCCGTGCTTCACTTTAGATTTTAATGAAAAGTAAAGTTGATAAACAATCCTCTTGTTTGCATGGATTCAATGTTACTTGTCCACGGGCTTGCTGGATCTTTATCTTGAATTAATTCGTCTTTAAGCCCAAAAACACCTCTGATTGAAGGTGAGAAAATAAAGTATTCTGAAAACACATCAATACCAAAACCCAATTCATAATTAGGACTCCAAGCTTTTACTCTAAAAAGTTGTTCTAAATTATCGTCTTTCGATTTCGAGTTGCTTGATAAATTTAATGTGGTAGAAACGCCTCCAAGCAGATAAGGCCGAATGTTGCCTGTTCGCAAAGCCGAAAATTTTAATAATAAAGGAAAGTGGATATACGTGCTATTTACTTCTCTAATTTTATCAGATTCTTTTGGAAGAGTTATAAAATAGGTTTCAGGATAATTTAAAATTCGCTTTGTATAATACAATCCTGGTTCAAAGCGCAAATTGATATATTCATGCAATCTCAAATCGGCTACCAATCCAACATTGAAACCAGTAGTTTTTTGAACTTGAATATCTTCGCTTACATTGGCTTTGTATTTGAATTTGAAATCATAGGAATTCAACCCAAGGAAAAATCCAAAATATAAAGGTTGCTGTTGCCATGTCTCTAAATGAATTACAGGGTCTTTGCTAAATATACTTTGTGTAAATTGAGCGTTGACACTTGTTGTAAAAACAATTAAAATAACAAAAGCGGCTTTTTTCATATTATTTTTTAGAAGCAGAATAAATCGTAGCTACTCCAAAGGTTTGAGGTAATGCTATCACATCTATAAACCCAATTTTTCTCAAAATATTGTTTAACTTCTCACCATAAGGGAAAGCGGCAGCTGATTCTGACAAATAGCCATAAGCAGCATCGTCTTTTGAAAATAGTTTGCCAATTAAAGGAAGGATATGGTTGCTGTACAATTGATACCCTTGTTTGTAAGGAGTTTTGTCCGGGACAGATGTTTCTAGAATGACAAATGTACCATTAGGTTTTAATACACGTAAAATTTCAGCCAATCCTTTTTCCAAATTTTCAAAGTTACGTACTCCAAAAGCAACCGTTATTGCGTCAAAATAATTATCTTCAAAAGGCATGTTTTCAGAATCCCCAAGTACCATTTCGATGGTTTTGGTTAGGTTTTTGGATGCAATTTTTTGAACACCCACTTCTAACATTCCAGCTGAAATATCTAATCCTATAATTTTATCTGCTTTTGTTTGTGCCATCAAAATAGCCAAATCACCCGTGCCTGTTGCTATATCCAAAATGGTTTTAGGATTGGATTTCCCTACCATTTGCAATACTTTTTTGCGCCATTTTACATCTATTCCAAAAGAAATCACACGATTTAGATTGTCATAATTTCCAGAAATGGTATCAAACATTTGAGCTACTTGCTCTTTTTTGCTTAGTGAAGAATCTTTGTAGGGAGTGATTTTATCAGCCATCATTTTTAGTTTGTACAAATATAAGTAAACTCGAGGAACTAAATAGTTGCCATACAGTTCAATATTGTAAGACTTTGGAAAACTTTAAAAATCACTAAAAGTGGGTATTGTCAGGTGTCTATTTATTGACCAATTTTACCCCAAGAAATTTGATTTCTTTTTCAATGTTTAATTGGGAGTTAATGAATGAAAATCAGTTAGTTGGATTTTGCGCAACCAATTATATTTCGTCTTTTGGTCTTGTTTCATGACTTTTATAAGGTATTGAACAAAGCGCAAAACACGTTCTTAAGAATTAATTTGTTTTTGGAAACTTTAAATTTATTCGATTGTTCTGCCTTCGTGGTATTTGGCAGTTCAAAAAAAGGCAAAAAGACATTTCATTCTCCCAATACATTGAAAAAATATTATTTTTTCACAAAAGTCTGATAGGTGTAATCGTAAAGATGTTTCTCGTCTTTTGAATTAAATTCGGATTGCACTAATTCCCATTCCATATCGTTGATTTCAGGAAAAAAAGCATCGGCTTCAAATTGACCATGCACTTTTGTAATTTCAATTTTATCTGAAAAAGCTAGGGCTTGTTTGTAGATTTCGCCTCCGCCAATGATAAAAACTACTTCATTTTCGGGACAAATTTTTATGGCATCTTCAATGCTATGCGTTACAATACAGCCTTCGGGTTGGTAATTGGCTTGTCTTGTGATGACAACATGTGTTCTGTTGGGTAATGGTTTTGGAAAACTTTCAAATGTTTTTCGTCCCATTATAATGTAATGACCCGAAGTTAATTCTTTGAATCTTTTAAAATCATTGGGTAAATGCCACACCAATTCATTGTCTTTTCCTAAGGCATTGTTTTCGGCAACAGCAGCAATCATTACAATCATAAATGAAGTCTTAAAGTATTATAAATAGTGAAATTTTATACTGCAACACTTCCTCTAATAGGAGGGTGAGGATCATAACCTTCTAAAGTAAAATCATCAAAATCAAAATCAAATATATTTCTTATTGCTGGATTTAAAATCATTTTTGGTAGCGGTCTGGTTTCTCTAGACAACTGTAATTCTAGTTGTTCAAAGTGGTTGTTGTAAATGTGTGCGTCACCAAAAGTATGTATGAATTCACCCACACCTAAATCACAAACTTGAGCTATCATCATAGTAAGTAACGCATAAGAAGCGATATTAAATGGAACACCTAAGAATATATCAGCGGAGCGTTGGTATAATTGGCACGATAATTTTCCATCCGCAACATAAAACTGAAAAAATGCGTGACATGGAGGCAAAGCTGCTTTATTGTTAGCTACATTTTCTTCAAACGATTTTTTGGTGTCCGGAAGTACTGATGGATTCCAAGCAGATACTAACATACGTCTACTATTTGGATTGGACTTTAATTCGGTAATCAAGTCCGAAATTTGGTCAATTTCTTCGCTATTCCAATTGCGCCATTGGTGCCCATAAACAGGTCCAAGATTACCATTGGCATCGGCCCATTCGTCCCAAATTTTCACCCCGTTTTCTTGTAGGTATTTAATATTAGTGTCGCCTTTTAAGAACCAAAGCAATTCGTAAATAATCGACTTTAGGTGCAATTTTTTGGTTGTAACCATTGGAAAACCTTCGTTTAAATCAAAACGCATTTGGTATCCAAAAACACTTTTGGTTCCAGTTCCAGTTCGGTCGCCTTTTTGACAACCATTCTCCATTACATGTTGCACTAAATCTAAATATTGTTTCATATTGCTTTTTTCTTAATAATGTAAAGTAATGAGTTTGTATTATTGGTTTTTATATACCACCCCATTCTTCATAACAAATTGAACTTGTTCTAATGTTTTAATATTGTTTAACGGATTTTCATCAACTGCAATTATATCAGCAAAAAATGCAGGTTTGATTTGCCCAATTTCGTTAGCTACACCCAAAAGCATAGCGTTTGTTAAGGTAGCTGATTGAATAGCGGCTAAAGCGGGCATTCCAGCTTCGACCATATAACCGAATTCTTTACCATTTTTTCCATGATCGTATACTCCAGCATCGGTTCCAAATGCAATTTTAACTCCTTTTTTGTATGCCTTTGCAAAAGTAGATTGTATTTGAGGGCCGACTTCTTTGGCTTTAGGTACAATGATTTCTGGATAAAATCCTTCTACTTCTGCTTTTATAGCTACTTCTTTTCCAGCAGTGATGGTTGGAACTAAATACGCATCGTATTTTTTCATTAATTCCATAGTTTCTTCGCTCATAAAAGTGCCGTGCTCTATAGTTTTAATTCCTCCTAAGATAGCTCGTTGCATTCCCTCATCACCATGAGCGTGTGCTGCAGTTAGCATATTGTAGTCTTTTGCAGTTGTGGTGATGGCTTTGATTTCTTCAATTGAAAATTGAGGATTTTTCCCGTTTTTAGCAACACTTAAAACACCACCAGTAGCTGTGATTTTAATGACATCGGCACCTTCTTTGTATCTTTCGCGTACCGCTTTTACTCCGTCTTCTGGAGAATTTACAACACCTTCATGTGGTCCTGGATCACCCATTAATTTGCGGTTGCTACCGTTAGTTGGATCGGCATGTCCTCCTGTAGAAGCAATTGATTTTCCTGCAGTATAAACACGTGGCCCTTTTGCAATTCCTTTATTGATAGCATTTCGTAATGATATATTAACTCCTGTACCACCTAAATCGCGAACAGTGGTAAAACCTGCTAATAATGTCGTTTCTGCAAAACGAGCCGCTTCAAAAGCAACATCTGCTTCGTTGCTTGTGTATTTTGAAGCATAACTTTTTGGATTTTGTTCACTTTCAAGATGCACATGTAAATCAATTAATCCAGGCAATATGAATTTATTTTTTAAATTGACTTCAATGTCATTTGCATTGGATTTAGCAACAAATCCATCGCTGATTTTTGTTATTTTATTTTTGGAAACTACTATGGTTGCCATCTTAATTTCCTTTCCAGTTTGAACGTCTAAAATGCTACCACAATGCAAATAGTAGTCTTGTGAAAATCCAACCATGGATTGTAATCCAATAGCTAGTGTGATAATTAATGTATTGATTTTCATGGTATTATTATTTTAATTTATCTTTTTGAAATTTCATCTCTTATTTTGGCGGCTTTTTCATAATCTTCGTTTTCCACTGCCTCTGCAAGTAATTCATTTAACTCTTGAATTGTTTTTGAAGTATAGGTTGATCCGGATTGATTACTTTCAATTTCTTGACCAAAAGTGTCTGGATTTGAAAGGATATTATCTAGATCATTTTCGTCTTTATTCAGCTCATTGGTATTGTTTAAGAATATTCCAGCTTTGTCTAAAATATTTTTATAAGTAAATATTGGGGAATTAAATCGCAAAGCCAAAGCAATGGCATCAGACGTTCGAGCGTCAATTATTTCTTCAATTTTATCTCTTTCGCAAATGATGCTAGAATAAAAGACTCCGTCAACTAATTTATGTATAATTACTTGTTTTACTGTGATGTCAAATCGTTCAGCAAAATTCTTAAATAAATCATGTGTAAGTGGACGCGGAGGTTTAATTTCTTTTTCTAAAGCAATTGCAATAGATTGCGCTTCGAATGCTCCAATAACAATAGGTAATTTTTTATCGCCATCTACCTCATTTAAAATCAAAGCATAAGCTCCGTTTTGGGTTTGGCTATATGAAATTCCTTTTATTGATAATTTAACTAAACTCATTGAATTGAAATAAAAAAATTGGAGTAGGTTTAAAAAAAACTGCCTTAACGCAAAGATATAAATATCCTTGTTTTAAGGCAGTTTTTTATAAATTAATTTAAAACTACTGTTGTGCTTTGAATGCTTTTAATTTTTCAATTAGTTGAGGAACCACTTCAAAAGCATCTCCAACCACCCCATAATCAGCCACTTTGAAAAAAGGCGCTTCAGGATCGCTGTTGATAACTACTTTTACTTTAGATGAATTCACTCCCGCAATATGTTGTATCGCACCAGAAACACCAATTGCAATATATAGATTAGTTGCTACTGGTTTTCCAGTTTGACCCACGTGTTCTCCGTGAGGTCTCCAACCTAAATCAGAAACAGGTTTTGAACAAGCGGTAGCCGCACCAAGAACGCTAGCTAATTCTTCTATCATTCCCCAGTTTTCAGGTCCTTTTAAGCCACGTCCGCCAGAGACAACAATATCAGCATCTGCAATAGAAACTTTTCCAGAACTTTTTTCTGTAGCGGTTACTTTTACATTAAAATCAGCAGCATCCATTGATGGATTAAAATCTTCTTGGGTTAATGAACTATTGCTTTCTACAATCCCATACGAGTTTTTGGCTAAGCCAATTACTTTTACATCGGTGGTAATTTCAGTGATATTGAATGCTTTGTTTGAAAAAGCGGTACGTTTAACTTGGAATGGACTAGTGCTTACAGGAAGTCCTACTACATTTGAAGCAAATCCCGCGTTTAAACCAACTGCTACCAAACCAGATAAATACATACTATTAGTAGTTGAGGAAAGTACAACTACTTTCGCTCCTTCTTTTAAAGCGGCTTGTATGATTATATCGGAATAGGCTTTAGCTGAAAATCCTGTTACAGCTTCGTTATTAACTTTTAAGACTTTATCTACTCCGTATTTACCTAATTCAGAAACATCAGCAGCGTTGATGGTTACCGCGGTTACTGAAGTTCCGAGACTTTCGGCTATTTTTTTTGCATAAGAAGCCAATTCATAGGCTACTTTTTTAAATTTTCCCTCTGCTGATTCAGCGTATATTAATATAGACATGATGGTACGGTTTTAAATTACTTTGGCTTCGTTGTGTAATAATTGAATTAACTCGTCTAAGTTATCGGCAGCAACCAATTTTACGGCTGACTTAGCAGCTGGTTTTTCAAACTGAGTTGCTTTTGAATTTACATTCGCTGCAATTGGTTCTACCACATTAATTACTTTAGTACGAGCAGTCATAATTCCTCTCATGTTAGGAATACGAAGGTCTTTTTCTTCAACTAATCCTTTTTGGCTACCAATAACCAATGGTAAAGATGCACTTAAAGTTTCTTTTCCGCCATCAATTTCACGGATTGCAGTTGCATTTGCGCCATCAACAGTCAATCCTACACATGAAGTAACAAAATTGTATCCCAAAATACCTGCTATCATTCCAGGCACCATTCCGCCGTTGTAGTCCAAGGATTCTTTTCCGGCAATAATTAAATCATAACCTCCAGTTTTGATCACCTCGGCTAATTGTTGTGCAACATAAAAACCGTCGGTTGGATTCGCATTGATACGAATGGCTTCGTTAGCTCCAATGGCGATTGCTTTTCTTAGGGTTGGTTCCGTTTCTGGTCCGCCTACATTGGCAACAGTTACAGTTGCTCCTTGTTGTTCTTGGAACCAAATAGCGCGGGTTAAACCAAATTCGTCATTAGGATTGATTACAAACTGAACTCCGTTGGTATCAAATTCAGAATCACCATTTACGAAGTTGATTTTTGAAGTAGTATCAGGCACATGGCTGATGCAAACTAATATTTTCATAGGGGGTATATTTATGGATTTCTTAAATGTACCACAAATTTAAAATAATAAATCGGAATATTTACTATGCGCGCATAATATTTTTTTAATGTTTTTGTGTTTTTTAGCCCGGATAGCAGCGGCATCCTTCCTGTGGCGTCTTCAGCCAGAGGAAGATATAGCGAATAGCCGGAAAATGCTCCTAATTATTTTAGTCGATTTTATGCTTTTAAGTAATTTAAAATATTTATTTTTGCGTTTCGAAAAATACACTTACAACATACAACTATGAGAACGATACAATTTAGAGAGGCCATTTGCGAAGCGATGAGTGAAGAAATGCGTCGCGATGAATCCATTTACTTAATGGGTGAAGAGGTTGCTGAATATAATGGTGCTTATAAAGCTTCTAAAGGAATGCTTGCCGAATTTGGTGAGAAAAGAGTAATCGACACACCTATTGCCGAACTTGGTTTTACTGGAATTGCAGTAGGTTCAGCAATGAATGGATGTCGTCCAATTGTAGAATACATGACGTTCAATTTCTGTTTGGTAGGAATTGATCAAATTATAAATAATGCTGCTAAAATGCGTCAAATGACAGGAGGTCAATTCAATGTGCCGATTGTTTTTAGAGGACCAACTGCTTCTGCAGGACAATTAGGAGCCACCCACTCACAAGCTTTAGAAAACTGGTTTGCTAACACACCAGGTCTTAAAGTTGTAGTTCCATCTACACCTTATGATGCCAAAGGTTTGTTGAAAGCTGCCATTCGTGATAACGATCCTGTGATTTTCATGGAATCAGAGCAAATGTATGGTGACAAAGGAGAAGTGCCTGATGGAGAATATACCATTCCACTAGGTGTTGCGGATATCAAACGTGAAGGAACTGATGTAACGATCGTTTCTTTTGGGAAAATTATCAAAGAGGCTATTATTGCTGCTGATGAATTAGCCAAAGAAGGTATCTCTTGTGAAATTATCGATTTGAGAACAGTACGTCCAATGGATTACGATGCGATTTTAACTTCGGTTAGAAAAACCAATAGATTGGTAGTACTTGAGGAAGCTTGGCCTTTTGCAAGTGTTGCTTCAGAAATCACTTATATTGTTCAAGAGCGTGCTTTCGATTATTTAGATGCTCCTATCCAACGTATTACAACTGCTGATACACCAGCGCCATACTCTCCAGTATTATTGAAAGAATGGTTACCTAATTCAGAAGACGTAATTAAAGCCGTTAAAAAAGTATTGAATAAATAATTCAAAATGTTAATTGTTTAAACACAATTAAGATATTGATTACCTTTGAATCTTCATCAAATACTATTTGATGAAGATTTTTTTTAGCTTATGAAATCAAAATTTCCCAAACTTTTTTTTGTTGTTTTATTGATGACAGCTCAGTTGCTTTTGGCTCAAACCAAAGTGAGTGGCATAGTTGTAGATAAAACAAATCAACCCATTCCTTTTGCTACTATTGTGTTTAAAAAAACGAACATTGGAGTTGTAGCCAATGAGGATGGTCGATTTTATATTGAATCTCCGCAAAAACATTCGGTTTTAGTAGTTTCTTCTGCAGGGTTTTCGGAAAGAGAAATCTATTTGGAAGAAGCCGTTGTATATAATTTCAAGGTAAAATTAAACGAAGCAGAATCCTTAAATGAGGTAGTTGTTTTTGCTGGAAAAACTTCCAAAAAAAACAATCCGGCATTGGATATTCTTAGAAAAATTTGGGAACGAAAGCGTAAAAACGGCTTATATCAGTTTGACCAATACCAAATGGAAAAATACGAAAAGGTCGAATTTGATATGAATACTATCGATAGCGCTTTTATGAAAAACAAAGTGTTCAAAGGAATGGAGTTTGTTTTCAAACATGTCGACACTTCTAAAGTGACAGGAAAAACGTATTTACCAATTTTTATCAACGAATCGTTATCGGATGTCTATGGTGATAATCGCCAGAAAAAAGTCAAAGAAAAACTGAAAGCGAATAAAACATCTGGCTTTGAAGGGAATCAACAGATTTTGTCTTTCCTAAAAGACTTGTATAGCGATTACTCCATTTACAACAATCACTTGACCTTTTTTGACAAGAGTTTTACTAGTCCTTTGTCTCGAACGGGTGTGGATGTCTATAATTATGTATTAAGAGACAGCGCCTATATTGACAACAAAAAATGCTACAACATTTTGTTTTACCCAAGACGTAAAAACGAGTTGACTTTTAAAGGCGATTTTTGGGTAAACGACACCACATTTGCCATTAAGAAAATCAATATGGCGGTAACCAAAAGCGCCAACATCAACTGGATTAAAGACATTTATATTGAGCAAGAATTTGAAGTGATGAATGATTCTGTTTTCTTGTTGACTCGAGATTATATGATGTCGGACTTTGCCTTAAATAAAAAAGAAGATTCTAAAGGTATTTATGGAAAACGTACGACTTTGTATCGAAATCATGAATTCAATAAAGTCAAACCACTTGCTTTTTATAAAGAAGAAGTCAATTTTATTGACAATGAAGTCTATCAAAAATCAGACGAATATTGGCAAGAAAACCGTTTTGAAAAATTAAACAAAGACGAAGCAGGAGTTTATAAAATGCTCGATACCCTACAAACGGTCAAAAAGTTCAAACAGATGTACAGTTTGGTTTCCATTTTGGGCAGTGGCTATGTCGAGTTTAAGAATTTTGATTACGGACCGATTTTTTCATCTTTTGGTTTTAATGAAGTAGAAGGTGTTCGCTTACGTGTTGGAGGCCGGACTTATTTTGGACCCAATGACCCTTGGCGAATACAGGCTTTTACAGCCTATGGATCTGATGATCAAAAATTCAAATACGGTCTTTCTGGAAAATGGATGGTGGACAAGAAAAATAGAATCATTATCTCCGGAGGGAATCGACGCGATATTGAGCAAATAGGGGCGAGCTTAACTACCACTAACGATGTAATGGGACGAAGTTTTGCTTCCTCCGCTTTATTTACCACCGGTAGTAATGGAAAATTAACGAATATTAATTTGTCCAATTTAGCGGTTGAAATAGAACCCGTAAAGAATTTGATTTTTCAATTAGGAATTTCACACCGAACTTTGGTATCTGCTTCTCCCACTTTCAGTTTGGATTATTTCACTGATCTTTCTAGAACTACTACTCAAAGTGAAGTAAAACAATCCGAAGCGAATATCCAAATAGAGTTCATGCCCAATCGAAGAACCATTGGTTACGGAGTAGAGCGAGGTGTGGTGGACAATCCCTACAGCCGCTTTTTTATCAACTACAGTCATGGTTTTAAAGGCGTTTTAAATAGCGATTTTAAATATGAAAAATTGCAGTTGTATTACAAGCAACCCATTATTATTGGCCCTTTGGGGCGAACCAATATTACCATGGAATTAGGTAAAACCTTCGGAACTATTCCATTAGGTTTAATGAGCGTGATTCCAGGTAACCAAACCTATTTCACGATTGAAAATACGTTTAGTAATTTGAATTTTTATGAATTCATCAGCGATCAATACCTCACTTTGAAATGGGATCATAATTTTAACGGGCGTATTTTTTCTCGCATCCCTTTTATGCGAAAATTAAATTGGCGCGAAATTATTGGAATTAGAGGGGTGTATGGATCGATCTCAAATGCCAATAGAGGAATCAATGCTTCGGGACTAGCCTACAATGCTCCCGAAAATGGATATTGGGAATACAGCGCCGGCATTGGTAATATATTTAAAGTGTTTCGTATTGATTTTTCATGGAGAGGTAATTACTTGAATGTACCAGACGCGACTAAGTTTGCTATTAAAGGGGCTTTTGGATTTCATTTTTAAGACGGGTAAAGTTGAAATAAATTGTAAAGGTCAAAATGATGGATGAAGCTCTAGTTGTATTAACTCAAAAAGATGAGGTTCTTAAAGGGATTATTTCTGAATTTGGTCTTCCAATTATTCAAAAAAGAAAGGAAGGATTTGCTTCCATGTGTCACATTATTTTGGAACAACAAGTTTCTATAGCCTCTGCCAAAGCAGCCTATGATAAGCTAGTGAATTTGGTTGGCAAAGTAGATCCTTTTACTATACATAATGCCACCGATGAAGATTTAAGAAGCTGTGGCATATCCAGACAAAAAACCATCTACTTAAAAGATGTAGCCCAAAGGGTTATAAGAAAGGAATTAAGCTTCTCTTCACTTCCAATGAAAACAGAACAACAGATTCGAAATGAATTAATTCAAATCAAAGGAGTTGGGAATTGGAGTATAGATGTTTATTTGATGTTTTGTATGCAATCACAAGATATAATCCCTCTTGGCGATATAGCAATTAAAAATACTTTAATGGAGTTGTATAATTGTCAATCGGAAGAAGAAATGCTTGCTATTTCTTCCAATTGGAAACCGTTTCGAACACTTGCTTCCTTTATCATTTGGCATTATTACCTCAAAAAAAGAGGCAAAATTTAAGTATTGGCAGATTGATGTTAAAAAAACGTTTTTTTTATCCCTTAGTTGTATTGTAAAAACGCTATGTTTCCTTACTTTTGCACCAAATTAAAAAAAGAAAAATACAACAAATACAATGACTGCAGACAAATTAAAAACGTTCGATGTCTTAATCGAAATACCAAGAGGAAGTAGAAACAAATACGAATACGATTTTAAAATTAGAAGAATGCGTTTTGACAGAATGTTATTCTCTTCTATGATGTACCCAGCTGATTATGGTTTCATTCCTGAAACATTAGCATTAGATGGTGACCCATTAGACGTTTTGGTATTGATTAACGAGCCTACTTTCCCTGGTTGTGTAATGGAAGTAAAACCAATTGGTGTTTTCCATATGGCAGATGATAAAGGACCAGACGAGAAAGTAATTTGCGTTCCGGTTTCTGATCCAATTTGGAATTCATTAAATGATTTAAGTGATGTAAATCCGCACTTAATTAAAGAAATTGAACATTTTTTCCAAGTATACAAAGATTTAGAAAATAAACAAGTGGATGTAGAAGGTTGGGGAGATGTAAACGAAGCGTATGCTATTATTAAAGAGTGTACAGAACGTTTCGAAGCAATTGAAAACAAACCAAAAAACTTATTTAGCATTAAATAATTTTTTTAGTAATTCTTATAAAAAAAGCAATATTCTGTAAAGAGTATTGCTTTTTTGTTTAAATTCGTTCGTTATCAATGAATTATTAATTAAAACCAAAATTATTTTTTATGAATGCATTTATGATTTATTTGCCAATAGTAATGGCGATTATTGGACTTTTGTTCATGGCGGTTAAAAGAGCTTGGGTGCTAAAACAAGACGCTGGAGATGGTAAGATGAAAGAGATTTCAGATTATATTTACGAAGGTGCATTAGCTTTCCTTAAAGCAGAATATCGATTATTGACATTCTTCGTGATTGGTGCAAGTGCTGTATTAGCGGGGATTTCATTTATAGTTCCTACCACACATATATTAATAGTAGTAGCCTTTGTTTTTGGTGCTTTCTTTTCTGCTTTAGCAGGAAATATGGGAATGAAAATTGCCACTAAAACTAATGTTAGAACTACACAAGCTGCTCGTACTAGTTTACCTCAAGCCTTGAAAGTTTCTTTCGGTGGTGGAACCGTAATGGGATTAGGAGTTGCTGGTTTGGCTGTTTTAGGATTGACAGGTTTCTTTATTATTTTCTTCCAAATTTTTATGAATGGTGCTTGGACTTCGTCAGAAGACATGACCAAAGTATTAGAAACATTAGCTGGATTCTCATTAGGTGCTGAGTCAATTGCTTTGTTTGCACGTGTGGGTGGAGGTATTTATACCAAAGCAGCCGATGTAGGAGCTGATTTAGTGGGTAAAGTAGAAGCAGGTATTCCAGAAGATGATCCGCGTAACCCAGCTACAATTGCTGATAACGTAGGGGATAATGTGGGTGACGTTGCCGGAATGGGAGCCGATTTATTTGGTTCGTATGTGGCAACCGTATTAGCGGCTATGGTTCTTGGAAATTATGTGATTAAAGATATGGGTGGTAAAATCGAAGATGCTTTTGGCGGAATCGGACCAATTTTATTACCAATGGCTATAGCTGGTTTCGGAATTTTGTTCTCAATTATCGGAACGATGTTAGTGAAAATTTCTAGTGATGATGCTAAAGAAGCACAAGTACAAAAAGCGTTGAATATTGGAAACTGGGTTTCTATTGCATTGACTTTGGTAGCTTGTTATTTCTTAGTACAATATATGTTGCCTGCAACAATGAAAATGGAATTCTACGGTGAAGGATTGAAAGACATTTCGTCTATGCGTGTTTTCTATGCTACTATTGTAGGTTTGATTGTGGGTGGAGCTATTTCATCTGTAACCGAATATTATACCGGATTAGGGACAAAACCAGTATTGGCAATTGTTCAAAAATCATCGACAGGAGCTGGAACTAACGTAATTGCAGGTTTGGCTACGGGAATGATTTCTACCTTCCCAACTGTAATTTTGTTTGCTGCTGCAATTTGGTCTTCGTATGCTTTTGCAGGTTTCTACGGAGTAGCTTTAGCGGCTTCGGCTATGATGGCTACAACAGCTATGCAATTAGCGATTGATGCTTTCGGACCTATTTCGGACAACGCAGGAGGTATTGCTGAAATGAGTGAATTGCCAAAAGAAGTACGTACTCGTACGGATATCTTGGATTCTGTAGGTAATACTACAGCTGCTACAGGAAAAGGATTTGCAATTGCTTCGGCAGCATTAACTTCATTGGCTTTATTTGCTGCTTATGTAACCTTTACAGGAATTGACGGAATTAATATTTTCAAAGCACCTGTTTTAGCGATGTTATTTGTGGGTGGTATGATTCCAGTTGTATTCTCTGCTTTGGCAATGAACTCTGTTGGTAAAGCAGCGATGGATATGGTATATGAAGTGCGTCGTCAGTTCAAGGAAATTCCAGGAATCATGGAAGGAACTGGTAAACCAGAATATGGTAAATGTGTTGAAATTTCGACTAAAGCGGCATTACGAGAAATGATGTTGCCAGGAATTTTAACGATTGGTTTTCCTATTGCAATTGTTCTTTTAGGTAAATTAGTTTACGGTGACAATAACCAATTAATCGCAGAAATGTTAGGAGGTTATATGGCAGGTGTAACGGTTTCAGGTGTGCTTTGGGCAGTGTTCCAAAACAATGCCGGTGGCGCTTGGGACAATGCAAAAAAATCATTCGAAGCAGGTGTTGAAATTAATGGTGAAATGACGTACAAAGGTTCTGATGCCCACAAAGCTGCGGTAACCGGAGATACAGTTGGAGATCCGTTTAAAGATACTTCTGGACCTTCTATGAACATCTTAATTAAATTAACCTGTTTGATTGGATTGGTAATTGCGCCTATCTTAGGAGAAGGAAGTACTACTCAAAAAGAAATGACTTGTAATGTTGAAATGAAATCTTCTTCTGAGGCGGGTATGATGGGTAATTGTGATATGAGCAAATGTGCTACTATGACTAAAGACGAATGTGCAAAAATGTGCGACAGTCTAAAATGTACTCCAGGGCAAAAAGAAATGTGTTTATCTCATTATGATGCGAATGGCAAATACATCGCTAAAGAAGAAAAAGCATGTTGTGCTAAAAAAGGCGAAGCTAAAAAGCAAGTCAATGTTCAAATGACCAATGATAATGGAAAAGCAAAAGCTACGGTAACTATTTCTGAAAATGGAAAAGAAACGGTTCAAGTTTTTGAAGGAACTGAAGCTGAAGTAAAAGCCAAAGTAGAAGCTATACACTAGTTTTCATATTAATACAAATAAAAATGCCTCAAGAAATTGAGGCATTTTTTTATGAATATAAAGTTGGCTTTAGGATTAAAACAAACCGTTGATTTCAGCATCAATACGGTTGATGATATTTCCTAAATCTTCTGGATTGTCAACAAAATTAATGTTATCTACATCTATGATCAATAATTTACCTCTGTCATAGGTATGAATCCAAGCTTCATAACGTTCATTCAAACGACTTAAATAGTCAATAGAAATAGAATTTTCATATTCACGACCACGTTTGTGAATTTGACCTACTAAATTCGGAATTGAACTACGCAAGTAAATCAATAAATCAGGTGCTTTTACCAAAGATTCCATCAACTCAAAAAGAGAAGAGTAATTTTGGAAATCACGATTGGTCATCAAGCCCATTGCATGTAAGTTAGGAGCAAAAATGTGCGCATCTTCGTAAATCGTTCTGTCTTGAATGATTCTTTTGCCGCTTTCGCGAATTTGCATTACCTGACGAAATCGACTATTTAAGAAGTAAATTTGTAAGTTGAACGACCAACGTTCCATTTGGTGATAGAAATCATCCAAATACGGATTGTCAACTACGTCTTCAAAATGGGGTTCCCATTTGAAATGTTTGGCTAATAAATTGGTCAAGGTGGTTTTCCCCGAACCTATGTTTCCTGCTACTGCTATATGCATTACGGTAGTGTGATTTTATTATTGATAAATTCTAAAAGGGTAAAAATAGATAAAAATTAGTGTTTGTAATACATTTTTCGGAATGATTTATTCACAATCGGAAAATGGAATAGCTGCTTTATTTTATTTCTATTTTTAAATTAATTGGATATAAACTAATTGTTTTCGAACAGGTCTGACTAAGTCATTTAACATTTTATTGGTACAAAATTCAAAATCTTTCGTCATATTTGCCCTTTAATTATAATTTGAACCTCATGAAAAAAGCGATTTTACTTTTATTATTTGTATTAATTTATTCTAATTCACAAGCGCAAAAGGATTTTCAAGGAATGGCTGTTTACGAGTCAAAAACCAGTATGGCCGACTTTAAAGTTCGTATGGAAGGCAACAAAAACATCAATCCAGACATGCAAAAAATGATGGAGGAACGAATGAAAAAAATGTTTGAAAAGACTTTCGTTCTTAACTTTGATAAATCGGCTTCAATTTATAAAGAAGAAGAAAAATTAGAGGCTTCTAATCAAGGAGGAGGAATGCGAATGATGATGGGCTCGATGACTGGTGGCGGCGGTACGTATTATAAAAACGTAAAAGATAAAACGTATAGTATCGATAAAGATTTCATGGGTAAAGAATTTTTAGTTAAAGATTCGTTAGCAAGTTTAAATTGGAAAATGGAAGCTGAAACCAGAGTGATTGGCGGGTATACCTGCTATAAAGCGACTGCAATTAAAGCCGCTAGTAAAACTGATTTTAGAAATTTTCGCCCTAAAAAAGAAGATACACCTAAAAAAGAAGAAGCATCTCAACAAGAAAAACCAAAAGAAGCTCCAAAAACAAGTTTTATGGATGCTCTTGAATTACCAAAAGAAATTACAATTACGGCTTGGTATACACCAGAAATCCCTGTTAATCAGGGACCTGAAGGATATTGGGGATTGCCTGGATTAATTTTGGAAGTAAATGATGGTAAAACTATTATTCTTTGTTCTAAAGTGGTTTTAAATCCAAAAGAAAAAACTGAAATTAAAGCACCATCAAAAGGGAAAACAGTGTCTCAAAAAGAATATGATGATATTGTGGTAAAAAAAATGGAGGAGTTTAGAGAAATGAATCAAGGTCCTGGTGGTCGTGGTGGCGGAATGCAAATTAGATTTAACAATTAATAGTTTTATAAACAGTATACAATGAAAAAATTGCTAGTATGTTTTGCCCTAGTATTGTTTGCGACTGGGTACGCACAAAATATTCGTTTCGAAGGAATTGTTCTCGATACAGGCAAAGCGCCACTTGAAATGGCCAATGTAATGGCTGTGAACCAAACCTCTAAAGCGATGGATGCTTATGCCATTACATCTGATAAAGGAAAATTTATCTTGAACTTGAAAGCCAATACATCGTATACGATTAAGCTGAGTTATATTGGAATGCAAAATAAAGAAATTTCGGTAAACACAAAATCAGAAAATATTATTCAAAACATTACAATGGAGTCTGGTGGTATTGAACTTGCTGGTGTTGAGATAGTCCGTGAAATGCCGGTTTCAATCAAAGGAGATACAATTGTTTACAATACGGATTCATTTAAAACTGGAGAGGAACGAAAATTAGAAGATGTATTTAAAAAGCTTCCAGGATTTGAAGTTTCTTCAGATGGCCAAATTCAAGTAGAAGGTAAACAGGTAAGAAAACTATTTGTAGATGGGAAACCGTTTATGGAGGGTGACACTAAGCTGGGTTCAAAAAACATTCCTTCTGACGCTGTTGATAAAGTACAAGTAATGAGAAATTTCAATGAGGTTTCTCAAATGAAAGGTATCGAAAACAACAATGACGACATAGCAATTAATATAAAACTCAAAAAAGGAAAAGATAAGTTTTGGTTTGGCGATTTGAGTGGTGGTTTAGCTAATAATAAAGGATATATTTTTAATCCAAAACTATTTTATTATTCCCCAAAAACGAGTGTCAATACCATTGTGAATTTGAATAATATTGGGGAAGTTTCATTGACTTCAGCTGATTTTTTCAGGATAACTGGTGGCGCCAGAAATACTATTGATAGAAACGGAACTTCGTTAAATTTTAATCGTAATTTTTTTGGATTATCTGGCGGAGATAATGTAGCAAAAATGACGGATAAATTTGGAGCGATTAACTTGAATCATTCTTTTTCAAAAAAATGGACCGTGTCTGGATTTGGTGCTTATTCTAACACCTACAACCAATCGATTACAAATTCAGAGCGCGGAATTTTCCAACCTAATACTACTGCAATAGGTACTTTGGAAAACAGGAAAAATCAAACAGATTCAAGGAATACTGCATTTATATCAAAATTTGGATCGAAATTCAAACCCAATGACAAATTTCAATTGGATTATGATGCTTTTTTAAGAAAGAACAGTCAGCGCGAAGAGAATATAAATCAAACTAATTCTACTTCTTATTTTGGTTCAACACCAATTAACAATTCCAACTCAATTCTTTCGTTTCAAAAGCAAGATCCAATTTCGTTTAATCAAAGCTTAAATTTATTTTACACACAAAATTCAAAAAGTACTTGGGTAGTTGAGATGCAACATCAGTATGAGGACGAAGATCCCTTTTATAATCCACAACTCTCTGTAAATCCGTATCAAAATAGTAATACAACTAATCCGAATGATCCTAGTTCGATTTTTGTAAATCAAAACTCTTTAAATATTGAACAATCGAGATTTGTAAAAACGAATAAGTTTGATGCCAAATTGGATTACTACTTTCAAATTAGTAATAAAAGTATTCTTAATTTAACTCTAGGTAATACCAATGCTTTTCAAACCTACAATTCGAGTTTGTTGCAGATTTTGCAAAATAATTCCGCAGTAACAATAAATAATGAATCGTATAATAATGATGTTCGTTATTCGTTTAAGGATGCATTTTTGGGTATTCATTATAAGTTCATGCTAGGAAAATTTACCTTTAACCCGGGTTTTTCTTACCATCAATATCTAACGAATAACACTCAATTTTCTAGACCTTTTCAATTAAATTTCAATCGATTTTTGCCAGATATGTTTGCCAGATGGGATTTGAAAAAATCAGAAAATATAACCTATAATTATTCTGTAAAAAATGGTTTTAATGATATCAATTCTTTAATTGAAGGATATGTTTTTACTAATTTTAATAGTATAGCGAGGGGTAATTCGGGTTTAGAAAACTCATTGGTAACTTCACACAGATTGAATTATTCAAAATATAATTTATATAATTTCACCACAATTTTTGGAAATATATCCTACACTACTACTAAAAATCCTGTAGTCAATGGTATTTTATTTCAAGGAATTTATTCAACTTCTGACCGATTGAATTTGGATGCTGAAAATGAGAATTTGAATAGTACTCTTTTTTATTCGAAAAGCTTCAAGAAATACTATAAAATATCAGGAGGACTTAATGCAAGTTGGAATAGGAACTTTGTGTTAAATAGAGCTATTATTGGTGGGAATGTGAAAGAGTTTATCCAAGAAATTGAAAATATTAATCACGGATATAATCTAACGTTGGGGACTCAATTTAAGAAGCTTCCTAATATTGATTTGGGGTATAGAATTAATTTTTCTGAGCAAGCAAATACTGCATTTACAACACAGAGTCCTAATGTGAAACTAAATTATTATTTCTTAGAAGGAATGAATATTAATTGGGATTATTCGTTTAACCGATTTAAAAATCAGTCTTCTGGATTAACCAATGATTTTAAAATTATGTCTGCCAGTATTAATTATGCTAAAAAAGATGCCAAATTGGAATATAGAATTCAAGCGAATAATCTTTTGAATACAAAGTCAAGGCTGAATAATTCATTTAGTGTAAATGGATATAATGCCAATGAAACTATTATTTTGCCAAGGTTTGTTTCATTCCTTTTAAAATATAATATCTAAATACATTAAAATTCAACTTATAAAAAAACGAGTTTTCTTTAATTAAAGAAAACTCGTTTTTGGTATTTAATTTACAAGAAATTAATTTACAATTTAAAAGCTGTTTTAACAGCGTCTACGAAATCTAATTTTTCCCAAGTAAATAAATCTACAGTAACGGTTTTAGTTAATCCGCCAGGAGCAGAGAAGGTTTTAGTAACTGTCTCAGGCGTACGTCCCATATGTCCGTAGGCAGCTGTTTCACTGTAAATTGGATTTCTTAATTTCAAACGTTGCTCAATAAAGTACGGACGCATATCAAAAATACCTTCCACTACCTTACTAATTTCTCCGTCAGTCAAACTTACTTTTGAAGTTCCGTAGGTATTCACGTTGATAGATGTTGGTTTTGCCACACCAATAGCGTACGATACTTGAACTAAAATTTCATCACACAATCCAGCTGCTACTAAGTTTTTAGCAATATGACGTGTTGCATACGCTGCAGAGCGGTCTACTTTAGAAGGGTCTTTACCAGAGAAAGCGCCACCACCGTGAGCTCCTTTTCCACCATAGGTATCCACAATGATTTTTCTTCCTGTCAAACCAGTATCTCCGTGAGGTCCTCCAATAACGAATTTTCCTGTTGGGTTGATATGATAGGTAATATTATCATTGAACAAATGTGCATATTGTGGGTATTTCGCTTTAATACGCGGAATCAAAATGCTCACTAAATCCGATTTGATTTTAGCCAACATCGCAGCTTCTTGATCAAAATCGTCGTGTTGCGTAGAGATTACAATGGCGTCAATACGAACCGGTTTGTTATCATCTGAATATTCAAGAGTTACTTGCGATTTTGCATCTGGACGCAAGTATTTGATTTCGTTATTCTCTCTTCTCAAGTTAGCCAACTCAATCAAAATCGCATGAGATAAATCCAAAGCCAAAGGCATGTAGTTCTCCGTCTCATTAGTAGCATAGCCAAACATCATTCCTTGGTCACCAGCTCCTTGTTCTTCTTTACTTGCTCTGTCAACTCCTTGATTGATATCAGCTGATTGTTCGTGAATTGCTGAAAGGATACCGCAAGAATTAGCTTCAAACATGTACTCACTTTTGGTGTAACCAATTTTCTTGATCACATCACGAGCAATTTGTTGTACATCTAAGTAGGTATTGGATTTTACCTCACCCGCCAAGATCACCTGACCAGTAGTTACCAAAGTTTCACAAGCTACTTTTGAATCGGCATCAAATGCCAAAAAATTATCGATTAATGCATCGGAGATTTGATCAGCCACTTTGTCTGGATGTCCTTCACTCACAGATTCTGACGTAAATAAATAAGCCATAATAATTTAATTTAGTTTTAAATTAAGCGAGGAAAAATGGTGTTGCTACGAAATGCTAAAGGGAAATTCCTGCTTTAGCATTTTTTAACGAGGTTGCAATCAGTTCAAATTTTTCCTCTGAAATTAGAGCGCAAAGTTATAAAACCATTTTGAATTCCAAATTAAACTTTTCTTTTTTTTTGTTGCAAAAAGGCGTTTCGGTTTCGGTTTCTTCAAAAAACGAGGCTTTTAGCTCCTTTTTATTGCATTATTTCTTTGTAAAGATTGTATTTGGACCAAATAATTATTGGTTCAAAGGAGTAAATCAAAAGCTGCATATTGGATTGTTGTCCAATTATGCAGCAAGGAAATTTGTTTCTTTAAGAAATATGACGTTAATTTGCAGCTCAAAGTTCAAATAAACGTATTGAAATGTTATAAAGAAAGGTAGAGGGATTAGACCCGATGAAACCTTAGCAACCCTTCGGTAAATCGAAGAAGGTGCTGCATTCTACCACAGCAATGTGGAAAGATAACACGAGATTTTTCTAGCTTCCTTCTAGATTTTCTTTCTAATATTTCCAACACAAATCAACAATTACAACCGATTTGACATTGGAAAATAAAATCAACCAAATACAATTACAAAATTTCATCACCGAAAGTGGTGCGCTATATCCTATACTTCATTTAAGTTATCAGGTTTTTGGACCAAGTTTGAATACAGCTCCTATTGTTTTGGTGAATCACGCCTTAACCGGGAATTCAAACGTAATTGGAGAACAAGGTTGGTGGAACGACTTAATTGGCGAAAGCAAAACGATAGATACAAATAAGTACACTGTTCTGGCATTCAATGTTCCAGGGAACGGATACGATGGTTTTGGTATTGAAAACTACCAAGATTTCAACGCGAGAGATATTGCACGAATATTTAATCAGGGAATTAAAGCGCTACAAATTTCACAGTTGTATGCTATTATTGGCGGGTCTGTTGGTGGAGGAATAGCCTGGGAAATGGCTGCTTTAGAACCAAAGATTACCCAACATTTAATTCCAATTGCAACCGATTGGAAATCGACAGATTGGTTGATTGCCAATTGTTTTTTGCAAGAGCAAATTTTAGCCAATTCGTCAAAACCAATCGAAGATGCGCGCATTCACGCCATGTTGTGTTATCGAACTCCGGAATCATTTTCGTCCAAATTCCAACGCACAACTAACGAAGAATTGGCCGTTTTTAATATCGAAAGTTGGTTAGCCCATCACGGGAATAAGTTGCAAAAACGTTTTCAGTTATCAGCTTATAAAATGATGAACCAATTGTTAAAGACGATTGATATTACAAGAGGCAGGGATTCTTTTGCAACAGTAGCGGCAACAATCGAAGCCAATATTCATATTATTGGCATTGATTCGGATTTGTTTTTTACAGCCAATGAGAATCGCGGTACTTATGAAGAATTAAAAAAATACAAAGAAAATGTATCCTATCAAGAAATTGTTTCCATTCATGGTCACGATGCTTTTTTGATAGAATACCAACAATTACATAATTTGTTGGCTCCCATTTTTTAATGGCGCCACGTATAATACAGACAGAATGAAAATTTTAAAATTTGGAGGAAAGTCATTATCTAACGGAGATGGATTAGATAAAGTGGTGGCAATTATTTTAGACAAAGTTAACCAAGGCGAGAAAATCGCTGTGGTGGTTTCGGCACGTGGCAATGCTACAGATGAATTGGAAGAAATGTTGTCTATTGCAGCCAAAAATGAAAGCTACAAGCCACAATTGGAACAATTCAAATTAGAACAACAAAATGGTTTTGATGCGGTTGATTTTACAGAAGAATTTACCGTTTTAGAAAAATTATTTGAAGGCGTAAGCTTAATTGGGGATTACAGCAGTAAAATTAAAGATCAAATTTTATCGATTGGCGAAGTACTTTCTGCCAAATTACTGACTGCGATTTTGCTTAAAAATGGAGTAACAGCTCGTTTTGCTGACAGTAGAGAATTAATCAAAACCGATTCGAAATTTGGCGATGCCCAACCCATTGAACAGGCTTCTAAGAAAAATGTAATACAGTATTTCAAAGAGAATGAAGATGCGGTAAATATTGTCACTGGTTTCATTGCTTCGAATGCTAAAAATGTGACTACTACTTTAGGAAGAAACGGAAGTAATTATACCGCTTCTTTGATTGCGAATTATTTGAATGCAGAAGAATTACAAAACTACACACACGTTGACGGAATCTATACCGCAAACCCTGACTTAGTTCCGGATGCTAAGAAAATTGATTATTTGACGTTTAATGAGGCGAATGAGTTGGCTAATTTTGGGGCCACCATTTTACACGCTAAAACGATCATTCCATTATTGGAGAAAAATATTCCGCTTCGTATTTTGAATACTTTCAATCACGAAAATAAAGGAACCTTAATCCGTTCTACAGCGAGTAAAGAAGGAATCAAAACTCTTTCAGTTTTGGAAAATGTGGCTTTGGTTAATTTAGAAGGACGCGGATTACTTGGAAAAACTGGTGTCGATGCTCGAATTTTCAAAGTCATGGGTGACAATGACATCAGTGTGAGTATCATTTCGCAAGGTTCTTCTGAACGAGGAATTGGTTTAGTGGTTGATGCTGACAAAGCTTCTTTAGCAATGATTCAGTTAGAGAATGAATTTGAAAATGATTTCTATTCGAAAGACGTCAATAAAATTTCGGTGACCGATAATGTATCGGTTATTTCTATCATTGGACAAGACTTAAGTACTTTTCACAAGCCCTACACGGCATTGATTAAAAATAAAATCATTCCGATTTTGTTCAACAATACCGTTACCGGTAAAAACGTGAGTTTGGTGGTAAAGAAAACGGAATTGAATCGTGCTTTGAACGTAATCCACGGAGAGATTTTTGGGGTTTCTAAAAAAATCAACATTGCTATTTTTGGTCACGGATTAGTAGGAGGAACTTTAATTAACCAAATTTTAGAATCGGCTACCGCTATCGAAAAACGTAAAGATGTGAAGTTGAATATTTTTGCTATCGCCAATTCTAAAAATGTGTTGCTGAATAAAAATGGCGTGACACCGAATTGGAAAAATGAAATCCAAAACAAAGGAACTTTATATTCCATTCAGGATGTGATTGATTATGCCAATGAAAATCATTTGGAAAACTTAATTGCCATTGACAATACGGCTAGTGCCGAATTTGTGGAAAATTATATTCCGTTGATTGAAAGCAGTTTTGACTTAATTTCGTCTAACAAAGTGGCGAATACCTTGAGTTATAGTTTTTACAAAAAACTACGTAAAGTATTGGCAGACAATCAAAAAACCTATTTGTACGAAACCAATGTAGGGGCTGGTTTACCTTTGATTGATACGATTAAATTATTACACCTTTCAGGTGAAAATATTACTAAAATAAAAGGGGTGTTTTCGGGAACATTGAGTTATTTGTTCAATAACTTCTCTGGCAAAGACGTTCCATTTAGTGATGTTTTGAAAGAAGCCATTGATAATGGGTATACGGAACCCGATCCAAGAGAGGATTTATGTGGAAACGATGTGGGTAGAAAATTATTAATTTTGGCGCGTGAATTGGATTTGCAAAATGAATTCGAAGAAATTGCAATTCAAAATCTAATTCCGGAACATTTACGAGAAGGAAGTGCGTCTGAATTTTTGACCAAATTAAAAGAATTTGATGCGGTCTACGCCAAAATAAAAGAAGACCAACAACCGAATCACGTGTTACGTTACATCGGGGAATTATCAGGTGATTTGCAAAGCGATAAAGGAAATTTAGAAGTAAAATTAGTTTCAGTTCCCTCAGACACTGCTTTAGGCGGATTGAAAGGATCGGATTCGTTCTTCGAAATTTACACCGAATCCTATGGAGATCGACCAATTGTAGTTCAAGGTGCAGGAGCTGGTTCAGCGGTAACAGCAAGAGGGGTTTTTGGAGATATTTTAAGATTGTCAGACAAAGGATAAGATTTTAGATTTATACAAACAAAACAAATGAAAATAACATTAGAAAGAGTAAACGATAACTTTCATTTTCAATTGAAAAATGACAGAGGGCATCTTGTCAATGTCGATGCGCGTCCTGCTTTTGGAGGCAATGATATGGGACCAAGTCCAATGGAATTGGTCTTGATGGGAGTAGCAGGTTGTAGCGGAATTGATATGATTTCGATTTTGAAAAAACAACGTCAAGAAATTACCTCTTTTAAAGCAGAAGTTGAAGGAGAACGCGTGCCAGTTGGCGAAGCAAATCCGTTTAAAACAATTCATGTTGTTTTCTTTTTAGAAGGACCAATCAACGAAGACAAAGCGGCTAGAGCAGCTAAATTATCTTTTGAAAAATATTGTTCGGTTTCAAAAACATTGGAACCAACCGCTACCATTTTGTACAAAGTAGTATTGAATGGAGTGGAATTAGCGAATTAAAAAAATAAATACAACTACAATGAACGAAGAAGATTTCGGTTTTGAAACTCAAGCGATACGCGGTCAATTAGAAAGAACACAATACTTGGAGCATTCGGTGCCTTTGTATTTAACCTCTAGTTTTGTTTTTGAAGATGCTGAAGACATGAGAGCTTCATTTGCAGACGAAAAAGAACGTAATATCTATAGTCGTTATAGCAATCCAAATACAATTGAATTCATTAATAAAGTGTGCCAAATGGAAGGTGCCGAAACCGGTTTTGCTTTCGCATCAGGCATGGCAGCGGTGTATTCTACATTTGCGGCTTTATTGAAATCGGGAGATCATATCGTTTCGGCGAGTAGCGTTTTTGGGGCAACCCATTCGTTGTTTGTGAACTATTTTCCAAAGTGGAATATCGAAACGACCTATTTTGATTTAAATCATCCAGAAACGATTGAAAGTTGTATTCAATCCAATACCAAAATTTTGTTTGCAGAGTCGCCTACGAATCCTGCAGTAGATATTATCGATTTGGAATTATTGGGAAAAATTGCCAAAAAACACAATTTGATTTTAATAATTGACAACTGTTTTGCGACGCCTTATTTGCAACAACCTATCAAATGGGGAGCGGATTTGGTGATCCATTCGGCAACTAAATTGATGGACGGTCAAGGCCGTGTTTTAGGTGGAATTACAGTTGGTAGCGCCGATTTGATCAAAGATATTTACCTTTTTTCGAGACTGACTGGACCTACATTGTCTCCGTTTAATGCTTGGGTATTGTCGAAAAGTTTGGAAACATTGGCCATTCGTTTGGAAAGACATTGTGAGAATGCCTTGAAGGTAGCCGAGTTTTTGGAAAACCATCCACAGGTTAATAAAGTGAAATATCCGTTCTTGAAATCACATCCACAATATGCCATTGCGCAAAAGCAAATGAAATTAGGAGGCAATATTGTCGCTTTTGAAATCAAAGGCGGAATCGAAGCGGGTAGAGCTTTTTTAGATAAAATAAAATTATGTTCGTTATCACCAAATTTAGGAGACACTAGAACCATTGTTACGCATCCGGCATCAACTACTCACAGTAAGTTATCCGTTGAAGAACGTTTGGCCGTAAGTATTACAGATGGATTAGTTCGAGTTTCTGTAGGTTTAGAAACCGTTGCCGATGTCATTGCTGATTTGGAACAAGCCTTGTCTTAAAATTTACGATGTACGATATTGGATTTAGGATTTAGTGTTATAATTTAGCACATTCCAGATCGTCAATCGAATTTATAAATCATGTTATCAAAGAAAACAAAATACGGAATTAAAGCTTTGACTTTCTTGGCACGCCAAGAGAATCAAACGCCGGTGCAAATTGCTGAAATAGCAAAGAGCGAGCATATTTCAATTAAGTTTTTAGAAAGCATTTTGTTATTGTTACGTCATTCTGGTTTTCTGGGTGCCAAAAAAGGAAAAGGTGGCGGCTACTATTTGATCAAAGATCCCAAAGAGATCAATATGGCTCATGTGTACCGTATTTTAGAAGGTCCTATTGCTTTGCTGCCTTGCGTAAGTCACAATTTTTATGAAAAATGTGATGATTGTGTAGACGAAGTGAGTTGTTCCGTTCATCGATTAATGACGGAAGTCCGCGATAACACCTTGATGATACTCGAAAACAATACACTCGCCGACATCTCTTTTTAAAGTAAATCTTTTTTAATTTCCATTTTGTAATTAGTAAAAAAGTACTATTTTTGCATCTTAATCTACTAGCCCGATAGGGAAATAGATTTTAATGAATCAATTTTATGAAAAAGTAGTCCTAATGAGTCAAGAAGTAAAAGAAAATACAGTTTCAGTAAACGCAAAAGTACCTTTCAAACAACGTTTGTGGGTTATTATTCCAGTTGCTTTATTGGTAGGCTTGATTTCTAGTTTAATCTACAACCATCATGCGGAGTTTTCTTGGGACGGTTTAGTAGCAGGTTTTGATCAAGAATTTTTCATCTTTTTCCTAATTGGTGTATTTGCTCAGCTAGTGGATGGAACTTTAGGAATGGGTTATGGAGCTACTTCTACTTCGTTTTTATTGGCCTACGGAATTCCGCCAGCGATCAGTAGTACGGGAGTTCACGTTGCCGAGATGTTCACAACAGGAGCTTCTGCAATTTCGCACCACCGTTTTGGAAATATCAATAAAAAATTAGTGAAACACTTGTTGATTCCAGGTGTTTTAGGTTCGGCAACTGGAGCTTATTTGCTTTCGGATGTTATTGATGGAGATGTAATTAAGCCTTTTATTGCGGTGTACATGATTGCATTAGCGATCATCATTATCAGAAAAGCAGCTCAAAAAAATATCATTAAAAAGAAAACCAAACGCTTGAGTGTCCTTGCTTCTTTTGGAGGCTTCATGGATGCTGTTGGTGGTGGTGGTTGGGGACCAATTGTAACCTCTACTTTGTTAGGTCGCGGCAGAAATCCACGCTATACTATTGGTTCTGTAAATGCAGCCGAGTTTGCCGTTTCTTTTGCTAGTGGGGTAACCTTCATGCTTTTTGGTGGAATAGAAGGTTGGCAAGTAATCATAGGTTTGATTTTAGGGGGAGTAATTGCGGCACCTATTGCAGCCATTTTAGTAAATAAAATCAAAAGACAACCCATGATGATTGCAGTAGGAATTTTAATTATCATTTTAAGTTTACGAACCTTATTTAAATTACTATAATGAGTACAGCAGTCGTAGCCAGTTTATTGGAAAAAACAAAGGACTTTTCTATCGAGGAGACGCTTTCTTTTTTAGCGAATGAATATTTAAATCAAGTAGTTTTTTCTACTTCTTTTGGACAAGAGGATCAAGTGATCACGGACTTTATTGGTAAAAATGAATTGCTAATTACCATTTTTACTTTAGACACGGGTCGTTTGTTCCAAGAAACCTATGATGTATTTCATAAAACAGTTAAAAAATACAAAACCGAAATCAAAACCTATTTCCCTGAAACAGCAGCAGTAGAAAGCTTGTTGAATGAAAAGGGACCCAATAGTTTTTACAGTTCGGTGGAAAATAGAAAAGAATGTTGTTTCATTCGAAAAGTAGCGCCTTTGACTAAAGCCTTACAAGGCAATGCGATTTGGATTACTGGTTTGAGAGCGGAACAATCCGAGAACAGAAGTGACCTGAACTTTTTTGAATACGATACTCATTTTGATATCATCAAATTCAATCCATTGTTAAAATGGACGTTACAAGAAGTGGAAGCACATCTAGAAAAGAATAACGTACCCCAAAACACCTTACACAAACAGGGTTTTGTAAGTATTGGTTGCGCACCTTGTACCAGAGCGATTTTGCCAGGAGAAGATATCAGAGCAGGAAGATGGTCTTGGGAATCGAGCCATAAAGAATGTGGCTTACACCAAAAATAGTGATTAGTCAATAGTAATTAGTGATTAGAATATAATCTATAAAAAAGTAGTGGAAAGTTTGATGATAAGAGGTTAACAAACCTTAAACCTTAAACTTTAAACTTTTAAACAATTATAAATGAGTTCAATAGTAAAAACAAATGCTTTAGAAAGCGAAGCGATCTACATTTTTAGAGAAGTAATTGCTCAATTTGAGAAACCCGTATTGCTTTTTTCAGGAGGAAAAGATTCAATTACCTTGGTGCGTTTGGCGCAAAAAGCTTTTTTCCCAGCAAAAATACCGTTCCCATTATTGCACGTTGATACTGGACACAACTTCCCGGAAACGATCGAATTTAGAGATAAATTGGTAGCCGAATTAGGGTTGGAATTAATCGTTCGAAACGTACAGGATGCAATTGACCAAGGAAAAGTGGTGGAAGAATCTGGAAAATATTCGAGCAGAAATAGCTTGCAAACGACTACGCTTTTGGATGCGATTGAAGAATTCAAATTTGATGCTTGTATCGGTGGAGCGAGAAGAGATGAAGAAAAAGCAAGAGCTAAAGAACGTATTTTTTCAGTCCGTGACGATTTTGGTCAGTGGGATGAAAAAAACCAACGTCCTGAATTGTTTGATCTGTTGAATGGAAAGATTGAGTTGGGTCAAAACGTTCGTGTTTTTCCAATTTCCAATTGGACCGAATTAGACGTTTGGAGTTATATCGAACAAGAAGGAATTGAAATTCCATCCATTTATTTTTCACACAAACGTAAAGTGTTTTTAAGAGACGGATTGATTTGGTCACATTCCCCATTTGTATATCAAGAGGAAGATGAAGAAATCGAAGAACGAATTGTTCGTTTTAGAACAGTGGGAGATATGAGTTGTACGGCTGCTGTTGAATCCTATGCTGCAACTATTCAAGAAGTCGTGGGCGAGATTCGCTCTTCAACTATTTCTGAAAGAGGAGCCAGAATTGATGATAAGCGTTCTGAAGCGGCGATGGAAAAAAGAAAACAACAAGGATACTTTTAATAGATAAAATTAAAAGGATTAAGAATTTAAAAATTAAAGAGTAAGGTAAATATATCAATCAGAAACCTTACACTTGAAACATACAAACAGAATGGAAGTTTTAAAAATAGCAACAGCAGGAAGTGTAGATGACGGAAAGAGTACTTTAATCGGGAGGTTATTGTATGATACCAAATCATTGACTACGGATAAAATTGAAGCAATAGAAAAAAGCAGCAAGCAAAAAGGATACGATTATCTAGATTTTTCTTTGGCTACGGATGGTTTAGTTGCCGAAAGAGAGCAAGGAATTACGATTGATGTAGCCCATATTTATTTTTCGACTGCAAAGAAAAGTTACATTATTGCCGATACTCCAGGTCACGTAGAATATACGCGAAACATGGTAACAGGAGCTTCGACTTCGCAAGTGTCGATCATTTTGATTGATGCGCGAAAAGGAGTAATTGAGCAAACCTACCGTCACTTTTTCATCAATAATTTATTGCGTGTGAAAGAAGTAATTGTTGCCGTAAATAAAATGGACTTAGTCGATTATTCTGAAGAGGTTTTTAACAAAATTAAAGCCGACTTCCAAGCTTTGAATGCTAAAAGTTCGTTCAAAGAACAAAACGTAAGTTATATTCCGTTGAGCGCTATTAACGGCGGAAATGTAGCCGATAAATCTGAAAATATGCCTTGGTATACTGGGCAAACCGTATTGGAACATTTAGAAGATTTGACTCCTGAAGATGTTTTTGAAACCGGTCAAACGCGTTTCCCTGTGCAAACAGTGATTCGTCCAAAAACCGAAGAATACCATGACTTCAGAGGATATGCTGGAAAATTGTATGGAAACACAATTAAAGTGGGCGATGCCGTTACGGTTTTACCCTCTTTAACCGAATCAAAAGTATCCAAAATTCACTTTTTTGACCAACAATTTGATGAAGCCAAAGCAGGTTCCTCTATTGTTTTAGAATTAGAAAACGACATCAACGTGACTCGAGGAGATATGATTGTAAAATCAGGAGAATTACCTCAAGTAGAAAAAGATATCAATGCGACTATTTGCTGGATGGACAGCAAGAAATTAGTGCCTGGAACCAAGTATTTAGTACAACACAATACCAATAGAGTTTTGGCAAAAATTGACGCAGTCAAAAATGTAATTGCTACAGATTATTCTGGAGCAGTTCCTGCTACGCAATTAGCCATTAACGAAATTGGAGAAGTAACCATTAAATTAAGTAAAGCATTGTATTTTGATAAATACAACGATAATAAATCAAATGGAGCGTTTATTTTAATTGACGCCAATACCAACACAACAGCGGGAGTTGGATTTATTAATTAAATAAAAGCCCAAAAAAAATGGAAAGTTTTAGAACCGAAATAGAAAATCCGATTGTCCAAAAAGACATCATCGATTTAGAAAGAAAAATTCGATTATTCAAAGAAGGAAAAATTGATGACGAACGTTTTCGTAGTCTTCGTTTGGCCAGAGGAGTCTATGGTCAGCGTCAAGAAGGGGTACAAATGATTCGTATCAAATTGCCTTTTGGTAAAGTGAGTAGCGAACAATTAGTGCGTATTACCAAAGTGTCTGACGAATATTCGACTGGACGTTTGCATATTACTACGCGTCAGGATATTCAAATTCACTACGTAAGTTTGGATAGAACACCACAACTTTGGGCGGATTTAGAAAAAGACGATATTACGTTAAGAGAAGCTTGCGGGAATACCGTTCGAAATATTACAGCCAGTGAAAACGCTGGAATCGATCCGGAAGAACCATTTGATGTATCGCCTTATGCGCATGCTTTGTTTCAGTTTTTCTTAAGAAATCCAGTTTGTCAAGAAATGGGGCGTAAATTCAAAATGTCCTTTTCGTCTTCTGATAAAGATACCGCTTTGAGTTATTTGCACGATTTGGGATTCATTCCAAAAATTGTCAATGGAGAGCGTGGATTTAAAGTGATGTTAGGTGGTGGATTAGGTTCGCAACCAAGTCATGCCGAATTGCTTTCTGAATTTGTTCCGGTCAACCAAATCATTCCGATGACAGAAGGTGTCTTGCGTATTTTTGATCGTTATGGCGAAAGAGCCAAACGTTTGAAAGCCCGTATGAAATTCTTGATCAAAGAAATTGGTAGAGACGAATTTTTACGTTTAGTTGAAGAAGAGAAAAAAGCCTTGTCTTACCAAACGGTGGAAATTGACACCACAGCTTTTGAAGGTCCAATACCAGCTCCAGCTTTGGAAGTTCCAAAAGTAACTATCGAAGATGTTACCGCTTTTGATGCATGGAAAAATTCGAATGTAATTGCTCAAAAACAAGCGGGTTATGTAGCGATCGGAATCAAAGTAGCGTTAGGTGATTTTTATACCGATAAAGCAAGAGCTTTGGCTCATTTGATTAAAAATTATGGTGCCAATGAATTGCGTTTTACTTTGCGTCAAGACATTTTGATTCGCAATATTAAAGAAGAAAACCTACCGTTCTTTTACCAAGAATTAGCCAAGTTGGATTTTGTTACTTTAGGGTACAACACCATCAATGACGTTACAGCTTGTCCAGGCACTGATACCTGTAATTTAGGAATTGCCAGTAGTACAGGAATCGCAGTAGAATTAGAACGCGTTTTAGCAACAGAATATCCGCAATACAGCAATAACCAAGAAATCACTATTAAAATTAGTGGTTGTATGAATGCTTGTGGACAACACAATATGGCAGAAATTGGTTTCCAAGGAATGTCCATCAACTCTGGAAAATTAGTTGCACCAGCCCTTCAAGTTTTGTTGGGAGGTGGTAACTTAGGAAATGGCCAAGGTCGTTTTTCAGATAAAGTAATTAAAATACCAAGTCGTAGAGGACCTGAAGCCTTGCGTTTGATCTTAAATGATTTTCAAGCCAATGCGAATGGACTATCATTCTTGAATTATTATGATGCCAAAGGCGAAAAATATTTTTACGAATATTTGAAACCTTTAGCGGATGTAACCAACTTAACAGAAGCCGATTTTGTCGATTGGGGAAATGCCGATAATTACGTAAAAGCAGTGGGTGTTGGTGAATGTGCAGGAGTGGTAATTGATTTAGTAGCTACCTTATTGGTAGAAGCGAAAGACAAATTGACGTTCTCTCAAGAAGCGCTGAACGATCAAAAATGGTCAGATTCAATTTACTTAACCTATGCAGGTTTTGTAAATGCTGCCAAAGCATTATTGTTGGCTGAAAAGCAAAAAACAAACCACCATGCCGGAATTATTGATTTGTTCGATACTGTTTTTGTAGAGACCAATACTATTCAATTAGCCACTACTTTCAAAGAGTTGGTGTACCAAATTAAAGACAACGAACCTTCGGAAGCTTTTGCAAAAAATTATTTAGAACAAGCAACAGCATTCTTCGCAACGATTGAAGAATATAGAGAAAAAGATTTAGCTAATGCATAAACCAATACAACCCAAAGTAACTTTAGTAGGAGCTGGTCCAGGCGATCCAGACTTGCTAACAATCAAAGGAGCCAATGCTTTAGCGAAAGCTCAGGTGGTTTTGTACGATGCCTTGGCCAACGAAGAAATTTTGACCTATGCGCCAAAAAAATCCATCAAGATTTTTGTGGGAAAAAGAAAAGGATGTCACGCCTATACGCAAGATGAAATCAATCAATTGATTGTGGACAATGCTTTGACTTACGGACATGTTGTGCGATTGAAAGGTGGCGATCCGTTTATTTTTGGTCGTGGAAGTGAGGAAATTGATTTTGTAGAAAGTTTCGGAATTCCTACAGCCGTAGTGCCGGGGATTTCTTCTTCGGTAGCAGTGCCAGCTTATCAAGGAATTTCGTTAACGAAGAGAGGGGTTTCAGAAAGTTTTTGGGTAATTACAGGAACTACTTCCGACAGAAAATTGTCAACTGATGTAGCTTTGGCAGCACAGTCATCAGCTACGGTAGTAATTTTGATGGGTATGAGTAAATTGGCTCAAATTGTGAATTTGTTCCAAAACGAATCGAAAGGCGCTAGTCCAATTGCCATTATTCAAAACGGAACGACTCCAAAAGAAAAAATAGGAGTGGGAACTATTGATACGATTCAGCAAGTGGTAGCCGAAAAGAAATTAAGTTCGCCAGCCATTATTGTTATTGGCGAAGTGGTGAGAGAAAGCAATAAGCTGAAAGATTTTTATCACGATTATTTGATAGAAAAAAGATAAAAAGCGTTCCTTTGGCGCAAGCCAAAAAGAAATATGGAAGAAAGAAACGAACTGTATCCGGTATTTTTAAAACTACATCAATTGAATGTGTTGATTGTGGGTGGCGGAAATGTAGGTTTAGAAAAGTTATCGTTTATGTTGAAATCCAGTCCGAATGCGAATGTTGAGGTAGTAGCACCAATATTTCTTCCTGAATTGGAAGCCTTGGTTACTCAACATCCTTCGGTTACATTGACTAATAAAAAATTCAATCGTTGGATGCTGCGCAAACGCCATATGGTGATTGCTTGTACCGATGATTTGAAAGTGAATAAAAGAGTATTTGATTTGTGTCGCAAGCGCCATTTGATTTGCAATATCGCCGATACGCCTCAGTTGTGTGATTATTTTTTGGGTGGTATTGTCACCAAAGGAAATGTAAAAATTGCCATTTCGACCAACGGTAAATCGCCCACGACAGCCAAGCGATTGCGAGAGTTTTTCGAAGAAATCATTCCAGACGATATCAATACAATGGTCGAAAACTTGAATGAATACCGCAAAACACTCAAAGGTAATTTTGAGGAAAAAGTGCAAAAGATGAATGAAATTACCGAATCGTTGAAAAACAAGAAATAGCAATTGAATAGGAAAAGTGATTAATGTTACCATCAGAAACTAAAATCATTCGTTCATTTGCATAAAATAAGAGAAGATCAATAAAGAATAAAATACAATAGCATGATTAAAACAGACATACTTATAATTGGAGCAGGCCCAACAGGTTTATTTGCCGTATTCGAAGCGGGATTATTAAAATTAAAATGTCACGTTCTAGATGCTTTGCCGCAACCGGGCGGACAGCTTTCGGAATTATATCCTAAAAAACCGATTTACGATATCCCAGGTTTTCCTGAAGTATTAGCCGGAGATTTAGTCGATAATTTGATGGAGCAAATCAAGCAATTCGAACCAGGATTCACACTTGGGGAGCGTGCTGAAACTATCGTAAAACAAGAAGACGGAACCTTCGTCGTAACGTCTAATGCGGGAACGCAATTCCATACACCAGTGGTAGCCATTGCAGGTGGTTTAGGAAGTTTCGAACCTCGCAAGCCGTTGATCGAAAACATCGAATACTACGAAGACAAAGGGGTGAAATACTTCATCAAAAATCCAGAAGAATTCAGAAACAAAAGAGTGGTTATTGCAGGTGGAGGAGATTCTGCTTTGGACTGGAGTATTTTCTTGGCTGACGTAGCTTCAGAAGTTACTTTGATTCACAGAAGAAACGAATTCAGAGGGGCTTTGGACTCAGTAGAGAAAGTACAAGAATTGAAAAATGAAGGTAAAATCAGAATGATTACTCCTGCCGAAGTGGTAGGTATAAATGGGACCAACCACGTTGAATCTATTGTACTTGATGAAGACGGAGCGCAAAGAACCATTGAAACCGATTATTTTATTCCGCTTTTTGGTTTGACACCAAAATTAGGTCCAATCGCCGATTGGGGATTGGAAATCGAAAAAAATGCCATCAAAGTAAATAACGCTTTGGATTATCAAACGAACATTCCCGGAATTTTCGCCATTGGTGACGTCAATACCTATCCTGGTAAATTGAAATTGATTCTTTGTGGTTTCCACGAAGCGACTTTAATGTGTCAGGCCGCTTACCAAATCATCAATCCAGGAAAACGTTATGTGTTGAAATACACCACCGTTTCAGGAGTAGATGGTTTTGACGGAACTCGTAAAGAAGCGCCAAAAGCAGTAGTAAAAGCGATTATTTAAAAGCTTTTTTATCACAATACAAAGCGCTATTACTTTCGAGTTGTAGCGCTTTTGGTTTGTTGGCAACGGCCGCAATTCCAAATTTTTAAAAGGATCGGTACTAATATTTTTTTAAAGCAAAGGAATGGCGTATTTTTGCCAAGATTTTTTCCTGCTGTATGCTGTATCTTTTATTCTGAAACCCAGAATAAAAGGATGCCGCTTCCATCAGGGCTAAAAGGCAGAAAGGGATTTTTTTTGCCAAGAAATAAACAACAAAACAGTTTGATGAAGTGCCTTTTGGGCCAAAACAAAAAATATGTCAAAAATTCAACAAGCCATACAAGAAAGAATTTTAGTCCTAGACGGCGCTATGGGAACCATGTTGCAACGCAACAATTTCTCTGAAGAAGATTTTCGTGGCGAACGCTTCAAAGATTTTCCACATCCGTTAAAAGGGAACAACGATTTACTTTCGATCACACAACCCGAAGCCGTAAAACAAGTCCACCGTTTGTATTTTCAAGCAGGAGCTGATATTGTAGAAACCAATACTTTTTCTGGAACGACTATCGGTATGGCCGATTATCATTTGGAAGATTTAGTATATGAGTTGAATTACCAATCGGCTAAAATTGCCCGTGAAGTAGCCGATGAATTTACAGACCGTCCCCGATTTGTAGCGGGTTCTATCGGACCAACAAACAGAACGGCGTCGATGTCACCAGACGTTAACGATCCGGGTTATCGTGCGGTTACTTTTGACGATTTGCGTGTAGCTTACAAACAACAAGTAGAAGCCTTAATTGATGGCGGTTGCGATGTGTTATTAGTCGAAACCATTTTTGACACTTTGAATGCTAAAGCAGCCCTTTTTGCCATTGAAGAAGTAAAAGAAGAACGCAAAATAGACATGCCAGTAATGGTGTCAGGAACCATTACCGATGCTTCAGGAAGAACACTTTCGGGACAAACGGTAGAGGCTTTCCTCATTTCGATTTCACACATTCCGTTATTGAGCGTTGGATTCAATTGTGCTTTAGGAGCCGACCAATTGAAACCGTATTTGAAACGTTTATCGATGAATACACAATTGAATATTTCGGCACATCCTAATGCAGGTTTGCCCAATGCCTTTGGTCATTATGATCAAACTCCCGAAGAAATGCAAGCTTTGATTAGAGAGTATTTGCAAGATAATTTAATCAATATCATTGGAGGTTGTTGCGGCACAACTCCAGAACACATCAAGGCAATAGCCGATGTAGCGAGAGAGTTTAAACCGAGAACTGTTGAATTAAACTAAACCACAAAGGTTTTCAAAACCAATAGGTTTTTATACGATATGAGTACACACGAAACGAAATATTTACAATTATCCGGACTAGAGCCATTAATTATTACCCCTGAAACTAATTTTGTGAATGTGGGGGAAAGAACGAATGTAACTGGTTCCAGAAAATTCCTTCGATTAATCAAAGAAGAGCAATACGAAGAAGCTTTAGATATTGCTAGAAATCAGGTAGAAGGTGGTGCACAAATCATCGATGTCAACATGGATGAAGGAATGTTGGACGGGGTGTACGCCATGACCAAATTCTTAAACTTAATTGCTGCTGAACCAGACATTTCTCGTGTTCCTGTAATGATTGATAGCTCAAAATGGGAGATCATCGAAGCGGGATTAAAAGTGATTCAAGGAAAAGGGGTAGTGAATTCTATTTCGCTAAAAGAAGGTGAAGAAAAGTTCATTGAATACGCCAAAAAAATCAAACGATATGGTGCTGCCGTAATCATTATGGCATTTGATGAAAAAGGTCAAGCCGATAATTACGAGCGACGAATTGAAATTTGCAAAAGAAGTTACGATGTATTAGTTGATAAAGTTGGCTTTCCCGCTCAAGACATAATTTTTGACCCCAATATTTTTCCAGTTGCAACCGGAATGGAAGAGCATAAATTGAATGCTTTGGACTTTTTCCGTGCGACCAAATGGATTAGAGAAAACTTACCGTATGCCCATATTTCGGGAGGAGTAAGTAATGTTTCTTTTTCATTTAGAGGAAATGACAAAGTGCGTGAGGCCATGCACTCGGCATTTTTATACCATGCCATCAAAAACGGAATGACAATGGGAATCGTGAATCCTGAAATGTTAGAGATTTACGACGAAATTGATCCAGTTTTATTAGAGCATGTGGAAGACGTTTTGTTGAACAGAAGAGAAGATGCTACCGAGCGTTTATTGGATTTGGCAGAAAACTTTAAAGGCGATTTTAAAGCCAATGAAAAAGCAATTGCAGAATGGAGAAATGGTTCCGTTCAAGAACGATTGACACATTCATTAGTAAAAGGAATTGACGAATTTATAGAAATAGATGTAGAAGAAGCAAGACAAGCCGCTTCGAAACCTATTGAAGTCATCGAAATCAATTTGATGGCCGGAATGAATGTAGTAGGAGATTTATTCGGAAGCGGAAAAATGTTCTTGCCACAGGTAGTAAAATCAGCACGTGTAATGAAAAAAGCGGTAGCTTATTTATTACCTTATATCGAAGCCGAAAAAGATGGTGTGTCGCAAAGTGCGGGTAAAGTATTGATGGCTACCGTAAAAGGAGATGTTCACGATATTGGAAAAAATATTGTTTCCGTTGTTTTGGCGTGTAACAATTATGAAATAGTTGATTTAGGTGTAATGGTAGCGCCAGAGAAAATCATCGCGGCGGCTATTGAGCACAATGTAGATATTATTGGATTGAGTGGTTTAATTACGCCTTCGCTTGATGAAATGGTGTATTTGGCTAAAGAATTAGACAAAATCAATGTACAAATTCCAATCATGATTGGAGGAGCAACAACATCTCGAGCGCATACCGCTGTGAAAATTGCACCACAATACAAAGCGACTGTAGTACACGTAAACGATGCTTCAAGAGCAGTAACTGTTGCCGGAAACTTATTGAATTCGGATACCAATGAAAAATATACACAAGATATTCGTACTGAATACGATGCGCTTCGTGAAGGTTATTTGAATCGAAGTAGAGATAAAAATTTCCTAACGATTGAGCAGGCAAGAGTTAATAAACTACAACTAGATTGGAATACCTACACGCCAACAAAACCCAATTTCATTGGAACAAAAACTGTGGATGTAGCTATTGCTGATTTAGTCGATTATATTGATTGGACTCCGTTTTTCAATTCTTGGGAATTGTACGGAAAGTATCCAGCGATATTAACCGATGAGGTGGTTGGAGAACAAGCCACATCTTTATTTGCTGATGCGCAACAAATGTTACATCAGTTAATTCAAGAAAATTGGTTAACTGCCAAAGGTATTTTAGGAATTTTTCCTGCCAATACCATAAACGATGATGATATTCAATTGACTTCGGACAATGGACAGCCAATCACTTTTTTAACCCTTCGTCAACAATCTCAAAAAACCGCTGGCGCACCCAATATTGCCTTAGCCGATTTTATTGCGCCAAAAGATTCAGGGGTGCAAGATTATATGGGTTGTTTTTGTGTAACCACCGGTTTTGGTGTAGAAGAAAAAGCCAAAGCTTTTGAAAAAGACTTAGACGATTACAATTCGATTTTAGTCAAAGCTTTAGGCGACCGTTTGGCCGAAGCCTTTGCGGAATATTTGCATTTGCAAGTTCGTAAAGAAATCTGGGGTTATGCTTCTGATGAGAATTTATCGAATCAGGATTTAATCGCCGAAAATTATAAAGGAATTCGTCCGGCACCAGGATATCCGGCTTGCCCAGACCATTTAGAAAAACCAACGATTTGGAAACTCTTAGATGTTGAACAAAAAATAGGTGTAACTTTGACCGAAAGTATGGCTATGTGGCCAGCTTCATCAGTGTCGGGTTATTATTTTGCTAATCCAGAAAGTAAGTATTTTGGTTTGGGTAAAATCAAACAAGACCAAGTAGAAGATTATTCGAAACGAAGAAACACCACCATGGAGCAAGCACAAAAATGGTTGGCTCCTAATATTGCAGATTAAAAATAGTTGTCAGTTATTGGTTGATAGTATTTGAATTCAACCGACAACCGACAACCACAACCGATACTATGAAAGTAACAGACCATATAGCAGCAGCCAAAGGGGAAACTTTATTCTCATTTGAAATTGTACCGCCTACTAAAGGGACGAGTATTCAGGAATTATATGATAATATAGATCCATTAATGGAATTCAAACCACCATTTATTGATGTAACGACTTCGCGAGAGGAGTATATTTATGTGAATAAAGGCAACGGTTTATTGGAAAAAAAATTAACCAGAATGCGTCCAGGAACCTTAGGAATTTGTGCTTCTATTAAACATAAATACCATGTAGATACAGTGCCTCACGTATTGTGTGGTGGTTTTACTAAAGAAGAAACCGAATACCTTTTGGTAGACTGTCATTATCTTGGAATTGATAACGTCATGGCTTTGCGTGGAGATGCCATGAAAGACGAACAATCGTTTATTCCAAAAGAAGGTGGAAACCATTATGCAGCCGATTTGGTTAGTCAAATTCACCAATTGAATCAAGGGAATTATTTACACGGTTTGAAAGATATCGAACACAAATCCGATTTTTGTATTGGCGTTGCGGGCTATCCAGAAAAGCATTTGGAGTCGCCTTCGTTAACATCTGATTTGAAACGATTGAAAGAAAAAGTAGATGCAGGTGCTGACTATGTAGTAACTCAAATGTTTTTTGACAATGCTAAATTCTTTGAATTTGTAGCCAAAGCAAGAGAAATTGGAATTAATGTTCCAATTATTCCAGGGATTAAACCAATTGCAGTACACAGACACTTGCAAATCCTACCTCAAATCTTTAGAATTGACTTACCGGAAGATTTAATCAATGCGGTGGAAAAATGTAAAACCCCAGCGGATATTCGACAAGTAGGAGTAGAATGGGCAATCCAACAGTCCTTAGAATTAAAAGCGGCAGGAGTACCTTTTTTACATTATTATTCAATGGGTAAATCAGAAAACATCCGACAAATAGCCAGTAAAGTTTTTTAATTAAAACAACTATATAAAAAAAATCCAGTCCCTAAAGACTGGATTTTTTTATTTAGTAACTTCTCGAAACACCGTTTCTAGATTTTTATTTTTTTGATTGAGTTGTAGCGTTTTCAATCCATTGGTGGTAGCAAAATCAAATACTATAGGGCGCATGTCTTTATCAGTTGCAAAAGTCAATTCCCAAATAGCGCCATCAATATTAGAAAAAGAACTTATATTTTCAATAGTGGCAATTTGGTTTTCGTTCACTTTTTGGTCAAATTCTACTTCGATGATTTGGGTAGCTGACTCGCTAATGAGTTTTTCTAATTGTTTATCGGCTACAATTTTTCCTTTGTCAATAATAATGACACGGTCGCAAATCGCTTCGACTTCTTGCATGATGTGCGTAGAAAGAAAAACGGTTTTGTCTTTGCCTGCGTTTTTAATCACATTTCGAATCTCTACTAATTGATTGGGATCCAAACCTGTTGTAGGTTCGTCCAAAATCAAAACGTCAGGATTATGCAACAACGCATTGGCTAAACCCACACGTTGACGATACCCTTTGGACAATTGACCTATTTTTTTGTGGCTTTCGGAAGTTAGTCCGGTCAATTGAATCACTTCTTCAATTCGGGACTTAGCTACTTTATAGACATCAGCATTGAACGCTAAATATTCACGAACATACAAATCCAAATACAACGGATTATGTTCGGGCAAATAACCAATAGAAAGTTGGACCTCTTTTTGTTGCGAACTCACATCAAAACCATTGACTTTGGCACTGCCTTCATCAGCGGTTAGATAGGTCGTTAGAATTTTCATCAAAGTCGATTTTCCAGCTCCGTTAGGACCAAGAAAACCCACAATTTCTCCTTTATTGATGGAAAATGAAATGGAGTCTAATGCTTTTTGTGTTCCGTAACTTTTAGATATATTCTGAATTACTATTGACATCGCTTTGAATTTGGTACAAAAGTAAACAGAAAAAGCAATTAGTTGTTGTTTCCACCGATTTGAATTTTGATGCAATTTCCAAATTCTTAAAAAACAGGGTGGAAATAAACGTTTATTTAATCAATAGTTAAATAATAGTAGGTTTAACAAAGAATTTCGTTTTTGTTGTATAAAAGCATTGGTTTTTCTTGGATGAGATGAAATAAATGCTAATATTTGCACCGTAATTATTTACAAAACAAGCAGGTCATGTGTAATAACCGTTTTTATTTTAGCAATACTTATTACTTCTTTTTTAAGAAGTAAGGATTGTTATAGGGTTATTTGAAAAATAAAAAAGCAAATTAAAACAATATACAATCCTGATGAAAATCAGGATTTTTTTTTGAATTTATGGCAACAAAAATTGCAATACAAGGTATAAAAGGTTCATTCCATCATCAAGTGGCTCAGGAGTACTTCGGGAAAGAGGTGGCTGTTGATGAATGTTTGTCTTTTGAAGAATTGGTTTCGAGCCTATTGTCTGGCGAATCAGATCAGGCGGTAATGGCTATCGAAAATTCGATCGCAGGACCTATTATTCCGAATTATGCTTTGATTGACAAGAATAATTTGCACATAATTGGCGAACATTATTTGGATATTCAACAGAATTTAATGGCTTTAACCGGTCAGACCATTCAAGATATTGAAGAAGTACATTCGCATCCAATGGCCCTGTTGCAATGCATGGAGTTTTTGAAACAGTACCCTCATATTAAAATTGTTGAAGACAAAGATACAGCTGAAACGGCTCGAAGAATTCACGAAAAACAACTGAAAGGAATTGCAGCCATTGCGAGTCAAGTTGCAGCTGAAATGTACGATTTGGAAATTTTGGCGCCCGAGATTCAGACGATTAATAATAACATGACACGTTTTGTGATTATTGATAAGAAGCAATCGGTTTTGTCAACTGATGAAATTAATAGAGCGTCGATTAAATTTGAATTGGATCACAAACGCGGAAGTTTGGCAGCCGTTTTGAATGTGATGAGCGATTGCAAATTGAATTTAACCAAGATTCAGTCGTTACCCAAAATTGAAACGCCATGGAAATATTCCTTTTTTGTTGATGTGACCTTTGAGAAATACGAAGATTATGCAAAAGCAAAAGCCTTAATTGACATCATGGCTGAGTATTTCAAAGTTTTGGGAGAATACAAAAATGCGAAACCGTAAGAATTAAAATACCATTTACGAAAGTAAATTAAGATAGTAGAATCAACATGATTGCAACAGCAAAACGTTTAGAGATAGTTGAAGAATATTATTTCTCTTCCAAATTGAGAGAAGTACGACAATTGGCTGCGGAAGGAAAACCCATTATTAATATGGGAATTGGCAGCCCTGATTTGAAGCCTTCGCAAGCAGTTATTGACGCGGTGGTTTTGGCTATGCAAGAAGAAAATGCACACCAATACCAAAGTTATCAAGGCGTACCAGAATTGCGTCAAAGCATGGCTGATTTTTATCAGAATAATTTTGGAGTGATAATGAATCCAACTACTGAAATTTTGCCTTTGATGGGATCTAAAGAAGGAATCATGCACATTTCTTTGGCTTTCTTGAATGAAGGAGACCAAGTGTTGATTCCTAATCCGGGATATCCAACTTATACTTCGGTGACGAATTTAGTAGGAGCGGTTCCGGTGTATTATGATTTGAAAGAAAGTACCAATTGGGAACCGGATTTTGAGGCTTTGGAACAATTGGATTTATCCAAAGTAAAAATTATGTGGGTGGGTTATCCACACATGCCAACTGGAGCAAGAGGTAGTTTGGCTTTGTTTGAGAAATTAGTGGCTTTCGCCAAAAAGCATAGCATTTTGTTAGTGAATGACAATCCGTATAGTTTTGTCTTGAACGACAATCCTATGAGTTTATTACAGGTCGAAGGGGCTAAAGAAGTAGCTTTAGAATTGAATTCGTTGAGTAAAACCTTCAATATGGCAGGATGGCGTGTTGGGATGGTTTTAGGAAACGCCGCTTGTATTGATGCTGTTTTGAAAGTGAAAAGTAATATGGACAGCGGTATGTTTTATGGCATCCAAAAAGGAGCCATTGCTGCGCTGAAAAGTGATGCTTCTTGGTTTGAATCGATGAATGCCATCTATAGAAAGCGTCGTGTTTTAACCGAACAATTGGCAGAAAAATTAGGTTGCGAAGTCTATAAAGAAGGAGTAGGTTTATTTGTTTGGGCAAAATTGCCGGCGGGAATTAACTCTGCAGAACAATTTATAGATCAGATTTTATATGAGAAACATATTTTTATTACTCCGGGAACTATTTTCGGAAGTAATGGTGAAGGATACATTCGATTTGCACTTTGTGTGAAAGAAGAAAAAGTACAAGAAGCAATAGATAGATTTTAATCAAATGAAATCGCCATTAACAAGAAGTTTGCGCAAGCAAACACCAATAATTAAAAAAGCGATACCATATGTTACCGCTAACAAATAGAATTTAAACATATGAAAGTAGTTGTAATAGGTATCGGTTTAATTGGAGGTTCAATGGTTTTGGACATCAAAGCATTGCATCCAGAAGCGATTGTATTGGGGATGGATGCTAATGAGAGCCATTTGCAACAAGCCATTGATTTAGGCGTGGTTGAAAAAGCAGGAACTACTGAAGATCTAGCCGATGCGGATTTTGTGATTGTTTCAGTTCCAGTGGATATAGCCTTGACGGTATTGCCTCAAGTGTTAGATGCTGTTGGAGAAAACACCATCGTTTTTGAAGTAGGTTCCACAAAGCTGCCTATTTGCGAAGCGGTGGCTAATCATCCAAAACGACGCAATTATATTGCAACACATCCTATAGCAGGAACAGAGTTTTCTGGACCTACAGCTGCTATAAAAGGATTGTTTCAAGGGAAAACGAATATTATTTGTGAGGTAGAAAAAACAACCTTCAAGTTGCAAGAAAAAGCCTTGAAATTGTTTATGGCTATGGGAATGAGAATTCGGTATATGGATCCGCAATCGCATGATAAACATATAGCTTATGTATCGCATTTGTCTCATATTAGTTCGTTCATGTTAGGAAAAACAGTGATTGACAAAGAAACAGAAGAGCAAGATATTTTTGATATGGCAGGCAGTGGATTTGAAAGCACGGTGCGTTTAGCCAAAAGTTCCCCAGCCATGTGGACACCGATTTTCAAGCAGAATAAACAACAAGTGGTGAATACCTTAGAAGAATACATTTCTAATTTGTCAAAGTTTAAAACCTTGTTAGAAAATGAGGATTATGATGCGATTTATCAAGAAATGCAAAGTGTAAATAAAATAAAAGAAATATTAAACGGAATAAACATTAAAAAGTAATTTTAGAAAAGATGGAGAATAGTAAAGAAATGAGAAATTGGTTGGATGCATTCAAATTAGATCATCCATTAGTAATTGCAGGACCATGTAGTGCTGAAACTGAAGAGCAAGTATTAAAAATTGCTCACGAATTGAAAGATTCTGATGTAAGTGTTTTTAGAGCAGGAATCTGGAAACCAAGAACCCGTCCAGGAGGATTTGAAGGTGTAGGTGAAATTGGATTGAAATGGTTGAAAAAAGCCAAAGAAGAAACAGGTTTGTTGATGGGGACTGAAGTAGCTACTGCAGCACACTGTAAACTAGCTTTGGAGTACGATATCGATGTTTTATGGGTGGGAGCGCGTACAACTGCAAATCCATTTGCTGTACAAGAAATCGCAGATACTTTGAAAGGAACAGATAAAATCGTTTTGATTAAAAACCCAGTAAACCCAGATATGGCTTTATGGTTAGGTGGAGTAGAGCGTTTGTATGCTGCAGGTATTAGAAAATTAGGAGTAATTCATAGAGGTTTTTCTACCTACCAAAAAACAAAATACAGAAACATTCCAGAATGGCAGATTGCTATCGAATTACAAAATAAATTTCCTGATTTGCCTTTGATTATTGACCCATCACACATCACAGGAAACCGTGATATGATTTTGGAAGTGACTCAAGAAGCTTTGGATTTGAATTACGACGGTATGATTATCGAAACGCATATTGATCCAGACAATGCATGGAGTGATGCTGCTCAACAAGTTACACCAACTGCTTTGAAACAAATTTTCAAAGATTTGAAAATCAGAAAGCAAACAGGTGACACCGCTGATTTTGAAAATAAAATGACAAAATTAAGAGCTAATATCGACGTGTTAGATGCTAACCTTTTAGAGTTACTTGGAAAACGTATGCAAGTAGCTTCTGAAATTGGTCAAGTGAAAAAAGATGCTAACGTAGCGGTTTTACAAAACAGTCGTTGGAATGAAATCCAAGCAAAAATGACTGCTGAAGGAGCTAAAAAAGGATTGTCAGAAGAATTTATCATTAAATTGTTCAAAGGAATTCACCAAGAAAGTATCGAACAACAAGAAAAAATATTGAATTCGTAATCCGTAATTTTCTATCTATAGAATCCTCACAGTTCGATGAATTGTGAGGATTTTTTATTTCAAAGGGTTGTAAAAACTTTGCAGTTCGAACTTGAAACTTCAAACAAAATTTTACCTTTGCCGCATGACAGGAATCGTTTATAAATCTACAGGGAGTTGGTATACCGTAAAATCGGAGACAGGCGATTTTATGGAATGTCGTATCAAAGGAAAATTCCGAATGAAAGGAATTAAAAGTACCAATCCAATTGCTGTAGGTGATGTAGTCGATTATGAAATAGACGAGAACTCAGATTCTGTTACAGGAACTATTCATAATATCCACGATAGAAAAAATTACATCGTTCGTAAATCGGTGAATTTATCGCATCAAATGCACATTATTGCTTCGAATATTGATCGTGTTTTTCTTTTAGTAACAGTGAATAATCCCCCAACTACTTTCAATTTTATAGATCGATTTTTGGTTACTGCTGAAGCCTACGGTATAGAAACGGTATTGGTATTTAACAAAATAGATACGCTTGACGACGCTACTTTGGATGAGCAATTGTACATGCAACACGTCTATCAAGAAATTGGCTACCAATGTTTGCGCGTTTCATCTACAGAAATGAAAGGGATCGAAGCATTGAAAGCATTAATGATAAATAAAGTAAGTATGTTTTCTGGGCATTCAGGTGTAGGGAAATCAACTTTGGTCAATGCGTTAGAACCTGCTTTGCATTTGAAAACAAAAAATATTTCGGAAGCCAGCAAACAAGGACAGCACACAACTACTTTTGCCGAAATGTACGACTTGAGTTTTGGTGCCAAAATAATCGATACTCCAGGGATCAAAGGATTTGGTATTGTAGACATGGAAAAAGAAGAGATTGGCGGCTACTTCCCCGAATTTTTCAAGTTACAAGATCAATGTAAATTCAACAATTGTTTGCATAAAGAAGAACCGCATTGCGCCATCAAAGCAGCCTTGGAAAAGGATGAAATTGCTTGGTCGCGTTACAATAGTTATTTGAAGATTTTAGAAGGAGATGATGAGAATTACCGAACGGATGTTTACAATGAAGACCGAATTGCTAGCGATAAAACACGAGATTAATGAGAGTGGTATTACAAAGAGTTGCATCGGCTTCGGTAACTGTTGAAGATAGAATAGTCGGAGCAATCCAAAAAGGTATATTAGTACTAGTTGGAATTGAAGATGCCGATTCGCAAGAAGATATTGATTGGTTGGTGACCAAAATTACCCAACTTCGTATTTTTGGTGATGACAATGGAGTGATGAATTTATCAGTTGAAGAGGTGAATGGAGATGTCCTTGTAGTAAGTCAGTTTACCTTACATGCCGCTACCAAAAAAGGCAACCGCCCTTCTTATATCAAAGCGGCTAGACCTGAGATTGCGATTCCGATCTATGAAAAATTCGTAAATACATTAGAAAACAAAATGGGTAAAAAAGTGCCAACTGGTATTTTTGGTGCTGATATGAAAGTAGCACTACTGAATGATGGACCAGTCACTATAATTATGGATAGTAAAAACAAAGAATAATGGATTTGAAAAATGCACAATTAGACGTTGACACTTGGATTAAAGAACACGGTGTTCGCTACTTTAACGAATTGACCAATATGGCGCAATTGACAGAAGAAGTAGGTGAAGTAGCACGCATTATTGCGCGTCGTTATGGAGAACAATCTGAGAAAGCATCCGATAAGAATAAAGATTTAGGCGAAGAACTAGCAGATGTTGTTTTTGTAGTCTTGTGTTTGGCTAACCAAACCGGAATTGACTTACAAGCTGCTTTTGACAAGAAAATGGATTTGAAATCGGTTAGAGATAAAGACCGCCATAAAAACAACGAAAAGTTGAAATAATGTGATACGCTGTTTTAAAACTTGGGCAACTCCTTTTTTTAAAATAAATTTGCGCCCAATTACCTACCAACATACAACAGAATGAAATTATTACTACAATCTGCACTATCTGAAATCAATGCTGCAATCAAAATCACGGGTTCCAAAAGCGAAACCAATCGGTTGTTATTGCTAAAAGCGTTGTTTCCGAATATTACTTTGGCCAATACTTCCAACTCAGATGATAGCGAAGTGATGCAAAAAGCGTTGGATGGTTCAGATAGGATTGTAGACATTCACCACGCAGGAACGGCAATGCGTTTTTTAACAGCCTATTTTGCTGTCAATGCAGGTCGTGAAGTAGTGCTTACAGGTTCTAGCCGAATGCAAGAACGCCCTATCAAAATTTTGGTTGAAGCACTAGAGCAACTAGGTGCTGTGATTGCCTATGAAAAAGAAGTGGGTTATCCACCTATCCGAATCAAAGGGCAAAAAATCACGGCTTCTAAAGTCACTTTAGCGGCCAATGTAAGTAGTCAATATATTTCGGCTTTACTATTAGTAGCTTCCAAATTAGAGAATGGTTTGGAACTTACTTTAGAAGGAGAAATTACTTCGATTCCTTATGTCAAGATGACTTTAGCTTTGCTAAATGATTTGAATATTCAAACGAGTTTTGAAGGCAATGTTATTACCGTGGCTCCAAAACCGGCAGTGGAAACAAAAGAAATGGTGGTAGAATCCGATTGGAGTTCGGCATCCTATTATTTTAGTATTGCTGCTTTGGCTGATGCTGCTGCAATTACCATTTCAAGTTATAAAGCAAATAGTTTACAAGGCGATTCGGCTTTGGTCAACTTATACCAAGCCATGGGAGTGGAGTCGACTTTCAACGGAAACCAATTAACATTGACCAAACAAGCCAATTTCAATTACCAAGACGTTACTTTCGATTTGAATAATACGCCTGATATTGCACAAACAATTGTAGTCACCTGCCTTGGATTAGGAATCGGTTGCCACTTAACCGGTTTGCATACTTTGAAAATCAAAGAAACCGATCGTCTTGAAGCACTTCGAATCGAATTGACTAAGTTAGGTGCAAACATTTCAGTGACCAACGATAGTTTGACTTTGGTAGCTACCAAATCAATCAATCCAAATGTTACGATTGCCACATACAACGACCACCGAATGGCGATGGCTTTTGCTCCATTGGCTTTCCGAGTTCCGATTTTCATTGAAAATGCCGAAGTAGTCTCTAAATCCTATCCTGATTTTTGGGAAGACCTAAAAAGAATTGGCTTTGCAATCGAAGAAATAGTCTAATTAATGGGGTTGAATAGTCGTCATCCCTTTCTGGTATTGGGATGGTAAAAATAAACACCAAAAGACTTGACAACGCCTCTTTCACAATCGTATATTTGCATTCTGATTTTTAAAGGATTGTAATACTTATACCCCTTTGAATTTTTAAACACATAAACTTTATTCAATGAAATTATCACATTTTCAATTCAATTTACCAAAAGAACTTTTAGCTGAGTTTCCTGCAGAGAACAGAGACGAGTCTCGTTTAATGGTTATTGACCGTAAAAAACAAACGATAGAGCACAAAATGTTCAAAGATGTTATTGATTATTTTGATGACGGAGATGTCATGATTTTGAATAATACCAAAGTTTTTCCAGCACGTTTGTACGGAAATAAAGAAAAAACCGGAGCAAGAATCGAAGTGTTTTTATTGCGTGAATTGAATGCAGAACAACGCCTTTGGGACGTATTAGTAGATCCAGCTCGTAAAATCAGAATCGGAAACAAATTGTATTTTGGAGATGACGATTCGTTAGTAGCTGAGGTAATTGATAATACGACTTCTCGTGGAAGAACATTGCGTTTTCTTTACGACGGTTCGTACGAAGAATTTAGAAACAAATTAACTGAATTGGGCGAAACCCCAATCCCAAAATACATCTCACGTGAGGTAACTCCAGAAGATGCAGAGCGTTACCAAACTATTTATGCTAAAGAAGAAGGAGCTGTTGCAGCACCTACTGCAGGTTTGCACTTCTCGAAGCATTTATTGAAAAAATTAGAAATCAAAGGAATCAATTTTGCTGAGGTTACTTTGCACGTTGGTTTAGGAACTTTCAATCCAGTGGAGGTAGAAGATTTATCGAAACACAAAATGGATTCGGAAGAATTAAAAATCAGTCAAGAAGCCTGCGATATTGTGAACAATGCGAAAGCAAAAAAGAAACGTGTTTGTGCTGTAGGAACAACTTCTATGCGTGCTATTGAAAGTTCGGTTTCTTCACAACACACCTTGAATCCATTCGAAGGTTGGACTAATAAATTCATTTTTCCTCCTCACGATTTTAGTATTGCCGATTGTATGATCACGAATTTCCATACACCAAAATCGACTTTGTTAATGATGATTTCAGCTTTCTGTGGTCACGATTTGATGAAACGTGCTTACGAAGAAGCCATCAAAGAAGAATATAAATTCTACTCTTATGGAGATGCGATGTTGATTATCTAATTACATTCAATTTAAACAGAAATAACTAGAGGGTGTCCTAAAAGTTCTATTCTTGTCAAACTGAACTTGTTTCAGTTTCTTTAAATAATTAATTTTATTTTATGGATTCCGAAATAAATTCGGAATGACAATAGTCGTACTTTTTTGACACCCTTTTTTTGGCGTGACCCTTCCCTTCCCTTGCCCAACGCTTCGGTCGGGCTATACACTTCAAGTCCTCGCTGGCTTGCGCCAGCTGCGGGCTTTTCGTTGCTATCCCTCACGCAAAATACAATACTGTATTTTAATTCGTATAATTCGTGTTATAATTCTTCGTGTTAATTCGTGTTCCAATTCCATATTTGTTTGTTACTTTTACCTCTCAAAATTAGTTCGAATGACATTTGAAAACAGCCTAGCTTTTGCGCAACAACTCGATGCACAAGATCAATTAAGTCACTATCAAAATGAATTTTCTTTCCCACAAGTCAACGGAAAGAATGTGATTTACTTTACCGGGAACTCTTTGGGTCTCCAACCCAAAAGAGCCAAAACCTATGTAGATGAGGTAATGAACGATTGGGCCAACCTGGCGGTTGAAGGTCATTTTTATGCCGAAAACCCTTGGTGGGATTACCACGAGCGTTTTGCCAATCCGTTGAGCAAATTAGTGGGGGCTTTACCATCTGAAGTTACCGTGATGAATACGTTGACCGTGAATTTGCATTTATTGATGGTGTCGTTTTATAGACCAACGGCTACTCGTTATAAAATTATTTGTGAAGAAAAAGCGTTTCCTTCCGATCAATATTTATTTCAAAGTCAAGTCAATTTTCATGGCTATACAACTGAAGATGCTATTGTAGAAGTAAAGCGTCGTGATGGCGAACACAACATTCGTTTGGAAGATGTGCTAGCCAAAATTGATGAAGTAGGAGACGAATTGGCTTTGGTACTTATTGGTGGAGTGAATTATTACACCGGACAGGTTTTTGACATGAAGGCCATTACCGAAGCGGGCCATCGCGTAGGCGCTTATGTCGGTTGGGATTTGGCGCATGCTGCTGGAAATATCGAATTACACTTACACGATTGGCAAGTAGATTTTGCCGCTTGGTGCAGTTATAAATATATGAATTCGGGTCCTGGAAATGCGTCGGGTTGTTTTATTCACGAGATGCATCATTCTAATTCGGAATTGCCAAGATTTGCTGGTTGGTGGGGACACAATAAAGAACGCCGATTCAAAATGGAACCGCAATTTGATCCCATTCAAGGGGCAGATGGTTGGCAAATTAGCAATTTACCAGTTTTGTCGTTAGCTCCCTATTTGGCTTCAGTCGAGCTCTTTGCCGAAATAGGGATGGAGGCATTAATCGCAAAAAGAAATACAATCACCTCGTATTTAGAGTTTGTTCTTCTCGAAATTGATCGGGAAGTACACGGCAATTTTGAAATTATAACGCCTTCAAATCCATCAGAAAGAGGATGTCAACTTTCGGTTTTTCTGCATGGAGAAGGTAGAAGTTTATTTGACTACCTAATGAAAAACGGAGTAATTATCGATTGGCGCGAACCTAATGTAATTCGCCTAGCGCCGGTTCCTATGTATACTTCGTTTGAAGATATTTATCGTTTTGGACAAATTTTGAAAAACGGAATTGAAGCGAAATAGCTATTCAATTACTTTAGGAATGATTCAGTAGGCTGGTTTTTTCTGGCATACTTTAATCGATCTACCAATTTTGGCAAACAATACCCGTCTAAACCATTTACGGTAACCACATTTCCTTTGTCTAGTTGCAACCAGCCGTCTTCGTGTTGCAATTCTTCCTCAAAAAACAAGCGTTCAATCGAAGCGATGATATGAATCGTATCGTTTTCTTTTATGTGGTATTCATTTAAATATTTACAATACAATTGTACAGGACTCCCTTTTACAAAAGGTATTTCGATCCCAGTTTTAAATTCTTCTTCCAGATTGGTTTTATCAAACTCAGAAATGCCCATATCATAATTCGCCGAACTATGATGTGCGTCTTCAATCATATCAACCGTTACATGGTTGATACTGAAATAGCCGGTTTCTTTGATATTCTTATACGTATCTCTTGGTACAGTGGTTGGGCGCATAATAAATCCAATCATTGCGGGATCACTTCCAAGATGGGTAACACTACTAAAAATCGCCACATTCGAATGGCCGTCAATAGATTTTGTTGCTATTAAATTAGTCGATTTGTAACCCGTGCACGAATTAATTAAATTCAAACGGGGCACTTTGTCCATGGCGCCAATATTTGCTTTCGAAATCTCTTTCATCGTATTTATTTTTCACAAAGATACTTTTTGTTCAACAATTATTTAATTTTAGTTAAACAAAATTTAAACTTTTGGAGTATAGTCAAATTATAATTCTCGATTATTCTGTTATATTTGTTTATCAAATTCAAAAAATATGAAAATTTTCAAAAAAGGACTTCTGGTTATAATTTCAATTTTGGCACTACTTATTTTGGTTATAGTAGGCTATGCTTTTTATTCAAAACCACAATATGAAGGGGAAGTGCCTTTGAAAAATATACAAAAAGAAACCACGGTTTATTTTGATGAATTTGGAGTACCCCACATTTATGCCGAAAGCCAAAAGGATGCCATGGAAGCATTGGGTTATGTTCATGCTCAAGATCGTTTATGGCAAATGGAGTTGATGCGACGCATTGCACCAGGACGATTGTCTGAAATTTTCGGGTCGGCAGCTTTGAAAAACGATAAATTCTTTGCTGGAATTGGCATCGAAGAAGCTTCGGCCAAAGCCATTGCACAATTGGATACAACCAGTCAGAGTTATCAATTGACCCAAGCCTATTTGGACGGGATCAATCAATATTTAGAAGAAGGAAAAACGCCTGTAGAATTTCAATTATTGGGAATTCAAAAGCAAAAATTTGAAATAAAAGACGTCTATAATATTTTTGGGTACATGGCATTTAGTTTTGCTATGGCTCAAAAATCAGATCCTTTGATGACTGATTTGCGTAATAAATATGGTGCAGCGTATTTGAAAGAATTTGGTTTAGAAGGTGAATTCAATACTACCAAAATCAAGAATGCGAAAGAGAATGTTCAAGAATATTCGGCTATTGCCAAAACAGTTGCTTCGTTATTAGACCAATCACCAATTCCTCCATTTATTGGAAGTAATAGTTGGGTGATTGCGCCACAAAAGACCAAAAACGGCAAAGTGATTTTTGCCAACGATCCGCACATTGGATTTTCGCAGCCTGGTACTTGGTATGAAGCTCATATGGTAACACCAGATCATGAAATTTATGGTTACTATCTAGCGGGAACACCATTTCCTTTACTAGGACATAATCACAACTATGCCTACGGTTTAACCATGTTTGAAAATGATGATATTGATTTGTACCAAGAAGAAACTAGTTCGTCAGACGCAACAAAATACAAAACACCAACTGGCTTAAGTAGTTTTGAAACACGAACAAAAACAATCAAAGTTAAAGACACTTCAGATGTGGTGATGAACGTTAAAGTAAGTCGTCACGGACCTATTGTAAATGATTTGATCGAGGGATTACAAAAAGACAAACCAGTCGCATTATCTTGGGTGTATACCCAACAACCTATTTTGATTTTGGATGCGGTGTACACACTTTCGCACGCTAAAAACAAAGCGGATTTCCAAAAAGGGGTTCAATTAATTGCGGCTCCTGGTTTGAATGTGATGTATGGTGATGCCAAAGGCAATGTGGCCTGGTGGGCAACGGGAAAATTATACAAGCACAATCCAGGTGTGAATCCGAATTTTATTTTGGATGGAGTTAGTGGAAAAGACGATATTAAAGAATATTTGGATTTCTCCAAAAACCCATCCTCTGTCAATCCAAGTTGGAATTATGTGTATTCTGCTAATAATCAACCGGAAGCAATTGACGGATTTTTATATCCAGGCTATTATTTACCGGAAGATCGTGCCAAGCGAATTGTGCATTTGTTGGATTCAAAATCCAAATGGGACAAAGAATCAGCTAGTAAAATGATTTTTGACAATACGTCTTCGGTTGCGCCGACTATAGTAAAAAATCTTATTCAAGCCGTTGATTTAAACAAACTTTCCAAATCAGAAAAAGAAGCTATTGCTATTTTAAAAGATTGGAAAGGGTCTAATAATTTAGAAGATGTAGCGCCTACCATTTATAACAAATGGATTTATTGTAGTCTGAAAAATACGTTTCAAGATGAAATGGGTGAACAAGATTTTAAACAATTTCTAGGAACTCATATTGCCAAACAAATCGTAGCAAGGCAAATGGCCAATAACCAATCACTTTGGTGGGATAATTTGGCTACTAAAAATACAAAAGAAACGCGCAGTCAAATTGTGACTACTTCTTTAAAAGAGGCTATTGCTGCTTTGGAAAAACAATTAGGAAAGTCAGTAAAATCGTGGACTTGGAACAAAGTACATACTGCAGAGCACCAACATCCTTTGGGGAAAGTGAATGCTTTAAAGCCCTTTTTCAATGTTGGGCCGTTTGAAATTTCGGGATCTGTGGAAGTAATCAACAATTTGTTTTTTGATTATACAGAAGATGGAAACTATGCTGTAAAAGGAGGACCATCAACAAGACGAATTATTGATTTTTCAGATATTGAAAACAGTTGGAGTATTTTGCCAACGGGTCAATCTGGGAATCCAATGAGTCCGCATTATAAAGACCAAGCCGAAATGTACAACACAGGGAAGTTCAGAAAAATGAAATTGAACAAAGCCGAAATAGTTACCACTTCAACAAAATTGGTTTTTATTCCCAATAAAAAGTAACTAGAAGTAAGGGTTAGTACGTTTTTATAATTATTTTTGCCCAACTTTTAAAATTAGTCATGCAGACTCCTCAAAAAATTGCAATAGTTGGTTCTGGATTAGTTGGATCATTATTGGCAATCTATTTGCGCAAAGCAGGTCATACCGTTCATATTTATGATCGAAGTCCGGATATTCGACAAATTGAATTTTCGGGCCGCTCCATTAATTTAGCCATGTCTAATCGCGGTTGGAAAGCGCTAGATGGAGTAGGAGTGGGAGATGCTGTTCGTCAAATTGCCATTCCTATGGACAAACGAGCGATTCATTTGGTTGACAAATTGAATTTTCAAGCTTACGGTCAAGAAGGAGAAGCGATCTATTCAATTTCACGAGGCCTTTTGAATCGTAAAATGATTGATTTGGCGGAAGCCGCTGGAGCCGAATTCTTTTTTGAACAAAAAATCTGGGATGTGAAGCTTGCCGATGCTACTTTGCATATTGGAGAATCGGAGCGTGGTGCTTGGGAAGAGAAAAAATACGATATGGTATTTGGTGCCGATGGCGCATTTTCTCGAATTCGCCACCGCATGCAACGCCAAAGCATGTTCGACTATTCGCAGGAATTTTTAAAAATTGGTTACAAAGAATTAAATATTCCTGCGAATCCAGACGGAACGCATAAATTAGATCCCAACTCATTCCATATTTGGCCACGTGGCGAGTACATGTTAATTGCCTTACCTAATTTAGATGGAAGTTTTACCTGTACTTTATTCATGCCTTTTGAAGGTGAAAATTCGTTGGCAGCATTGAAAGATATCAAACAAGTTGAAGATTTTTTTGCTAAAAATTTCCCAGATTCGATAGAAGTAATTCCAATGTTAGCCGAAGACTTTTTCAAAAACCCAACCAGTACATTGGTAACCATGAAATGCTTTCCATGGGCATACGAAGATAAAATCGCTTTAATTGGTGATGCGTGTCATGCAATTGTTCCATTTTATGGACAAGGCATGAATGCCGGTTTTGAAGATATTACTGTTTTGAACGAAATGATACAATTGTATGGAGACGATTGGAAAACAATTCTTTCAGAATACCAAAAATCAAGAAAACCAAATGCAGACGCTATTGCTGAATTGTCTTATCGCAATTTTATGGAGATGAGCTCCAAAACAGCCGATGAGAAATTCTTATTGCAAAAGAAAATCGAAAAGGTATTCTCCGACAAATATCCCGACTTATGGATTCCGTTGTATAGTAGAGTAACATTTAGCGATCGACCTTATGCCGAAGCATTAGCCATTGGCGATGCCCAAAATGCTATTATGGAAGAGATTTTGAAAATGGACCAAATTGAATCTATTTGGGATTCAGTTGAAGTGGAACATAAAATCTTGGAATTACTTCAAGATAAATAAACTATTCTTCTTCTCGGTGTACTTTGTTAAAATCAAATGCCGGCGTACAAATAGCAATGTATTCACAAGCTATTTCAAATGGGTTGGAATATTGAACTCTGGTATTTTTTTCTATTTTAATAGATTGCCCTGCTTCTAATATTATGGTTTCGTTTTCTACAATAAATTGTTTTTTACCACTTATTATATAGGTATACTCTTCGAATTCGGGTGTTTGAAAAGGTTCGCTCCATCCAGGAGGTGCTATCATGTGTGCGATGGACACATTTGGATTGTTAGTACTCGCAAGGCCGTGATGCTCTTCAATTAATTTTCCGTCAGTTGTAGGGACAACGAATGGTTTATTTTGTAAGGTATATTTCTTCATAATGTTGTATTTATCTCCAATAATTAAAAGCTGTATTGAATATAATCCATGTTTGCATTACAAACTTATTAATTCTATTAGAAAAATAGGTTTCAATTACTAGTCTAGTTTTTATTCTGTAATTATTAGTTGTAGTCAATTCGTTTTTTGCAGTGTAGTTAAGTACTATTTGGAGGAAATATACACCAACTACAACGTTTTTTTTAAATTAATAAAAATTTTATATTCAAAATTTTAATGAAGTTAAATTGATAAATTAGTTAAATATAAGGATTGTAAATGTGTTATTAGTATCAAACAATCGATTTCGTTATGTATTTTTTATTAAAAAAAATAAATTCAAAAAAAAAATCAATTGCTTCGACTAAAATTAACACTAATTAAATTAAAAAAAGTTTTTTTATTTAAACTAAAAATATAAATTTGCTCCACTACAAGTTTATTTAAACACTAAAAATTAAATTATTTAAAACTATTAAAATTAAAAAAAATGGCAAACGTTAAAAAAGAAAATGGACCAAAAGGTGGAGGAGCAATTTCAGGAATTATCATCGCAGCATGTATTTTTGTAGGATGGATTATTTGGAATTTTATCATGGGTAATGGAGCGAACTTCGAAGGAGGAGTAAACACAGGTCACCCACTTCCAGGAAACTATTTAGCAATGGTATATAAAGGAGGTCCTATCGTTCCAATTTTGTTAGGATGTTTATTGATGGTAATTGTTTTCTCTTTTGAGCGTTTTGCAGTTATTTCAAAAGCAGCTGGAAAAGGAAATTTAGATGTTTTCATGAAAACTGTTCAAGCAAGTATTACTAAAGGAGACATTGATGCTGCTATTGCTTCATGTGACAAACAACAAGGTTCTGTTGCAAATGCAATCAAATCTGCATTATTGAAATACCAAGACGTTAAAGCGGAAGGATTAGATAGCGAAGCTGCTGCTGAAACTATTCACAAAGAAATCGAAGAAGCTACTTCATTAGAAATGCCAATGTTAGAGAAACACATGACTATTATCTCTACTTTAGTATCTTTAGGTACATTAGCAGGTTTGTTAGGAACTGTAACAGGGATGATTAAAGCGTTTGGTGCGTTAGCTTCTGCTGGAACTCCAGATCAAGCTGCACTTGCAAATGGTATTTCTGAAGCATTGATTAACACTGCAACAGGTATCTCTACTTCTGCATTAGCAATTGTTACTTATAACTTGTTTACTTCTAAAATTGATACTTTGACTTATTCTATTGATGAGGCTGGTAATACAATTGTAAATACTTACAGACACTTCAGAAGTACAAAAAAATAATTAATAATTAATTAAATAAGTTTTCTAGTATTAGAAACGCACTTATTTAAATTATAAAATATAAAGTTATGGCTGTAAAAGCGTCCAAAAAAGCTGCGTCTATTGATATGACGGCTATGTGTGATGTTGCCTTTCTATTGCTAACTTTCTTTATTTTGACTGCTACAGCCAAAATTCCAGAACCGTTACCAGTAGATACCCCAGCATCAACGGTACAAACCAAATTGCCAGACACTGATTTAGCTACTATTACTGTAGGAAAAGGAAAAGTTTTCTTTGACTTAAAAGGTAGAGAAGTTAGAAAAAGAACTTTAGAATTAATGGGTCAAAAGTATGAAGTTGCTTTTACTGAAGAAGAATCAGCAAAATTTGCTTTAATGGAAGGAATTGGAGTGCCAATTACAAGCCTTAAGCAATTAATTGCGATGAAAAGCTCAGACAGAAGTAAAGCTGATTTACAACCTGGAATTCCTAAAGATTCTTTAGACAATCAGTTGTCTCAATGGATTCAAAATGCACGTATTGCAAACATTGAACTTCAAGATAAAGAATTGCAAATTGCAATTAAAGGAGATGCTAGAGAAGAATATCCAGCTATTAAAAAAGTAATGGATATTTTACAAGACCAAAAAATCAATAGCTTTAATTTAGTTACTGGTTTAAGAGCAAAAGATAAATAATATAAAAAGATACTAAAATGGCTGAATTAAATACCGGCGACGGTGGTGGTAAAAAAGGCGATGGTAAGGTAAGAAGTAAAAAATCTGGCTCTAAGGTTGATTTAACAGCCATGGTAGATTTAGCGTTCTTATTGATCACATTCTTTATGTTAACCACAACCTTGTCTAAGCCCCAATCGATGAGTTTGGGATTGCCAGATAAAGAAGACAAACCAGATCCTAAAAACCAAGTTAAAGTTGATGAAAATCGTACGATGACCATTCTTTTAGGGGACAACGACAAATTAGTTCGTTATGTAGGTCTTCTTGCAACTCCAGTTAAAGGTGGTGCGCCAAAAGATTTTTCTTATGGAAAAGGCGGAATCCGCGAAGAGTTATTAGCTCGTAAAAAGCTGGTACTTGAGTACACTGGAAATAAGGATAAAGGTATGATTGTAATTATCAAACCAAGTAAAAAATCGAATTATCGTAACTTGGTAGATATATTAGATGAAATGGCAATTGTGGATGTACCAACTTACGCAATTGTTAATGACTATACTCCTGAAGAAAAAAAATTGTTAGAAGGTAAATAATAATAGGATTTACTCAATAACCTAATAATTAAGAAATATGAAATTAGATATATTCACAAATCAATGGCTTGATATTGTTTTCGAAGGGAAAAATAAGACATATGGTGCTTATGAACTTAGAAAATCAAATACAAAAACCACAGTTAGAGCGTTAATTATTGGTGCAGTTTTATTCTCTGTACTTGTAGCTGCACCTCTTATTATGAGTTTGTTGCCAGATTCTTCAGGTGATGATGATAGTTTAGATACTAAAATCGTAACCATGAAGTTACCTCCAAAAAAGGAAGAGCCTAAAAAAGACCTTCCACCACCTCCACCACCTCCACCAAAAGTGGATCAAGTGAAATTTGTTAAGCCAGTTGTGGCTAAAGCAGAAGAGGTGACAGAGGAACCACCAAAAATTACTGAAATTAAAGACAAGAAGTTAGGTAACGAAACCATCAAAGGTGATCCTGATGCCGAATTGACTGTTGAACCTGTTGGGAATGGACCTGCAGCTGTAGTAGAAGAAGATAACAGTATTTATAACACCGCTGGTATCGAAGTAAAACCTGATTTTCCAGGTGGAATGGAAAAATTCTACAAGTTTGTTGGAAACAATTACCAAACTCCAGAGGAAGATGGTTTGAAAGGTAAAGTGTATGTTACCTTCGTAGTTGAAAAAGATGGTTCTTTAACTGACATCAAAGTAATTAGAGATATTGGATACGGAACTGGAAAAGAAGCTATCCGCGTTTTGAACAAATGTCCAAAATGGACTCCTGGAGAGCAAAATGGTAAAAAAGTTAGAGTACTTTATTCTCTTCCTATTACTATTCAATCTGCAGAGTAATGATACAAAACTTTGTTAATAGTTTTCAGAAGAAATCGCTCAAAGAGCGATTTCTTCTCGTTATGGGGATTTTGTTTTTAATGTCTTACCTTACTTTAGGTATCTTGTTTATTTTCATGAAACCCTTTCCATTTCCAATGCAATACAATTATAGAGTGGCTTTTGGCGTTCTTTTAATTGTCTATTCAATCATACGTTTTACAAGAATTATTAATGATAGTAAAAATTAAATTATGAATTCTACGTTTAAACTAATCATTGCTTTTTGTGTATTATTTTTAGCTATTTCCTGTAATAAATCAGCTGATGCTACTCAAGAAACAATTTTGAAAGGAAATGCTACTTTACTAGTAGACGCTACCTTAATGCCTGTGATGGAAGATCAAGTTCAAATTTTTGAGAGCAGGTACGAAGCTACTATCAAAATGAATGCGCAATCCGAAACCGAAGTCATTCAATCTTTGGTGAAAGATACTTCAAGTATAGCAGTGCTGTCAAGAAAATTGAATGCGGATGAAATGAAAATTTTTGCGAATAGAAAAATAATTCCAAAAATAACTCCGATTGCAATTGATGCTGTCGCTCTGATTACGAATAAAAATTCTAATGACACTTTAGTAGATATTAAGGACGTAATTGATTTTATGAATGGTAAATTATCGCCGAAAATAAAAGGGTTGGTATTTGATAATCCGAACTCGAGTACTGTGCGCTACATGAATACGTTAGCGGGTTTAACTTCAATTCCTCAAAAAGGAGTTTTTTCTTTTGGAACTAACAATGAAGTTATTAAATTTGTATCGCAAAATGAGGGGATGATTGGTGTTGTTGGTTTAAACTGGTTGACACAGCCAAGGCCTGAAATGCAACCCTATGTGGATAAAGTTACTGTCTTAAGTGTAAAAGGAAAAAATCTAAATGATTTTTACGCACCTGATCAAAACAATATAGCTGAGGGCAAATATCCTTTAGCACGTGAATTATATATTGTTAATTGCCAAGGTTTTTCTGGATTAGGAATGGGGTTTGCTTCATTTGTGGCAGGGGACATAGGTCAGAGAATCATTTTGAAATCAGGTTTGTTGCCTTATAAAGTGCCTCCACGTAAACTAAGCATTAGAAATCAAATCAGTAATGATAAAAAATAAATTAACTATATAACTAAAAATGAAAACATTTAAAATTTTCGGACTACTTCTTTTGGCTACTGTTTCAGTAGGACATGCTCAAGATATTAATCAAGCAAAAAAGGCAATTGATGCTGAAAAGTATGAAGAAGCTAAAACGATATTAAAATCAATACTACAAGCTAAGCCTTCAAATGGAATGGCCTCTTTCCTTTTAGGAAATGTTTATTTAAATCAAAGTATCAAAGATTCTGCTGCGATTTCTTTTGGTAAAGGATTAGTTGCAACTGAGTCTGCTCGTTTCAATAATATTGGTTTAGGCCAAATGGATTTGGACCGAAATGATACGATAGCGGCTAATGCAAAGTTTATTTTGGCAACAAAAGACATGCGCAAAAAAGATTTTGAAGAGTATGTGTATGTAGCTAGAGCGTATATGAACGCTGAAAAACCAAATTACAAAGCTGCGGTTGCTGTATTAAAGCGTGCTATAGTTAACAACCCAATGGATGCTCAAGTGCAATTGGCTTTAGGGGATGCATATTATGGTTTAAGTAATCAAAATGATGCATACAAAGCGTATCGTGATGCCTTCTCAGCTGACAATACATTGTTGAGAGCAAAAATGCAATTAGGGGTTTTGTTAAAAGGTGCTAAATCGTATGACGAAGCTTCAAAAGCCTACAATGAAGTGATTGCTATTAATGCAAATTACGGACCCGTTTATAGAGAATTAGCTGAAACCTATTATAAAATTGCTCGTAACAAACCGTCTAAAGCGGCTGAAAATTTTAAAATTGCGATTGATTATTACCAAAAGTACATGGACTTGACGGATTATTCTATCCACTCAAGAATGCGTCGTGCTGACTTTTTAATCTTAGCTAAAGAATACAAAGCTTTAGAAGAAGAAGCGAATAAAATGATTGAATTAGATAAAGTAAATCCAAGAATTTTCCGTTATTTAGGATATGCAGCTTTTGAAAATGGGAATGTAGATAAAGCAATCCAATCTTTGGAAACGTTTACTTCTAATCCAGCTAGTAAAATTATCGCTAAAGACTTTCAAGTTTTAGGTTTATCTAAAATTAAAAAAGGAACTAGTGCTGATGGTCTTTCAATTGATCCAGTAGCTTTCGAAGCTGGTTTAGCTTCTATTCAAAAATCGATTGTAATGGAACCTTTAGCTGTAGAGGATTTGAACGAAGTAGGTAAAAAAATGTTCGGTCAAAAATTATACAAAGAAGCTGCTGCTATTTTTGAATTGGGTGCGGCTAATGCAGAATCAAAAAGTTACTTAGATGACAACTTGTATCTTGGTTTGTCTTTGTATTATGCTAATAATAAAAAAGATGTAAAACCTGAGATTGCTGGTCTTCAAAAAGCAGATGCTGCTTTTGATAAAGTATTGGTAGCTTCGCCAAGTTATTACGAAGCCTATATATTCAAGGCAAGAACAAACAGTTTGATGGAAAACGATGAGAATACCATTAAATTTTACGAAGCATACGTAGCGGCTGTAACTGCTAAAGGAGCTGAAGAAACTGCAAAACCAGCTGTAATTAAAAAAATTGCTGAAAGTTACAACACTATTGGAGCAACTTATGCTAATACAGATAAAGTGAAAGCAGTGGAGTATTTCAATAAAACTTTAGTGATTGATCCAACTAATGCTTACGCATTGAGTTCAATCAAACAATTGAAATAATTATACTCATTCTATTATTAAAAAAACCGACAATTAGTTGTCGGTTTTTTTTATGTCTATTTTCACCAAATGAAGATAGGAAATGAATTTTGTAATTGACTATCTTTGCCGCTTCAATAGAATTAGATGTTATCAAAAGAAATACAATTAGAAGTAAATAAAGGAGCTATGTTGCCCTTGATGGAAGAATTTTATACCATCCAAGGCGAAGGTTCTCATACTGGAACGGCAGCTTATTTTATTCGTATCGGTGGTTGTGATGTGGGTTGTCATTGGTGCGATGTGAAAGAAAGTTGGAATGCCGAGTTGCATCCACCTACTAGTATCGATTTAATTGTTGCCAATGCCACTAAGTATGCTGATACAGTTGTAGTGACTGGTGGAGAGCCACTCACTTGGGACATGACCTTGTTGACTCAAAAACTAAAAGACAATAAGGTAAAAGTCCATATTGAAACTTCAGGTGCTTATCCGCTTTCTGGAACTTGGGATTGGATTTGTCTTTCGCCAAAAAAATACAAATTACCTACGCAAACGGTTTATGACAATGCCGATGAGTTGAAAGTGATTATTTACAACAAACACGATTTTATTTTTGCTGAAGAACAAGCAGAAAAAGTAAACAAAAATGCCATTCTTTTTTTGCAGCCTGAATGGAGTAAAAGAGAAGAAATGACCCCTTTGATTGTGGATTATGTAATGAACAATCCCAAATGGCGCGTTTCGTTACAAACCCATAAATATTTGAATATCCCTTAATAATAAAAAACTCCAAACAATTGTTTGGAGTTTTTTATTACCACCCTTTTCTTTTTTTCAATTCGGTAATATGTGCCAAATGGTGCAATCCATGCCAGGCATAAGTGCCTATAATTTCTTTAATTTGGAACGACGCATTATGTTCGGGATGGATAAATGATTTTTCTAAATCGGTTGCCGATAAGCTTTTCATTAGATACGCCAATCGAAAATGCAAACCTTCTAAAAAAGCTAGACTTGGTGCAACTTGCATAGTTGCATTATCGGCCATGTCGCCCCAACGGTCTTCGTAATAAAATTTAATGATGGGACTCTCTTCGGTTAAAGCCCATTTAATTCGGATAAAACAGTTCATATGGCTATCGGCACAATGGTGTACCACTTGTCGAATAGTCCATCCGCCGTCTCTGTATGGCGTGTCCAATTGTTCATCGGTTAAGTGAATTACTTCGTTTTTTAACTGTTCTGGGAATTGTGCTATTTCTTGAATGCGTTCCGCTAAATAGTCTGAAGTGTAGGCTTCAGGCGCTTTAAATTTTCCGATTGGATAACGTAATGTATCTTCCATTATTAGTAATGTTATAAAAGAGTAAGTTGTGCTAAATAATCAAAATGATCGCCTTCCAAAACGAGTTGGCATTGTAAACCATTCGCTATAGCGGCATTTTGTAGTGTGTTGAAATCCAAATATAGCCACGGAAAAGGAATTTCTGTTTCGTTTTTATATTGAAGAGTAAAAGTGAGTTCGCCATAATAATTGTCGCTCGGAATCCATTTCCCCCCATCTTCGTCTTCGTCAAAAATATAAATAATGTCGGACGAATCAATTAAAATTTGTCCACTCGGTTGGAGTAAGCTTTTTAGTTTTTGAAGATAAACGGTTGTTCTATCTAGAGTTTCAAAAATTCCGGTACCGTTCATCAACAATAGAATAGTGTCGTATTTCTCGTTTTCGATGTTCAATACATCTATAACTTGGGTGTTTTTCAATCCGCGAAGAGTACAAGCCTCAATCGCATTTTTAGAAATATCAATCGAATAAACATCGATATTTCGTTCGCTTTGCAAATACAATCCGTGACTTCCTGCGCCGCAACCTACCTCTAAGGTTCGGCCTTTGGCTAATTGTAACGCTTTTTGTTCTAGAGTTGGCATTTCGTCAAAGCTTCGAAATAAATACGCTACTTCCATTTCATCTTCATCCGAAATCGAGGTTGAAGTGATGATGTTTTCTGGTGAAGAATTGGTTTGGTAATCGAGTATGGCTTTTCCGAAAAGGTCTTTCATATTGTATTTGCGAGGAACGAAGCAATCTTTCCTCTTTAATTAGTTTATAGTTTCAACTTGTTTAACTTTGCAGTAGAAATTTAGTAGTATGTTAAAACCAAATTTAGCTGAACTCGGAAAACTTGCCAAAGATAAGCATATCGAAAATAAAAAGTATTTTGATAAGTTGAAAAAGAAGGCGCCCAAGAATTTAGATTATGTAATGCAAGAATTGCATGATGCCGAATTCAAAAAAACGGATTGTTTGAGCTGCGCTAATTGTTGTAAAACTACGGGGCCTTTGTTTACTTCGGCTGATATTGAGCGAATTGCTAAACACTTACGACAAAAACCACAACAGTTTATTGAGCAATACCTTCGTATTGACGAGGATAAGGATTATGTATTGCAATCAGTACCTTGTGCGTTTTTAGATCAGGACAATACTTGTTTTATTTATGAGGTGCGACCAAAAGCCTGTCGCGAATTTCCTCATACCGACCGAAAAAAGTTCCAGCAAATTTCTGATTTGACTTTAAAGAATATTCCCATTTGTCCTGCTGCCTACAATATTGTAGAAGAAATGAAAAAGAAACTACCGCTTTAGTAAAGCAAATATTTTTTTCGAATTTCTTTAAACTGGTCTAGACCGGGTTTCCAACTTTTTTTGATTTTTCGTTCAGAAATGCCTTCTTGAATTTGGAGTTGCAAGGTTTGTGTCCCTGCCAATTTCGTAAAAAACGGATTAAAGAAACTAGTTTTATCAGCTGTAGTGTTGTATGCTCTAATGAGCCATTTCAATTCAATTTGGCTTACCGGTTCTATTGTTGTTAAATCTTCCCCAAAACAAGTAACGTCTTTGTGCATGGGTTCTTTGGCACCAAAATTTGGTTTTGGAATAAAACTAATTCCAGATTGCGGTAAATAGGGCGAACCATAAATCTGAAATTGTTTGTCGGTACCTCTTCCCACACTGACGTTGGTTCCTTCGAAAAAACACAAACTCGCAAACAAATTAATGGCTTGGTCATTAGGAAGATTGGGCGAAGGTCTTTCGGTTATATGATACGAAGCATTTCGATCATAATCAACACAAGGAATTACTTGCAAATTACATTGTACTTCATCTTTAAGCCATTTTTCTCCATTAATCATTTGGGCATATTCGCCAATGGTCATTCCGTAAAGTACCGGTACAGGATGCATTCCCACAAAACTGCTGAATTCTTTTTCCAAAACAGGTCCGTCAATCATGTACCCATTTGGATTGGGCCGATCCAAAACTAGTAGCGGAATGTTGTTCTCGGCACAGGCTTCCATAATGTAATGAAGGCTAGAGATGTAAGTATAAAAACGCGCACCCACATCTTGAATATCGAAAACCAAAATGTCAATACCCTCTAATTGTTCTGGTTTTGGTTTTTTGTTGGCACCATACAAAGAGATAATTGACAAGCCGGTTTTAGTATCTTTTCCATCTATGATCAGTTCACCAGCATCGGCTGTGCCACGGAATCCATGTTCAGGTGCAAATATTTTTTGAACTTGGATCGCATTGGAAACTAAAAAATCAACCAAATGCGTGTTGTTGGATAAAACCCCAGTTTGGTTGCTTACGACTCCTACTTTTTTATCCTTTAAAAGAGGAAGATAGTTTTCATAGTTATCGGCACCTGTTTTAAAATTGATTGATTGATACGGTCGAATCGAGTTTTGATTTTCAGAAAGGGTTGACTTTTGGTTCCAGTTTTTAGCAGGAATAGTTTTATTTATAGAACAGGAAGCGATCAAAAAAAGTAAGCCTAAAAAAGGAATTGATTTTTTAAAAGTGTTGAACATTGTCAAATAAATAAAGTTAAAGTCAATTAGTGTAATTCGTGTTTTAGCTGTATTTTTGGCTCAAGTAAATACCGAATCCACTTGAATTTAGAATATTTCATCGCCAAAAGATTGATTACTGCTAAAGATCATAAAAGTAGTATATCTGCTCCAATAATAAAAATTGCAATTGCTGCAATTGCTATTGGTATGGTAATGATGATTGTTTCGGTAGCCACTGGAATTGGTTTACAACAAAAAATCAGAGAGAAAGTATCCGCTTTTAACGGACATATTATTATTTCTAATTACGATAATAACCAATCGGAGGCAACACTAACTCCCATTGCCAAGAATCAAGAGTTTTATCCTAAGTTCAATTCGGTTGCTGGAGTGAGCCATATCCAAGCCATCGCTACTAAAGCAGGAATTATCAGGACAGAAAAAGCTTTTGAAGGTATTGTCTTCAAAGGAGTAGGGTCAGATTATCAATGGAGTAATATCAAAGAATATTTGGTTGCGGGTCGTTTGCCTAATTTGTCAAGTCAACTCAATTCAGAGGTGGTGATATCGCAATTTTTAGCTGATAGATTACAACTAAAAGTGGGCGATGCGTTCAACACTTTTTTTATCAAAGAAAATCAAAATCAATTGCCCAATATTCGCCATTTTAAAATAACTGGAATTTTTAATTCCGGCTTTCAAGAATTTGACGCTACCTATATACTAGGAGATATTCGCCATATCCAACGCATTAATAAATGGACACCCAATCAAATCGGAGCCTTTGAAATTTTTGTAGACGATTTCGATCAGATTCTATCTGTTGGAGAAGAAGTATATCAGCAAACCCCGTCCAATCTAGATTCCAAAACCATAATCGAAAAATACAGTTACATCTTTGACTGGTTGCAATTGTTCGATTTCAATATTTTGGTTATTCTCGGTGTGATGATATTGGTGGCTACCATTAATATGGTGGTGGCTTTATTGGTACTAATATTAGAACGAACCCAAATGATCGGAATTCTAAAAGCACTAGGAGCTAACAATTGGTCTGTCCGAAAAATGTTTCTGTACAATGCGTTGTATTTAATTCTCCGCGGACTCCTTTGGGGCAATGGTATCGGTATAGGAATTTTACTTATTCAAAAATACTTCGGAATCATCCAACTCAATCCCGAAAATTACTACGTAAACCAAGCTCCAGTCTATTTTGATTTGGGATATATTGTCGCATTGAACCTGCTTACCATAGCGGTTTGTTTTTTAGTATTGTTGATTCCTTCTTACATTATTACTAAAATTTCCCCCATCAAAGCCATCCGCTACGACTAATTTCCTTAGCGTTACCTGGTTTGCTTCGTGACCTCGCCAACCAGGCCGGGCTATATGCTTCAAGTCCTCGCTTCGCTGTGGGCTTTTCGCTGCTATCCCTAACGCGGTTTCAACTGCAATACCAAATT